>NZ_NWVA01000007.1:2140-52176 GCF_003546845.1 endosymbiont GvMRE of Glomus versiforme | reverse complement strand
TTTTCTAAGTTCTTTAATCCTTGGTTGAGTTGGGTAATTCTGATTTCCTTTTGTTCTGAGATTTGGTTTAAGTTAGTTTCTCTTTCTTGACTTTGAGTGAGTTGTTGGTTGAGGTTGGTTATTTCTTTATTACGGCTTTCTTTCTCTTTCTCTAACTGTTGCTGTAATTCTCCTTTATCTTTTCAGTGTTGGTTGTTGGCTTGCTGTTCTTTTTCAAAAAGTTTTTGGTAGTGGGTAATTTGCTCAGTCAAGTTCTGAACTTTTTTCATTTCTTCTTTGATACGGGAGAATTGATGTTTATTTTCAGCTTGGGTTTGGGTGAGTTGCTCTTGGAGTTCTTTTTCTTGGTTGGTTCATTCTTGTTTTTCATTAGTTCACTTTTCTTGGAGTTCTTTTAGGAGTTCTTGGGCTTGCTTTTGGTTGGTGATTTTCTTTTGGGCTAGGGTGATTAGGGCTTGTTTTTCTTGTTCTAACTGTTCTTTTCTGTTTTGGGCTAAGAGGGTGAGAGCTTGGATGGTTTTTTTGAGTTCCTTATTCTCTTTATCCAAATTCTCCACAATGATTACATCAGTGCTATTTTGGAGAGTGGTGATATCGTTTTGTAAGATATTCCGTTCCTGTTGTCATTTTTGGTTTAGACTAGCCAAGTGATTTTTGTGTTGCTGTCGTAATAATTGTTCTCGGTAATTCATATTATTCTCCTTCTCCTTTCAATTCTATTCCTTTAATTTGGTTGAGGTTTTCTAGGTCAAAAAGTTTTAAAAAGTCGTTTAGTTCTTTGTCTTTATCAATTTGTTTATCTACTCAGCCACCCATTTTGGTGAGAAAGTCCTCGGTGTTTTTAAAAGGTTGACCTCCGAACTTTCATTTTTTAAGAATTTTATTTAAGTCGGTTTGGGTTTGTTGGTTTTTGGTTTGTTCCCGACTTTTGCTGATTTCTCCTCTCAATATTAACATACATATACCTCCTATGCTCTGGCTAGGGCTCAACTGTTGGTGAAAGGTATCATGCCTCCAATCACGGTCATATGATAGCCAAATTTACTGTTGCCTGAACCAAAGACTTGTTCGTGAGTAATTCCATCTTCATTAATTATCCGGTAAACTACACTTTTTTCGTCATGGAGCGTAGCCAAGGCATTATTGGTGAGTTTCTTTACAATTACTTCTTTGAAAAGTTTGTAGGGGTTAAGGTTAGAGTCACGAGCCACATCAGCNTTTTCTTGTTCTAACTGTTCTTTTCTTTGGATGGCGAGGAGAGTGAGGGCTTTAATTTGTCGGTCTTTTTCTTTGTTTTCTTTAGATAAGTTTTCCACTATGACCACATCTACGGAGTTTTGGAGAGTGGTGAGGTCATTTTCAAGAATGTTCCTTTCTTGGGTTCATTGATTAGTTTTTTTGGCAATGTCATTGCTTCACATTTGTCGTAATAATCGGGCTTGGTAATTCATCTTATTCTCCTTCTCCTTTCAATTCTATTCCTTTAATTTGGTTGAGGTTTTCTAGGTCAAAAAGTTTTAAAAAGTCGTTTAGTTCTTTGTCTTTATCAATTTGTTTATCTACTCAGCCACCCATTTTGGTGAGAAAGTCCTCGGTGTTTTTAAAAGGTTGACCTCCGAACTTTCATTTTTTAAGAATTTTATTTAAGTCGGTTTGGGTTTGTTGGTTTTTGGTTTGTTCCCGACTTTTGCTGATTTCTCCTCTCAATATTAACATACATATACCTCCTATGCTCTGGCTAGGGCTCAACTGTTGGTGAAAGGTATCATGCCTCCAATCACGGTCATATGATAGCCAAATTTACTGTTGCCTGAACCAAAGACTTGTTCGTGAGTAATTCCATCTTCATTAATTATCCGGTAAACTACACTTTTTTCGTCATGGAGCGTAGCCAAGGCATTATTGGTGAGTTTCTTTACAATTACTTCTTTGAAAAGTTTGTAGGGGTTAAGGTTAGAGTCACGAGCCACATCAGCTAGAAAGTAGATTTCTAAGTCATCAAGGAAATCCGGGTCAATAGTTAAAACTAAATTCTTTCGGCTTTCACTATTAGTAACTACTTTGTTTCAGTCGTGGCTATTTGGTTTTTGATATCCTCTATTATACTTGTCCGAAGGTTCCACCATCCCGTTGGCTGCTGCTTTGATTTTCCTTAAAATGGCTATGGCTTTATCTAGGCTGTCAATTTTGGCTTCCTCGGCAGTGACGGTTTCCCAAGCAGCATTATTGTAATTGTCTTTGGTGCAGATTACTTTAGTTAAAACTCGATTCAAGTCTAACTTGGGCTTAGTAGTCATGCTGTCCGTTAATTGGTCGACCAGAGCTGCCATTTCAGTCGGAGATTGTAAGGCTCGTTTCATGACCTTTTTGTTATAAATGGTGTAGTAAAAGTGGTCGTGAATGATTTTTAATCGACAAGAGAAGACTTCTGGCAAGTTTTCAGCATCACTACTTTTAAGAGTTTTCTTTCATTTTACTCCTTCTAAGGGCTGGTCTCCAATAAATTCCTCTTCGGCTCCGTGGAATTCCGTAGTTCCTTTGTTAAATACGGAGTAGGTGTTATCAGCATAGATTAACTTCAAAGGTTTTTCTTGGACTACTCGTTCTTGAAGGTTTTCCAAGAGGGGATTGAAGTCCACCATTATTTAAGACCTCCTTGGATTTTGGCTGTTTGGAGCCTTTGGAAATGTTCTAAAAACTCATTTTTGTTTTTAGTTTCTTTTTGGTTGAGTTCAATTTTTCTTTGCCGTAAGTTTTCTCTTTTTAAGGCTTCTTTTTCTTCTTCTAGGGTTCTATTTTTCCTTTCCGTTTCGGCTAGGGATTGTTCTATTTTTATATAAGAACCTTGTCATTTTTTGGCTTCGGCTAAGGCATCTTGGATATCTTGTTTTAAACCTAGCACTAATTTTTCGTGTTCTTCACTATTGGCTAGTGGATTTTGTTGATTATTTTCGTTCATATTTCCTTTTTAGAGGAGTAGGGTTTTTTCTCGTGAGATACGGGAAAACACCGTCGAGAGAGGGACGAGAGAGGGAGGTGTGGGTGACGGGGGGATATATGTCTCAGGGGAGGTTTTTTGATAGGTCAGTAAATTTTTTGTGTAAGTTTTTTAGATTTTTTGACTGGATTTTTTATGGAGAGTTTTTGCTGATAGGTTAGTAAAATAATTATATAGATTTAGTGAACAAAAATCATTGGGGTGCTACAATGATTTAGAAAAAAAACTTCTGTTAATTTTTAATTGTATAGGCTAAAAAGTATTGATAATGAAAGAGAAAATAGAATGCGATATATTTGTAAAAATTAAGGATGTTGATGGAAAGATAATTAATTTAGAAAAAAAAAAATGTTCCCTTTGAAGTTTATTTCAAGAAAGGACAAACTGGTGATGCCAAATCTGAACCAAAATTAGTAGAATTTGAAAAGGACGGCAAAAAATATAAAATTATCGTAGAATTAAAGAATGTCGGAAAGCGTTGGTTTGATTATTATGTAGTATATGATGAACATAGACCAGCGGATGGTGAAAATTTTATTCTGTGAAGGGCTGATAAAGGCGACATAACTGGTAAAAGTGCATGGAATATTGTAAGCACAACAAAAAGAAGTTTTGGTTGAATAGTAGTTTCGGTTATTATTACCTTACTTTTCATTGGCGGAATTATTGGCTTTGTTCTTTGAAAAAGGAAAAAAAATAATATTAATAATCAAAAATCTTCTTCGCAAATTATCTAAATTTACTTTCAAAATCATCTTTTTTCAAACGCTTATTGAAGTTTTAATTAACAACACTTTCTCATGATGCTTAATTGAAGGATATCACGGAGCAAAGGCATTTACCTGTGGATTATCTTCTAAAACTTTGGTTAAAATGTTAGGATTATCATCAATCACTACATTACAGTCAGGTACATTCTCTTTAATTCATTCGCTTTTAGTTTTACCAGTTTTTTCACTATCAAAACCAATCAAATTTAAGGAACAGTTAGCAAATTTGCCAAAAGTTTCAGAAAATATTTTTTTCTTTCGTGGATCACCATTTTTAAAAATTTTTTCGTCATAGGCCGAGAGAAAAATAATTTCTATTTTGGCTTCTTTCACTAGCATCAATAATTCTTTTGCAATAGTGAGAAAAGGGCTGTGTTCATAAAAATCAGGTTCATTTTTTATTTTATCAATTTTATCTTTAATATTTCTTGCACCAAGAGCAAAACTATTTTCTTCCATTACACAACTCTTTATCATACTTTTTTCTGAATAAACAGAATGACTGCCATAATCAGAATAATAAATAGGAGGATTAAGTCAAAAGTTTTTAAATCACTCTTCAAATTTGGTTCCATTTGGCATTCATCAGGGAGCAGAATAATAGGCTCCTTCTCATTCAGATAATTCGTAATATGCTTTTGGTTCCAAAGGCTGAATAACTTCGTCCCAATCGCAAACAATTTTTATTTTTTTGGGAGTATTTTTGAAATGGAAATATAAGCAATTAATATTAACACTTTTTATTACTTCTTCTCTTCGTTCTTTTAAGCATTCCGTACAAACAAACCTTCCTTGCTCGTAATTAGCCAAGAAAGGATATTGAAGGATACCCTGACACATAATACATTTTCTCATAATTTTTTTGTTATTTTGGTTCACAAGTCTGTAAGTTTTCAACAAACAAATATGTTGCGTCTGCTTTCGTGTTTTTTCAGAAAAGTTTCTCATTAAAAAGTCCAACAGTTTTTTCTACTAATTTGCAGAAACTTATTGAATTTAAACCTGTTTTTCTTATTTATATTTTTTAGCATGTTTTTTTAAAGATTAATAATATCCTTTTAATCTTAATTTTTTTGTTTCTTGCCAAAACTGACATTATTGTTTCATAGAGTAATATAGTCAACTTATTCAGCGGTCGCTAAAAAATAAACATAGGCAAAATAGAAATTTAGCCATGGTAATTAAATACTTCTATGGTTATGAAAGAAAAAAATGCCATTATCCATTTATGATGAATTTAAGTTATTTTTGACACATATTATTAGTGCGTGGCGGTAAAGAAAAAGAAGTAATTGCTAAAATTAAAAATGAATTAGAAAAAACTAATTGCCAAGAAAAGGTTGCCGATTTGCGATTTATTCCCCAATCTACAAAAGAAAAAAGCCTGCTTCCTGGATATATTTTTTGCCATTGTGTTTTGGATGAAGAATTAATTCAATTAATTTATAGCATTCCTGGTGTGCAAATCTTACCTGACCCTTTATCCCCTCAAAAAGCCGCTGAGTTTTTAACTTTACTCCAAAAAGCCGAAAAAGGAGAAATAGGTCAAGGAGAAGAAAAAGAAGCCGGCAATTTTAAATACGGAGATTTAATAAAAGTTGTCCGAGGAGTTTATGAAGGCTGTCGGGGAGAAATTATCGATATTGAAACAAAAAAAAATTTAATTACAATTAACGTTAATTTTCTTGGTCGTTTGAGTCCAGTTAAAGTTTTGATAACTGATTGCCTAAAAGTAAAAAATAAATAATTAAAAAATGAAAGAAAAAGATTTGGATAAACAAGAAAGTCTTTATCGCTATGCAGAAATTGAAAAAATTAACTCAATTTGTGCAACTATTCAACAAAAAATCTTCGCCGCCCAAACCAAAGAAGAATTACAAAAAATTAAAAAAGAATACTTAGGTAAAGGGGGCATAATTTCCCAAATTTTTAGCCAAACAATTAATTTAAGTGACCAAAAAGAGAAAAAAGAAAAGATTAAACTTATTAATGAATGGAGAAGCAAATTATTAACTATTACGGAAAAAAAAGAGCAAGGATTAAACGAAAAAGAGTTAAATCATCAACTACTAAATGAAAAAATTGATATTACCTTAGAAGGAAAAAAATTGCCTTTTGCTTGTCTTCATCCTCTAACTCAACTTATTCAAAGAATTTATGACATTTTTTTACGCCTTGGCTACCAAATTGTAGAAAGTCCAGAAGTTGAGACCGAGGAAAATAATTTTACTAAACTAAATATGCCCTTTGGTCATCCTGCTCGTGATATGCAAGATACTTTTTATTTGTCTGATGGTTTACTTTTACGCACTCATACTACTAATGTCCAAAGCCGAATACTCTCTGAAAATCCTAACACAGAATTAAGAATTATTAGTGCCGGTAAAGTTTACCGACGAGACGATGACGATGCTACTCATACACACCAATTTACTCAAGTAGATTGCTTTGTTACTGGAAAAGATATTTCTTTTAGTAATTTAAAAGGAACTTTGGAATTGTTAATGAAAGAATTATTTGGTGAACAGCAAGTTATTCGCTTCCGCCCTTCTTATTTTCCTTTTACTGAACCGAGTGTAGAAGTTGATGCTGCCTGTCTCCAATGTCAACAAAAAGGTTGTGAAATATGTAAAAGGAGCGGCTGAGTAGAAATTGCCGGGGCTGGTTTAATTCACCCCCAAGTCTTAAAAAACTGTGGATTTGACACTAAAATCTATTCCGGTTTTGCTTTTGCTTTTGGTTTAGAGCGTTTACTAATGATTAAATACGGAATTGAAAATATTCGTAATTTTTATTTAAATGATATTCGATTTTTACAGCAGTTTGCTTGAAACTAATCATTATAAAATTTTAGTGTAAGTTAATTTATTTCTTTTACCGAAAGGGGTCTTCTTCTTTTTTTTTGCGATATCAACGAAAAAGAAAAATCAATAAAAAACCAACCACAGCAAAAATTATTAAGGCTTTTTGGGAAATTAAGTCTTGATTATCATTAGCGTTTTCACTTATGGAGATGTTTTCTTCTGGTTCCAAAGTAAGCAATTCAAGTTCAAGTTGTTTTTCATTAATTATGATAAATTTTTCTGTCTCTTTTCCTTGTTGAATTAAGCGAAAATTTTGTTCAGCCTTTTTTTGGATTTGGGCTTCTTGTTCAGTTAATTTTCTTATTTTAGTTATTTCTTGTAGTTCATTTTGTAATTGTTGAAGTCAATATTGTTTATCTTCTACATAAGTGGCTTTATTAAACATCTTTTGAAAACCTCTTACTTGAAACAAATTCATCATCGGTTCTAACATTTTTTGAAGAGTTTTCTCGAGTTCAATCTGTTCACTATTCAAGAAAGATTTACCTCTTTTTAATAAATATAAAACTTCTCTTAATTGTTGATTTTGAGCAAAATAATTTTGCGTTTTTTCTTCTTGTAGTTTTTGGTAACAACGAAGATACTTATTAATTTGGCGAGTAATTAATCAGTTTCTTTTCTTTTCTTTTCAAGACTTAATTTGTTTTTCTAATGCTTCTTTGTCCTTTACACGTTTGATTTGGTCTTTTTCCCTTTGGCCAAAATTGGGAAATCATTGCTGGTGGGAAAGACAATTAATTTCTTCAACCAAGAGAGTTAAGTCTTGTCCAAATTGAAAAATTTCACTAATACTTTCTGTTTTTTCTAGTTTTGTCTCTCAATTTTGGTATTGTTGATGAAGTTCTTGGGCTTTGATTTTAGTTTTTTTAAGAGTTTCATTGAGGTTTTTTTTAGTTTTTTCTCGGGCTTCGGTCAAGGAAGAAATTTTGTTTTTTCGTACTTGATTAATTTTATCAGTTATTTTTTCTAGATAGTTTTTTAATGTTGAAAATCTTTTTCAGTTTCTTTCGCTAATTTCTTGAACGTAATCTGAATAACCACCTAATTCATTAATATTTACTGCGGGAGATTTTTTTAGTTCTTGATCAATGAAGTCTTTAAAATAGTCTTGGGCTTGGACCAGAAATCTCTCTTCTTGAATTTTTAAAATATTTTCTACTAAATAGTCAGAATCTAGTGAACTTTTAATCTCTTTTTTGTGTTTTTCTGACAAAGGAGGATCTCAGGTTCTTTGAAAAACTTCAATTATTCCATCGGCTAAAATACGATTTTTTTTTTTATATTCTTGATATTGGGGATCTTTTCATTGTTCCAGGGAATAGTTCAAATCAATTGCTTCTCTGGCTTCGCTTTTTTTGATGAAGGCTTCATTTCACGGTTGGTATTCACTACCCTCTTTTAAATCCTCTGAAGAATAACCTAGATTATTTGGTAATCCGTCTTGTGAACTCTGTTCTTGAAGATATTTTTCCAAGTTAAAATAATTAATTGAGCCATCTTCTTGTAATCAAGAGTAATAACTTTCATCTCAATTATCAAAAAGGGCTTGTTGACCAACATTATATTTAGTGAGTAATTGTTGAAACTGGGAATCGTTTTCGTAAACGGAAACTAACTTTTCTTTTAGATACTCCCCAAGCGAACTTTGGTATTTTTCTACTTTTTCGGTTAATTCCCTAAATTCTTGGTCGATGTTGGTTAACTCTTCTTTGAACTGATCAATTTTGCCTTGATTTTGGTAATCTGGAATAACGGAAAAAATTCGTTTTTCCAGCAAAGAAACCCTGTTCTCCATTTGGTTCTGATTAGCAAATTCAGTTAGTTTACGAGAGAGAACATTTTTTTGGTCAATTAATTCTTGGCTTATTTGGTCATTAAGTTTGTTATAAAGTTGTTGAAGAAGAGAGAAATGTTTTTCTAAACTTTTTTGGCATCAATTTATCCTTTCTGCTTGTTCTTTTTGGTATTTTTTTAGGAATTTTTGGCTTTGCTTTTGAAGGGCAATTTGGGCTTGTTCGTGGGGAAAAGCATCAAAACCAGTTTGAATTTTGGTAAAACCAAGATAATTATCATCTATTCTTAGTATGCCATCTTCCTCATCACGTTGCAAAATATCTTTCAAGTTGGTTAAGTTAAATTTAATTGTGTCTCCGTAATTTATTTTTTCTCGAGTAATAATTCTAATTTTTTTGTAATCTGTCAAGCCAATTTTGGCTAAATCTCCTTGACATTTAATTAAATAATAATTACCTTTCTTTGTGGGATTTTTAGCAGAAATTTCTACTGAGCCAGGCTGAAAAGGGACACTTTTTTCTAAATATTGAAAATTATTTACAGAAAGAAAAAGAATTTTGGTTCCATCGGTTGCGGGAAGAAGGTCATATTTTTTAATTCCACTAATGGTAAAAAAATATTCATTTTTGTTTTCTTCAATTATTCTTTTATATTGGTTATCAGGATCAGAAAACCGAATTTTCGCAATTTTTTCTCCATTTCAAGCATGAGGAAAAGTTAATCCTATTTCTCAACTATTATTGACTTCTTCAATTTTGCTAACTGCAAAAAGAAAATCAACTTTGGCAGGGAAAATAATGAAATGAGAATAATTAATCACCAGTTCGTTATTATTTGGCTTAAATTCGACTTCATTATCTTGAATATTTTTGATAATAAATGATTTATTGTCTTTCTCATTTAAAAGTTTGTAATAGCCTTTAAGAATGATTTTATGAATTGTTTGAGAGTTATAAGAACACTCAGAAACTGCTAATTCTAATCCATGGTTAGTTAAGTCTCAAGTTAATAATTTAAATTTTATGGTCGTCATTTTGTTTTATTCTTTGAATTTGAGAGAAATCTCTCTCTCTCTCTCTCTCTCTCTTGTTATATGGCGGAGTGAGAGGGATTCGAACCCTCGTGCATATTAACATGCAGTTCGTTAGCAGTGAACTTCCTTTGGCCGCTCGGTCATCACTCCATAAATTAATTTTTGCTTGGTTTTTAAATAAATTATCCAAATATTTTAGCCTCTTGGGTGTATATTTCATCAATTCTTTCTCAATTAAGACAATAATGAATCAGAGCATTTAAATATTCTTTTTTGTAATTAACTCCATACTGTTCAGGATTATATTTTCTTAAATAAGCATGTTCTCACATATCAATAGCAATCAAAGGTCGCAAATTAGCCATTCAAGGACTATCTTGATTAGGAGTTTTAATAATTTTCATTTTGTTATTCTTATCCAAGACCAATCAAGTTCAATAACTTCCATAAACAATGCCATTGATGGTAGGGTCAAGGGCTTGTTTGATTAATTGTTCTTTTAAATCACTTTGCGGGTCTAAACTATCAAAACCACTATCGCGAAGTGCTTCTAAAAAATCCCTGCTAGTATTTGTTTTATCTTTTGCTAGATGCCAAAAAAAATAGTTATGATTAATTAAACCACCAGCCTGAAAACGAATGGCTTCCTTAATTTGCGGAATAAGAGATAATTTGTCAAGATTTTGCAAAAGACTTCTTAAATCAGGATAATTATTTTTTATGTATTCCTTTTTGTCTTTTTCCAGTTTAGCAAGAATTAAATTTAAATTAGTTTCGTATCCTTTATGATTTCCGTTGTAATGGTCGTTCATAATTACTTCCGGAATATGAGGCTCTAAATCTTTGAGTTCATAATCCAAATTTACTCTTTGGTAAATAGTTTCAGTTTTTAGTGCTTTTTTTTCCATAGTTATTATATTTTTACATTATATTTAGGATTTAAATACAAACTTAATAATGAAAGGAATTTGCTCTCTCACCTTTTTATTTTTTGCTTGGTGAAGAATTTTCTCTCATTCTTGGAAGATTTCTTCAAGCTGCCAGGCAGATTATTGAGATTGCTCCAACGCTTCCAATCACGATAGCCCAAGGTAATCATTTTTTCTCATCTTCTGGACTAGGATGAACCATTTGCTGATTGTTTTTTAGCATTTGCAAGTGTTCAATAGCACGGTCAACTTGTTGATTAAATTTATTAGCAGACTCATAAGAAAAGGAATTAGCAGATTTATGTTCTCGGAGGTAAATACTTAATTGCTCTTTTTCTTTGTCTCATTTTTGGGCATTGAAAGCTTGCTCTACTTTGGTAAGAATTTCTTGAACTTTGCTAACTGAATCAATTTGGGAACTTTCAAAAACAGGCTTTACTTGCTTATCTGGAAGTGTTCATTTATCACCATTACTATTTTTTTCCTGAGCTTCCTTAATTGCTTCAATTATCTCTTTAGGTCTTTCATTTTCCGGAGGGATTTTTCCTCCAGGCTTTTCAGACTCAGAACCATTGCTTTCATTTTCACCAGAACCAACATCTCCACCTCCTGAGTCTTCATTATTACCATCAGGGTAAATAGGACCAGGACCAGGAGGAGCAGAACCTTCTTTGGATTTTTCAGTGTCAATTAAGCCTTTTAAGTAATCGCGCTTGGCATTAATAGCAGTTTCACTATCTTGACTACGAATATTTCCTTCTCAATCACTTCCTAATACTGTATTTTGGTCTTTATCATTAACTTTGCTGTTAGAATTGGCTTTACTGTTTCAATGGCTTTTTACGGCTTCAATGGCTTCTCGACGAAGTCGATCCAGTTCATTTTCCCGTGGTGGTTGACGATCATCTTTCTTGCGACGGGCTTCTTTAACAGCATTTATTGCTTGGCTTTCAAGAGTATTTAATTCAGTTTGGGTCTGAGCTGTTTGGAGCCAACTTTCTCAATTATTTTGGTTTAGTTCAGTATTTAATTCACTATCACTAACCGGGGGTGATTTTTGCATTTCATCTTTTATTCTTTGGATAGCATTGGTATAGTCTGGTGTTGAATTATCCTTGTCGTTTCTATCAGTAAGATTATTTTCTCTTGTTTGGCGAGCATTTTCTAATTCGTTACTTTGTCTGCCAGGTGTTAATCCTGTTGGTAATTCTCCATCGTGTAAAGACAAATCACGAATTCTTTGCCAAATTGAGCCTGCTCCACGATTTGCTATTGTGGCACGGTCATAAGTATTAGCAATATCGGTAAGGATCTGATTAGCTTCATCGAGATGAGTTTTGTTAATCACTGTTGGGTCAAGATTATTAATTACTGATTGACTGTTGCTTTTATAGTCAACTGTTCCTCCGCTAAAACGTACTATTCCAGTATCATCACCAGCTTTCCATCCATTATTTCAAGCGTCTTGTGGTTCAGAAGTTTGAGGAAGTGGAAGTAAACCATTAGGAGTAGGATCCAAACCACTATCTAACCAGGCTTGTTTTTTAGCAACATTGTCAATTTCACCAGGTTCATTATTATCATTAAAGAATAAATTCCAATTTTGAGCAGTTTCCTTTGACATATTTATTACATTAAAGATATAATCACCTCCTCCAAATCGTGCTCGTCCACTGCGAGCAGCATCAGCATAGTCTTTGTTTTGAATATCATCATGGGTTAATGCCCCTCCAGGTGAATTGGCATCATCAGCAGCCGTTCAACCAATTTCGTAAGCTGCTCGGGCGTCTGTTGGATTAAAACCAAGCCTTCTTCACGCCTCAATTTCATTATCTCTATTTGTATTATCAGTTGGGTAGTTTCCTGGGCGATTGTCAGCAGTAGCACTTAATCGTCCAGCATTGTTACCTGGTCCTGCAGCCAAGAAAGCATCTCGGTAAGTAATACCTCTTTCGTCTTGCACTCGTTTCCGTTCAATTTGTAAAGCCGCTTTGTTGCGGGTAGCAGGAACCAGAGCATCGGTTAAAGCCTTGATCGCATCGTCAATTTCTTTTCCATCGGCTAACTGTGCGCTGGTAGTAGTCGGCTTGTTAATCCGAGCCTAAAGTTGGTGAGCGGCGTCTAACTGGTCTTGGTCGTGGTTCAACGGGTTTATGTTGTTAGTAGCGATGGCGTAAGAGGTGTAAGTGAAAGTTGGCGCACCAGCAGTGCGATTGTTAATTCGTCCGCCTTTATTGTCCGCATCGCCGTTGGCACCGTTATTGTTTCTTAAATCTCGTCAGTGGCGACTGTGAGCGGTATCGGCTTGGCTGTCGGGTCCGGTGCTGCGGGTAGGAGTTAGTTGACTGTCTTTTCAACCGGTTTTAAGGTTCGCATCCGTAATCGCTTTAGTGTCGTCGCCTTCCGGGTCAGCAAAGAAAGTGGTTCAACCTTCGGTATCTTCTCGTAGTTTACGAATTTCTTCTTGGCTTGTCGTGGATAGATAATCCCAAATAAACGTAATTTTATCGTCTATACTACTAAAATTTGGATTTTTTTTCTCGCCCTCTACTTTAATTTCTGCTAAAATATTGTCTTTTTCTGTTTCAGATAAATCTTTTAGTTTTGATTCTAATTTTAGTTTTATACTTTTGTCCCCATCAGTCATTATTGTTGCTAAAGCTTTCTGACGGTCTTCATTATCTTTGCTTCATTTTGATTCATACCACGTATCTAGTTCTTTTATTCGGTTAAAAAAATTTTTGCTTGCTACTGCTTCTTCCATTTTTGTCCGAATTGGCTCAATAATTTCAGCAATATTTTTTTTTATTCTTCAAACTTCATAAACATTAGCACCCTTGTCGCCTATTTTCCCCAGTCCATTATCTCCAATAGAACCTGCTGGTTTTCAATCATTAAGATAAGCCGAACCGGCTCTGTTTCCAGTTCAATCTGTTGCCTTTTCTCGCCGATAACTGTCAATTGTCTCATTTGTAATGTCAAAAGGAACTTCACTTTCGGCAATTTTGGCTTCTTTAAAATCTTCCCGAAAATCAAATCATTTTTGCACTTTTGCTAAATTTTCATTCAAATTATCCTTGGTGGAATTAGTGATTAAGTTTCTATTTGTCTCGTTTAATTCTTCTCCTCATTCTTTACCTTTAAAGTTCACATAAAGCATAAGACCTTTAAATAATTCTAATTGTTTATCCTCTAATTTGTCTTTTAGGGCTCTAAGACTAGGTTCATTATCGTCATTATAAAGACCATTAATTTTTAACTTTTCGGTCAATTCCTCCTCAGTAATATCATGCCGACGGGGAGGAGTAGTGGTTAAGTCTTCTTTTAAGAGGGTTTGAAGTCGGGTGATTTCAGCATCTTTTTCTTCGTTTTTGGCTAAACGGCTAACTATTTTTTTGTTACGGAGTTCAGAGATTAATTTCTCAACTTCTTCTCCTCTGGTGGCTAATTCATTAGTATAATTAACATAACTTAAATAATGTTCTCAGTCTTCTCTTTTTACTACTTTTCCAAGATTCGCAGGGATTTTTTTTCAATCAGTAGGAATTTCGGTCAAAATTGCTTCTTGGTAATCAAATAAAGCATTTAAGGTGGCTCTTCTTTTTCTTTCAATTTCAAGTACAGATGCGGTATATTCAGCCTCAAAAATATCAGTTTTATCTTTTCAATCAGGAGAGTCAAGAGTGCTTTCTATTGTCTTCTTTAATTCTTCTTTTTTAAGCAGGTAATGTTTAATTAAACTATTTTCGGAAAATTCATAGTCTTTTTTTTCTTCATAGTCAGTAAACTTTTCTTCTAATTCATTTTTAGCCCAGAGTAAAAGTTGGTATTTTAAAGTGCCAATTTCTCGACCCAATGGTTCTAATTCTTCTAGACTTTTAGCATTTTTAATTTTCTGAAAAAGTTCATTATATTTTTTTGCTTCTTCTTTTGTCAAGTTAAGATCTTCCTCTTTTTCGGCTGCTCCTAAGTCAGACAAGGCTATTCGGAGTACACTTTCTCCTTCATTATCTTTTCCTTTGTCAAATCGCTGAAAAGCCCTTTTTCGGTTAGAATTAGTTTCATTTTTTCAAGTTAAAATCCCTTCGATTTCTCTTCGTAAATTATTTTTTTCGTTCGAACTGAGTTCATTAACTCGGTTAGTTATTAAATCAACTTTTTCTTGAATTGAACGGGCTAAATTACGCTCAGCAATCAATTTTACTTCTTCAACAAAAGTCTCAGCGTCAATAATATATATGCCTTTGTCTTTGTCAATGGTGTTAAGGTCGCGAATAATGGCATTGCGTAAGAGACTTTTTTCATTTCGGCTTAATTCAGTTAATTCGTTTCCTTCATTATCTTTTCCGTTTACTCGGGGAGTATCATCGGTTCCTTCGGTTCCTATTACTTGGTTAATAAGTTGGGTGGTTAGTTCTGAGTTTATTTGCTGATAAGGAATCGCATCGCCTTTTATTAAGTCTCAATGATTTTGTAAATACTCTTTTCACTCTATTTTTCCGGAATCCGTGGTAAATTGAGAAAGTTCAATTTTTCAAGGAGTATCTTCTATTTTGACTAAGTTTTCTTCTGTATCTCTAATAAATAACTCTCGAATAACGTCGTTAATTTCTGCGTCAGTAATTTTAATTTCAATATCATCAATTAGGTCTGAACGAATGCGAGTAGCAGTTGCCACATCGGCTCCGACTAATTGTTGGGAATAATTTTGATTTTCTTCTTCTAGATTTGCCTCGACTATTTTCGTTATTTTCACTGAATTTTCTCGAACATTAGCAAGAGCATATTGAATTTGTTCGAGAGCAATTTTGCTCGTCCATTCGGCTTCTAACTCAATCACTTTTTCAACAGTGTCAGCACTGTCAATTTCTTTTTCACTATTGAGAGAAAACTCTTCATCTTTTCCTTCTGGTAAGTCAAATTCAATTACAAACTCATCTATTTTGTTTTTTGCTTCATTTTTAGCGTTTTCTAGGGCATTAGCAGCGGCTTTTTCAATTTCTTCTTTGCGGGCCTGGATTTTAGTTTTTTCGAGAGGATTAATGGTAAAAGCCTCATTAGGTTGGTCTAAGGGATTGGAGACCAAAGTGGCTTTTCGTGCCCGAATTTCTTTTGGTTCTCAACCGTTTTTGTAAACTATTTTTACCTCTTCATCAGTTAGACCAGTAGGAGCATTATCGGGATTTTTATCAGTGGGGCGAAGTTCAGCAAGCGAAGCCTCTAACCAATTAATTATTTCCGGAAAAGTAATTTTTTTTTTGTTTTCATTCTTCTCTGACATTTTGGTATTTATTCCTTAACTTTTCCTGTTCTTGGGTTCAAGATTGTTCTTGATTAGTATTTAAAATGTCTCTTTTCCAAATAAAATAACTTTCTATTTCACCATTAGGTTTTTTGAGTTCTTTAACTTTGTTGCGTCTTTTTAGTTCATTTAATAATTCTTGGTCGGGAATTGTTTTTAAAATATTTAGATTATTCATGTTTAACCTCCTTAATTCTCTTTACTTTATTTCATTACTTCTCTAATAAACTAGTCATGATTTTATAATTCCTTTCATAATTATGACAGTCAAAACATTTAAGAGATTTATTTGGTAAGTAATCGGCTTTAATTTGTTCTGTGGCTTGTTGTCAGAGTTCAGTTAGAGAGTAATGGTTAAGTTGACATTCTTTATTTGTCATCATTATTAAACTCCTTTCAAGGTTGTTTATTGGTGTTCTTTACTCTTTCACTTACCATTTTCAAGTATTCATTCATCAAATTCACTAAAAGAAAAAATAATAGTTCCGTCGCCTCTTTCAACTCCTTTAAACATTTTGCGATAGTAGGTTATTTCCTGCGGTTCTCAAAAATCGGTTAAGTCTCGGTCATAATTTACGCATTTATAAAATACTTCGACATTTTGATTATTAAACTTATCAGGATTAAAAGATATTCAGTGGCGTCTTTCCTCGTCCACTTGGTATCACTTTCCACCTTTATTAGTTGTTCCTTTAACAGTTAATTCTCTTTCGGGTTGGTTTCTTTCTTGAATATGTAAAGTTTCATTTTCTTTATCATAAATTCAAGTAATATCGCTAATATTAGTTCTTTTCATCATACTTCACTTTCAATTGTCCTTCCTTTTTTAGTGCGTTAATCGTTTCCTTATCTACCAACATTAACTTATAAGGGTATTTCGCAGAGTTTTCGTTAGGTTCGAACTTAATTCCTTTGCGTTTCATTACTTCTTCCAACATTTCTTTATCAGTGGCATTTTTTAGTAAAATATCATTCATATTATCCTTTCTCCTCCTGTTTTCGTTTAATTTTCTCGCTAATGTTTTCTACCACTTTTAATAAGGTGGTGGAGGTCTGATTATCATTTATCGCTTTGCCTAATATACTTTCTTCAATAAAACCAAAATATTTCTGTCCTTGATGTTTCACAATTAACCAAAATCCTCTTTTATCACTAGAATATCGCATTTTATAATTACGCATTAGATAATCAATAATGTTTTGTTGGGGTCTTTTTTCTCTTATTTCCATTATTTCGCCTCCTCCCAATTGATTAAATTAAAATATTGCCTGTATTTCTTGTAATAAAAAATATATTTCTTTCCATAAAAACGACCTGCCGCAATATCATTTCACACTTTTTCACTTTCTAATTTACTCTTAAAAACACTGATTATTTTAATTCCTTCGGGTCTTTCATTAATCAAATGTAAAATATAACAAACATCATCTTTTCTAACTCAATTTTCATAAGTTTTGCCTTTGTCATATAATCTCTTTTCAACCGCTCTTTCAATTTCTCCTCAAACATTATATAATTTGGGTTCGTATTTTTTGCGTTCTTTTACTTCTTGATTATTTATTGTTTCGCTTCTTATATCTTTTACAAATTCGTTCATATCTTTTCCTCACATTTCTTACACTTTTCTTTAAAAATTCTTTTAATTTTCTTGTCTTTTTTACATTTTCAACAGTCTTTATTAACCAAATAATAAATCACACAAAAATTAAGGATAAAGTTAAAGATAGACAAAATTAAAACTGTTAAAATTATTCCGTTCATAATGTCTCCTTTCTTTTTCTCTCATTTCTTTTGGTTTCTTTCCGTGATTGGTTAAATAATAGTCGGTATTTTTTATAGTTAATTCCTTTGAATTTGGTTGGTTTGGCAACTAGTCTTAATTTCTCTTCTTCAATTATTCTCTTTTCGCCTTTTATGTTGTAAAAAGTGATAACTTTCTTTGGCTTAGGTTTAAATCAGTTGGTTAGTTTAGTTCAAAGATTATTCATGTTTTACCTCCTTAGTTTCGGGCATTTCTGGTTCTTTGGGTTCCATTATGTCTTCCTCTTCCATTAATTCGGGACATTCCTTATGTTCGACAATCTTTAACCATAAACTAACACCGTAAATTGGCTTATTTCTCAATCAGTTTTTTTCTTCATCTTTGGTTATTTCATTGGCATAATCACTAACTCCAAGAATAAAGTTATTATCCTCTATATCTTTGTCAGTTATTCCTGTGCGACAATCAACACAATCAAAATCTTTTAGTATTTCCTTTTTTTGAAAAGTTAAATACTTTATATCTAGGTTAATTGTTCCCATGCTTTACCTCCTTTCGTGGGTTTTGCTTTTTTATTTTTGCCGTCTGATTTAAAGAAGTAATTACGTTATTTAATGAAAACATAACTCTCTAATCATAATTTAGCATTTGGTCTATAATCCAAAGAAGCTATGAAAACCGTAGAAATGGCAAGACCTGCCCAAAAACAAAATAAAATTGAAAACAGCTCAGTTGATGGCTTTAAAGACCAACAAACAATTCAAGGAATTCTAACCTCTCGTATAGAATCAAGAGTATTTAGAAAAAGAATTAACTAAACTTGAACCATGACAAATAAATGCTAAAAAGAAAATTGAGGAATTACTTGCTCTCGATAAGTGCCCCTATAAGACTATGGATGAGAAAAATGAACGAAGCAGAAATAAAACTTATTATTGTAGTTCAACCCCTGTTGTGCCCGGAGAAGTCATAAATCATGTTCCTATTAAAGACTTTTTGGGTTCTTCTAAAGGATATGTAGAATGTGAAAAGTGTGGTAAAAGTTTTCTTTGTAGTAAACAATGAATAGATAAATCCCTTACTTATATAATTGATGATTATTTTCCTATGGATGAACATGTTAGCCAATGTAAAGAAGAACCACGAAAAGGCTCATATACTCATTATCTTAAAACAGAGAGAGAGAGAGAGAGAGAGAGAGAGAGCATTAGTTATTTCCTCCTTTTGGTGGTTGAATAACCTGTGCTTGCATATCTATCTTGATTTCTTGGCTCTCTTGCTCATAGGCTTGCCTTAGCTCATTTAAGTCTAAGTCTTTTGTGGCAATTTTTTCTTTTATTCACTGAGGGTTAGCAAAGTTTACTAAGTCTTTACTTTTTATATCCCGTAATCAAGTAGCAAAGTTGGCTTCATTAGCAGTTAAACCTACTTCTATTCACTGTTTGGTTTGCTCTTGGGTGAAGTTTTGGTTTTGTCATTCTTTATTTTCTAAACTTTGCATTTCAATTGCTAATTCTTCAGAAGCAGAGTTTTCTAATTGATACTTATTTAAAAGGCTGACTTGGGAAGAAAGTTTTATTCCCTCATCAATTGATTCTTGTTGATTTTCAGATTGACTGCTTAATAGTTGTTCGGTTTCATTGACGTTTATCAGTGGTTTTCTTTCTTTTCACTGTTCTCAATATCAGACAGGAGTAGTTAAGCTATCTTTTAAATAGTCTATGGCGTTAGAAGTTCCTTGTTTAGTATATTCTCAACCTTGGCTAATCTTATTGCCTCAGTAACTTGCACTTACTAAGTTTCTAATTTGATTTTCTAAGTGAAAAAATTTATCTTGCATTAACTTCTTTTCAGCGTCATTTTTAATGTTGTTTATTTTTTCTTCAATAATAGGCATCAACTCAGTAATTTCTTTTAATAACTCTGATTCTGCATCAGTCAGCTGTTCTTTTTGAGAAAGTAAGTTTCTCTGCTCTTCAACTTGATTCTTGACTTGATGATAATTATTTAATTGAGTTTCTGGTTCTTCATTTTTTATCTTCTCTAACTTTTCTTTTATTTTGGCTAGTTTAGTTTCTAGAGATTCTTGTTTTTCTTTTTCTTCTTCAATTAAAGAGCCATTTTTTTGGTAAGCAACTACTATGTCTTCTAAATGTTTTATGGCTTCTACCATTAATTGTAGTTTGCTTTCTTTATTGTTTTTAGTTAAGTCTTGGGTTAATACTTGACGTTTGGTAATTAATTCACTGATGTCAATCTCTTCATTACCATCAGTATCGTATATCTTTAAAAATTCTTTGGCTTTTGTGTCTAAATCTTTCAAAGCTTTATTTACTTTTCCTAGTTCAGAACCAGTGCCAAGTTTTTTAATTATACCTAGTAATTCATGGTAGTTATCTAGAAGCATATCGGCATCGGTTAGGAATTCTTTTCATCTAATTTCTCTTGCCGTATAATAGTTGTCCTCAATATGAGCAGCAATAGCATCGACAAAAGGAGAAGTGGCAGCTAAGATTCCTCCTTCAGTTGGTCGCTCATTTAAGGCTAAAATACCACCGGTTACTGCGGTGGCTCGGGCAATTCATTTTACTCCACCAAGATAACGATATTTACTGTATTGAGTTGGTTCTTGAAGTTTGCTTAGTTCTGGTATATCATTTTCAACTTTTTTACCTCATTTGTTTAAGAATTGTTTGATATTTCCTCTGATTACAAATAGTCTTTCGAGAGGAATAATTGAAGCAGTAGTGTTGTTAGCTTTGTCTATTCTTCATTTATTAAGATTATATTTAGTGTGTTCTGATTCTTCATTTTCCTCAGAAAACTTGCTTAATTCCTTAGCAATTTCTACTGAACCATAATTATAATCAAGTTCACAATAGATTTCTTTACAACTTTCCGGTAAATATTCTAATCCTTCTTTAATGTTGGTTTTGCTGATATCTAGTCATTTTAGTTTAGTTAAGTCTTTCAAGAATTTTTAAACTTCCCTTTAGAGGACAATCACTAATATCTAATTTTTCTAAGTTAGTAAGAAGAAAAAGATAAATTAAGCTGTTGTTAGAAAGATTTTGATTATTTTGAACCGAGAGCCTTTTCAGTTTCAGTTTATCAAGAAGTGATAGAAAACTTAAATCTTTAAATTCATTGTTACCACATTTAAGTTCAATTAGATTGGGACAATTGCTTGAATCTAAATCAATGAGTTTATTATTGGAGCAATCTAATTTTCTTAGATTAATGAATCCTTCTAGTCTTAATTTTCCTTCTAGATTTTGATTGCTAATATTTAAGTATTCTATTTTTCCTCTTTCATCTTCAGGATAATTTTTATCTAATCATTCTCAAGCAGGACTATTAAACTCTTTACACTTTTTTAGATCTCCTTTAAAACGTTTTCAAAATTCTTCAATAACTTTTACTTTAGCATCTTCTCTATATACTGAACAATAAAATTTCTCAATACTATCAGGTAAATATCCTAAACCACTATCTATGTCAGTATCAGTAATATCTAATGTTTTTAATTTGCTCACATTTTTCAAAGGTTTCAAAGAACCAGTAAATTTATTTTCACTTAAACCTAATCCTTTTAAATTAGTAAATTTACTAAAAGGAGTTAAATCGATAATAATGTTATTATTGTCAATATAAAGCTCAGTTAATTTTTCTGCATTTAAATTATTTAAAAAGTTGAGATTAGTTAGTTTATTATTATCACAATTCAATTTCTCTAAATTACCAAATCCTTCTAAATTTAAAGAACCATGGATGTTTTTATGACTAATACCTAATACAGTTATTTGTTCTCGGGTTTTGCCGAAATTATTAAACTTATTTTTTTCACTTTGGATTTTGTCAAAATAATTAAGATTATATTCTCTACTTTTTCTAAGACAAGTTCCATTTTTAGGATACCAAAAATCTAAATAAACTTGAGCTTGATAATATTCTTTTTTTGCTGTCTCTAAATCAGCAACAGGTGGTTGATAATTATTTTTTTTTAGATAAAAGGCAAATTCATAATCATAAGGAGTTAAACCAATATTTATTCACTGTTTAGTTTCTTGGTAGGTGAAATTTTTTACTTCTCATTTGTTTTGATGATATTCAAAACCCTTATGAACGTCTTTCCAATCTAAATTATTCTGATGTTCTTTTCTTAATTTAACTAAGTCTAATTCTTGCTTGGAATTATATTTATTTCTTTTTAGGTAATTAGCCAAGTCATAATCAACGAGAGTTAAGCCTTTATTATATTCATTGTTGAGTTTGTTCAGGAACGAATTTATGCTGTTCTCATAATTCTTGCAAGTGAGGAGTAAAATCAGGATGAATATTTCTTCAAAATGGATTACTGTATTCTTCTCTTAATTTATCCATGCTATTATAGTTTACTTCTTGAACTTTTAGTTTTTTAGTATCTCTTGATCAGGCATAGAAGTCATAATCAGTAGTCTTAAAAAGATGATCCAAATATTTTTTTCATTCTTTGGCTTGTTCGTAAGTAAATCCTACTTCAATTCATTTTTGCTGTAATTCTAGGGTAAAATCCTCATTAATATCTTTCCAATTCTTATTAGTTTCCATTATACTTATTTTTATATAGATTTTTTTGGTATACCATAAAATATACTTATAGACTGAAAAGTATGAAAAAGTTTAAGAGTTCTCACACGCGTGCAAATATCTTGTTTAATTTAAATTTGGATAGTATAAACTAGTTCCAAATTAGATAATAAGGAGCATATGTGTGCGCGAGTGGCGCGGGCGAGGGTGAAATATTTTGTTTTTGGAAGAAATAGCGATTAGTTTCGTGACTTTAAAGTTTTAGCCTTCAATATTTCTCTCAAAGGGTAAAATTTTCCGTAGTTTCTCCACTACCTTATTCATTTCCTCAACTGTTAGATTTCTTATTTTATTATTACTTTACCATTAACATCTTTAATCAATTGCGGAACAAATAACTCAAAAGAGTAAAGAGGGTCCAGAACGCGAGAACACGGCAAGACAATAAGTCTTTTGCTAATTTGATTATAAGAATTATCCGAAATTATTAGCCCGAGTCGTGGTCTCTAACTTCCGTGCCAACTGTTTCTTCGTCAAATTTCACTCCTTTGAGGAAAAACTAATTTTTTACTCATTCTCGGCTAATTTTTTTGATACATCTTTTACTGATGTCTCTTCTAAAATTGTTAACTCTTTTTGGAGATTCTTATTTTTGGTCATCCTTTTATAAGCCGCAATTAATCGCTTTTTTAATTGCTCTTTTTTGTTGCTTTTCGGCTTGGTCTAGTTCTTTTAGTTCCTTTTCTACGGCTTGATTAACAAAAGAACTAATTTTCCCAGGTCCAATTCTTTTTTTTAGGTGTTGATAAGTATTTTCTTTAATAGCAATGCTTAATGTTCGGGTCATAATAATTGTTATATGTTAGTTTTTAAGAAACATTTACTACTAAATTTTTTAATTTTAAGAAATTTAAAATAATGGTAAAGTAAATTTGGACGAATTATTTAAATTGTCAACACCCAATTTACCATTATTTAGCATACCAGCAACAGAACCTTTAACCAAAATCAACCAACTAAAAAACCAATTAAACCAAATCCAAAGAAAAAGTAACGACTTAAAAGTAGAGAACAACAATTCACAGCAAGATTTATCAGAATTTAGCAATCAAACTCAAACTATTAACGATTTACGTCAACATTACTAACCGAGCAAGAAATCAACACTAATTTAACAGTCAAATTAAACCCCATAGTGAAAAACCTCACCGCCCTCCAAAATGCTTATCAACAAGCCCTAAAAGTTAAAGAACTAGACGAAAAGCAATTAAATCATCTTATCCAAGACATAAAAAAGGCCGTCCGGCAATTCCAGCAATGGCAAAAGACTAATTATTATCAACAGTTAGAGCAACAATTAACTACTGCCCGACAAGAACTAAATGAACAAAACCAAAAAATCCAATCCCTCCAAGCCGAAAACCAAAAATTACGCGAGGAAAATGAATGATTAAACGAATCCCCGACTTTTGAAGAAGAACCGCAAATAGAAGCTAAAGTGCTGCAACAAACTAATTTGCCTTCTGGGAATAAATAATTATGGATGTTTCCTCCTTCATCTTTTGTATTCACATGTAAATTGGCTTTTCCAACAAACTAGTTAATTTTTGCTGAAATTCTATTTTTTGGCTTTTATCCAAACGGTTATAAAGTTTAATTAGTTCTGCGTAATCATGCTTATTTTGGGCTTGGTTTTCCCAGTTTTTTCTGATTTCTAGTTTGGCCATTTTAATTTTTGCTCTTTATTAATTCATGAACCAAAAAGGAGGAGAAACTTAAGATGGGAATTAAAGATACTGTAAAAGAGTGAGTCCAGGAGCAGTGAGATAGTAAAGTCAAACAACCTATTGCCCGCAAAACTGAAGAGTTAGAAAATCAAGCCTCCCAAAAGTGAAATGAATACAGTGGCAAAGCTCAAGAACAAGCCAACAAGCCTTTTGATTATTATAAGAAGCAAGAACCATTTTATAGAGGGTTGTTCTGAATTGCTGTAGCTCTGCTACTAATACTTTGGATTATTAGTGGGAGTTAAAAATAACTATTATGCCAGCAATTAAAAAAGTTAGCCCTAGCCCTAAAAGATTTGTTTTCCCCCCTAAGGAAGAATTAGAAAGAGTTCGTAAAAGAATTGCTCGTCCTGGTTACCGGAGAGTAAATATTGGTTTACTGCCTAATGCAACTGAATCTGATAGAGTAAAATATCATCTTTGCTTAAATATTTCCCGTTATCAAGACGACAACAACCTCACTGAAAAAGAATTAGCCCAAAAACTAGGTATTAATAAAGCAAAAACAGAGTATATTTTGTTTCGCCATTTAGATAAATTAACTCTGGAAGAACTAATTGATTACCTTGAAGCATTACATGTCCCTTGTGAATTCCATGAAAAAAATAAATAATGAGCAAAAAAGAGATAATTGATATCCAACCACTTTTAACAACTAAACGATTATTAGAAAAGGCTTTACAAGAAGGAACTAGCAGTGAACTAGAAGAAATGGGTGGTGTTCAAGCTTTCGAGATGGCTTATGAATTAAGTTGAAAAACTTGTAAAAGAATACTCAAAACCAAAGGAGTAGAAGTACACAGTCCCAAAGAAACTTTTCGAAAAGCCGCCGCAGAAGGTCTAATTAGGGAATTTGAAGCCTGAGGAGAAAAATATTTAGAAACTAGAAACCTAACTGTTCACAGTTACGAAGCAGATATATTAACTGACATTTGAAAAACCTTACCTAACTTTTTGGAAGATTTAAATTACCTAATTGCCAAAGTGCAAGCCGAAATTAACCAAAAATAGTTTTATATGAACCTACAACTAGAAGAAAAACACTGAAAAATAGTTCACCAAATACTTAGCAAATACCCTTATAAGTTTTATGCTTATGGTTCACGAGTGAAAGGCAATGCTAGCAAGTTTTCTGACTTAGACCTTTGCTATCGAGAAGAAGTGCCTCTCTCTACCATTAGCCAAATAAGGGAAGAGTTTATTGAATCTAATTTACCTTTTGAAGTAGAATTAGTTAATTGAAAACACATGAGACCCCGTTTTCGTGAATTAATTAAAGAAGACTTGACTAGATTGGACTAAAAAACGAATAGCATTAATTTTTCCCAATATCCAATTTTCTGAATAACATCAGGAACAATTGTAGTTACATATCTAGTTTGATGCCTTATCTACAAGAAAGATAAAGAAAAAAAACTTATAATACAATCAATTTGAGGATTAATTATCGACTGGTTAGCCGACAAACTAGCCAATGGTGTTTTATTACTGAAAATAATAGCAACAGCATCGATCTGAATATTGACTCTTATTTTCATTTGAATCTTTAAAACTTCTCAATATTTTTGAGCCAAAGGTTTTTCTCGATACCAAAATGAAGAGTGATTAAGAGAAATACTAAAACTAGGAGCCAAAATAAAGTTTCACGGAGATTTTATAAAAGTTGAAAACACTAGGATTGAAGGTTTTAAAAGCAACTGAGAAATATGGCAAAAAAGGATTGCTTAGTTTTTTCTTACCTTTATTGATAAAAAACTCCTATTGTTATTAATTTGTCTTAAAAAATACAAATATATTGCTAAAAAATAATCCAGTCACGTCGTTCCACTCGCTCCTTGTTGGCTATTTCCGTTCACCAAATCACTTATCAGTTGCCATGCCACTTTCACCACTCAATTCAAAGAAAAAAATTATCACCTTATCATTCGTAAGTTCGTTCATTCGTTAAAAATAATCATATGCGTAATGTGAATATTTGCTTCCAAGATGGAACCTACAAAAAAATAGCAAGTTTGGTTGAACGGAGAAAAATTAGTCGCTTCGTGAATGAAGCAGTCGAAGAAAAATTACAAAAACAAAAAGAAGAATTGAGAAAAGAAATGATTGCTGGGTATCAAGAAAATGTAAAAAATAAAAAGTTACAAAAAGAATTAGAAATTTGAGACAGGATATCTGGAGATGGTCTAAGCGATGAATAAAAAACAAGCGGTCACAAATGACAAAGTCTCTTTAGTTACTAAACGAGGAGATATTTGACTAATAGAATTTCCCGAAGTTGAGGAAAACCGCAAACCTATCCGTCCTTGCCTAGTAGTTAGTAATGACATTCAAAATGAATTTGATAAATGAATAATGGTTGCTCCGTTAACTACTGAAAATATCGAAAATGTCAATCGATGAGAAGTTTACCTTGAAAAAACCCCTGATCTAAAAATAGATCATCCTAGTAAAATTCTTTTTAATTATCTTCGCACTGTTAACAAAGGAAGGTTAAAGAAATGCTTAGGAACTATCAGTTCCGAAGTTATGGCTAAAGCAAAGAAAGCCTGAGAATTGGCTTTTGATTGAGATATATAGATGTTTATGTTAGATAAAAGCAAAGAGGGAGTTAAAAATCATTATTATGATTCAATTTAAGACAAAAAACAATTTGACTTATCCAAGCCTTTAAATAAAACCTTGCCTGATAGTTGAAATAAGATTCAAGTCATAAACAATTGGGATGAAGTAATAGGGGCTTTTTCTAGAGTTGATAAAACATTCAATAGCAATTGAAGTTTTGCTAATTTCTTAAACAAACTATCCATAACTAAATTTTTCAATCTGGAAAGGTTTTGGCAATCCTGGCTCTGATTATTGTTAAAATATCGTAATAATTTTCTTGTACAAATTCTTTTAGTTTAGCATGGTAGTGTTCAGGAAAGTATCCTCACTTTTTCTCGATTTCTAGGTATTTTTTATTTAGCAAGTATACTTTTACTTCTCAATGAGGGCTGATGAAATGAATATGGAGTAATTTTCGGAATTTAGTTCCAATTGGCTGATATTCACGAGCGTAAAAATAAGAACGACAACCTTCTCACTTTCTCCGCTGGTCTTTGCTGGCAAAAATTTGGTTCATAGAAATTGCCTAGCAGGAACTCAATCCTTGGGAAATTATTCAGGTCGGTAATACTTCGTCAATTTCGGGAAAGAAAATAGCTTGTCCATCTCCTCATAACTCATATTTTTTCAGTTGTTCAGGTTTAATTTCCGGGCTTAATATTTCAAGTTTGGTAAGCAGAGATATCGGGAAAATTACTTCTCGACCGTCGTCTAATTGAGCAATTAATTTCTCCTTTTGGATTTCCAGACCGGTTATTTTACTTGTTTCCTTTGGAGTTTGATAGTTTTTAATTCGGTTCTTTAATTCTTGAATTAGTTCTTGGTCGCTAACTTGGCTTAAACTAGTCATAATAAGCATTTTTACTACCATTCAAGAATTTTTGTGATTTGCTTTTTACTTACTGTTATTTTACCTTTTGGATAATGCTCTCTTTATAAACCATGGCAAAAATGCTTGACTTTTAGGAATTTACCATTTCCTAAGTACGCAATAGGAAACTAAGGAACTTTTTTTTAATTCTTTATTTCTGAGAGGGATAATTAGGTTGTTGAATTATTTTGGCTTCAAAGGTTTCAAAACTAGGAATTTCTTTGTCTCAATCTTTTAAATCTTGATTGTCTTTTCTTAAATCCTCATTTTCTTTTTTTAGGTTATTGATAGTAGTTTGACAATTAGCATGTTCTTTTTTTAGGTTGTCTCTTTCTTTTTCAGCATTGGTTTTGTCTCTTTTAGCCTGATCTAATTGAGTGTTTATTACAAAGTGCAAAATTAATTTCCGTTTTTAATAAAATATCTCCTATGAAAGAAAAAAACAGAGTAGTAAAACTAAAATCCAAACCAATAGACAAAGATGGTTATCCTATAAAAAGAAGCGAGATCTGTTTCAAGTGTGGAAAAAAATTCTGCCTTACTTTCTCCTTTTCCCAACAAAATTATTCCCAAAAACATTTCTTATTTTATTGAAGTGAAAAAGAGGAAGACAAAGAAAAACACATTTGCTCACTATGTTTGCGGTTACTTTATACCAAGAAAAGACAAGAATTTTTAAAAATTGTTAACACAAAAAAACAAAGTCACTTTCGGTCTTACATTGCTCGAAATATTATATAGATAAAGCGTTTTGTTCATCCCAGGAGAGAAGTTTCTTATCTGTTTTTTGTATAAAAGATACATTAAAGCATCTAAAATATTATTATATGAACATTACTAAAAAATTAAAACTGGCTTGACAGCTAAAGAACCTAGATAAATTGAGTGAGGCTGACCTTATGATTTACAATTCTGAATGAAAAAAATGTTCTCCTGAGGAACAATATGATATTAAGCAAGCTGAGTTCTTTTTGAATATATATTTAGAACATGAGAGGGGAATGTAAAAGTGAATAAAGAGCAAATATGACTAAAGCAAGAGAGAGAGTAGTTTGATTTCGAGGACGAGACGATGACCCCAATAACCAACCTAACCCACAAGATAATCCAAATAATCAAAATTCTAATAGAGGAGACAATGTTTCTGATGAAAGACCTAAATGTAGTAGGTGCCGAGTAAACGATATTGAACACAGAGGATTAGTGATAACCATCGGAGAAGAAAAAAGAACCATTTATGAAGGTTATCTCTGTGATCCTTGTGCCAAAGAATTACTAAAATGCCAAGAATGTAAAACTAATGAAATGGCTAGTGAAGCAACCAAAGTAGATAGCACTTAAACTTTTAGTTTGCCAAGAATGTGCTAGAAAAATTAAAGAGGAAAAAGAAAAAGAAAGGAAACCCAATTACTGTAAAATATGTGATAAGAAATATGAAAGGCAACAAGCCAACGAAGCATTTTATTATGTAATGAACAATAATAATCATGAGGATATGCTTGATGGAATACTTTGTTCAGGATGTTGAGATAAGAACGAAGAACAATATCGTAAAATAACAGGTGAGTTTCCAATAGAAAAAGACCCTAACAAGCCCAAAGCAGTTCGAAAAGAACATAAAAGGCAAGGAGTTTTAGCTTTTATTGTCTATAACTGAAATAAGGAAGAATGAGTATTTGCTCATGCTAATGAAGATTTAGGTTCACCTGATAATCAACGACCTGGTCAAGAACAACCAAGACAAGAAAAAACTTCTAGCCAAGAACACAACGAATACACTTGCAAAAGATGTGGCACTTCTTGTTGAAATAGTAAAATAGGAAAATACACCATAAAAAGAATATGATACTCTGACCTTAATTTTCATGAAGAAATCCATTATTTTAGTGAAAACTGTTCTTGTGCTGAGGAATTTAAAAGAAGTCGTCAACAAACTTGTCGTCAATGCCAAAAAAGAGAGTGACCTGACATGAGAAAAGGTTGGGCTTTGGATTATGGTTTGAGAACTATTTTTTGTTCCTCAATCTGTCATTATAAGCATCATAAAGCCTTGTGAGAAGCAGAACAACACAAAAAAGGCAAATCTGCTGCCGAGGATATTCCTAACACCACTATTAAAGCGTGAACTAAAGACACTAAGTTGTATCCTATGGAATTAGCCTTAACTAGTGAAGGTAAAAAAGACTTTGACTGAACCAAAGAAGCTTCCAAGAAAGAAGTGTTAACTTTAAAAGAATTTAGTAAATCATTAAAAAAGGAGGTTGCTAAGTCTACTGCTGACCCTAAACTATCCAAAGAAGAAAAAGAAATGGCAAGTTATTTCTTAGAACTTGCTGAGAATAGTGAGAAAAAAGCCACTGAAACTTATGAAAGTAAGTATGGTAAGTTAGATACCAGTCAAGAACAAGAGCCTAAAAAAAACTATTGACCTTTGATTGTTGGAAGTGGAATAATTTTAGCAGGAATTATTGGCTTAATAGTTTGATTAATTACTCGAAAGAAAAATGAGCAAAGTCAAACCTACTCCTCAACAAATAACTAAACTATTAGAAAGATTTACCCCAAAAGAATTAGCTGATATCTTTGAAGTCAATGAAAAAACTATCAGAAATTGAAAAAGAGAAAATAATGAACCTAAGAAAAAAAGGGGTCGCAAGTCCAAAATCCGTGGAACTTTTCTTATCGACCTTATTTTCTCTCTTTGGATAGAAAACAAAACTGCTACTCAACAAGAAATGGCAAATTATATCTCTAAAAAGATGGGGCAAAAAGTAAGTCGTTATACGATATTGCGAACCCTAAAAAAATATGAGATTACTCGCAAGAAATTAACTAATCACTACTCAGAACAAGCAAAACATATTAGGAGAATTAGTAAGTTTAAAAAGATAATTGCTCGTTTAACTCATCCTCGGATTCTTGCCCTTGATGAATGTAGTTTCCATTTGAATGAAACTCCTCGTTATGGTTATTCTCACAAGAGTTCTCGTGCTAGTTATAAAAAGCCAGGTAGGCAGGGCGATAACAATACTCTAATTCTTTGTATTCAGAATGTAGCAAATAAAGGAGTAATTCATTATGAGCTAATTGAAAAAGGGATGAAAACAAAAAACTTTCATAATTTTCTTACCAATCTCCAGCTTCTTAATAATAAAAAACATTATCTTTTGCTAGATAATCTTTCAGTTCATCGTGCCAAGAAATCATGTCTAGATTTGAAGCTTACTACTATTGAAGAATTATTAAAAAGCAAAAACATTAAGCCACTCTATTTACCATCTTATACACCTGAATTTAATCCAGCAGAGTTGTGTTTTAATTTCATTCGTCAGCAAGTTGAAAAGAATAAACCTAGAACTTATGAAGAATTAAAGTTAGTTATTGATAAAATTATAGTTGACCTCAATCAGAAAGATATGGCTAAGTATTTTGAACATTGTGCTAATTATGATTTTAGAGAAAGTTCAAGCAAAGCATCTGGAAAGATTATTGACAGATTGTTGTGAGGTGAGGATTAAAAAAAAGCGGAAAATAATTTCGCACTTTGTAATAAAGTATTTTTTTCTCTTTCAGATTGATTGAGTTGGGTTTGTAAATTTTCATAAGAAGGACGATTACGGTGTTCTTTTCTAATTCCTTTATCTACATACTGTTTATTTGCTTGAATTAGGTCTTCAGGTTGGGTGTAGCCAAGGGCATCTCAACGGGATTTTTCTGTTTGAATAATATTTTTTACTCATGCTACATCGTTGGAACTATTATCACCTGTGCTTAACCCAAAATAAGCATAATTTGCTTTACTTACAAATTTAAACCTAAAAGGTATTTCTATTTGTCGGTTTAGAAAGTAAATAAAGAAATAAAATACATCAAGATTTGTTTCTCTGTTTCTTCCACTTGGATGATTTGAATAGGGAATACGGAAAACAAGTAAAAGATTAACTCCGTTGCTTTCATCATTGTAGCGAATTTTTTCTTTGGTAAAAAAGGAAATTTCATTTTTTTGTGTAATATCTAGCCTCTCCGGTTAAGTTTCTTGAAAACGAACCTAATTATTTTAAAGTTGTGCTTCTTAACTCTTAATTGGTTAATCTTTTCCACAAATTCTTCTTGGTTGGTAAGATTTTTTTTCATTATTTAAAAATTTTATCAACAACATTACAAAATTATTTTTTTCTGGAACAAAATCACTAAAATTCGCCACGTTTCTTTCAAGCACTCTCGTGAACGTGTGTTTATTCTATTTAACCCATATCCTACAAAAAATAATTCTTCTTGGTAATTTTAGAGGTAAAGCCCTTTTCAAATCCTTGGAAAAAAAATTAGAGAANATTTTTTCTTTGGTAAAAAAGGAAATTTCATTTTTTTGTGTAATATCTAGCCTCTCCGGTTAAGTTTCTTGAAAACGAACCTAATTATTTTAAAGTTGTGCTTCTTAACTCTTAATTGGTTAATCTTTTCCACAAATTCTTCTTGGTTGGTAAGATTTTTTTTCATTATTTAAAAATTTTATCAACAACATTACAAAATTATTTTTTTCTGGAACAAAATCACTAAAATTCGCCACGTTTCTTTCAAGCACTCTCGTGAACGTGTGTTTATTCTATTTAACCCATATCCTACAAAAAATAATTCTTCTTGGTAATTTTAGAGGTAAAGCCCTTTTCAAATCCTTGGAAAAAAAATTAGAGAAGAAGAAAAAAGACTGCTTGAAAAAGGTTGAAATTTATCAGAAAGCGGGAGGAAAAGACTAGAAGAAATAAGGCGACAATTGAAAGAATTGAAAGAATTGAAAGAATTGAAAGAATTGAAAGAATTGAAAGAATTGAAAGAATTGAAAGAATTGAAAGAATTGAAAGAATTGAAAGAATTGAAAGAATTGAAAGAATTGAAAGAATTGAAAGAATTGAAAAACCGAGTTAATAAAGAAATTGGTGAAAGAGCCGACCAAATAATCAAAGAAAACAATAAAACTTCTTATATATCATATTTAGACTTATATGAAGAGAGAGAGAGAGAGAGAGAGAGAGAGAGAGAGACAAAAGTCAAGACTCCCGCCGGAGATTGGTCGAGGAACAAATGAAAATACTATGGGAAACATAACAACAAAATTTTTAAGTCTCTGGGAAGCACTACAAATTAAAGAAATTGAAAAAAAAGGATTGATTTCTCACGAGGATACTGTTAAACTTGAAGAACTTTACAAAGATTTAACAAACAAAGCCCAAGTAGTAAATAAAATTTTACAAGAAAATCCTGCCAAATTAGAAGAACTATGAGCCTGATTATCAAATTTTACTTCTTCTGAAAGCCCTCTTTTTGCTTACAAGCAAGCCGTTTTTGAGTTTTTAAGTCTTTACCATGAAAAAATAAAAGGTAAAGAATGAACTGCTTACAAAGTCAACATGATTAATAACATGCTGTCGGAAATTTTTCTTTTTAATGAAACTTCTGCTAAATTAGATGAAATAAATAAAAAACTGAATGCTGATTATGATTTAGCCAGTTTGAAAAAAGAGGATTATTTATTGTTAACTCAAATTAATAAAGAAAGCAATAATGAAGAATTAAGAGTTATAAACCAGGAAGTTTGCGAATTATCCAAAAAAATCTGTCAAGAGTGTTTGAGTTTGGAAGAAGAAGAGACCAAAATAGCCGGTTTACGAAATTGTTTAGAAAATATTGAAAATCAGGAGCAAAATGATTATTTACCCAAAATCCAAGAATTAGCCATAAATACTTATCTTGCTCTAATTAAACAAACTCTCCAAGAATTAGATAATTTATTAATTGAAAAAGGTTTAAACTATGAAGAAATTGGCAGAGATTACCGACAAGAAATTAAAGAACAAACCTTTAATAATTTAGAGAATTGGAAGCAATTATTACTAGAATTTATTATTAATAAAAGTAGTAGTAGTAGTAGTAAAAATTAACAGAAGTTTTTTTCCTTAAACCAAGCAAATCAAGCAGCATCAACCTGACTTACTTAGCTTTCACAAACCTATATAATAATTATTACTGACCTATCAGCAAAAACTTTTCAAAAAACTCTCAGCCAAAAATCACCTAAAAACTCACCACTTATTTTACTGACCTATCAAAAAAAAGCCTACGAGACCATATATCCCCCCGTCACCCACACGTCCCCCGTCGTCACCCACACGACGAGTTTTTCCCGTATTTCACCAGAAAAAACAGCCAATCACTAAAAAGGGACATATGAACGAAAACAACCAACCAATCACCCCCATCAAAAACAGTGAAGACCTCGAAAAATTAATCCTCGATTTAAAAACGGAAATCCAAACTAAAAACCAAGAAATAGAAACCTGAAAAAACGGAAAAATTAAAACCGAGCAATCTCTCTTTGAAAAAGAACGAGAGAATACTCGTCTCCAACAAGACATAGATGCTCTAAAAAGAGAAAACCATCGTCAACGAAGAATTGATTTAGACCAAAAAGAAACCAAAAATAAAAATGAGTTTCTCACTGAATTCACCAAATTACAGCAAGCCAAAATCCAAGGAGGTCTTAAATAATGGTGGACTTCAATCCCCTCTTGGAAAACCTTCAAGAACGAGTAGTCCAAGAAAAACCTTTGAAGTTAATCTATGCTGATAACACCTACTCCGTATTTAACAAAGGAACTACGGAATTCCACGGAGCCGAAGAGGAATTTATTGGAGACCAGCCCTTAGAAGGAGTAAAATGAAAGAAAACTCTTAAAAGTAGTGATGCTGAAAACTTGCCAGAAGTCTTCTCTTGTCGATTAAAAATCATTCACGACCACTTTTACTACACCATTTATAACAAAAAGGTCATGAAACGAGCCTTACAATCTCCGACTGAAATGGCAGCTCTGGTCGACCAATTAACGGACAGCATGACTACTAAGCCCAAGTTAGACTTGAATCGAGTTTTAACTAAAGTAATCTGCACCAAAGACAATTACAATAATGCTGCTTGGGAAACCGTCACTGCCGAGGAAGCCAAAATTGACAGCCTAGATAAAGCCATAGCCATTTTAAGGAAAATCAAAGCAGCAGCCAACGGGATGGTGGAACCTTCGGACAAGTATAATAGAGGATATCAAAAACCAAATAGCCACGACTGAAACAAAGTAGTTACTAATAGTGAAAGCCGAAAGAATTTAGTTTTAACTATTGACCCGGATTTCCTTGATGACTTAGAAATCTACTTTCTAGCTGATGTGGCTCGTGACTCTAACCTTAACCCCTACAAACTTTTCAAAGAAGTAATTGTAAAGAAACTCACCAATAATGCCTTGGCTACGCTCCATGACGAAAAAAGTGTAGTTTACCGGATAATTAATGAAGATGGAATTACTCACGAACAAGTCTTTGGTTCAGGCAACAGTAAATTTGGCTATCATATGACCGTGATTGGAGGCATGATACCTTTCACCAACAGTTGAGCCCTAGCCAGAGCATAGGAGGTATATGTATGTTAATATTGAGAGGAGAAATCAGCAAAAGTCGGGAACAAACCAAAAACCAACAAACCCAAACCGACTTAAATAAAATTCTTAAAAAATGAAAGTTCGGAGGTCAACCTTTTAAAAACACCGAGGACTTTCTCACCAAAATGGGTGGCTGAGTAGATAAACAAATTGATAAAGACAAAGAACTAAACGACTTTTTAAAACTTTTTGACCTAGAAAACCTCAACCAAATTAAAGGAATAGAATTGAAAGGAGAAGGAGAATAATATGAATTACCGAGAACAATTATTACGACAGCAACACAAAAATCACTTGGCTAGTCTAAACCAAAAATGACAACAGGAACGGAATATCTTACAAAACGATATCACCACTCTCCAAAATAGCACTGATGTAATCATTGTGGAGAATTTGGATAAAGAGAATAAGGAACTCAAAAAAACCATCCAAGCTCTCACCCTCTTAGCCCAAAACAGAAAAGAACAGTTAGAACAAGAAAAACAAGCCCTAATCACCCTAGCCCAAAAGAAAATCACCAACCAAAAGCAAGCCCAAGAACTCCTAAAAGAACTCCAAGAAAAGTGAACTAATGAAAAACAAGAATGAACCAACCAAGAAAAAGAACTCCAAGAGCAACTCACCCAAACCCAAGCTGAAAATAAACATCAATTCTCCCGTATCAAAGAAGAAATGAAAAAAGTTCAGAACTTGACTGAGCAAATTACCCACTACCAAAAACTTTTTGAAAAAGAACAGCAAGCCAACAACCAACACTGAAAAGATAAAGGAGAATTACAGCAACAGTTAGAGAAAGAGAAAGAAAGCCGTAATAAAGAAATAACCAACCTCAACCAACAACTCACTCAAAGTCAAGAAAGAGAAACTAACTTAAACCAAATCTCAGAACAAAAGGAAATCAGAANAGAGAGAGAGAGAGAGAGCGAGAGAGAGAGAGAGAGAGAGAGAGAGAGAGAGAGAGAGAGAGAGAGAGCAAAAGGAGGAACTCACTAATATGGTAAATGCCCAAGAATGACTAAATGAAAAGTTTCCTACTAAAGAAAGTAAACTAAATCTCCAAGAACTTAGTTTTACAGCCAACCGAGAAAGAGCTTTTTATGACAGTAAGTGAACCACTAAAAAGCAAAACTTTTTCCTACCTGAAGCTGACTTAGAAGGTGCTTTAGAATTAAAAGATTTTGTTAATTTAGAAGCATTTCAATTTCACGGCAGTGAAAAACTAACCAGTCTAAAAATTGTTAATTGCCCAAAAATAAAAAGTCTAAATGTTTACCAAAACACTAGTCTCCAAAAAATTGAAGGGTTAGAAGCATTAACCCAACTGGTTCATTTTTGTGCTGATAATTCTCCTAAGGAAACTAATTATCAACAACAAATCCAGCAAAAAGAAGAGCAAATTCAGGCTAAACAAACTGAAATCAACCGTCTAAATGAAGCCAAAAACCAGGCTGTAACTAACCTAAATAACACTATTACCAACTTAAATCAGCAAATAGAGAATTTAAAAAGAACTAAGCAAGAAGACGAGAATAAACTTAACCAAGAATTTACTAATTTACGCATTCAAAAGAAAAGTAGTGAACAAACTCTTAACCAAACCATCACTGATTTACGACAAGAAATCACCCAATTAACTAATACCAGCCAAAAAGAAAAAAACGACCTAACCAAACAACTCACCAAAGCCAAGCAAACCAATCAAAGCTTACAAAACAAAAACCAAACTTTAACTGAAACTAATGTTGAACTAAAACAAAACAAAGAAAAAGCTAACCAGCTAGAACAAAACCTCACTAATCTTCAAACCACCCTGCAAGAAAAATCTACCTCTCTTACTAATACTCTCCAATCCCTCCAAGACTTACAGAAAGAAAACCAAACCTTCACCCAAACCAAAGAAACCCAAACCCAAAGAATTCTTGCCCTCGAAGCCGACAAACAAGACCTAATTAAGCAAATCACCCAAGCAAAACAAAAACACCAAAATCATCTCACCAAGGAAAAATCCCTACTCCAAAAAGAAATCAAATTAATTAAGGAGGCACTATATGAATAAACCCACCCAAAAAGACCTTTGAAAAGCCAATATGTTGGAGTTTCTCCATAATTGCCATATCGGAATTTCTCACTTAGAATGCTCCAATCCTAACTGTCCCTTAGTTCTCAACTGGGGAAATCTAGAAAGAAAAAACAGTAAAAAAGGCTACGGAGCCTTAGTAAAAGTAACTAAGGATAAATTCTTAACTGTCAGCATCCAATCTTATGAACTAAACGGCTTAGAAGAACCCATCAACTTAACCATCAAATACCGTGACGGCAAAGAAGCCTTAGTGAGAACCAAAGCCGAACAGGAAGAATTAACCAAAAACTTAACCCCCGAAGAAAAAAGCCAATTATCCTTCATTGACCCCTCCGAAGTAGTCTGCTTTTTCAATAATCCCACCCACCGACCCAACCTTGAAGGAGCCGAAGAAATCTACCTTGAAGACCTTTGGGATATTAAAGAGAAAATTAAGTGAGACCGAGATAAGTCTAAAAAGAAAGTCTTTCTCCATGTGGAAAATGACCCTTCCAAAGAAACTCAAGCCCAAGAAATAGATGCTGCTGAAAAGGATTATCTTTTCTATATTGCTGACCCTTCCACCACCAATGAAATCAAGAAAATGGAAATCTACTCCCCTACCAAAGGCACTGAAGAAAGAAAACAACTCCACGAGGATTATTTAAAAGACTTTTCAGAATTAAGGAGAGTATTCGGTATCCGTCATCTCACCTCCAAAAAAGAAGACCGACAAAACAATCCTGAAATAGAACTCAATGAAGCCCAATTCGTAGCTTTGGAGAGGGATAAGTGAAGAGAAAGAATGAAGAGTATTAAAGAAGCCAAAGACAAACAATTCTGTTCCGGAGAACACAAGCTAACTTACGGAGCCTGACAGGAAAGACAAGAAGCTGAAATAGAGCAAGTTAAGGAAATCCAAGAGAACCAAAAAGAACCTGACCCAGCCCAAGAACTAGAACAAAAACTAGCCCAGTTGGAAAAAGAAAAAGGAGGAGGTAAATAATGAATATCGGTTGTTGCCACATTGCCCTAGCTTTGGTGATAGCTCTCGTTTTTGTGGTGGCTATGCTTACTAATCGAACCCTCAAAGCCGAAGCCAGAGTAACCAAACTAGAAAAGAAAAACGGCAGGGAGCAACGGGAAATTAAAGAATTAAAATTAGNCCCAAACCAAAGAAACCCAAACCCAAAGAATTCTTGCCCTCGAAGCCGACAAACAAGACCTAATTAAGCAAATCACCCAAGCAAAACAAAAACACCAAAATCATCTCACCAAGGAAAAATCCCTACTCCAAAAAGAAATCAAATTAATTAAGGAGGCACTATATGAATAAACCCACCCAAAAAGACCTTTGAAAAGCCAATATGTTGGAGTTTCTCCATAATTGCCATATCGGAATTTCTCACTTAGAATGCTCCAATCCTAACTGTCCCTTAGTTCTCAACTGGGGAAATCTAGAAAGAAAAAACAGTAAAAAAGGCTACGGAGCCTTAGTAAAAGTAACTAAGGATAAATTCTTAACTGTCAGCATCCAATCTTATGAACTAAACGGCTTAGAAGAACCCATCAACTTAACCATCAAATACCGTGACGGCAAAGAAGCCTTAGTGAGAACCAAAGCCGAACAGGAAGAATTAACCAAAAACTTAACCCCCGAAGAAAAAAGCCAATTATCCTTCATTGACCCCTCCGAAGTAGTCTGCTTTTTCAATAATCCCACCCACCGACCCAACCTTGAAGGAGCCGAAGAAATCTACCTTGAAGACCTTTGGGATATTAAAGAGAAAATTAAGTGAGACCGAGATAAGTCTAAAAAGAAAGTCTTTCTCCATGTGGAAAATGACCCTTCCAAAGAAACTCAAGCCCAAGAAATAGATGCTGCTGAAAAGGATTATCTTTTCTATATTGCTGACCCTTCCACCACCAATGAAATCAAGAAAATGGAAATCTACTCCCCTACCAAAGGCACTGAAGAAAGAAAACAACTCCACGAGGATTATTTAAAAGACTTTTCAGAATTAAGGAGAGTATTCGGTATCCGTCATCTCACCTCCAAAAAAGAAGACCGACAAAACAATCCTGAAATAGAACTCAATGAAGCCCAATTCGTAGCTTTGGAGAGGGATAAGTGAAGAGAAAGAATGAAGAGTATTAAAGAAGCCAAAGACAAACAATTCTGTTCCGGAGAACACAAGCTAACTTACGGAGCCTGACAGGAAAGACAAGAAGCTGAAATAGAGCAAGTTAAGGAAATCCAAGAGAACCAAAAAGAACCTGACCCAGCCCAAGAACTAGAACAAAAACTAGCCCAGTTGGAAAAAGAAAAAGGAGGAGGTAAATAATGAATATCGGTTGTTGCCACATTGCCCTAGCTTTGGTGATAATTATTCTTCCTTTGGTAGCCATGTTAACTAATCGAACCTTCAAAGCCGAAGCTAGAGTAACCAAACTAGAAAAAAAGAACGGAGCCGAGCAAAAGCAGATAAATGAACTCAAACTAGAAGTTGAGAAAAAGAACGACCAAGAATTAAGAGAACTTACCGAACTAAAAGCCAGAATAAGGAAACTAGAAGGAGGTAAACATGAATAAATCCAAATTACAGCAAGAATTAACCAGCAAAATCAAACCAGGAATTAAACCCTCTGACCTTAAAAAACAGAAAAAGAACAGCCAATTCAACCAACAATTAGCAACTCCCCCAGACAGTCCCATATTGAAACCAGTAAAAACTAACAATTCACCTTCCCCTATTGTCCAAGACACTATCCCTCTGCCTCAGGGTAGGCCAAATGGCAGAGGTGTAAAAGACCAAATAAAAGACCTCCAATCAGCTCTCCAAAAACAGCATGAGGTAGTCATCACTCAGCAAAAGAAACTTACCCAATCAGAAGAGAGAATTAAGGATTTAGAGGAGAAGTTGGCACAATCCGTCCCTAAACCCTCCCAAGTAAAACCCCCAGAAAAACCACCACAACAAACTTTCTCCTGCTCCGACTGTAATCAAGCCAAACCCCACCAAGAATTAAGCCGACAATTTGCCCATCATTCTTTTTGCCGTTCCTGCTCTGTGAAAGCCCGAAAAGCAGCAGAAAGACAAATCCAAGAACAACCAATCCAATTCACCTGCCATACTTGTGAAAAAAACCACCACCAAGTCCCTACTAAAATGAAACTGGACCAGACCCTCCAAGAATACTTAATCTGTTCCACTTGTCGTCCCAATGTCAAAGAATTCAATGAAGCCGACTTAATCACTGATGAACTCTGGCAAAAGTATCCTTATTCCAGTGCTAGTGAAATCCTGGAAAAAGAATTTGGTATCAAAAGGAGGAGTGAATAATGACTGAACCAAGAACTGTCCCTCAACAATCCCTAGCAAGATTATTCCCTAACGGCTTTGGAGAATTCTGGCAAAAACTAGAATTCAAAAAAGATTTAGAACAAATCATCTATCAAGTTGTTCCAGCTACCCTTGCCACCGAAGAAATCCGTAAATCCTTAGCCAGTGGAGGTTATGGACTAGTAGCCATACCCATTATCAAGCATTATTTCGACCGATACCAATATTCTACTTATGAGCCTTATGATGATGTCTTTGTGGCTAAATTTAAGACTAATTGTATTACAGCCGTGGTGGAAATCCGTCGTAAAGAACACTTATGAACGGATACTTTTCGGGATATCAAGCAATACTTAAAGAAAATAACTTTAAAAACAGACACGAGAACTAGCCAGAATTATGATAAAACTCTCACTCAAGGAGGTAGAACTACCACCCAAGGCAATGAAAACCAAAACTGATCCGACCAAAAACAGAGCAATCAAAAGAATACTCCTACTTTTAGCAATGTAGATTTATCTTCGGGAACTTACGGAGGATTTTCAAGACAACAACAATTATCCACTCAGCAAACCGAGCAAGGACAAGGTAATCGAAACTCTAATCGAAAAAACACTACTGATAAAATCAACCATGTCAATAAAGAACATTACCGAGCCAGTAAGGATGCCAATGTTTCAATTACTAACCAAGACAGTTATGAATTAGCCCAAATTCTTAAAAGTAGACTATTAGGCAACTTTGAGTTTACCATTATTAAACTAAGTGATTATTACCCGTTATTTGACAAACTTTTCATTAAATTATTCGGCTGCACTGTGAAACCTATCATTGACCCTGAAACTGGACGGAGAAGATGAGTAAGTCAAGTTGAATATGAGGAAATTGAAACCCAAGAAACCGGAACCACAACTAAACCTCCCGAAGGAAATGAGTGAGATGAAACTATTCCATACTTAGAAAGATTAAAAATCCTCCACACCAAAACGGAAAAAGAATGAAAAAAACTCCCTGACACCTCTAATCGGAAGCCCAGAATAGCCCTCCGTCTTAAAGTCCTTGAAGGCTGTCTCAAAGCCTATGAACCCGAATACATAGAACTCCCCACTGTCGAAGTCTTCCGCACCAGAATTAGAGGAGAAGAGGAAGGCTACCAGAAAGTAATCGGCTATCAAAATATCATCCAAATAGTGGAAAAATACCTTCGTAGTTATCACTTTGCCAAAAGAAATAACACCCCACCTCCAGCCCAGTTAATGATTATGCTTTTAGGAGAACCAGGACTAGGAAAAACTTATATCAGCCAAGCCATAGCCCGAGCATTAGGCAGAGGATTACATATAATCGGAATGAACGGCAAATTAAATGCTTCTTTAATTACGGGAACTAACATTGAAAACCCTGGAGCCGAACCCGGAGAAGTATTGAAAGCCATCAGCCGTTATGAAGACCGAGCTTGTGTGATTGTTTTTGACGAGATTGAAAAAGCAGCCCGAGAATGTAAAGAAGCAGCAGGTATTCCCACGGATATTACTGGAAACAAAAACTACCGAGACACTTTTTTAGATTTCCCTACTCCGACTAATGAGTGTATTTTCATTAGCACCGTGAACCGTCCGGAAGATGTTCCTTCTTTTGTAGCTGATAGATTTGCTATCAGAGTGGAAGTCTTGCCTCTTGGTTATTTGGAAAGATTAGAGGTGGTGAGAGTGGTTTTACAGTCTGAATTAAAGAAACTCAACAATGCTTTCCAAAGAATTTACGGCAAGAATTGACAAGAGATTTATCACCTTTTCAACCAAGAAGAACTCTTAAAGAAAACTCTCACTTGAACTTTCTCTATCCGAGGAGCCAAGAATAATATTTTACTGAAACTAATCCCTACTCTGATTAGTGATTTCTTGGAGCCTGAAAGCCCTCTAACCGAGGACCCCATAAACTATGATTGAGACTTTTTACAAAGGGAAGGCAAAGATGAAAGTTGCCCATATGCCAAAGATATTAGGAATAATCACAAAGTTAATTGTATGTGTTTTGTAAAGAACTTAGACTTAGCCCCAGGTTGAACTGAGAATATGGGAGGAGAGTATTATGAGTAATTTAGAGCAAACTAATGAAATAACTGAAAAAGACATCAATACGAGAAAGGAATTATGAACTACCCTATTTCTCTGAATAGATTTCAGCAGAACCGAATGAAAAACCAAAGTTTACAATAAAGAAAGTCAGTTTTTACCTTTACCCAAAACTTTTGTTGATTGGCAAAAACATTACACAGAATTATTTATCCAAAAACACATGGAATTAGAACAGTTAATTAATACTTTTGCTGGTTATTTTCAACAGGAGATTTATCCTGTTTTAGAAGGCAATGAAGGAGATAAAACTTTGCTTTTTCGTTGTAAAAGACTTTTAGATAATAAAATGGTCGGTGAAGCAAGCAGTTTATTTATGGATTTGCTTATTTTTGAAGTAGAATACAGACAGCAACAGGAATTTAAAGAATATTTACCAAGATTGAACAATATTCAATTCCTAGACCAAAGAATAAATAACCTCTGACAAGCAGATTTAGAGAAAATGGAGAATGGTAAACTTAATTATTCTGTCTGCCAAAGATTTTGATTTAAATGAGGAGAAAAGATTGAGAATCAAGAATTAGTTGAAGAAGTTAATGATTACTTGAAATTATGGCAACAAGGGAAAGGAACCGAAAGTGAATGAAAAAATACTTTAAATGGATTCACCGAAAGAATAGAACAGTTTTTTGACCAGTCTGGGCAACAAAATTATTTCTTTCAGTTAGGATTTATTAAGCAGCAAGACCAAAATGGAATTGTTATTGCTACCCAAAACAGAAAAGGTTGAGACTTAACTAATCCTTATTTAATGTTATTTTGATTTCACCAAAAAGGGAATAGTCCTTTGAGTTATAGAGCTTATTTTGTGAGTGATTTTGAGATGGTTAATCCTAGGAATTTATATGTTGGTATTAATTTAGTAGAAGACTGGTGTTGGAAGAATTATCTAAAATCAATGAATAGTCCAGGCACTTTTATTGGAGACATTCACCCGATTTATAAAGAAAAACCACTTCCTCTGATGCCGTTGGGAGGTATTGCTGCTGTTCTACCTGCTTCACCCAAAGGACTTGGTCGTTGACAAGGAGAATTAAAGTTGGCTTATGACCCAGGAGGCTTTCTAAAGAGAAAATTTGCCGAGGGAGTAAACTTTTTTGAAGATATGGATAAAGATTTTTCTGACCCTGATTTAGGAATTCAAGGAATAACTAACTTAATTACTTATAATATTGGCAATAGTGAAGGCTATATTGGAGAAGAAATAAGAGATGAAGACATTACTGAAACTGACCGAAATAAAGGTTCTAACTATCACCAAAGAGGACATTACTTTATTTTCTATGAAGATGGCTCTACGGAACACTGAATGGCTTTATATCCAATGTTTCAAAATAGTGAATTAGCCGACGGACATACTCACGGAGCTTTTATTCTAGAATTCCCAAAACCAGTTAAATATTTTTGAGATATTTACACTTGTATTGGCTGTGGAGCCCAAGATACTCCTTTATTTGATGCTTTACATGCTAATTACCGAAATGGCAATAGTGATAGTTGAGATACTATTCACAAAGGTTTACCATTCGAGCCTTGATTTACTGAAATGGGAAGAGCTACCAGTCCCAATTATGACTTAACTGTGAATGGAACAGTAGGAAGATTAGGTAGTCAAGGTGATGTTTGAGAGGGTGAAAAGCAAGCAAAACCCGAAGAAAGAACATTTACTCGAGCTTATGGATTTGTTCCTAGTGGAGACACTATTCGGTGAAGACTAGGAGAAGTGAGCATTAGATATCAAAAAGTTCCTGGTCATGATGATTTTGGAGGTTTAGATTGAAATCCAAATCCAGCCCCAGGTAGTGGCAACATTGATATTCCTTTGGGAGAAATAGAAATACCGACACCTGAACCTGGAGATGGTGATACTGTTCCTGAAGATGATTTTACCCCTGACCCTTTCGACCCAGGTGGAGGTGAACCAGAGATACCACCAATCGAGCCTGATATTCCTCCGGACATAGATGTTCCTGATAATGACACAGGGCAAGATGTCGACCCAGGAGATGTTGAACCTCCTGAAATTGATCCACCAGAGATAGACCCGAATGAACCTGACCCAGGACAAGACCCAGATCCAAATGATATTGACCCTGGTGATGTTGACCCAGAAGGAGATGATGAAGATGGAGATTAAAAACTTAAATATTATGCTTTGTAATCAATGTGGTAATGAAATAACCGAAGGAAAAGAAATTAAAGTAGGACATTATTTGCTAAACAGAGGAGGGATTATCTGTAAAAATTGTTGAGAAATTAGACAAAAAATCCACCCATGGTATGTATTAGGTCTAATGTTTCCTCTTTTTTGACCTTTTGCTGGCTTAATTGTTCTTTATATTGCCAATAGAAAAGCTTTTTGGCTGGCTATGGGACTAATTTTAAGTTTAATATTTGCTGTAATAATGTGTATAGCAATAATGTTAATTTACAGACTAGGGAGGTTTAAATAATGAATAATAATAAACCCTCAATGTGTTTTCCTTTCTGTTCTGATTTGGGAAATAAAGAAATTTATTATTTGGATAGTTCTTGACAACCTACTTGGCAATTATACACAATTAATCACCCTAATTGATTTGAAAGAACTACCGATGCAACTGCTGATACCATAGCCAAAGTTTTATTTGAAGGAAATGACAAATTTGCCACTTTTTATGAAGATAAAGATGAGGAAGGAAAAGATATACCTGATGAAGACAAAATTAAATTTCCCAGAAATATTTTTAAAATAGAAAAATATAAAGATTTCTGAACAGGATTTAATAAAAAAGAAATAATCTTATTTTTAGCTCCCAAAGATTTTTATGATGGTAAGTCTATTTTTGGAGCAGGGACTAGAAAAAGTGATAACTTTTACGAAAAACCCTATCCTAATTGCCGTTTTTATCTATCCAAAGAAGACTATACCACCAATGACCCTACATCAATTAATCCTGACTTAATTAGGCAAGCTAACGACAATTTTACTAAATATTCACACTTATCGGCCCATTCAACTTTTCAATTTCTTTTCTGTCATAATGTTTTATTTCCAGCCAACTTAAAGTATTTAGATTTTAGACAAGATGAGAACGGAGAATGATATATTAATTATCATATAAAAGTCAAAGCTACTCCTGGTGGTGTATTTTACACTTTTTATAGCAAAACCATTTTCTGCCAATGAAAAGTTGAAGTTAAGCAAAAAGTTCCTAGTGCTCAAACTCTCAAAGCTTTCTTAAAAGCTACCGAAATAGTTGTCAAAGTAGTTTCAGCCTTTACAGGTATGGCAGCCATTGGTGCCACGGCAACCGGAGCAGCCGAAGGAACCGAAGTGGCAGTTAGTAAAGCAGGAGAAGTTGCCAATGCTTCCCAACAAGTTGAAATCTTAAAAGATGGACAAGAAACCAAATCTCAGGCTGGTCGATGAGGAAAAACTACTGATAGTATCCTACCTAATATGACAGGACAATCAGACCAAGTTAGTTATACCTTTACTTTATTTGACTTTTGGAGTAAATTGAGATACAAACCAATTTGAGGAAAAATAATCACTAGCAACAATTTAATTAACAATTTGAAACATAACAATAATGCTAATCCAATAACTTATCCTCTAAATATTACTTTTACTAAATTAGCAAAGATTTTATCTTAACCATGAAAAAAGAATAAAGAATTATTGTTGATATGTCATATTAAAAACTTTATTATAATGAGTAAGAAGTGAAACTGTAATTGTCAAGAATATTTAGAAAATCAATTAAAAAAGTTCGAAGACTGGCAAGTAAATGCTAAAAAGAAAATTGAGGAATTGCTTGCTTTCAAAGAATGTCCTTATAAGACTATGGATGAGAAAAATGAACAAAGCAAAAGCAAAACCTATTATTGTAGTTCTACCCCTATTGTGCCAGGAGAAATCTTAAATCATGTTCCTATTAAAGACTTTTTGCATTCCTCGGAAGGATATATAGAATGTAAAAAGTGTGGCAAAATGTTTCGTTGTAGTAAACAATGAATAGATAAATCTGCTACTTATATAATTGATGATTATTTTCCTATGAATGAACATATTAGCCAATGTAAAGAAGAACCACGAGAAGGCTCATATGCTCATTATCTTAAAACAGAGAGAGAGAGAGAGAGAGAGAGAGAGAGCAAACCAAATTATCTCCCCTACCTCCTAGGAGCAATAACCCTCCTAGGATTAATCAGCATCCTAATCTACTTCCTAACTAGAAAAAAACAACACTAAAAAATAATATTATGACAGAACCAAACCTAACAATTCCCCTCGAATTCTTCAAATCCAAAAACTCCCAAAAAGAAAAATGAACTGAAACTAGTCAAGAAATATGATTAGTAGAAAATGGAGAAAAAATCAAACTAATAGGCAAGAATGAAAACCTTTACAAAGAACTGATTGCTGAAAAAAGAAAATAAGCAATAGTTTTCCTAAACAAAAAAACACTCACTTAAAATCATCCTCACACAATAAAAACCAGCAAAAACATAAAGGGAAATATAAGGCAAGGGTCGACAAAACCCAACTAACTTTACCCATTCAATTCTCCTCTTTAGTGCTGTTTTTGCTTAGATACCTTATCGTGTCAAGTCTAATTACATCCCTTTTAAGTCTTGTAAAATACTAGACTTGGAGAGGTGTTTTTCTAACTGGAACACTAAGAACAGAACTCATCCTAAAAAACCTTTTTTTCTTAGGATAACATTTTAGAAAGTTTCAGAGTGTGTAAACTAATCATCCTTGACATGGAAAACCTAAGCATTTTTATAACACTTTTACCCTTTCACTATAAATTATGTGGATAGTTTTTTTACTGTGCTTTTTGTTATACTTTTCCTTAATAAAGGTTATTTCTTAGTTGAGGCTTGAACTCCTTTTATTTGTTCTAAAAATCAATCTCTCCCCCGATAATCTCGAAACCTCAACATTCCTTCTTTTAATAACTTCACTCACTTCTTAACTATTTCTTCCTTCTTCCGTAAACGACAGTTTTTTAATTTAGATTTAGCCACTTCCTCTCAATCAAAGCAAAAATTAATGAGAGTGCTATCAGTCTGCTTAGTGTTTTTGGTGAAATGTAGTAAAGCATATTTCTTATGAACTTTCCTGTCTCCCAGTTCACAGAAAAAGAAGTCTTGAACAGAGTAAACTATCCGATACTTTTTCATTTGGTCTTCATCAATCATGAAATCATCTCAATTTACTGTGCTAGGGTTTATTTTCTCTTCTAAGGCTCGGGAGTGAGCATCATATTCACCTTCAATTAAGTTCAAGTAAAGTAATCATTCTACTCCTTGTTCGTCTTTGGCTATTTCTAATACTCCACTGTTATCATTCTTGGTTTTCTTTTCCTCAGCAAGTTTTCTTAATTTGTGGATATTCTTAAACACATCCAAAAACCAAGCTGAGAATAAATAAGGATTGGCTAAAAAGGTGATTTTGGTGGTGAGGGGCAACTTCTTGCCGTCCTTGCCCTTCCGACCTTTTAGGCTGTCAATGAGGTCTTTGAACATCCACTGTTCAGTCCGACCTCCGACATATAAAAATTCTTGGTCAATAGGAATAGCTTCCTCAAAAACTATTTCTTGGTAAACTGTTCGGGCAATGGCTCCTCTGGCTCTTTGGTAAGAAAACAAATCATAAAAATCAATTCTTTTAGCTCCTTGGTAAAAGAGACCCCTTTCTTTGATTTCAAAGTGGTTTCGGTTAAGATTAGGGTTTTCTTCACAGAACTTAGCCACTAGGTCTTCAAAGAATGGTTTAGTAGACAATAAACTATCATGCCACCTTCTTCGAATTCAAGCAAAACGAAAATTAGTATCTTTGGTTATGGCTTCCAAGAATGACCAGCCTTTCGTGTCGGACTTTCCTCTCTTTCGGCTTGTGAAGTAGATGTGAAAAAGTGGAGAGAGTTTATAAATTTGTTTTCAATTGATTAGTTTATTCATAATTAATCCTCTCAACCTCTATTCCCATACTCCCCACATTTCACACAAGGAGCATCGGGACACTCTCTGTCACACTCATGTTCTCCTGGTTCCCCTATTTCAGGTCATTCTTTCTCTAATGACTTAGGCATACCTTTGCTAGGAAAAAGTCTCACACAGCCACAACTAGCTCGAATATCCTGTATGGCTTGTTCTAGTTTTTCAATCCTTTCTAATAATTCTTTCCTTTTCATATTATTCATCTTTTCCTCCTAATCAGTAAACTAACCAAGCATCTAGTTCATGAACACTAATTCTCTGGCTCTTTCAACTTCAACCTTTCCCTCTACCTTTGGCAAACTCTAAGCCATCTATTTTCCTAATTCCTTTCAATAACTTATCTTTGAGAGATTTTACTTGGTTCACTGGCACACTCTTCACCTTCTCTACTGGCAAAACTTCTAGGGTTCCCAGCAACTTTAATAAACTGGTCATGTCTTTGCCTTTGGTGTTAATAAAATTCGTGTGTTCATAAAGCAAAATATTAGGTTGGTATACTTTCACTAAAGAAACAATAAAATCATAGTGTTTTTGTCATTCCTTTCCTTGATAGTGATTAAATCTTTCCTGCTTGCCATTCCGAAAATAAATTCCTGTGGTTCCTGTCCCTGAGGGGTCAATACTTAATATTCTATTCATGGTTTAAAAATTTTTCCTTTACATATACGGCCAACAAGGCCAGCGGGGGAAGGATTTGCTGACGCTGAAGTCAGGATTTATCCTTACCCCGCTGGGTAAGTGATATCTCACAGACAACCAGCCAGTCAGCATCTCCGTCCCGCTAGTGCCTTGGGTGGGTTTATTTTTTTTTAATTTACCAAGTAAATTATTTTTTCTTGGATAGTTCATAATGCTTACTTTTTGCCTTGGGGATAGAAGTCTAAAACTTGTTTGTTGGTGATTCATTTTCGNCAATAAAAACCAGCAAAAACATAAAGGGAAATATAAGGCAAGGGTCGACAAAACCCAACTAACTTTACCCATTCAATTCTCCTCTTTAGTGCTGTTTTTGCTTAGATACCTTATCGTGTCAAGTCTAATTACATCCCTTTTAAGTCTTGTAAAATACTAGACTTGGAGAGGTGTTTTTCTAACTGGAACACTAAGAACAGAACTCATCCTAAAAAACCTTTTTTTCTTAGGATAACATTTTAGAAAGTTTCAGAGTGTGTAAACTAATCATCCTTGACATGGAAAACCTAAGCATTTTTATAACACTTTTACCCTTTCACTATAAATTATGTGGATAGTTTTTTTACTGTGCTTTTTGTTATACTTTTCCTTAATAAAGGTTATTTCTTAGTTGAGGCTTGAACTCCTTTTATTTGTTCTAAAAATCAATCTCTCCCCCGATAATCTCGAAACCTCAACATTCCTTCTTTTAATAACTTCACTCACTTCTTAACTATTTCTTCCTTCTTCCGTAAACGACAGTTTTTTAATTTAGATTTAGCCACTTCCTCTCAATCAAAGCAAAAATTAATGAGAGTGCTATCAGTCTGCTTAGTGTTTTTGGTGAAATGTAGTAAAGCATATTTCTTATGAACTTTCCTGTCTCCCAGTTCACAGAAAAAGAAGTCTTGAACAGAGTAAACTATCCGATACTTTTTCATTTGGTCTTCATCAATCATGAAATCATCTCAATTTACTGTGCTAGGGTTTATTTTCTCTTCTAAGGCTCGGGAGTGAGCATCATATTCACCTTCAATTAAGTTCAAGTAAAGTAATCATTC
>NZ_NWVA01000007.1:0-282 GCF_003546845.1 endosymbiont GvMRE of Glomus versiforme | reverse complement strand
CAATAAAATCATAGTGTTTTTGTCATTCCTTTCCTTGATAGTGATTAAATCTTTCCTGCTTGCCATTCCGAAAATAAATTCCTGTGGTTCCTGTCCCTGAGGGGTCAATACTTAATATTCTATTCATGGTTTAAAAATTTTTCCTTTACATATACGGCCAACAAGGCCAGCGGGGGAAGGATTTGCTGACGCTGAAGTCAGGATTTATCCTTACCCCGCTGGGTAAGTGATATCTCACAGACAACCAGCCAGTCAGCATCTCCGTCCCGCTAGTGCCTTGGG
>NZ_NWVA01000006.1:0-112620 GCF_003546845.1 endosymbiont GvMRE of Glomus versiforme | reverse complement strand
TATTAATCTTAATCAAAGCGTTAATAAAGAAACAACTGAATTGGCTCCACCAGCAACAACAGTAAATAAAGAAAGAATTATTTTAATTAGTTTATTAGTGGTGAGTTTAGTAAGTATTGGGGGATTGCTGGCAAAAATCGCTAAAAGTAAAAGCAAAAATACTTAAAAAGACTAATTTAACCTCTCAATAACCTTAATTCTTTCCTCAACATCTTTCAGCAAATAATAGAGGTCAATTTTAGCTAAATCAACATAAATATTCTTTAAATGATTAAGAGCAGAATTACGGTCCAGAACTACTTGATTTTTAGCAAAATTGCTGACTAAAAACCTTAAATGTGGTTTCTCTGAACATTCTAAATAAACAGACAAAGGCTGGGAGTCAATACGAAAGGTTCAATTCTTTCCAGTCTCTTTTGCAAGCAAGCTAGTAAGTATTTGCACTTTTTCCGTAAGTTCTTTTTTTAACTTTTCCTGATTTTGGATAGTTTCTTTTTTGTTTGCTTTGCCAGCAGTTTCTACTCACGAGGTAACTTCTTCATTGTTATCTAAAAATTCTATGGCTTGGCAAGAGAATCCAAAACTAGTTTTTTTACATTTTAAAAAGCAGACTTTCTTTTCTGAGGAATAATCTTGCAAATATTTTTCCCCAAAAGAGCAGACAAACCTACCTTCTTTATTCTCTAAAGTGGCTTTGTAGAATTTCATGAATTGAACTTCGTGGTAAATTGGTTTGCTGATAAAGCGAGCTATTGTTTTTCACATGGTTTATTTAAGTTTTTGTTATAGTTGATTTTATCCATTAAATTGGCTTAAACTTTAATAAATTCTCTAAATTGCTCCCTTTCACGTACAAAGCGGTAGTTCTCACATTAGCATGTCCTAAAACTTTTTGGAGTACTGGCAAAGGCATGCCACCAATGGCATTATAAGTAGCAAAACACCTCCTTAAAGTATGGGGGGCAAACTCTACATTTTTCGGAATATTTAAACTCTCTTTTGCTTCCCTTAAAAACTCAAAAAAATTAAATCTATTAGTCTGATTTGGTTTTCAATTATGACTCTTCAAAACCTTAATAATCTCTGGAGCCACGTAAACGTATCTTTCTTTACTTCCCTTGCCTCTCAATAAATATAAACCCTTATATTCCAGGGCAGGATGTTCTAAATTGTAGTCAAAACTCAAAGCTTCACTGACTCTTAATCCTGCCTTTCAGCATAAAAGAAACAAGCAATAATGGATTCATTTTTTGCTTTCATGTCTTTTGTTTTTGCGATTAACTAAATAATCATGAACCTGGTTAAGTAATTGTTGACTAGGAAGTTGTTTTAGTGGCTTTTTAGTTTTCATTATTTTCCTCTAATTCACAAATAAGATGAAGCAATTGGCTTACTTCACTCATTATCTCAAGCGAAACTTCTCCTAATTTACCTCACTCTCATTTTATCCTTTTCTTACTAACTGAACGAATTTGTTCGGGTAGAATAGTTGATTTCTTGCCAGCAAAGTTTATTTCTAAGTGAAAAGGAACAAAAGGAACTGGTTTAGAAGTCATGGGAATAATGACTATTCTACTGTGAAAAGTATTTAGCCAATTGTTAGTAATTACAATGCAAGGTCTAATCTTTCTGATTTCAGTGCCAACTGTTTTTCCTAAATCTATTCAATAAACTTCTCGCCTTTTAACTGTTTTCTTACTCATCACCAATGCTATCTCACAACTCTACTTCTGCTTGATAGTTTTTATCTTTTTCGAGTGTCTGGCAAGCCTTCTTTCAATCTTCTTTGGTTAGTTTGCTCAAATCAACTTTTTTATATTCGGTAATTAACTCAGGTTTTTTGGGATTTTCCAACGTGATAAGTATTTCCTTTTCACTGAGTTTTTTTTCTTTCACTCGGTGCCTTAATTCTTGTAATAATTTTTCATTGTTTATTTTCTTTAACTCAGTCATATAAGTATATTTTACCTTTTAACTGATATAGCCAACATAATTGAACGATAATTATAAGCAAATGAGCAACTAATCTCTTTATAGTTAACAAAAGAGACCAAAATGTTTAAATTATCCAAAGTAATCTTATTCTGAAAAACTCCCAACCATTTCAATCTTTCAGGATTAGGCAGACTAGTTAAAAAGTTTAAACTGGTTAATTGATTATTATAAGCCTCAATTTTAGTAATGTTTTTGTTATTCTCTGAAAAAATTAGATTACTTATTTGATTAATCTCAATAACTAATTCTTCTAATTGAAGATATTCTCTTAAATCTAATGAGCCTGTTAAATTCCTTTTAGAAACATTGATTGCTTTGCTGTCTTTAGGGAAATTATTATTAATATATTCTTGAGCATTTACCATAATATTTTAATACTTCTTTGGAGCAGGAACTTCAATTCTTGCTTCATATTTTTCTTCATAGATATTCAAATCCACTAATTGTTTTTCTAACTGTCAAATTTCTTGATGTTTGTTAAGAAGAGCACACAATTCCTCCTTAGTTAGTTTTTTGTTTAAAATATTTTGAGCATTTTCGGACTGTTCTTTGGCAAAAGAATTGTCACTATTTCTACTGATTTCTTTTTGGGCCTTAAAAAAAGAATCTAGTCAGTCTTGGCTTTCTCCTAATTTATTTTTGGCTTGCTGAATTGATTCTTCTAAATCTGTCCTTTTGTTTCTTAAATAATTATCTACGAATTGCTGATAAGAAGAAAGAGTGTTTTGACATTGCTTTAATTCTTTTTGGTTATTTTCTAATTCGTTTTTTTTATTCTCTAATTGTTGTTGCAAATTGGTGCTTGTTCCTTTTTCTGCCTTTAAATTATTCTCTTCTTGGGTTAATTTCTGTTGAAGAGGTTTAACCTCTTTTTCTCTTATTTCCTGATAAAGTTTATAATATCTTTGTTGTCCTCTTCAAGCCGTAAGTGGGTCATTTTGCCCCTTAAAAGGATTTAACTGCTCTTCAATTTTAGGACAACCACTATAATCAAAACGTTCTAGTTTTAAACTCTGGGGTAAATATTCCAAGTCGCCAGTAATGTTGCTATTTCTTATGGAAAATCTTTTTAAGTTAGTTAATTCTCTTATGTTTATGAGAGAGCCACTGAACCTATCTATCATCAACACCTCTAATTTATTGAATTTAGAAAAACTAGATAAGGGAAATTGATATCCGTGTGATCCATAACTATAATTATTATTTTGCTTGGAAACATCATTTCTGAAATCCAAGTGAATTAACTTCCCGGGATTAAAAGAAGATAAAAAATTAATGTCCTGTAAACAATTAGCATTAGCAATAAGTTTTTCCAGATTATCGGCTTTTCCAGTTAGTTTTATTTGCTTAATTTTATTATAAGAACAATCCAAGCGTTCTAGTTTAGCCAAACTAATTTTATCAATTATTAACTCTTCAAGTTCGTTGTGGGAACAAATAAAAACTTGCAAGTTTTCAAATTCTTGTAGATTTAAAGTTTTGCTTTGTTTTTGGTAATCCATTGAATTTGAATTTCCTAAATCTTGATTACTAATATCTAGAACCGTGATTTCTTTTTTTTCTTCTTTAGTGATTAAACTAGGATTTTTTGTGCTGAACATAATACTTATTTTTCTATATTTATTATTTTAATATTTTTATATTATTTTTCATACGCCTTTGAATTTCTTTTAATAAGTCTTTCATATCTAGGCTTTACTTGGTTATCTTTATAACGACCACAATCGGCACAGATTAAGTGAAATTCAGGCATATTTTTTAGATATCAATACTTAATCTTTTTAATCGCGCATTCCTCGCAGAAACTCCCTTGAATGTTGGCTAATCAGCCGCTACCTTGGAGTTTTAGCACGGCCTCGTTTTTATGGCATTCTTGGCAAGAATAATCGTATTCAGCATTGGTTTTTTGGTAGGATTTAATTATTTTTTTCATACACTTCTACTAAAAATAAAACTTTATTTTGTGACACGCAGTGGTTCTCTTTAAATGAGAACAAAAATGTAATTAACCTGGCAAAAAACGCTGAATACGAGGAAAATTATTGCCGATGAAAGACAGTAAAAATGGTTATATGAACCAAACCGCTGCACCAGAATCAACTCCCGAAATTCAAGTTTGATTAGACAGAGTAAGAAGATACATTGATTTTCGCTATGCTAAATATTTGGATAAAGACCCAAAAACTAACGATTATCCAATGTGCCCTGATTATCATGCTTATGTAGCAGATAAAGAAAAAATTCTCAGTAAATTAGAAATAAAATTAAGAGGTGCATATTATCACTTCAAACAATCTAATAACAAAGAGGCTTCTTTTTTAAAAACTGCTATTGTGGAAAATTCTAACTCTAACAATTGAAGAGACTACAAAAATAAACAAAGAGAAAAAAACAAAACTATTACTAGCGATGTAGTGCTAGATGTCCGAGTATTAGAGTTTTTAGAAAAAACCGTAGACGACTTTATAAGTGTTTATGATGATATTGAAAAAGTTTTAGATAAGCATTTTTATTCTTTACCAGAGCCCTTGAATTGAGAAAGTTTGGAAGATTAAAACAATTATTAGTAAAGTTATCTATCATTAAAACTATAACTATATAACATGTCTCGTCTCGTCATGCCCCTAACTAAAATAGTAATCACCGGTAATAAAGGTGGCACAGGTAAAACTACCATTGCCGCTTTACTAGCCGAGTATTTAAATCACCAAAACAAAAAAGTCCAATTAATTGATACTGACCCTAACCAAGCCCTCCAAGCCTGGGTTAATAACTGCTTACAAGAAAAACGTCCCGTCTCGTCTCCCCCGCCAGTAGATTATCAAATCACCGATACGGCAGGAGTAAGCGGTGGCTATTTAACTCATATCAAGCAAGCCAACATAATATTAGTTCCATTTGTTCCTCATTATGTTGATTTACAAGTAATTATTCCGTGATTTCAATCTTTACCAAAAGAGCAACAGAATAAAGTTTACTTTCTCCCTAATCGCTACCAAAAAACCAAAGAACAAAGAGAAGGCTTAAATCAATTAAACGAGACGAGACGAGACATGAAAGCAGGAACAGTATTGTCTCCTCTATCCCAGCGCCCTGCTTTGTATGGCTCCCTTTTAAATGGCAGTCCAGCAAACTTTTTTAGCCAAAAAGAAAGCCCACAAGCCCAAGAAGTTTTTCAGCAATTATTTAAACACTATGAGAAAAATCACTAAACGAATCAACGCTGAGGAAGTAAAACAACTTAACCGTAGCATGCGGATTACTTTTGCTTTGAACGCTCATTTGTGTCAGCAAGCGGAAAATATGCTTAAATCGCAATTAAGCCAGCAAAATTACACTTATCGCTCTCTATCAGAACTAATTCGGCAAAGTTTACAGGCTTATCAGCAAGGAGAAATAGACCTTAACCTTACTGAAAGAGATAAATCTGCCCCTAAAAGAGAAATCACTGTGCGGTTTTCTTTAAATCCTAGCTTACTGAACTTTTATTATTCTTTACCGGAAGGCCAAAGAACCGCCATTATTGAGGAGAGTTTGCGGGTTTATTTGGAAAGGTTGGGAAACATTTAAAAATTAATCTCTGTAAAAATCTTCATATGGTAAACAAAAATAAATCTATCAAGCAAAGTCAATATTCCGACCCCGAATTCAAAGAATATTTAAACCAACTTGCTAGTCCTAACTACCAAGGAGGTTCTTGGGTTTTACCTGATAATCCTACTCCTCTTGAAAAAAGCAAACACGAAATTTGCCGGGAAATCTTAATTTATCAGCGTAAACATAAACTAACTGACAAGGAAACAGCCGAACAAATGGAATTAACTTTACCCGAAACCGAGGACATTTTACATTATCGTTTTAATTGCTTCACTCTGGACCGCTTAATAACCTACGCTAATAAATTATTTAAAACTGAACCCTTGAAAATAGGAATAACCAAAGCATAAATGGCAAAAGCAAAGTGATTTAAACTAATTGATAAAGAATACAGCCAAATTGACCAAGAATGACAATGAACTTACTCACTTTTAATTCCCATTATTTTCAATGAACAAATAATTCACAAAATCACTATTACTGACCACTGAAAACAGGAGCATAGTGATGTTATGTCTAACAAAAAGATACTAGAAATAACGCACAAACTAAACGGAGAGATAATGAAACCTGAACCCAAGAAAAAACCAACTTGACCGGATGTTTTTGTTCCCAAGGGCATTGAATACCAAGACAAGAAGCACCTCCTCGTTTTCTGATTTGAAAGAAACAGTTCTGACTGACTTTGGATTAGAGATTGTTATCCTGATTAGAGCATCCAAATTCAGTGCTTTTTTCCCCCTTCTCACTCACCCTTTTTGATTATACACCAATCCTCTAACTCTCTCACTTTCCCAACTCTAACCATGGTGTATAATCATTTTCAGTAAGAAGTATTTGGCGACTTAAAACAACAAATCCATGATATCTACTCTTAAAAATATATATAAGATAGCGATATCTTGGAAGTTTCCATGCCTGACTTTTAGGTATTGTCAGGAACCCCTAGGGCTTTTTTTCATTAGCCCCAGCAAAGGCTTTGTCTCCTTTGCTGCTCTCCTGAGTTGGATTTCTCCAAACAGGCTTCCAATTTGTCGCTTTCTTTAACAGTTTGGACGGGATAGTTAGTAAAATAACTTCCCCAAAGTAAATAATTACAAAAAAAGCGTTCTGCTCCTAGTAATTAGTTATTTTGGAAAGGTTATTTAATTCCCTAATTGGTGGTTCCCGGGAGGGAATAAAAGCAGTTTCTTTAAATAATGGCTGATAATCAAGCATTTTTTCAATGATTTTTGCGTGAGAAAAATGTTCGCTCATGGTTTTTACTTCAATCTGTCAATCACGCTTCAATAATTCAATAACTTCTTGCGGTGATTTGAAAATATGATTATTCTTTAAAAAGAAAGAACCTGCTCCTTTTACTCGGTAAGGTTTGCCGTTGGGGTGAAAACTACCGATACCCATGATGCCGCCTGAAATTTTAAAATCTAAAATAGGTTGACCTTGAAAATAACCTTTACCAGTTTTTAAGTCACAATTATCTTCATAAAGAAAAAGCAGTTTAATTTTGCCATTGTCCGCACTAATATAACAGCATCAATATTTAGTGGGAATTTTAGTTCAGCCTTTTTCGTCTATGTCAATACAACCAATACGGACACCTTTATAACTACCATCTTTGTTTAAGAGAGTGAAATAATTATGTCCTTGGGCTAATAGTTGGGGAATTTTAGCTTTTCATCACCAATTAGGTTTATTTCAGCCTTGGATAATGGGATGCTTGATTTTTAAACGAGGCACGGGAACTACTAGGTGATGCTTATCTAAACAATTAATAAATTTTTGTTCTCTTTGAATTAGGAAAAAAGAGCGTTGTTTAGGAGACTTTTGAGCTTTTAATTTAGTTCGGTATTTTTGATTAGCTAAAAGATATTTTTGTTTATTTTTTTTATAATAATTTGGTTTATGTTTGCCGTGTTTTGATTTTTTGTTATTTTGATAGTTAGTATTCATGGAATTTCGCTCAATAGTTATCTACTTAGCAACCCAGCCCAGACAGTTGAGGAAATTCCAAATCCGACTAGACTGGGACTAGGTTGCTAAATAAACAACTATATTTATATTTTAAAAGTTCTCACCAATTTTTTAGCAAAAATCTCTCCATTTTTAAAACCAAAATCACACAAAATTCACCTTAAATTTTCCTCTCTTTCGCGCGCGCATATTCATTATTTAAAAAAAAACTAAAAAAGAAAAATTTATAAATTTGGTTCACCAAATTATTATAAAAATTTTTTTTTACTATAAAAATATATATGTTATGAAAAACACATTACAAAATTGATATAATAATGGAAATATTAATTATTATGAAAAACAAAGACTAAATACCATGGGAGTAAATGATTATGATTATCATAACCTCCAAGATTTAAAAAAAATGTTAGAATGCGAGGAAGTAGCCAAAAGGCGATTATATATCCCAGGTAAAGTTCGCCAAATTAACTTTTTCTCCACTTGGTTTAATAATAATTGTGCCATAGTTATTAGTGGGGAATATAATAACTATGATTTAAGATTAATTATTCATGAACCTAGGCAAGGAGCAATGCCGGAAGTTTTAGAAGACAGATTAATTATTACTTCACCAAGTTATGGTGAAATGCAAACGAGAGATAGCAGTTTAGAACGTGGGTTAAGGTATGGCGAAAACCCTATTTTAGAAGTACATGATGGAATTATTGATGCTTTTGAACATGCTTATAGATGTGTTTCTCTAGATGAATTGCCTCTGATAAAAGTAACAAACCTAACAACTGCTTCAAATCCTGATACTCAATTAAAACCTTTTGATATTGTGAAGAGACCGCTTCAATTTGGTGTTGGACATCATTCAGCTATCTATTTAGGTAATGAGAAAGTGGCTCATGTTTATGCACCAGTTGCTTCTGGCGGTGTTGCTTTGGCTTTCTCAATAGGTAGCAGTTCAGGTGGTTCATCTTCAGGCAGTTATTCAGCTTCTCGTTATGCATTTGATGCTCAAGGAGTTCATATTGGTAGTTGAACAGATTTTTTGGCGAACACTGGAGGAACAGTGGAACGCTATCATCCAATAATACCTTATAAAAAAGAAGATACAATAATTGAACATATTGCCCGTGGAGTTTCTAGTAAAGAATATAAGGAAGGACAATATAGTTTAACTGGAATATTTCAAGGATTTAAGCCCAACGAAGGCAACTGTCAACACTTTTCTAATCGTTGTGTGCTTGGTTTAAACTTTTCTGAGCAAGCGACAAAGTTCAAGAAAAAAATTCCTTTGAGAGAAGAAATTAGAGATGTTAATGAAAATTTCAGCAATTTAACTATTAGAAGTTATGGTGAACTGGGTAGCAATAGGCAGCAAGTAAATAATGCAGTTCAATCATGAAGGAATAATTATCAAGGACAACAATTTGAGGCTAAAATTGAAGTAAAACCTAATCCTCCTTGTAAGATACAATAATTTAGATTTTGTTTTGAATAAATTTTTTAGTTTTTAATTGTGTTCTTACTTTCCCATTTCTCCTAGTTTTAGCAATTAAGTTTTTCTTCCCGCTTAATAAGTTAAGAGTGAAATTAGCTTCCAATAAATTGACTAAGCAAGCAAAGTTAGTTTTTTTTATTTGTCCTTTATTTACGACTCTGCTGGTTTTTTTTATATTTTTGCCCGCAACAAAGTTTAATTACTCTTGAGCAACAGGATTATTACTTATTGCTTTGTGAGTTATCTTTTTGGTTCTGATTATCGTTTTTGCTAAGTATTTTTTTAGAAACTTAAATAGATTATTTTTTTCTGGCGAAGAGGTTAAACAGGTTTTTCAAGACAAAAGTTACTTTTTTCAGAAACACAGATTTAATTTACTTGGAATTAAAAGACAACATATAAAACAAATAAACGGATTTTGAGAAATAAAGGGTTGCTTGAAATTGATTGACGAAAAAAAAGTGCTAGTAGTGAATTTTACTAGTAAAGTTTCTTCTTCTCAAGTTATTTATTTACAAAATAGGTCTTTTAGTTTACCTAGTCTTAATTTGTGAGATTATTTTTTAGCAATTGCTTTTGCTTGGGCAATAATGATTGTTTTTTTTTTTATTTATTTTTGGTTAGGATTATCGTTAATGTTTTGTTAATAAGTTTTTACAAAAGATCAAAAACAATCTCCTGCTCTAAAAATCGTTATTTTTTATAAATGTTTTCTGCCGATAGCAAAAATTAACATTTTTTAGTTAAAAATAAAACCTTCCTTCCTCTTAAAAAAAGAAAAAATGCTTTGTTTTTAAAAAGTATAGGGGAAGGAAAAGAATGCTTATAAAATGCTTTACTTTTTATTGTATAAAGATTGCTTAAATGCTTTTATTTACTTTTCCTTGTTTGGTATCACTTGTTTTCTGCTTGTTTTTCGGCTTCACTATGAGGAAATTGCCATCAAGCACAGCCACAGCAAAAAAAAGTGGGCTGTGACTGATAAGCGATTAAATAAAATGGGTTGTTTTCTACCCCGCAAAAAGCACATTTTCCTTTGCTAACCGAGAGCAGGTTTTTTAAGTTTTGGCAATAAAAGCAGGTTAAGGTTTTTTTCATGGCGGTGGGTGGATTATTTTGGCTTGGAATTGATTTTGTTGCTCTAATTGTTGATAATAATTGAGTTTCTGCCAGTGCTGGAATTGTTTGGCGGCTTTTTTGATTTCAGTTAATAAGTGAGTTAGTTGTTTTTGGGTGGTTTCTCTGTCTTTTAGGGCTTGTTGATAGGAATTTTGGAGCTTGGCGATAGTTTGTTCGTTGATCTGATTTTTTTGCGTTAGATTAGCATTGATTTCTTGGAGAGATTGATTGTTTGCTTTTTCAGTTTGGAGTTGTTGGCGGAGATTACTATTGATTTGTCTTTCTTGGCTTAAATGGGCTTCGGCTGTGTTTCTTTTTTCTCTTTCATTGGTTAAATCTTGGGTTAGTTGGCTAATGGTTTGTTGGGCTTGGGCTTTTTCTTGGACTAAAATAGTGTTTTGGTGGGCTAGTTCTGATAAATCATGCTGTAAATCGTTGTTTTCAGTTTTTAAGTCATTATTCTCACTTTGGATTTGGTTTAATTGGTTTTCTAGTTGGTGAATTTTGGTTAAAGGCTCTGTTTGGGTTGGGCTGAATGGTGGTAAATTTGGCATAAATGGTGCGGGTAATTCCTCTAAATTTACTTTAATAGGTTCCTCTGGCTCAGGTTGGGAATTTTTGGGTTTCTCTAATCAATGCCTACTTGCTAGAATGCTGTCGGTGTCGTCGTTTCCGTCGTCTTCGGCATAAATATTCATCCAATATAAAGCGGTAGTTCTAATGCTTTGGTGACCTAAAAGTTTTTGGAGTAATGGTAAAGGTAATCCTGCTTCGGCATGGTGGGTGGCAAAACTTCTCCTTAAAGTATGGGGAGTTAGTTCAGTATTAGCAGGCAAGTTTGCTTTCCTTTTGATTTTCTTTAAAAAATGATAAAAATTAAAGCGATTAGTGGAATTTGGCTTTCAGTTACTTTTTTTTAACTCATTTATAACTTTTTTGGGAACATAAACACAACGATTTTTCTTGCCTTTGGTTTTGATTCTATATAAGCCTTTTTGCGTTTTATTTGATAAGTCAAAATTCACTGCTTCACTAACTCTTAAACCTGCTTTTTGGCACAAAAGATAGCAACAATAATGTTCTTTACGTTTAAATTCTCCGTGTTGATTTGGGATAGTTTGGATTTTACTACCAACTTTTTCTAAAACTTGTAAATTAGGAAGCATATATTTAAAAATAAAAATATAGCCTCCTAGGCGATAATTATTTAATCATTTTTTTTCAGTTAGCAAACGCTTTTACAAACTCTCACTAACTCTTGTTAAACCCTTGACCCGTAGAGATGGGCGTAGCCCTTACAGAATGGTTTTTTGGTTAAAAGATTATAAATAATATTTTACTCCGTCATGGAATTTGCGGCGACTTTTTTTCTTTTCCCTAGTCAGTAACCAATTCCTAAAATTGCCAGACCGAAAAGAATTAAGCCGCCAACTAGCAAGTAAATGCTATTATTCGGACTTTTGCTGTTATTTTGGCTATTATTTGGTGCTGATTTTCTGATTTCTGCTTTTTGCGGCTGACTAACTATTTCTTGCAAGTAAGACATATGAGCTTGGGTTTGTTGATTAGTATTGCCTCTGCCAACTAATTCTTTGGCATGAACCAATAAATCCATTAGCACAGTTCCTTTTCAGCAGTTAAGTTGGATTTGTTTGGTTTTAATGCTTTCAATGATTTTGCTAAACTGTTCGCTAGTTAGATTATTCAGGTTTTTCGCACTAGCCGGATTTTTGCTGATATTAATACGTTTTAGGTTGGGAAAATCAGTAAATAACTTGGCAAAATCTATTTCTTGGATTTGGTTGCCAAAAAGATTAAGGCTTTGTAGTTTTTCCTTATTCGGTAAACTATTTAAGAAATCCAGGTTCTCAAACTGATTATTGGCAGCATTAAAGTGTTGGAGGGTGGTGAATTCACTTAAATCTGCGTTTCCTGCTAGGTCTCTATTGCTGATATCTAGGTAATAAATGCGTCCTTTGCGGGTGATTTGGTTTATATGTTGTTGAGCGTCATTATTCATATAGGAATTTTAACTAAATTTAAAATCACCCCTGGCTAAATAAGACCTAAAATTGACGGCTTTGTTGATGGTAATAAGTATCCATTATTCAAATAAATAGGATGGTATTTCAAAATTATGACCTACACCACGAGAGGTATATTCATTTCAACAATACCTTACTATATCCTTTTCATCAGGACTTAACATAAGAGAACCATCACTTTCACAACCATTTTGATTTATTGAATTCAATGTCCCGCTGTTAAATCTTAATGATGGTTCTCTATTTGGCATTCAAGCAAAACCACCAGCACAAAGTTTATATCTATCATCTTGATTTCCCATATTAAATCCTAATGCTTTATGGATAAGATAACCATGAACACCACCAGGATGATTAAAAGCTTCAGGCGGTCAAATATTAGTATTCTTTATAATTACATAGAAACTCCTGCCACGACGACCAGCAGTATCACCGCCTGAATTCATTCAAACAAATTCTCCATCAACAGCATAAATAATCGCCCCAGCATAGTTATTACCAGGAGCATATATGTCGCTATCATGGGAAATTCTACCAGTAACGGCATTCACTCCTAATCCATCTTTAATTCTTCTACAAAAATCTCTAAAATTTCTTTTTCCTGGTCCGTAAATTGCTGGTTCGCTGATGTCAGTCATCATTCTTGGGCTTACATAATTACTGCCACTATAATTGATTATTTTTTTTCTAGCGGCTACTGATAAGTTTGATTGCTTAACTGGTTGCCGCCAATTATTTAGCATAATTCGTGTTTCTGTTTTGGGAATAGTTGGCTGAACTTTAAATTGGTTTTCTTTTATCATAATAGTTGTTTTTAGTATAAAAAAATAAAAAGCGTGTACAAGATATTTACACGCATATGAGAAGACTTGAATTTAACCATGGTTTTTTTACCTATAAGTATATTTTATGGTATACCAAAAAAATCTATATATAGACTTAAAAAATAAGTATTATGGTAAATGCTCAAAAATGATTAGATGAAGAATATCCAATCCAAAGAAGAAGTGAAATAACTGAACTAGATATCAGTAAAGGAAAAGTTAAAAGATGACCTAATCACGAAAGAACTCTCAAAGGAGATTTAAAATTAGAGGGGTTTACTAATTTGCAGAATTTAAATTGTTCTGGACACGAATTAACTAGCCTAGATTTAGGTGAATGTCGATTTCTTACAGAACTAGATTGCCAGAACAACAAACTCAACATTTTGAATATTAACGGATGCCATTATCTTGACAGAGTTGATTGTTCAAGCAATAATTTAAGAGATTTGGATCCCAGTAACTGTACTAAACTCAAAGAAATTAATTGTGGTTCCAATAATTATTTAGAAGAAGTAAATATAAGCAGTTGTTCAGAACTTACTAAAATAGGTTTTGGATTTACCTATAATAATGAAAAAAATAAATTAGTGCAAGTTTCACAAGTAATTCTTGCACAAGACGATGACATTAGAAATATATTAATAGTTGGAATGACTGGCAATGGTAAGTCAACATTAGCCAATGTTTTGACCGATACTAATCAATTCAGAGCAGAAGGCTTTAGCACTAGTATAACCGAAATCTTTAAAAAGAGCGAAATTTTTGAGTGACAAGGTAAAAAATATTGCGTAATTGATAATATTGGGTTTGGTGACACTAGTGATTTGTCTAAGGAAGATTTATTATATAGAATAGGTCAAGGCATCTATTCAGCAAGACAAGGTATAAATCAAATTCTTTTTGTTTTCAAAGGAAGATTTTCTGACAAGCAAATAATAGCCTTTAATCTGTTTAAAGACTTTGTCTCGGAAAGTGGTATTACTAAATTTACTACTATTATTCGAACAAAGTTTGAAAATTTTAAAGAGCCGCAAGAATGTATAAGAGACTGACAAAATATGCTCACTCAAAATAGAGAACTCAATGAGATAATTAACTCATGTAAGAGTATCATACATGTGAATAATCCACCTATTCCTATAATAGAAGAAGATGACGATGAGGAAATGAAAGAAGAACTTGAGCAAGAAATAATTGCAAATGAAGTTGACAGAAAAGATTCGAGAAAAATAGTGTTAGATTACCTAGCAGGAAATTGCCAAGAAATTTACAAATTGAAGAACTGAGATTGTGTTTATAAAAGAGTTAGCAGTTATATGGAGCAGATAGGCGAAGAAGAGAAAAAGTTGTTGGAATCTAATGATGATGAAGAAAAGAATAGATTAAAAAGCCAAATAGAAGATAAAAAAGAAAAAATTGCTAAAGAGGTAAATGCCGAACTAACTGCAGAGATTTCTTTTCTTCCTAAGTTAATTGCAAGAGTAGAAGTTAAAGATATTAACATGCCATGAAAGAAAGGCAATAAATAATCATGACTAAAACAATAATACTGATTGGAAAAACTGGTAGTGGCAAATCTACCTTAGCCAATGTAATCAGTGGAACCAATAAATTTAAAGAAAGCGGATCAAGCATTAGTGCAACAAAGGAAATCCAAAGTGAAGAATTTACAGAGGGAAATGTAAATCATGCAATAATTGATACGGTTGGGATTGGAGACACAAAATTGACTAGGAATGAAGTATTGGACAAAATCGCTGAAGCAGTTTATTTAGCCAGAGATGGCGTGAGCCAAGTTCTCTTTGTTATTGATGGCAGATTTGATCAAAATGAAATGTCTATTTATAATTTGCTGAAAACAATCATTTTTGATAAAAATATTACTGACTATACCACAATAACTCGTACTAATTTTGACAATTTCAGAAGAAGTAAAATGTGTAAAAATGACGTTAGCTTGATGGTTGAAAAAGGTAGTGAACTAGCAAAAATAATTGAATCCTGTCAGAGAAGGGTTATTCATATAGATAATCCCTCATTAGAAGTTAAGGACGCTGGCAAGTTGGACAGAAACAAAAACAAAAGAAGCAAATCTAGAGAAATATTATTTGAACATTTGAATAAAGTTTGTCAAGAAGTTCCTTATAAACCTCCAAAATTGCAGTCTCTAAGTGAAGCAATTGTCACTTATATGGAAGAAAAAATTAGGAAGAGAAAAAAACTGGAAGAAAAAGAGAAAAATTTAGGATTGGAAGAAATTTATGAAGAAAAAAAAGTAATTAGCAATCCAGATATTACAACAGTTGCAAGTAGCAAAAATGATAATTTCAGAAAAGAAAATAATAAAAATGAGATGATTGTTGAAAAATTAAAAAAGCAAACAGATAGCAGACGAGGGTCTGAAAATAATGATGAAAAGGAGATTATAGAACAAAAGATCACGAAGTTAGAAGAAGAAATAAAGGAGTTGAAGGATGTAAAAAAATTAAAAGAAGAAATTCAAAAGATAGAAGAGTCTGTTCGGAAGATAGTATGTGAACATATACTCAATAATTATGATAATATTAGTAATATACCAGAAGGAGAGACTCTTATTAATATTATTGCCGGAAATAATGTCAGCTCTTCTCTTCCTAAGCAAGACTTTAGCAAACTACTTGAAGAATGTGCAGAATTAAAAAAAGAATGTCAAAAACGAGGGGGCGATGACCATTCGCTGGATCAAATCGAAAGCAAAATAAAACAAAAAGAACAAGAATTACTTGAATTAAAAAGGCAACTGTTAAATTATTATGATCTGAGTGGTCTTAATCATCCATTAGGCTCATATCTCACTCTTTCTTTAACTATCCAAAAAGTAGAATGAGAAGACAGAGATTGAGGAAAAGTTCTCAAAATAACTTTTGCTGAGAATATTAAATTTAGTAATAGTGTTTTAAATAATTTACATTTTTCTCGTTTTGCGGAGAACGCTGAAAATCAATATCTTCCTGAAGCAGAAGCTTTTTTTTATTTTATCAGTAAATTAGGTCAAAGAGTGCAAATTCCTCTTCAGCGTACTCATTTAGATGAACAAGGCTTTATTTACTGAGTGTTGAGTGATGAAGTTATGGAGGAAATCAAAAGTGAAAAAGAAAAATGATATGGTTCGGGCTACAGTGATGTTACTGACTATTCTCAAGAAAATAAATTATTAGTTGAAAAATGAAGGGATAAAAGTTTTACCCTTGAACAAGCCCAGAAATGAATAAATGCTGGTGCTAAAATAGATGACGCTAAATTTGTCAACTGACTAAAAAATACCAAAAACTATGAACCAGAATGAATTACCAATTACAAAGAAGACTATCAAATACTAAATGAAAGATTCAAAAAATATGGCTTATGTTCAGAATGCAATCAAATTAATGCTGGGAAAGATTGATGCAAAGCTTGCAACTCTACTGGTAATCAAGATATTGACCAATTTATTGAAAGATATCAATTAAATGCCAAGAATTTAAAAGAAACAGTAGACTGAGTTCCCTACGAGAATTTCACTAATATTGAATTCTTAGCCCAAGGAGGCTTTGCCAAAGTTTATAAAGCCAAATGAGACAATAAATGAATTGTTTTGAAGCACCTTAACGAATCTAAAGATATCAAAAAAGATTTCTTGCAAGAAATTGCTAACCACAAAAAATTTCCTAATTCTAATCGAATTGTTCGTTGTCATGGTATCTCCCAAGACCCTAAAACCAAAGATTACTTAATGGTCATGGACTATATAAAAGATGGTGATTTAAGAAAGTTTTTAAAGAATAATCAGTTAAGTTTTCCAGAAAGATTAGACCAGTTACGAAGAATAGCTGATGGATTAAAAGATATTCACAAAGAAGGATTACTCCATCGAGATTTTCATACTGGCAATATACTTAATAGAAATGATAGTATTAAAAGCAGAAATGTTAATGATGTTAAATGTTATATCACCGATTTAGGCTTATGTCGACCAGCAAGTGAAGCAGATCAACAAAAAACCTATGGAGTGCTACCTTATATGGCTCCTGAGTATCTTCGTAATAAACAATATACTCAAGCAGCAGATATTTACTCTTTTGGAATTATGGCTTATGAAGTATTAACCGGATTGCCTCCTTATCCTAATGTAGCTCATGATGTCCACCTTTCTTTTAAAATATGTGATGGTTTGCGACCAAAGTTTAATGTTAGGATACCTCAACTTTTATATGAATTGATTAGTAGTTGTTGAGATGCTAATCCTGAAAAGAGACCTAAAATTGGTGAAGTATACAAAAAACTACAAGCATGAAAAAATGAAATCAAAAACAAAGAAAATACTGAGTTCTATCGCCAATATAAAGAAAAAGAACAATTTCTTAATAATCAAACAACTTTAGATTATCAAATTCATCCTAGTGCAGTTTATACTAGTCGCTTATTAGACTTTAAGAATTTACCTGAACCACGAAATAGCAAGGAGATTAATGATTTGTATTATAGTTCTAGTTTAGGTTCTGTGGCTACTTTTGTAACTACCAATGAGTTTTCGAATAATTTAGATAGTTTTGATATTAATCAGTCAAGAACTTCAGAAATTTATTTTACTGCATCTTCTAAAAATTCAGAATTTGATGTTATGCAAGAAGACCAAATCTTAGCCAATCAAGCTAAAAGACAACTTTCTCTTGATACTCAAATTAAAGTTAATCAAGGAGAAAGTAAATTTCCAAGAATTGTTGAAGGACAACCTTATCAAACAGAACCAATGGATATTAGTCAGACAACAACAAGCCAAAATTGACAAAACATTCATCCTTTTTTCGTTTCCAACTTAATCCAAGCTTGGCAAAACCATAATTTTACTTACGAACAAACTAGAGATTGAATCAATATCCATACTCCTAATGACCAAGTCCAAGCTATCCAAGAACCTGAGTTTTATGCTTATTTAAGAGATGAATTACAGTTAGTTCCCGAACAAGTTTTAAATGATAATAGTATTAGATTAGAAGACTTAAGGAAACAGTTTAGGGAATATCAACAAAGTCAATTACATGCTCAAATTATTCAAACTAATCCTCATCCATTTTCCAATCAAGGAGGAAATAACTAATGCTCTCTCTCTCTCTCTCTCTCTCTCTCTGTAAAGGAGGTTTAACATGGTAGATAAAGAAAAACAGCAAGAGGAATTAAGGGCTTTTGAAGTCTATTTTCCTGCCAATGATAGAACTGATAGGGCAATAAAAGAAATCAAAAAAGATTTAACGGAACTAAACAAAATAATTGATACTGAAAAACAATACCAAGAAATTGAACTCATTTTAAAAAAGCACACTTACAATCGAGATATGGCTTATTCTCACTTCAATAATGGCAAACTATATGAATTAGGAATTAGCACTCTTGATACTTTGGATAAATATGATACACTAATTAAAGAAATAAAAGAAAAGCTTGAACAAAATAAACAATCACCAAAGACCAAATGTTCCCAATGTCAAAAAGAAATCACCAACACTCCAATCAATGAAAACTTTTGTAGCAAAACCTGTTCTCTATATTCCGAGATAAGCCAATTACTAGCCGAAACTTATGCTTCAGTAGATGCCGATAAACTTCACCAATTAGCCCATAAACTATTAGAACTTGCCCAAGAATACTTTCCTTCTTTACCTGCTTGCTTAAAACCTTACTGTGATTATTTAATTGAGAATTTACAGAAGCTAAACGACACCGCTTACGAAACTTGAAATGATGTTGACAAACTTCAAGTAATCTTAGGTTATTGTCAAGCCAAAGAAGAAGTGGTTGGTTCAAATAATTTAAGTTTATTAAGAGTAGCAACCACATATATTCATTCTTCTAGTTATTTGTTCTGAAATGGCTATGAATGAAGTAAAAAGACTATCAAACAACGAATAGAAGCATTAAAATCTCAGCAGAACTCTCAAAGAAAGGATAATAAAGACAACAGAAACAAAGATAATTTACCAAGAGGTAACTCTTCTTCCGCAGAAATTAATAGTTATTGTGATGAATGTTCAAAAGAAATTAAATCGGAAAGAACTTACTGATACCGAGAAGGATATAAGGAAAAATTTTGTTCTAAACTATGCTATAATAACTATTATACTCCTGTATGCGACAATTGCCAGCAAAAGTGTCTAGGTAATAGTTATTATAATGACATAGACAATAAAACTGGAACAATTTGCTTTAATTGTAACGAAAAAAGAAAAAGAGACTTTCAGGCTGTTGAAGAAGCAATTAAATCTTTACGGAGAGAATTGGAGAAGCATCCACAAGTTTCTTGGGATGAAGTATCTTTGTCAATAGAAAATCTTATTGAAGAATTAGAAGAAAAGCAACAAAAAGGAAGGTTAAGTTCTTATATTATGACCAAAATAAATGAAATTAGACAAGTTAGGCAACATAAGCAGAGAGAGAGAGAGAGAGAGAGAGAGAGCAATTTGCCTTACAAACAAAACAAGAATAATTTTTCAGACAATAGTTCTACAATAAACCAAGATAATTTACCTAACACTGGTAATTCTGAACTAGACCAACACTTCCAAAGAGTTTATCAGCAAAACAAAAAAGTCTTTGGAGAATTTTCAGTAGAATACCAAGCAGCGTTAGAACAGCAAAAAGAAATTATTTCTTTACTATCCAATGCTTCTTCTAAAAAACAGCAAAAGTTCCTTGATTTAGCTAGAGAATTAAGTCCATTACAAAACAAATTAACCTTTAATCCTGAGACTAAAACTTTTGATTCCTCACAATTGAGTGTCACAGAGCAACTCAGATATAATCGAACAGTTCAAGAAATCAGTGAATTATTGGCTAAATTAAAGCAAAAACAAACCAAACAAGAACAAAAGGCTAAACAAACTAAACTGTTAATTGGTATCAGCTGTGGATTAGTAGCAATAGGACTAATTGGTTTAATTGTTTGGCTAATAATTAAAAAGCAAGAAAACAGGAATAAAAAAGTCTAAATAACTACTTCTTCACCACTAAAAAGTAAATCAGTAAAATAACTGCTCCTGCAATTATTAGTTTAGTGGTAAAAGAAGGCTTAAAACTATTAGCCATATTACCTAAATTAGCACTACTTATCGAACCACCAGCAACATTTGCTCCGGTTGTGGCGGCATTAGTTTGAGCTTGTTCTAATTTTGTAAGTCTGGTAGTTATGCTGTCTCCTCGACGGTTTAAATTGCTTAATTCATTTACAAGCAGCATTTCTTGGCGTTTCAAACTTTCTTCTGTTTCGTGAGATTGACGCAATTCAGGATTATTTATTTTGGCTCTGACACTTTCTAGTTGTTCTTGTGTCTCTTTGGCTTTTTTGACGTTTTCTTCTTGCTCTTTTCTTAAGTCTTCACGAAGTTTATTTAATTCTTCAATAGACTTACCTAATAAGTTATAGGCTTCTGGTGAGGCTTGTTGACCGTTGCTGTTTTCAATAGCTCTATCAAGCACTGAACCAGCTACAAATCCTGCTCCTGCACAAGCACAGGTAAGACCTAAACTGGCTCCAGCGGTAAATGGAGCTAAGCAAACCCCGCAAAGGGCTCCTAATATTCCTAAGCTCATTCCCATATTATTTATTTCCTCCTTGTTGATTGTTAATTGTATCGTTATTATCTTTTATAGTTAGTTTTTTTTTAATGCTTTCTAATAGGTTAGTGACTTCTTTAAGTGCTTTATGATATCTGCCAATATGATTGGCTTGTTCTTTTAGGGTAGCTTTAATATTTTGGGCTTGGGTTTCGATTTGGATTATTTTTTGGATTAATTCTTGTTGTTTATTCATATTTTTTATCTAATTTTATTTTGTAGGTCGGCTACTTGTCTTTGTAAGTCTTGGATTTCCAGTTGGATAGTAGAGCTGGTGGCTGATTGGAGACCGCTACCCATTTCATTGATAGCAGTTCCGATTTTCTGTAAGAGTTCATTAGTTTCATCTATTCGCATATCGATAGTGTCTCGAACTACGCTTATTATGTCCTCAATCTTATCAGTACGAGGACTTTCTCATTTGCCATTAAAATGGTGTAGTTGTCCACTCTCTTTTAAGTTTCAAAAGAACTCAAAGAATTCTCCTAACTGGATTCCAGGCTGGGCAGGCTGTTGTTCATTGGAATTTTCGGGTTTAATTTCGGGCAGGTCTTTTTGGGTTTCAGGATGGGCAATAAATTTTTTTCAAAAGGGCAGGAATAACTCATTAAAGGATTTGATGGAAAACTTGTTGACAAACTCATTATCTTCTTTTTTTAAAACAGCAGTTTCAGTTCAGTGGCGAGGAAATTGCCCGTAAATTCCTTTTCTTCTAGCGTGTTCATAGAAGTCTCCTAAGGTTCAACTGAAATCAAGAGGATTAGAAAGACGACCAGGACGATAAACCGCTTTGTCAATTTCTTCTAAATAATTAGTGGCAAAAATTCACAAGTTTTTACTTTGTTTTTCTTTATTTACTCCCTCCATACACTCTTTTAAGAACTGTAAACGACTAGGGTCATGAGTAAAAGCATTATTGCTAACTTGATTTGCTTCATCCACGAAAAGAATATAGCGAGCTTCTCCACCTTCTTCTCTTTCAAAACCAAAATTATCTACTAAATTTCAAGTTATATCGCTAACTGTATAGACAAATTTTTGTAAAGGTTTAAGTCCAGCTACATTATCGGCAAAAGTAGGAGTAAATGAAGAACCCTTAACTTCAACCATCGGAAAACGGTTAGTTCTTAAACATAATCTTTTAGTTATCGAAGTTTTACCGGTTCCAGGGGCACCATAGAACAAAGCGTTGTTATCTTTTCCACTAGTTGAATCGAGTTCTCCTCTAGTGGGATTGATTAGAACTTTTTGCTCTCATTCAAGAATCTTTTTATTGGTAAAAATAAGTTCTTCATTGCTATCAAGTAAAGTAATACCTGGTTTTATATTCTCTTTGCTAGGAATTCCGTTGACATATTTTTGCTCATTAGTTAGTTTTTCCCAGCAAGCAGGTGGGAAGTGAATAGTATATTGTGCTCCATAAATACAAGTTTCGGGTTCTTGACCACCAAAAACTTTGTCTACTAATTCTTTTCATCCACCTTCTAGAGCAGTTTTAATAACTCCGTGCATTAATTCATCTGCTCAGTTGTAAGCTTTTCTTTTTCAGTGAAGTTTCTTTTCTCTATTTTTCTTTTCTTCTCTAACTGCTGCTTCTTCAGCATCTTTTTTAGTTTTTTCAGTTAATTCTTGGGCATATCGTAATTTCTCTAGTTTTAACCATTCAATTCCCTGATTCAGGATTTCTTTTTTATCATTCAAAACCATTTGTTCTCACTCAGTGCCATTAGCTAATAATAAATATCCTTGTAAAGTAGTCAATAAAGCACTATAATCTTTAGGTTCTACTGCCTGTAATCTATCAACATCAGCTTGAATTCTAGTGGCTAATTCTTTCTTTTGCTTTTCTTGGGGTAAGTAAACTAAAAAGAGATAAGCAACTCCTGCAGTTAAGAGCAAAAGAATTAGGGTGAGTTTCTTCTGCTGCTGTTTTTTGATTTGGAGTTTGGATAACTCTTTTTCTTCTTGGTCGTATTCGTCAAACATATTAGTTATTCTCTTAATCTTTTCAATAATTCCATTTTCTTAATAATCTTATCTTCCATGGCAATTTCTGCTTGAGCTTTTCTTTTAGCTCGTTTGTCTTCACTTTCATGAAAGAGATAATAAATGGCAAAGGCTAATAGGGCAAGGATGGCAATTAAAACTAATCCTCTTTGTCAAGGTTCTAGATTAGTATAGTGAGGACTGAAATCTTCTCATAATTCTCCTACTTTATTTTCTAATTTTTCGGTTTGTTCACCAAGATTTTGTTTGATTTTATCAGGATTAGTCATAATTTTTAGTAATAATCATCATAGTGGCTAGGTCTGGAAGGGCTGTCTTTTTGGTTCATGAGAAGGAAAATAATTGCTAATGCTACAACAGCGAAAATAATCATGGTTTGTTGGTCTAGTTGAGATTGGTTTTGGGAAGGTTGATTAGGTTGGAAAGGGTTGTTTTTTCCTCCGGGATAATTTGGCGGAAAATTAGAACTTCTTCCTGGACCAGTAGGAGTTTGGTTAGGAACATTGGGATTAGGCGTCTTGTTGGGAGGAGGCGAAGAATTAGGGTTAGCTTTACCCTCTAACATGGCTATAAGTTGGTTAATACTATTGCTATAATCGTAATTATTGGCTTTATTTCAAGGATTAGCAGTGATTTTTTGTCCCACTTCATCAAACTCTTTCTTAAGGTTCATCATGTGCTGATACAATTCAGCTTTTTTATTTGGGTCAGTTTCTGCTTCGTGTTTACGATAAGTTTCTTCTATTTCATTCTTGATCTGTTGCTGTTCTAATTGTAATTTCTCTAATTCTACTAAAGCTTCATAATTAAGCCCATTTATTTCACCTATTTGGCTATTTAAGTCATTAGTAAAAGAAGTGATATAAGGAGTTAAGAAACTAGAAGTATAGTCTTCTCAAATAATGCAAAGTCCACCAGAATATCCCACATTAGATTCAATGGCTCCGATATTCATTTCTGTTAGTGCTTGATTAGCTTTGGCTAGTAAAGAATTTTTATGAGTAAGAAACTGCTCAGAGCTACTACATTCCTTTAAACTGGCAATAGCATTACTCATATCAGCTACTTTATTGAAAACGCCGACTAATTTCTGAACATCTTCATCAAAGTTGTGTCCTGCTCCTCATCCGCAACGACCACCAGAAAAATAACCTGTATCGCGTGAATCATTTTGAGCTCGGCGGGATTTAGTTTTTATCAAGAAAGAGTTTTTAATAGCACTAGAATCATAGCTTATTGCTCCGACTCGACTGCCACCACCTGAACCAAGGTTTCTTCCTCCTCGAGATTGGGGATAGTTTACCATTTATTTATTCTTCCTTTCAATATTTACTCCTAAACCCATAATAATTCCAATCATCATCCAACCACTCATTATCCATGTCTCCTTTCAATCATTCTTGCTCATTCCCCTAACTTCCCTTTCACTGAAATAACTTTTTGATTTAACCCTTGACAATTATTCTGTAAATCTTTAAATTCTGGTAAGGTATTAATTTCAGCAGTTATTCCCGCCTCTAAAACCTTAATTAATTTAGTTAAATCAATTTGATTGTTAGCATTAATGGTTCATTTTCAAGATAAACCACTCCGAGAACCACCTCATTCACTATTGTCTTTCATGGCTGTTGATACTGAAAATTGGTCAGCAGCATCACTGGAAAAGACTATTTTGCTTTTACAGAGAGACGAATTATTTTCATAAACAAGCAAATAACAACTAAGCAAACTTACTTCAAATTTGACTGTTGTTGAAGAAATTCCTCGGTTAGTTATTAAACTTGCTTGTTTTTCTTCATCCCAGGTTAGTGAGGCTAATAATATTGTAATATCTCCTGAATCACGAAAAGATTTCAGTTTCCTAACTAACTCCCTGAGAGAGAATGGTTTTTCTATGGTCATAGTTTTTATAAACTCCTCCCTAATTCTTGGAATTCTTTAATAAGTTTCTCTAATATCTTCTCATTTTCGGAGTTTTCTTTCATTTGGAGTTCTAATTTACGATTGCTTTCAGCTAACTTTTGGTTAGTTTCAGTGATAGTTTGGGTATTGGTGGCTAGTTTGGTTTTAATTTTGGTTTGGAGTGTGCTTCATTCAGTGGCTAATTGTTGTAATTTATCTTTTAAGTTCATATTATTTGATTTCTTGGTTTAGTTTTTGCATGGAGGCTATTAGGTTATTAAGCGTTGTTTCTAGGGCTGATTGGTCTTGGTTAGAGGGCAGGTTATCAGTTTGTGTTTCTTTATCATTAGTAGGCTTTTGGGTAGGCTTTAACTGGCTTTCTAGCTTGTTTTTAAGCATAGTTAAGTTTCAAGACTTATTAGTATCTATTCCTTGCTCTTGGGCTCAGAGGGCAACTTGGTTTCATTGGTTGGTTAAGAGGGAAATTTGTTTATCACTTAAATTAGTTTGAGTTTGAGTAGATTTAAGGGCAGGTTGAAGGCTTTTAGGAATAGTTTTTGGGTGTTCTTGTTTTTGACTGAAATAATAGACTATTAGGATTAAAAGAATAGCAATTATTAAGATTTTATTCATAGATTAGTTGGTTTAGAGGAAGATTAAAGGGTAAAAGGGCAAAAGGGAAAATATAGTAATATTTTTAGTGAATGGTTAATTACAAAGTAAATAAAAGGGCAGGTAAATTATTTAAAAAAGCAATTAAGAAATATCCTATCAACAGACCATTTAGAAAGAAAATGGTTAACACAATTCTGCTAACTCTTTTTCCAAAGATTTAGCTTGGGAAATTAGTTTTTGGTTGCGACCTGATTGGGCTCAACTAACTCCTTTTTTGCTTTTTCTTTTCATAGATTTGCTGAGAATGCGTGACATATAATAACTAGTTTATTTTAATCTTTGGTCTATATTTACCTTTCCCATACTTATCAAAGCCATGAGAACGAGGCTTTTTATTACCATAAGCATATTGAGAATAAGAAGAATTAATTAGTTTCTTAAAAAGTTGGCAATATTCTTGATATCAAGGACTGTAATCATGTCCTTCTCAGGCTAAATACTTTTTAATTAACCGTTGATTTTTTTGGTAATAGTCTCATCTTTCCCGATTAAATTCCAGATAACGGGAAAAATCTTTATTAAGCAAAGCCTGACTTTCTCTTTCTCGCAAACGAGTAAATTTTTTCAGAATGCTCCTTTGACCTAAAGTAAACTTCTTCTGGTGAGCTTTGATATGAGCCGCTTCATGGGCAATGGTGTCAAAGAATTCGGCTTTATTTCGCAAAGTATACCAGGGAATATAGACTATTTTCTGAATCTCATCCGTTCAACCTCAGCCATTGCTCAGTAAAGTTTTAGCGGATAAGTTTGCCGGACATTCGTAACTTACTTTTTGCTTCGGAAGGCAGTAAATTAGCATCTTTGCTACTAACTTTTGGTGCTTAACTTCTAACTTTTTAGCAGGGCAAGAAACAGGGCAAGCCGCACCTTTATTAGGAGTAAATTTGGCTTTACAGTCAGGGCAATTGCTTGCTAAGTTATTTTTTTTATCTAAAAACATTTTAGTGTTTAATTCTTGCTTTGTCAAAAGCTTGGGTTATTTTGTCAAACTCTTTGATTCTTTTTTGCTCTGATTTAGGTAATTTGGCAAATTCTTGGTTTCAAGTTGTCTGTCGATTGGTTTTTTTGTTTGTTTTTGGTTCTTGGGGAATGAGAATTCGACCACAAGTGCGACATTTGTTAGTTTGTTTGAGAGAGTTTGTTTTCTTTTCTCCCAAAAGTGAAATTACTTCTTTTTCGCTAATTTCTTGATTTCTAATTTTGGTTCTTAGTTGCTGCAAGAATTCTTGGTTAGTTCTAATCATGCTTAATCTGTTCATATATAGATTTTAATAAATAAGCCTAGTTTAGAGGCAGTTTTAATCCCATTTACATCATTTTTCACCCCCGATTTTTTGTTTTCATTCTCAGCGAAAGTTTTGGCAATCATTAGTTTTGTATTTTCTCTTTAATTCTAGTTTGCCAGTTTCAAGCAATTCTTGGATATAGAAAACTAAATAAACCCCACAGTTATAGCCGTCTTGCTGTTTATCTCCTTGGAGAATTTGGATATTATTTTCTAGTTCAGTAATTTGGCTAATGAAAGGCTTAATTTGTTCTACTTCACTTTCTACTCCTCACCCAGAAGAAGTATATCACACTAAATAATTAGCACAGTCTTCTTCAAAAGTTAAGTTTTGTAAAATAAATAATCCTCAGTGATTACCACTTACTCGTAAAGGAAACAAGGTGTATTCAGCTTTATTTCACTCTAATTCTTGGAGGAATTCAGGTAAATCTCATTCTTGGTTATCTTTGGCTCTTTGGAAAGCGTTATAGATATTAGCGATATCAGTTCTTAAAAGAAACTTGCGGAGAAATTTCGGATGATAAAAAAGAAAAAATAATAATTGCTGAATTAGAAGAGATAAAGTCATCAGTAATAAATAATAAAGAAGCATTAATAGGAGAAAAAATCGAAGCGAGAGAACTTTTACGGGTGGTAGTTGAAGATATTTCTTTAAGAGAAAGGGCTGACGAAGTAGCAAAGGAAGCTCAGGAAATTTTAGGCAACTCGCAATCCTCCAAAGAGGAGTTTGCGGTCGTTACTCAAAAATTGATTGACTGTTTGGATAAATTTAAAAATAATAAACCACAACGGTCAAGAATTTTTCAACAACAACAACAACAACAACAAATCAAGCAACTTATTAATCAACTTGATCAGCATCAGCGAATTCAAACAAAGGATACAAATCTCTCTCTAAAAGAAAATGAACCAAAGTCAAATAATACTTTCGGAATAACAATAGGAATTACTTCTGGAGTGGTTTTAATAGGTGCTTTGGCTTATTGAATTCTTAAAGGAAAAATGAAAAGGGGGGAAAATAAATAATGGTGTATACAATAATTAAAAACAGAGTAAGCAGAGACATAATTAAATATCGGTTTGCGAAGTCAGACAATAACAAGTTAACTTATGCAGAATTTATTCAATTGTTAAGCAATAAAGATAAAGAATTTATAAAAGAATTTGATAGCCAATTAAGACAAGTGCCGACAGAACTTTCATCACGGTCAACTGCTTATTTTTGAGAATGTGTTCCGGTTTCAGAGGACACTACCAACAGAGAGTTTGAGTTTGTGGTAGTGAAGGCAGAGGTATTAGATAATATTACTTGTGATTATTCTAGTTTTGTCGAGCATTTTAATCGAAGTCAAGACAATCATGTGGTTAGTTTTCCTAGTTTAAGTGGCGATACATTAATAGTTCCAATACCAATAAATGATTATAAAAATTTAAAAGAGTTTAACAATAATGCTTCTCTTGAACAGAAAGAGCATTTTTGGCAAAAAGTCGGAGAGAAAATGAAAGAAAGTTTGCTTAATGCGAATGGGGCTCCTCGTTGGTTATCAACAAGTGGATTAGGAGTTTCTTATCTCCATGTTCGTATTGATAGCAGACCGAAATATTATTCTTTTGATGAGTATCGACAATTTTGAAATCAATCTCAACAAGCAAATACTCAGCGGCAGCAATTTTGGCAGCTTCCATGATGACAAAAAAAGGACTAAATTATGACACAAGCCCAAAAATGATTAGGGGATAATTATCCTTTACTAAATAGAGAATATATTACTAAACTGGATATTAGTAAGAAAAAGTTAGAAAATCACTTACAACTAAAAGGATTTACTAATCTAAAAGAGTTAGAATTATCTGATAACGAAATTACTAGTTTAGAGATTGTTAATTGTCCGCATTTAGGGGAAATTAATGGCGTGAGAAATAAACTTATCAAAATAGATATTAAAGGTTGCCCGCAATTGAAAAATCTTTGAGTTTACAGTAATTTATTAACTAATTTAGATTTAAGTCAGAATAGTAAATTAGAAGAATTAAATATTGATAACAATAATTTCTCTGAACAAGACTTATCTTTTTTAAGTCATTTAAAGAATTTAAAAAAGTTATGAGTAGGAAATAATATTGAATGGAGAATTAAGCAGGGAATTTATAATCATTTTGCTGGTTCTTTGGAATTCTTAAAGGATATGGAGCAATTGGAATGATGCGACATTTCTAATACGGATGTTGATAGAGGATTAGAATATTTACCTAAAAGGGTAGAAAATTTTCGTTGTTTAAATAATTATCGCCCAAATGCCAAAGTTCAAGTGTTAAACAAACTTTTAGAAAAGGAAAAAAGTGATAGATTTTCCCAAGAACTTGAAATTTATAAGCAGAAGATTCAAATTAAAGCTCAGGTTCAGCAGGCAAATTTGATGAATTTTAGCAAGGAGGTTTAAGAAAGTGTGTTCCTGCTAGTTCTCGTGTTGTTTACTTAATAAACCCTCTTTTTTACGAAAGAAAAACTTCTTTATTAACTTAAAAAAACCTGTTATATTTCCCTAAAATTCACTCTAAATTTATCTCTCTTTACGCTCACGCATTTCATCAATGATAGAATAAAAAAAAATTATAATTATGGTTGATAAATCAATTCCAAAATTATAAAAAAAACTTTTTTGGTGTAAAATATATAATATTATGACAGTTAAAAATATATTATTAGTAGGAAAGACAGGTAATGGTAAATCTACTTTAGGTAATGTTTTGGTGAATAAAAATGACAATTTTGAAGAGGTTTTTAAAGGAAGTGATGGTAGTCGTAGCAAAACAATTGATATCCAAAGTGAACAATTTACAGTAAAATTAGGAGAGTTATGAGAAATTGACTATCAAATAATTGATACGCCAGGCATGGGTGATAATCGATTTGATGAGAAAGTAATATTAAATAAATTGGCTGAATTAAGTAAGTTTGCTGACACTGGTTTTTATCAAGTTTTTTTTGTCGTAAAAGGAAGACTTAATAACGAAGATGTAGAGATATATAATTCACTTAAGGATATTTTTGGTGAAGGTATTAGTAAGTATACAACCATTGTGTGAACAGATTTCAAGGGTTTTCGGGATAAGAAAAAGTGCGAGACTGATAGAAAAGAATTGGTTGAAAATAATGAAAAAATAAAAAAAATGGTTGAGTTGTGTAATGGAATTGTTTATGTTAATAATCCATCCTTAGATGATGATGACGATGAAATTAATAAAAAAATGCGGGAAACTTGTCGAGAATCTAGAAAAAAGTTACTTAGTCATTTGTTACAAGTTGATGCAGGTTATAGACCAGAAAGTTTAGCCAAGTTGAATGAAAAAGTCAATGCTTATCTTGAAGAAAGGGAGCTTTTACAAAAGGAATTAGAAGAGTTACGGAAGGTCGCAAAAGAAAATAGGATTAAGGAGAAAGAATTAAAAGTTAAACAGGAACAAATAGCCGAACTTGAAGCCAAGGTTCAAGAAGAAGTTAAAAATTCGTCTTATTGAAAAAATAGATGAGAAGGTTTGGGTATTGGAAGTCGCTTGTTTCGTCTTTTCGGAGGTAGTTAATAAGTTTATGCTAAATTACTTTTAATTAGTTTAAATTTAGGTAAAAATGGCATTTTCGGTGTAAAAAAATATTAAATGCCCTTACCGCCTTTAATTACTACTACACCCGAAGGTCGGCGAATTTACCCCCTTGAAATAACTATTAACAGCAAAAAGTTATCACGCTTAATCATCGACCCGCATTTTGAGAAAAAACATGGTAATTATGTTAATGATAAATTGATTTGGGAATCAGTTCAGCAATTAAATAATGGTTTTTTCTTGCCTGACCCACCAAAAACACTGAGTACTTGACAATATTTCACGATTGAGAATATGCTCCATAAAGGCAAATATTATTGTCTAGTTTGGTGCTGAAAGAAAGAAAACCCAAATTATATTGGAATAGTCAATTGTTATTAAGGTAAAAATTAAATAACTATGAAAAATCAAGAAAATTATGCTTTTCCTACCGAAGCAGAATTAAAAGCAATTAGGGAAAAAACCAGTAATCCCAATTATCGTTACAAAAATCAGGCTTTATCGTCTCATGCTTCGGTAGAGGAGAAGTTTAAATATAAAATTTGTCAAGCGATTTTAGTTTACCAGCAAGAGAATAATTTGCCCGTGGAAAATTTGGCTAAAATGTTAAATGCTCCTTTGACTAAAACTTATGATATTTTGTTAGGAAAAATTGCCATTTTTAGTTTGAATGATTTAGTGAATTACTTGGGGAAATTACCAGTTTCTTTGGAAGTAAAAATTACTAGTCTTAACCAGCCCCAAATTAATCATATTTAGAAAATGTGTTGACCGACTTTCACCGCTGGCCGCAAGATTGACCCTGAATTTTAATAATCCCTATTTATTTATTCGCTTTTTGGTTTATTTGTGGGGTCTGTGGCTTTTATTTATTGATTAAAAAAAGATAACCAAAAAGCGAAAAAGTGATTTCTTTATTCTCTGCTCGCCATAGCAATAGCTTTATTTGCTTATTGAATTTGGCACGGAGTAAAAACTGGTAAATGGTTTAAGATTTAGGAAAAAAGGGAGCCAAAACTTCCTAAATTCTTAACTAATAATTGAGTTTCTTTGCTGAATTATTAGCCAAAATCAAGTTAAAATTTACTTATACATTTTGACCAAAAACATTAATCAAACTAGCCAATTATTCAGAGCAAAAATGTTTCAACATCCCGAAAATCATTCACCAACTAAAAACCATTCTCGGCGGTGAAAATACACTCAACCCGACCTAACTGTTTTTTGTTTTCTCTGTGCGGAACAATTTGCCATTAAATATATTCTGCCTAAAAAACAATATTCTTTAAAAAATAATTGGGGTTATTGAACCAGTAAAGAAACTTTTAAGAACCAATATATTTGCGATAATTGCTTAATCAAAATCCATCACGGTGGAATTATTAATTGGGTCAGTGAAAAAGAAAAAGCCGATATCTTTTATACTTATTTATCAAGAAAGACTTTACATTGTTAATCTAAACATATAATTATTGAACCTATAATATTCACGAGTGTGAAACAAGAAAATTAACCTAAAAAATTAAAAAAGTGTAAAAAGAAACTATTATGATAAAAATAGTAATAAATAAGAAATCAAACCTTAAAATAAAAAAAGCGGAGGACTAAACATAAATGGTAAATGTAAATGCTCAGGAATGATTGGATAAAAAGTATCTAATGAATGGAAATTGTAAAAGAGGTAATGACTCTGAGAATAAAGGCAAAAGAAGGGCAGAAATCACTGAATTGGATATCAGAAAAGGAAAAGTCGGATGATATTTAAATGAAAAAAACCTAGTCGGTTCTTTAAAATTAGAGGGATTCACTAATTTGCGGACTTTAATAATTTCCTCTCATCAATTAATTGAATTAGATTTAAGTGAATGTAAAAGTCTTGCAGAATTAGATTGTCGCAGTAATGAACTCACTAGTTTGAATGTCAACGGCTGTTCTAATCTCAAAAACATTGATTGCTCTAACAATAATATTAGAAAATTAGATTTAAGTACTTGTCCTAAATTAGAAGTAGTTAATGTAAATAATTGTCTAGAACTTACGTCAGAGAAAATAAAATCTAATCTTTATTACAATGAAGAAAAAGGTAAATTAGTGAAAGATGATTCAAAAGTAAAAAGTGGTCCTCAAATAACTAAAGCCAAAGATGGTGATACCCGAAATATCTTAATAATTGGCATAACTGGCAATGGTAAATCGGCTTTGGCTAATACTTTGTCTGACACATCTGTCGCTAACCATTTCAAAGAGGGAAGTTCTAGCACTAGTGTAACTAAAAACTTTCAGAAAAGTGATATTTTTGAATGACAAGGTAAAAGATACCGAATAATTGATAATATTGGTTTTGGTGATACTAACAATATTTCTGATAAAGATGTTTTATTTGAAATAGGAAAAGGAATTCACTCTTCTAAAGAAGGAATAAATCAAATCTTGTTTGTTTTCAAAGGTCGATTCTCTCCTGAACACAGAGCAGCTTTTAATTTATTTAAGAATTTAATTGCAGAAACTAAAATTATTGGATTTACTACTTTAGTACGGACTCATTTTGAGAATTTTAGAACCCAGCAAGAATGTCAAAAAGATAAAGATGCTTTGCTTACTCAAGGAAGAGAGGTTACTGAGATAGTTAATTCTTGTAAAGATATAATTTATGTGGACAATCCGTCGACACAAACAAGTGGAGATGAGAAAAAGAGAGCAAAGTCAAAAGAAAGAGTGCTTAATCATCTAGCCGAGAACTGTCAAGAAATTTATAAATTAAAAGAATGAGACAGTATTCATGACCAGGTTGCTAAGTGCATGAATCAAATAGAAAAAAAAGAGCAAGAGTTAGTGCAAACTGATAATTCTTCAGAAAAAACCAAATTACAAGGTGAAATAAAAGAAAACAAAAATAAAATTGCTGAGGAAGTAAATGTTGGGTTAGAAGCAAGTTTTGGACCTTTATCGGCATGAATAGAAGTGAAAAACCCCAACATTTGACCTTTCAATAAAAAGTAAAAAACATGGCAGACTCTAAAACAATACTTCTTATTGGAAGATCAGGAAGGGGAAAATCAACCCTAGCTAATGTGATTACTAATACTAATAAATTTAAGGAAAGTTCGGGTAGTATAAGTGAAACTAAAAAAGTTCAATTCGAACAATTTGAAGATAAAGATAATGGAATTAACTATTCAATAATAGATACTCCGGGTATTGGAGATACTAAAATGTCGGACAATGAAGTATTAGACATTATTGCTGAAGCAGTTTATTTGGCGAGGAATGGAATAGGTCAAGTTTTTTTTGTCTTCGATGGTCGATTTGACCAATACGAAATGGCTACTTATGATTTATTAAGAACTATTATTTTTGATCAAGACATCACCAACCATACTACTATAGTTCGTACTCGTTTCCCTGAATTCAGGGATGAAAAAGAAAATCAAAAAGATATTGATTCAATGATAAAAGAAGCTAAAGATAAAGAAGACGAATTAAGAAAAAACATTGCTGCTAAGGAAAAAGAAATGGAAAGTCTATCTTCAGATAGCGAGCAGTATCAAAGGTTACTTAAAGAGATTGAGCAATCAAAAAAAAAACTTGCAGCTACTAATTTGACCAAGATAGTTGAATCTTGCCAAGAAAGAATTATTTACGTGGATAATCCATCTACCAATATTACTTCTCCTGATGATGAAGATAAAGAAGAAAGAATAGAAAGAGAAGAGTTAATAAGTGAAAGCAAAAGCAGAAGGAACAAGTCTAGAGAAATTCTCTTAGAACACCTAAACAAAAATTGCCAAAAAACTCTTTATAAGCCAGGAAAACTAATTCAATTGAGTAATGACATTGCTGATGATTACTTTCAATATCTCAAAAAAAAAGAAGAATTGCAAAAAGAATTAGACAAATTAAAATCTGAAGAAGACAATCCAATTAGTGTTCAAGTTTTGGAAGATCAAGTTAGCAAAAAAAATTCTTCAAAATCAAGCCAATTTTTAAAGTCAATTATCGAAGTAACTAACTGTTGTAAAAGAAGCAGAAAAGAAGAAAAAGATGATGTAAGCGAGGAAGATAATGTCGGCACTGGAATTATTGGAATCAATGAAATAATTGCTCAGCTCCAAGATAGAAAAGCTAAACTCCGAAAAGAAATTGAGGAAAAGGAAAAAACCATTCGTCAAAAAGTATTGAAACATATTTTTAATAACTATCAAGCAATAAGTAAAGAACTAGGAGGAGATATTTTCCTCAATAGTGTGGCTGGTGACAATAATTGAACAGAGATTAATAAAGAATTCAATAACAAAGAATTAATAGTAAAATGACTGAGTCAGGGATTTGATTACCAACAAACTCAAAAATGATCTATTGCTTTGGGAGATGATTTTAGTCCCCAAATTGATGCTGGTTTTTGTGCTTGATTAAGAGATGTTAAACAATTAATGGTAGACAAAGTAAAGAGGCGCAGTTATCCTTGTAATAATGTTGGGCAATTAAGAAAAGAATATCTTCAACAATTAGAAAAAGAAACTGAAATACTTGATCGATATAATAGTAATTCTCAACATTTTTCTAAAAAAAGCATTGTTCAATTTCAAGAGGATTCAGGCTTAGTTTTTCACAGAGGTCTTGCATTAGCAGTGGCGGCAGAGAGCGGGAATATATCAATTAAAGAATTACAAAATCAGGGTTCATTGATGAATCAGGGTTCACGTAAGGAAATTGGTGCAACTGGTGCATACTATGCAAAGTATTCTTTTTCTGCAAAAGAAGAAACTGAATTAGATTTTAAAGCTGGCGATATAATTTTTGTTATCGATGACAGTGATGATGTTTGATGGTTGGGACGAAAATTTGGTAGCAACGGTTCTATTGAAGAAGGAGTTTTTCCAAGGAATTATGTAGAAAGGGAAAAAGTGGATGAACAGTACCAGTCCCAAATCCTCCAGCCTACCAATCCACCCTTCAACCTCAACAATTAACCCCAAAAAAAAAAGTAGAGTTTCCCCACATTTCCCCCCTTTTCTAACCAAAATCCTCCCTTTTTTCCTTTCTTCCCCAAAATATTGAAATCTAGCCCGTTTCAGCTCCTTTCCACCCGTTTCTCCCCAACTTTCGCCGGTCAATTAATTAAATAAGTAATTAAATTTTATTATTTTTAATCTATCCCAACCCTTTTACCAATTCTTTTCAGTTCTGTAATCTTTCCAGCTCTTTTACTTCATAGAGGGTTCACAGAAAAGCCTCAATATCTTGGGTTAATTCTTGGTGTTCGGTGCCATGTTCTTGACCGAAATTTAGTTTATAATTAGCCATAAGACAGTGAGCTAATTCATGGGCGATAGTGTTGATTAGTTTGCGAAAGCCAAAATGGTCGGTAAAGTTAGGAATATCACTTTTTAATCCGGCTAAACAGTAAGCAAATAGAATGTTTAAATGGATTTCTTTGGTGTAAATGGTTAAGTTTCCTATCTCTTCTTTTCCTAGTCTAGTTCTGCCGTGTCAGTTGTAACTTAGTTGAAATCCACCAAACTTGACTACTGCGGAGCGTAGAGGATAAATGTTGCCGTGTTTTTTAATTAAAATGTCCTGGTAAGCTTGATAAGTGGCATTAATTAGATGTTCAAAATAAGTCTCCATTTTATTTTTTTGGTTTGAATGTTGTGCTACTTTTAGCGATATCTTTGCCGCTACAAATTACTTCAATGCTAAAACTGCCTTTTTCTTCGGGTTCTTTATCAGCTCTTTCTTTTAAGCTCAACAATAATTCTCGCATTCGTTTATCACTTATTCTCTTTGGTTTAGGAGTTTCTTTTTGGTTTAGTTTCATATAAGAGTTTTTGTTAATTTAAAAAAAAGAACCAAAAAAAAATAATCCAGTCACCTCGCTCTGCTCTTTAATAATGCAAAACCTCCTCTTTTCACCATTTTTAAGTGAATTTCGCCAAAAATACTTAAAATCTACCTATGAACTCCCCAAACCAATTGTCTCTCTTTGACCTTATCCAAGATTGTTATCAAATTGGTTGTCATTATCTCAACATTATTCCTTATAAGCAAGTAGTTTTCAAGGGATTTTACAGCGAAAAATTGTTCACTGAAATCTCTAATAATAAGCAAATTGCTCAGTCTCTTCGTTTAAACCTTAATGACCTGCATCAAAAACAAGAATTTGCGGAGTTACTTCAACGAGTGCCAAAAGAATTTGCTGGTATAACTTGAGCCTTAACTAATGAAAGCTGAATTACTCTTAATCCTACCTATTGTCAACCACTTCTCCAAGGAGATTTAAGTTATTTGCTTTGTCATGAAATTACTCATGCTGTCTTACATAATTTAGACATTTATTGAGGCCATTCTTCTCCTCATAGTGAATTAACGGCTTATCTATGACAATATTGCCAAAAGAAATATAGTCACCAACAATTAGTAAAACTACNTTGACCGAAATTTAGTTTATAATTAGCCATAAGACAGTGAGCTAATTCATGGGCGATAGTGTTGATTAGTTTGCGAAAGCCAAAATGGTCGGTAAAGTTAGGAATATCACTTTTTAATCCGGCTAAACAGTAAGCAAATAGAATGTTTAAATGGATTTCTTTGGTGTAAATGGTTAAGTTTCCTATCTCTTCTTTTCCTAGTCTAGTTCTGCCGTGTCAGTTGTAACTTAGTTGAAATCCACCAAACTTGACTACTGCGGAGCGTAGAGGATAAATGTTGCCGTGTTTTTTAATTAAAATGTCCTGGTAAGCTTGATAAGTGGCATTAATTAGATGTTCAAAATAAGTCTCCATTTTATTTTTTTGGTTTGAATGTTGTGCTACTTTTAGCGATATCTTTGCCGCTACAAATTACTTCAACACTAAAACTTCCTTCTTCGTCAGGAGTGTTTTCTGCTTCTTTTTTTAAACTTAACAACAATNGTTTACGAATAACTGAAGCAGTGAGATTTGATTTAAATATGGAACACCAGAATCCTGAATATAGAGGGTTGTATTTATTGCGGGGCAAAAGAAGCAAAGAAAGATGGATTTATATTTCACCAGAAATTATTAAGGAATTAAGAAAGAGAAATTGAAAACCCAACACAGCTACTCGGTTTGGTTTTTTTAAATTTTTGAGAAAGGTTAGAAAAGAATTAAATATTGCTGAGAATATTGAATCTGAACCCCATACTTTAAGAAGATGTTTTGCTACTTATAATGCTTTAAATGGTATGCCTTTACCGGTATTGCAGAAGGTTTTGGGACATACTAGAATTAGTACTACTGCTTTATATATTAAAGATAGCGATTTAAGTAATTTGGTTAAGTTTAAGCCGATGAGGTAAGAAGTTTAGAAGAATTAATTGAAGGTAATTTGAATTTTTTGAAAGGGATTCAGAAAAAAAAGATTTTTAATAACCAAATCAACAAAATAGGAACAAAAAGGGAAAATAAACTCCAAAATCTTCTTTTGGTTTGATAACTTCACTTATTTCAATCCCTGTAATCTTTCTAACTCTTTTACTTCATAGAGAGTTCACAGAAAAGCTTCAATATCTTGGGTTAGCTCTTGGTGTCTTTCGTCGTGTTTTTGACCGAAATTTAGTTTATAATTAGCCATAAGACAGTGAGCTAATTCATGGGCGATAGTGTTGATTAGTTTGCGAAAGCCAAAATGGTCGGTAAAGTTAGGAATATCACTTTTTAATCCGGCTAAACAGTAAGCAAATAGAATGTTTAAATGGATTTCTTTGGTGTAAATGGTTAAGTTTCCTATCTCTTCTTTTCCTAGTCTAGTTCTGCCGTGTCAGTTGTAACTTAGTTGAAATCCACCAAACTTGACTACTGCGGAGCGTAGAGGATAAATGTTGCCGTGTTTTTTAATTAAAATGTCCTGGTAAGCTTGATAAGTGGCATTAATTAGATGTTCAAAATAAGTCTCCATTTTATTTTTTTGGTTTGAATGTTGTGCTACTTTTAGCGATATCTTTGCCGCTACAAATTACTTCAACACTAAAACTTCCTTCTTCGTCAGGAGTGTTTTCTGCTTCTTTTTTTAAACTTAACAACAATTCTCTCATTTGTTTATCACTTATTCTTTTTGGTTTAGTTGTTTCTCTTTGGTTTAGTTTCATATAAAAGTTTTTGTTAGTCTAAAAGAAAGAACCAAAGAAAATTTTGCCCGCAAGTCCCATTTCCTCTCAATTTCAGTGAAAAATATTACAAAAAATCCTTGTTTCTTCCCATTTTTGAGTGAAAATAATGAAATTTAGCCCTTTTCCTGCTCTTTTTCCCTAAATATTTAAAAAATGAGTAATTTTTAAGGCTTTTAAAAGTGAAAATACTGCTAAATTTCCTTGTAAATCTGCTATTTTTTCAATATTAATGAGGCAAACCCTTAATTTTTTGTAATTATCATTCCTCACTATCAAAAGCAACTTTCCAAGCCACTTTTACCTTTTCCATTGTTTCTCTGCTGGCTACTCCTAAATACTTTTCTAACCTTAATTCTCGAAAAACAGTAAAAGGGTGATTAAGAACTATTTTACTAGGTTCGTCTAAACCAGTTTCCGGAGTATTTTTGATAAAGACTTCGAACAAACGAACATTTTCTAAATCATCCGTAGTCATCATAGCAACAACTACAAAATTGTCATACTCATTTTGAATATCACTACTGATTACTAAACCAGGACGGTAATCTTTGGAGAACTCCTTAATTTTATCACACTTTATTAATCAGATTTCCCCTCGGCGGGGAATACTTGGTATTTCGCCTCTTTTTGGAGTTTTGTTTTTAACTTCTCTTTTTAACTGCTTATTTGTCATTTGAATCCTCAAATTGGGTTCTTTCCATAGCCTTTAATTCTCTTTGAAGCCTTTTGTTTTTAGCTTGGGCTTGGTAGTCTTTAATTAGTTGTTTTCGCAAATTTTCCTTTTGGTTTTGCTCCTCTGTTATTAGTTTTTCCTCCAATACTTGTTTAATAAAGGTGCTGATTTTGCCTTTCCCTGCCTTATTTATTAACTTCTGGTATAAGGAAGTTGGTAAGTAAATGCTAAATGTATGTCTTGGTTCTATTCTTGCTATTCTCATATATTAATTTTATGTTTAACGCTAGGAATTTTAAATCTTATTTATAGCTTTCAGAACAATTTTATAGGCTCTATTCTTGTTTAATTCTCTAATCTTACCATACATAAAACACTTCCCCCCCTTCCCCCTCCTCAAACCCGCCGTTGTCGCCCCTCGGGTTGACTCCCTTCGGTCGTCAATTCCCTTCGGGGCTTCCAATTCGGCGTAAATATTACAAAAAAGTTGCGTTTTTCACTCTTTTTCTCCTATTTTCGCCGCACATTCAGCCTTAATTTTTATATAACTTGGACTGTTTCACAGTCCAAAAAGCCCTCCGGGCTTAATAAAAAAAAAATAATAATGATTGAGGCTTAAAATTTTTAATAAGTGATGCTGTTTTTTCCTTTTTTTGCCTGTGCTTTTTTGTATCCAAAGCACAGGTTTTAAGTATTAAATAGGGAAAATCCTTTAATTTTCCTTATTAAATGGGGCAAAATAGGGTTTTTGAAGGAAAATTTTTTTTGCTACTTTTTTTTAAATGAGACAATAGACGGACAGATATTAAAAATATCTCTATGAAAAGCAAAGGTGATAATTTGTTAGAGAGGAGTATTTTTAATTCAAAAGAGATAAATAAATCTCCTTTAAAAAGAGTAGGAAAGAAACATTTCAAAACTCCTACTTGTCAGTGATGCAGTTCACCAGAAATTAGATTGGTGCCAGTGAGTTCACTTTGGAACCTAAAACCCCCAGAAACCCCTCGTTATCAAAAACTTTGGCAAGAACGCGGCTGACCAACGAAACTGAACTTATGCTATTATTGTAAACAGAACTGTGAGTTAGCACATAGAGAAGTTAACTTGTGGCTGTGTCCCCGGTGTCATAAGTGTTTGATTTATCGTTTAGAGAATAAGCCGGGAAAGGCGGCTTATGAGCAATTGCCGGTGAATTGCTTGTGGTGCGGTTGGAAAAAGAAGCGTTTGACTAAAAAACAGCAAAAGAAAATCACCGACCAAGTAATTAAGAGTGGGCTGAGTTATCAGAGAAGTAAGAAAACCGCGAGCAAGAATTATTTTGCTTGGTGTAGTTTTTGTGAAGGAGTGATAGTTGGTAAGCAAAAAGATAAAGGAGTTAAAAACCGCAACCAAATACGCTTTTGAACTGATAAAGTTGGTGAGGAAAAGTTGATTTGTAATAAATGCTTGCGGGAAAATGGGGAATTTCAGCAGTTATTGTTAGGTAAATATAAGGGGAGGTGAAGAAAGTATAAGAGTAGGGGGTTGATTTAAAGCAGAAAGGCTTTGTTGCTTTAAAAAACATTATATTCCATGACGAGCAAAGAAACATCGCCCCAAAAAAGCCAAAAAAGAAGTAATTACCTATTTTCTTTATCCGCTAGAAGACCAAAAAATTATGGTCAATGACCACTTAATTAAATATTTCTGCATTAGTTCTCACTGTGATAAACATTTAGAACATGGCATCACTCATGAATTAATTATGAAACTAGTTCAATTATTAAACAGCCGCTATTTTCCTTTTAGTGGCAAACAACCCAAGAAAAAGAATTATTTTAAAGAATACTCACCAAATCACTGCGTTAGCAATTCACTTTTAATTGGAAGGGCGTTAACCTTTTTAGCGTTTTTACATAATGGTTTTTTGGTTAAAAATAAAGGCTATTTATTGGAAACCTTAATTATTTTATGATTAGTGAGTTTTTTGCTCTTGCTGCTGATTGTTTATTCCCTCTGCTGTATAAAAGCCATTTGCTGCGAACCAGTACTTATTTCTGCCATTAGGGCTTGGACTTGGTTTTGTAATTCTTGGTGCTCCTGTTTTAAGTCTACTAGTTCTTTCTCTACTTTCTCTTTATCTTTTTTAGTTTGCTCTAATTGAGTTTGGAGAGATTGATTCTCTGTTTGCAATTGACCGTTAGTATTATTAGCAATAGTTAGGGAACTATTAAGATTAGTAATAGTCTGCTGATTTTGTTGATAAATATTCTGTTGATTTAATTGGTTGATTTGACTTTGCAATTCCTGTTTTTGTCTATCTATTTTTTCTTGAAATTCTTGCCTGGCAGTGTCTAGTTGATTTGTTAAATCTTCAATATTATTTCTAAAAACTTCTTCGCTTTGTTGTTGTTGGTTAAGTTTTTGTTGTAATTCTTGGATTTGAGTAGTTAAATTATCAACATTTTCTCCTTGGGCTTGGATTTCTCCTAATTTCTCTGCTAATAAATTAATAGTCTTCCGGTCTTGTTCTTTTATTCATTCAAAAATAAATTTCTCTATTCCGGAACCAATTAAAGGTTTTTGTGGATTTTCTCTTGCTTTTCCTAAACAAGCTTTTTTTCAGTTATCTTCGTTCTCTAAAACTTGTAATCATTCTTCGTATCTTCCTGCTTGGTTTTTATTTTCTTCACTTTCTGCTATTTTAGCCAAAAGTCAATTTCTAAATTCTTCAAAATTATGTGTCATAATAGTTATTTTTATAGACAATAAAACAATATTTTCCTTTTTTGGTTCTTGCTTTTTTTTCCTTGTTCCAATTCCCTAATTTGTTTTTCTATCTCAACTATTTTTTTAATTGGCGGTTGCCTCTTCTTAATTCAGGAAGAGCATTGTTTAATCTTTTTCAAAATATTTGTTTTTCCTTTTACCTAATCAGTAACCAATTGCTAAGACTGCTAAACAAAACAATACCAAACCGCCAATTAGTAAATAAGTGCTGCTATTAAGAAATTTGTCGTTGCTTTGGCTATTATTTGCCGCCACTTCTCTAACTTCTGCTCTCTATGGTCTTTCTTGGTTCACTATCTCTTGTAATTGTGCCAAGTGAGCGTTATGGCTAGTGTGTCCGCGATTAACTAAATTCTTGGCATATTCCAGTAAATCCATTAAAACTGTGCCTTGCCAAGAAACTACACGGAACTTTTTGTCTTTAATTCCTTGGACTAGTTTAGCAAACTGTTCGCTAGTGAGATTATTTAGATTCTTGGTTTTTACTGGGTTATTTTCAACATTTATGGCTTCTAAATTAGGAAAAGTAGACAGTAATCAAGCAAAATCTATTTCTTTAATTTGGTTGCCAAAAATTAAGTTTTTTTAACTGGGATTTGTTGGCGAGAGAGTTTAAAAAGTCCAAGTTTTCAAACTTATTATTATAAGAATTTAAACTTTGGAGGGTGGTAAATTCACTTAAATCAGCATTACCGGAAAGGTCTCTATTGCTAATGTCTAAATATCTAATTTTGGCTTTTTTGGTGATTTGGTTTATATGTTGTTGGGCGTCATTATTCATATGGATAATTTTATAAATATAATTTACCTATTTTCTATCTTTGCCTTTCTCTTATTTCATTCTGCCAAAAATAAATCTTTGTGCTTGATAACTAATTTTTTTATTTCATTTATTTCCTCGGGTGAAACTCGACCTTGCATTTTTTTGATGGTGATTTCTTGCTGGGACTTTTTATCAGGTTTTTCTAACCAAAACTGAATTTTGCCGTGTGGTGTGCCACGAATATGAATGTGAGCCGGTTCGTGTTTCTTTAAAGGTTCTCCTGCTTTAAAGTAAAAGCGATATTCACCGATTTTTCAGGTTGGCATAGTTTATTCGCAAGGAGCATCAAAGCCGTCCGTAAATTTCTCAATGCCTAATACTTCGTCAAGGTCAGGAAAATAAATCTCTTCTCCTTCTCAAATTTCGTATTTTTTTAATTTATCAGTCGTGGCGTTTTCTATTCCTCATTTAGCAAATCAATCAATGGGAATACTTAATTCTCTACCATCGTTTAATTGAGCGGTTATTTTCTCTTCACCAACAACAAGATTAACAATTGATATTTTTCCTGCCCCACTCGTTATTTCTTCTATTTTTTTTAGTACATCAATTCTTTCGTTTTGTCTAAAACTTTGTAATACTTCTTGTAATCGTGTCATAAACTTCTATTTTTTTTTCAATTTCTCCAAACTTCGCAATTTTTCTTCGGTTATTTCTTCACCAAGAACTTTCCTTAATTCCTCTAAATCCGAGCGTTCATGACCAAATTGCATTATTAACTTTTCTTGTTCCATTCTTTTGAGTTCTTTTTTTACATAATCATTAATTTGTTTCAGTTCAGTTTTCAGTGCTTCATTTTCCTTTCTTAAAATCTGATTCTCTTCTTCTAGTTTTCTTTCTCTATCTGTTTTATCCATAGTGTTATTAATATATTTTTGCTTGTTTTTAGTATATTTGATGGGTTTTTTACCCTTTTTTCACTTGCTTCAAGGATTTTTATAACATCTTGACAGGTAGATTTTATTTTTGGCATAGCGGGGAATGATTTTGACGGGATGTTGGGGTTTAGGTTTCTTGACTGGGATTTTTCCCCAAAAAGTTCAATAAATAAATCAGCCTATAAAAAAGACTATCATCACCAACAAACACCAGAAAATTCAGAGAAATCTAATTGACGTCATAATTAACTTTTGCTTCTTGGCACGGCTTCTCTGGCTTCTTTCAGTGTTAGAACCAGCTCGGGGAATAATAGTTTTGGTTGTTTGGACTTTTATCTCGCCAGTTTGGAAAGAAAGGGAGATAGTTGCTTTAGTTATTATCTTACTTCAAGAACTATAGGCTCTTTTTGGATAATTTTTGCCTCCTGGATAAGAGTCTCTTTTTGTTCTTGCTGAACCTCTTTAAAAACTTCTTGATTCTCTTCAACAATGTCTAGTTCAATCTCATCAAGTTTTTCTTTTTTCTCTTTATTCCTTTTTCCTGGGCAACATATTAATTCACTTAATCTGATACTTGGTTCTAACTTAAAACAGAAAAAAGACAAGACATTACCACAAGTAAATTCAAGTGTTCCTAGTGTGCAGCAATAATTGCCATCGATGATTGTTGCTTCTGATTCCTTGGTTTCTTTACTTAACTCAGGAGAAAGATTAGCATTATTTACAGTGTTAATTGGCATAGATTGGTTATCTATACTTTGCGAATAATTGGTATAACTTAAATTAGCATTATCACCAAAGACACCAACGTTTACTAAATGACCTCCCACGCTTAGTGAGCCAGTAAAATTAAAAGAACCAGTAGTAGACCTAACTGGACTTCTAGTTAAATTATTTTGGTTGGTTGAGTTGATTGAGTTTTCCATGATATTTATTTTTAAGGTTTATCTCTCCAGGATAATCATTTATTAGGTTTTTGTTCAATTTGGGCTTTTTGAGAGCTACTGCCTGCAATTGCCTGGTTTGAAGAGCTGACAGCTGATTGATAAGTGATTGTTTTAAAATCAGCATGGTCACCAACTGTACTGTTGATAATTGCATTACCGGCAATGTTGTAGTTATTTACTACTTGACTTATTTGTTCTTCTCGCTGGTTAAAGTTTGTTTGTAATTTGACAATTTGTGATTGTATATAGAGAAGGTCGTTAATCTCTGCTTCGCTAACTATTTTTGTTTTCAACATCCTTTTTTTAGCAAATTCTAGTTTTTTAGCAGATTCTTCGTTGTCATTTTTAGTTGCTATTTTTTGCTTCTCTAAAAGCTCACTTAATTCATCTAAATCTTCTTCATCTTTTAAGTGGTTTTTGGCGATAATCTCATTCTTTAACTCTTTTAAATCTTTCTCTTTCTTTTCAATTTTTCAGTAAACTTGTTCAAAAGGAGTGAATTTTTCTTTTAAATCTTGGTTAGTCTTTTCGAGATAAGACAAATTTTCTTTTTGTTCTTTTAGTTTTTCTATTAACTCATCAGTAACAATTTCAGTAGAGACAGTTTTTTCTAAAGGTTTTATTTCGTCAGATTTTTCTTTTTCTTCTTTTAGGAGAGAGTTTATAGTTTCTTTTAGTTTTTGGTATTTTTGCTTGAAATCGACAGAATCATCTATAATCATTGGTTGAGGAGAATTATTGTATTCTTCAACCTCTTTTTTTAACCTTTTATTTTGTTCTCGCAAATCAGAAATTGTTTCTAATAGTTCACGAGGTCTTTTTCTGGCTAATTCAACTATTCGATAAGCTTTTTTTCAATCACCCTGATAAGGTTTTAAAAGTTCAACCAATTGAGTTCCCTCATAAGAAAATATTTCTAAACTTTTAGGTAAATATTCCAAATCACTACTGATTTCCTTATTGTAATCTATTTCCAATTTTTCCAATTTTTTTAGATTTGCCAAGAATTCTAAATTGGTTAAAAGATTTTTGCGAACATTTAATTTCTTGATTTGAGAACAGTTTTCAATCAATAAATCTTGCACACCACAATCTCAAATGGTACATTCTTGTAATTGAGGTAAGTTTTTGAGAATTACCCTGTCGATATTTTTAACATTTTGCAAGTATAACTTTTCCAAACTTGGATAGTTTTCAACTATTAGCAATCCTTTGAATACTTCATCTTCAAATTTTATCTTCTTTATTTCTTTAGGATATTCTTTGTTGAATCATTCTTGATTTTTAGTCATGATATTTATTTTTAATTATTAGTTCAAGGTTGATGAATGATTTGAGTTTGTTGTTGACCTTGTTGATACTGATGAAAGCATCCTCTTAATTCATTCAGATCAATAGTATTATCATTTAAAATTTGCTCTGGAGTTAGTTTTACTTCATCTCTTAAATAAGCATAAAAAGCCGGTTCTTGGATGGCTTGAATTTGGTTAGCAGGAGCATGGATATTAATTCAATCTCTAGTTTGTTCATAAGTGAAATTGTGGTTTTGTCAGGCTTGGATTAGTTGAGGAACAAAATTAGAATGAATATTAGCTCAATCTAAAAAATTAAGTTGACTAAGTTCCTCAGTGATTCCAGTAGAAGTAATTTGCTCAGTATCTATTTTCATTGGTTCGGTTTGATATTCTGGTGCTTCGATTAACTTAGATGACTTAAAATTTCCTTGAGCAGTTTTTACTTGTGAATCGTGGGACAATTGTCTTTTTTTTTGTTCTTTTTCGCCTTGATGTTCTAAATCAACTAATTTTTCACAGTAGCGAATAATTTCACCTAAATTTTCTGTGGAAAAGCCTTTTTTTTCTAGTTCTTTTTTTGATGCTTTGATCTCATTTCTTGCTTTCTCATCTTTTTCGTCTTTTATTGATTTTTTTTTATTTTGAATGAAATTTTCTATTAATTCAGCTGATTCACTATGAGATTTTTTAAGAAGATTTATTTCTTCTTCAACTGCTTTTATTTGTAATTCTAATAGAGTAGAAGTTTGCCATTCTTGGGAAAGGTTGTTTTGTGGCGTAGGAAGATTTTTAAAGTCCAATAAACGACTAGTGTAAATAGCTTGGGAGTGAGTTTTAGTCGGAACCAATGAAACCAATGTTTTATTAAGTTCTTTTGTTTTTTTCAGTTGCTTAGAAAAACCTTCCGTGTCTGTTTTATCTCCAATTTTTCTCCACCAATCTCATAAAGTCTTGTCTAGTTCGTTTGCGGTTGGTCTTTGTAGTGGATCAGCATCTCAGCACCTACTAATTAAATCTTTGAGTAATTGAGGTGCTTGTACGTTACCTAAGTTTGGTCGTATCCCTCGACATATTATTTCAGCTAAGTCTTTATTATGAGCTATATCACAATAAGGAGGTAAACCAGAAAATAGTTCATAAGCCACTATTCCCCAAGAATAAATATCTGCTGCCTGGGTATAGGGATTACCACACAAAACCTCGGGGGCTATATAGGATAACACGCCAAAAACTTTAGTTTTATCATTCGCTTCATTGGCAGGTCGACATAATCCTAAGTCGGTAATATAACATGCATTTATACTATTTAATATATTACCTGCATGCAAATCCTTATGGATTAATCCTCGTTCATGAATTGAATTTAACCCTTTTGTAATATAATGCAACTGAAGAAATTTATCCTCAAAATTTAATTTGCCATAATTTTTATTTAGATATTGTCGAAGATCGCCATCATGGACATATTGCATTACCATGGCATAATCCTTGGTTACTGGATCTTGAGAAATTCCATAACATTTGACAATTCCACCAAGATTGTCAAATAATTTATGATGAGTAATTTCTCGTAGAAAATCATTGGTCATGTTTTGAGAATTATTTAAACTTTTTAAAACAACAATTTGAGCACCTTTTCTCTGCCATTTCTTTCGCCATTCGTCCCAAGTATTCTTTCAGCCATAAATATATCCATCATCCCACTTGGCTTTGTATACTCTACCAAAACCTCCTTCAGCTAGATATTCAATATTAGTAAGTTTACAATAAGGTATTCATTCCAATACTTTTTCTGGATCAGTTGCATTTAACTGATATTTTTGGATAAATTGATCAATGTCTTGATTACCGCTGGTTCAATTTTTAAAGTTATTTTGAAAATGTTGGGCATTACAAAATTGACATAAACTGCCCCAACCGTCTCCAGTGTTAGGCTGTTTGCAGTCTCGACACATTCCAAATTTCTGATATCGCACCTTTAATTCTCTTATATTTGGGGTAGTAGGCTGATAGCCTTTTTGTTTCAGATATAACACAGTTTTTAATTCACCTGTGCTTAAGCCAATATCTATTCATTCTTGAGTTTGGGAAAGAGTGAAGAGATTTTTTTTTCATTTCTCGGCCTTTTCATACTCCTTTGGTCGAAAACCAACTTTAATCCATTGTTTTGCTTTTTCATAGGAAAAGCCTGCTCCTTCTCAACCTTTTCTATCTAAATAACCAAATTCTGGATGGATATCCTTTCAAGATTCTTTCTTAATTACTTCTTCTATATTAAGATCTATCGGCTGGTGACCTTTTTGCTTTAAATAAATAGCAAGTTTATAATCATCATAATAGTTTAAGCCAGCTTCTATTCATTGCTTAGCTTCAGTGTAAGTAAGACCAGCTTTTTTTCATTTTTTTTGGTGATATTTAAATCATTCATAAATATTCTCTCAATTCAAATTACTCTTATATTCCTTTCTCAACTCAGTTAAATTTAATCTTTGTTTAGGATTATATCCTTTTTTTTTCTTTAAATACCTAACTAAATCATAATCCATGGGAGTAAAACCTTTGCTTATTCATTTTTGGGTTTGTTCAACAGTGAATCTAAGTTCCTTCCGTGTATAACTTTGACCTTCTCACAATTCTTGTAAACGTGGGGTGAGTTTTGAATGAACGTTTTTTTGATCCTGAGTATCAGATTTGGTAAGTAATTTAAACTTCTCTTCTCTGCATACCTTTTCTTTATCTATTTCATTTTTTTCTCTGTTTTTATATAAATTTTCTTGAATTAAATCTTCTTTTTTTGTATGATCAGAAACATCCTGTTTGTTAATACTTTTCTCAACGCTCAAATTTGGCGTATTATCGTTTTTTTTTACTTTTTCTTCAATTCTGGAAGACAGTCAAAAAAAAAACTCATGGTTTTGAGGATTAAATTTTCCCCCCCAAGCACTAGCTCAATCCTTTACTTGCTCGTAGTTAAATCCTTTATTTTCTCATTCTTGTTGTAACTCAGGAGTGAAATCTTCATGTATATCTTTCCAATCATTAGTCATAATACCTTTTTTTACCCAGCATTCTAAAAAATAACCAAAATATAAAATAAATGTCTGCTAAATTACCAAGTTTTGTGCGAGTAGTTATCCAAAATGAAAAAAGGGAATTACTGGTAATCTTTGAAAAAAAATGAAATTGCTGAGTTTTCCCGGGCGGTAAAATAGAACCGAACGAAACGCCCTTAGAAGCCGCCAAAAGGGAAGTTTTTGAAGAAACTAATTTAATAATTGAAGATTCAGAAATAGTTGCCGAACAGGCTTTTGACACAAAAAATCAGGGTCGCATGGGTTATTTAGTCAAGGCTAATAAATACTCAGGGGAGATAAAAATCAAAGAATTGGATAAGATTACCGATATTAAATTTAAGCAGATAGATTATGATTTTGCTGTCAACAGGCTTTTTTATCCTATCATCTTTGAAGCTGATTAGCAAGAGAAAATGAGAGAAAAAACTCAAAAATTTTTGCTCGTAAAGAAGCAATAAACATAATAGGTTTTGAAATGTTAATAGTCGAGGTTTGCCGAAAAGAAAGCCTGAAATGCCCCAAAGAAAGCACTATTTATGAGAGGATTATTTACATTACAAAAAGTACATTTATCTATTTTTTGTAGTTCTTTACTAAACTTTGGCAGTAAAAGCAATTGTTTAAGTTTTTCATTTCTTTTGCTCCGTAACTCATTTATCTCAACAAGTTAGGCAAGAATTCATGGAGACTTTATTTTTATGTTTATCTTTGAGTTCTCAATATTCTTGTCCTTTGGTAAATGATTTTTTACATTCACAACATTTATTTAAGTCTACGGGAGGCATTTCATTCATAATGAATAATTTTACAAATTAAGTACTATTTTCAGTGCTTTTTTTACTTTTGCCATTATTTTAGGATTGACTACTCCCATTGGCTTCTTATCTATTAAACGCAATTTCTTATTAACTGTATGGAGATAATTACAGCAAATTTTACTGGGTTCAGTTAAGCCTGTTTCCGGAGTGTTCTCAATAAAAACTTCAAAGGTTCGAATTCTTTCTATTTCCTCAGTAGTTAATCCCACTACCACTATATTTTTATCAAACTGGTTCTGAGTGTTGTTGCTAACTATTAAACAAGGACGGTAAGGTTTGGAGAATTCTTTTAGTTTCTCAAACTTGACTAGTCAAATTTCTCCTTCTTGGGGAAAATCTAGGCTACTCATCTTTTTTTCAAGCATCGTTAAGAGTTTCGTCTCAAATGGTGGCTTCTTGTTGTAATTTCTTGTTTTTAGCAATAGATTTATAATCAGCAATTAATTTTTGGTGAAACTCTTCGTTTTTTTGCTGTTCTACTTGTTTAATTTTTTCTTCTACTGCTTCACTTACAAAACGACTAATTTTTATTCCAGCTACTTGGCGGAGTTTTTGATAAGTTTTTTCGGAAAAATAGATATTAGCATTGCGACCAGTCATAATATATATTTTTAATGCTTGCTTAATTAGGCAATGGATATTTATTTTTTGCTTGGTCCAGGGATGACAAAAGGTTGGGGTTGGAGAATTTGGGCTTGCATATCAATCTTAACTTCTTGGCTTTCTTGCTGGTAAACTTTTCTCAATTGATTTAAATCAGCATTAGTTTTTACTCATTGTGGATCATCATAATCAGCAATCTCTTTACTTTTTATATCTCGCAATCAAGCAGCAAAGTTGGCTTCGGAGATAGTTAGACCAGTCTCAATTCACTGTTTAGTTTGCTCTTTAGTGAAATTTTGGTTTTGTCATTCCTTTTGCTCAGAAATTATTACTTCGCTAGAACTTTGCTCAGAGTATTTGCTTATATCGTCTTTAATATCCTCTAATTTTTCCATAGCAATTTTCCTATTTGAATTTAATCGCTTTTTAAGTGAAGACTTTTTTTTGGCTCCGCAAAAAAGTATTCTTTTGCCTTTTTCTAGTCAACTTTCTGCAGAAGATTCCGTTTCTAGTTTTTCAATGATCTCTTTTAGCTGGTTTATTTCCTCTAATAATTCTTTCTTTTCACTAGTTGGCAACTTTTCTTCTTGAGAATCTTTATTTTTGTTTTCTAAGTTAGTTTTTCGTTCTTCCAACTCTTTTTTCTTTTTTCTTAATCTCTCCATGTTTATATTTTCTTCAGTCTTGGATAAATCTTCTTTCAGCTTTCCCAATAATTTTGATTTTTCTTCATTATTAATTAGTTTTTTTCTCTCTTCAAGAAAAAGCAAATTATCTAATTGGTCTTGGATTTGTTGATATTTGTTTGACTGAATTTCTAACTCAGTTTTAGGTCTTGATAATTCTTTATCTAGTTCTTTTTTCTTTATCTTTTCTACTTCTTTTTCTATTTCTTGATATAATTTTATTTCTTTCTGGTCTTTTGATTCTGTTTGAGTTTCTTCTTTTTTATCTTCAATCAAAGAACCATCTTTTTGGTATTTAACTACTATGTCTTCTAAATCTCTTATAGCTTCCACTATTGCTCAGGCTCTGCTTTCTTCTTCACCTTTGACCAAGTCTTGAGCAAGTTTTTCTCGCTTTTCTTTTTTTTTGATTTCATTAACATCTACTTCTCCATTACCATCAGTATCATAATCATTTAAGAATTCTTTAGTTTTTTTATCTAAATTTCTTAGAGACTTATTTACCTTTCCTAGTTTAGAATCATCACTACCAACTTTTTTAATTAAGCCTAGCAATTCATTATAGTTATCTAAAAATGAATCAACTTCTTCTAAAAATCGGTCTCATTTATTTTGCTTGGCTTGATAAAGTTTTTCTTTCATTTGAGTAGCAAATACCTCTACCACGGGAGAAGAAGCGGCTAAAATACCTCCTGCTAACGGATCAGTAGTAGCAGCCAAAATACCGCCAGTAAGTGCAGCTCCCCGAGCAATTCATTGACCACTCTCTCCTACATATCAATAAGTGTTAATTTCATCAGGGTTTCTTAGTTTACTTAATTCTGTGGATTTTTCTCCTTTTTTACTAAAAGGTTTTTCATATCATGATTCTTCATATTCTTTACCTCATTTTCTAAGGAATTGCTTAAGATTGCTGCGAATTACGAACAATCTTTCTAAGGGAATAGCAAAAACAGTTTTATTATTAGCTTTATCTATTCTTCACTTGTCAAGATTACATTTTCCTTCTTTGGAAAACTTGCTTAACTGCTTAGCAATTTTTACTGAACTATAATCATAATCAAGCTCACAATTCAATTCCTTGCAACTTTTAGGCAAACTTTCTAATCCTTCGCTAATATTAGTGCGACTAATGGAAACTTTTTCTAATTTGCTATTTTCTAAGGATTTTAAACTCCCTTTTAATTCTTTGGAAGAGCAACCACTAAGATCTAACTCTTTTAAATTAGTAAGATAAGACAAAGACTCCAAGTTTTTAGCAACTAAATTAGGATTATTTTGCATCCAAAGTTTTTCTAGACTAGGAAAAGCTTTGAGAAAGTTTAAATCAGTGAGTTTATTATTATCACATTTAAGTTCAATTAGATTTGGACAGCCATTCAAATCTAAATCAGTTAATTGATTATTTGAGCAGTTTAGTCTTTTTAGTTTGATAAATCCTTTTAATCTTAATTCTCCTTCTAAATTTTCATTGCTGATATCTAAACTAACGATTTTTGACCTTTTTTTATCTGAATTAATTCATCATCCAGAAGTTCTATCTCAACCTATATCCTTTTTTTCATTAGAATTTAAACCTTCTTTTCGTCGTTTGCATAAATCATTTTCAGGATAATTTTCATCCAATCATTTTTGAGCCGAGCTATTGATAAACTCTCTATATTTTTTTAGATCTTTATTGAAGTATTCATACTCTTCTTCAACAACTTTCACCTTAGCATCTTTTCTTTGGTCTACTGAACAATTAAATCTTTTAACACTCTCTGGCAAACATTCTAAGCCGCTATCGAGGTCAGTATTAGAAATATCAAGTCTTTCCAATTCACTCATCTTTTGCAAAAGTTTTAAACTTCCCCTAAACCTATTATAAATTCCTTGATCAAATTTTGCGAACTGGTCATTTCCTAACCCCAAACTCTTTAAATTAACCAAATGACTTAAAAAAGATAAGTCTTGCTCCGAGAAATTATTATCACTAATCCTTAAATCTTCTAACTTTAAATTATTACTTAGATTTAATTTAGTTAGTTGATTACTTCAGCAATCAAGTTTCTTTAAATTAACACAACTCTCAATGCTTAAGTTAGTGAGATTATTGTCATTAATATTTAATGCTTCTAAATCTTTTAAGTGATTAAAATTTAAGTTAGTCAATTGATTACCAGAAATATTTAACTCCTTTAGTTTTTTGTTATTAGTTAAATCTAAATTAGTCAGAGAATTATCACAAAGATAAAGTTTTTCTAAGTTAGTTAATTCAGTTAAATCCGGATTAGTTAGCTTATGAGAACAAGAAACAGTTAATTCTTTTAGATTAGGACAATTATTTATTTGGAGTTGGATAAGTTTTTGTTGATTGCTAATCTCTATTTTTTCTAACTGAGGATAATCCGAGATAACTAAAGAACCGTAGAGTTTTTCTGAATTATCTGTCTTAATTTCTTTTTCTTGTTTGTCAGGATATTTATTATTTAGCCAGTTTTGATTATATTCTTTTCTTAATTCCTCGATAGTTTTAGGTAAATTGTCTGGTTGATAATTTTCTCGTCTTAAATAAGAAGCAATTTTAGCTTCTTCAAGCTCTAGTCCTGCTTCTATTCAGGATTTAGCTTGTTGGGGAGTAAATTCTTCTTTTTTTCACGGACTAACCTTATCTGAAAATGAAGAAAAAACATCATTAGGTTTAAATCCATTCTCTATTCATTGCTTAGCTTCTGGGTAGGTAAAACCTTTTTCTTCTCATGCTTGTTGGCAGGTTGTTTTATTACTACCTCAATCATTATTGTAAGAAGTATAAGCTAATTTAGCAAAATCTTCATGAATATCTGTTCAAAGTTTGTTGTACTCTTTTTTTAATTCTTCCAAATTACTTTGCTGTTGAACTTCTCGAGCAGTTAAGTGTTTTTCATCTCTTAGTCAAACACAAAAAGCAAAATCTTTAATCGTAAAGCTTTCCCCTAAGGTTTCTTTTCATTTTTTAGTAGTTTGGTAGTCAAAACCATGTTTTTTTCAACGTTTAGCTACTTTATAATCACCAGGAGTAAAACCAACTTCTATTCAGGATTTAGTTTGTTGGTAAGTGAAATTTTGTTTTTCTCATTTTTTTTGTTCACCAAATACCCCACCAAAATTTTTATGAATATCTGTTCAATCTAAATTATTCTGATGTTCTTTTCTTAACCCAGTTAAATTTAGTTCTTGTTCAGAATTATAGTTATTTCTTTTTAAATAGTTAGCAAAATCATAATCATTAAGAGTTAAACTTTTATTTATTCATTTTTTGACTTCTTCAGCAGTAAAACCATGATGCTTTCACAACTTTTGTAAATGAGGAGTAAAGTTAGGATGAATATCTTCTCAATCTCAACTCTTTCATTCCAATTGACAATTTTCTGAACAAAAGTCTAAGTCTTTCTCTTCATCACTAAAATATGCTAGACTTCTTTCTCCTATTTGCTTTTCACATTGATCACAATATACTTTCATATTTTTATTTAATAAATAATATTTTAACAAAATTCAATAATTTTTGTTTTAATTCCTAATTATTATTTCTAGAATTTATCCTGAATTTGCTGATTCAGGTCTTCTGCTTTTTGTTTAAGTTCTTGGTTTTTTTGGATTTTAGGTGATTTATTTCTGTTTTAAGATTATTTACTACTAATTTTATTAATTAAAGAAGAATTTACTAAAAAATATGAAAAATATGGGTCAATAGATTCTTGGATTATCGATGAACTAAGACTGAATAAAGCATTTGCTCATGCCTTTGAACTCAGTTATAAAGGAAAAATAGCTATACCAAAGCAGCCAACCACTTAAATAAAAATGCCGGCGACGCGGGGAACCGAAATAAGCGATTTTCCAAGCTAAGCAATTAGCAAACGAGCAAGAAAGGAAAAATTTAAAACTTACTCCTCCATTTGCCACTTATGGGGTCTTTTATTCATTCATCTTTTTCAGTGAAAGAAAAAGTTAAAAGAGAATTTAAACTATCTACTCGCAATAAACGGCGATAGAAAGTTATTTGTCCGTCTCTAACGCATTTATAAAAGGCTTCTCAGGTGTTTAGACGATATCTGTCTTTTCTAAAAGAAACTCAATGATTAGTTAAATGGTTAACTTGAAATCAAGTGCCATTAATTTCGCCATTGCGTTCTATGGGTCCTTTAATAGTGAGTTCACGGATAGATTTACCCGTGAGGAGAAAGCAAATATCCACTCTGGTATCATAGATAAAAACAATATCAACAAGATTATTCATGCTTTACCNATTTAATAAATAATATTTTAACAAAATTCAATAATTTTTGTTTTAATTCCTAATTATTATTTCTAGAATTTATCCTGAATTTGCTGATTCAGGTCTTCTGCTTTTTGTTTAAGTTCTTGGTTTTTTTGGATTTTAGGTGATTTATTTCTGTTTTAAGATTATTTACTACTAATTTTATTAATTAAAGAAGAATTTACTAAAAAATATGAAAAATATGGGTCAATAGATTCTTGGATTATCGATGAACTAAGACTGAATAAAGCATTTGCTCATGCCTTTGAACTCAGTTATAAAGGAAAAATAGCTATCCCAAAGCAGCCAACCACTTAAATAAAAATGCCGGCGACGCGGGGAACCGAAATAAGCGATTTTCCAAGCTAAGCAATTAGCAAACGAGCAAGAAAGGAAAAATTTAAAACTTACTCCTCCATTTGCCACTTATGGGGTCTTTTATTCATTCATCTTTTTCAGTGAAAGAAAAAGTTAAAAGAGAATTTAAACTATCTACTCGCAATAAACGGCGATAGAAAGTTATTTGTCCGTCTCTAACGCATTTATAAAAGGCTTCTCAGGTGTTTAGACGATATCTGTCTTTTCTAAAAGAAACTCAATGATTAGTTAAATGGTTAACTTGAAATCAAGTGCCATTAATTTCGCCATTGCGTTCTATGGGTCCTTTAATAGTGAGTTCACGGATAGATTTACCCGTGAGGAGAAAGCAAATATCCACTCTGGTATCATAGATAAAAACAATATCAACAAGATTATTCATGCTTTACCTCCTTAACACAGTTAACGCAATAATAACCACTAGCAATTTTTTTCATGGTGATAGTTAAATGTTTTTCATAACAATTTTGACAAGTTTCCGTTTCGGGACATTCTTGATGTTCTACGGATTTTAATCAAAAGGATAAACTATAACAAGTTAAATTCCTCCTTGTTCTATCAGCAAAGAATTCGGACTTTTCAACTTCATTAGCATAATCACTAACTCATAACTGATAATTCTTTTCGCTAATGTCTTGGTCACTAATTGGCTGCTGACAGTGCGGGCAGAAGAAATCTTTTAAATAGTTATCTTTTTCAAAAGTACCAGTGAATTTTAACAATTCAGCTCCCATTTTAGTAGGAACCTCCTTTCAATGCTTCGTTCTCTGTGACTGGATAATTAACTTGACAATTCTGACACTGATAAGCACCCAAGCAACCAATTCCGTTATTTGATTTACAGCTCAAAAGCACTTTTCCTTGTCGTCTAGCTTCTAAACGAGCGAATTTTCTTTCTTCATATTGGAGTTGGCTTTGAATATGGTCTAATTCAAGTTGTAAAATTCGGTGTTGTCTTTCCACACTCTCGCTGACCAATTTAGCAAAGGTTTCAATTCCAATCGCAAATTTTAAGGCAAATTCAATTTTGTTTTGGAGCAAGTATTCTCATCAGTTGCTATCCGGTTGCTCTTTGGCTTTTTCATTTTCTACGGCTTCGGTTAAGAATTGATTACCAAATTTCTCCGCAGTTATTAAGCAATTAGCCAGATTATTCGCTTTTTTGGCTTTGATTTGACAAGTTTTTAACTGCTTTTGGGTTTGCTGTTCTTGCTGCTGTAATTCCGCAATTTGGCTTTCCAATTGAGTTTTTTTCTCACCTAGGAGAGAAGCCCCGTTATTTTGGTTTTTTTTATCGTTCATATCTATTTTCATGAGTAAATTAGCAGGCGTCGCCGTATGAGACTTGGCGTCTACCCCAAGGGTGGGGGAGACTGAGAAAATTACGACTGGCTTGGAATTTTTTCACTTTTTTGTTCACAAAAAACCAAGGGGTTCGTAAAATTTGCTTATTAAAATTGATATGAACTTTAAAGATAAAAGAAACCTTTGAAAAAGGGATAATTACCTTTTAAGGATTAATTTGGGGTATCGGGGAAACTGGCACACTGGGACAGTTTGGGCGATGGAGTTTAAAACTAACGCAATAAAACCAAAGAAAAGAAAGTAAAAACTTCTATTATGTTAGGAATTACCCAAATTACCCAAGAGGTAAACAAAAAAAGTAAATTAAACAGTATTGAAAGCACCAAAAAAGTCTTAAATGCTTTCTTAGAAACTATTCAGCAAAAGCTAGTTCAGGGAGAAAGCATTAACTTTAAGGGATATTTCACTATCCAAAGAAACACCACTAAACCAAAAGGTAGTAAGAATTGCGGCAAGCATGAAAAAGCCATTACTGATTTCAAGCAAGCCAATAAGGGAAAAGGCATTGCTGTTTTTGCTAAATCAGAAAAGTTTAAGAATTTAGTCCGAGACACAAGAAATTGTAAAGACTGCCAAAGCAAAAAACAGCAATTAGCTAAATCTGCTAAACCAATTAACAGAGTTAGTTTTAAAGTTAGTAAAGATTTTTGAACTGCTTCTAAATCAAGCAAGAAAAGATAAGGAAAAAATTGCCTATTAAACTTACTTAAACGAAGAAGTTTTAAAAAATACAAAAAAGACTGATACAAAAAAAAAAAGAAATTGGCAAAAGAAGAAAAATAATATGAAAGACATAGGTCAAGAAATAGAAATAAGTTTAGACTTGTGAATTTTATTTCATCTTTTTCAAAACAAAGGAAATGAAAGGAAGATGAAAGCAATCTTGTATAGTTTAGAATATCAAAGCAAAAGCGGAAAAGAAGCTGAAAAGATAAAAGATAGATGATATGCAGGTTATCCAAACAAAAAATATGAAAAGATTCTGAGCAATAAATTTAAACCCGTTTTTAACAAAAAGAGAGATATTTCCTTTTTGAATAAAAATATAAATTTTTCCATTGAGATAGAAGAAAAAAAAGAAACTAAACATTTAGAGAAAATATTTTCTGACACCGCTCTCTTTGTTTCTGATTTTAATTTCTTGGACAAACTTTTTGAAAAAGTAATCACTGATAATATTTCACTACTAGATGAAAAAACAAAATTCACAATCAAATTTACTAAATCCACCGAGAAGCCAGACATTCATGTTCTTTTAAACGAAACTAAATTCCTTGGCATAGAAATAGTTGAAATTCACACTCCCAAATATAATTTCGAGAGAAAAAAAGGTTCGGTGATGAAAGAAATTTACAAACAGATTGAAAATGAACAATGAGAGAAAATCAAAAAAAATAAATCTGGATTAGTAAACTTTGAAAAGGTTGAAAAAGAAGCGTGGTCAATTTTCGGAATCCGGATTAGAAAATCAACTCCCGAAGAACTAATGAAAGAAACAGAAAAAGAAATAACGAGAAAACTACAAAAAAAATATTTTCAAAATCCCGAATTTAAGATAATGACAATTTGAACTTTTCTACTGCCACAATTTTTTCTAACTCCTTGAAGCCTATTACTATACGAACGAGAATTAAAAACAAAACTCACACAAAGCGACTTTTTAGAAAAAATGTCAGGAATGCTAAATAGACTAAAAGAAAAAAATTTAAACTTTTTGCTAGTCAACTATCTAGAAACTTATCCTCCTCGGCTTGACCCAGTAAGCGAAGAAATGGATAAAAGTCATTATTTTTTTAACAACAACTTTTTAATACCTAACAACAACTTCGAAAATAAACTACTGTTGGAAAAGATAAAGGAAGAATTAAAAGAAGAAAATCCAAGTTATTCACAAGCAAAGCTCAAAACTGATCACTTTTCTCTTCTTTATTATTATAAAAAAAGTGAAAATAACTAAAATTTATTAATAACATGAAAAAAAACAAAAACTTTGAAAAAGCTCTCCAAATTTTAGGACAAGGAATTGGACCAGTACATATTAATGAGAAGGGAGAAATAATTATTTTTGATGAAAAAGCCAAAAAAGAATTTAGTATAGGAAAATTAAAATCACTCGACCAAGCCCCCAAGGACGAAATTAAACAAGCCAAAAAATTTTACGGAAGAAAGTAAAAATATAAATATAGATAGTAATTGTTGATTGAATAAGCTAGTCAGTCGGTCGGATTTAGTGAAGTTTCCTAGGCTTGGCTGGCTGGCTTATTGAGTTAGCAATTATGGAAACTTCACAAGCAATTCAACTAACTCCGACTGCTAAAACTAGCAGACACGGAGAATATAAAAATTCTAATTATCATAGAGAGTATTATTTAAAAAATCGTGAAAAGTTATTAACTTATAGCCATGATTATTATGGTGTTAAAAAAACCTTAACTTCTCGCTTCCAAGGAGAAAAATTTGGTGTTAAAAAATTTTTTTCTTCACACACGCGTAATAATAACATATCCTCCCAAGAAACAAAGAACTTGTTTTTTTTTGGGGAAGAAGGAAGCAAGAGGGAAAAGTTAGAAAGAAGGTTAGACAAGGAAAGATTGAGATTAGCCACCAAGGATAAAAGACCCTTAAAGAAATATTGAAATCAGCCTTGGTTTAAGGAGTGATTGGATAAAAAAGGGTTGTTAAAGAGATATCAAGAGTGAAGTTTACGGGGAGGGAATAAATTAGGGAAAAAATATTTATCTTTCTTAGATGTGGATATTGAAAAGCCTGATTTGGAGGAATGGCGAAAAAAGCAAGTAAGGAAAAATGTGCTTTTGTTTTTGAATTATTTGAATTGTTTTTATGTAGAAACTAAAAAAGGTTTTCATGTTTACATTCTTTCAGATGAGTTATTAACTAATGAAGTGCTTTATCATGTTGATAGTTGATTAAAACGTAGTAAAATCGTTGGGAGCATTCAAAGTAAAGGCAAATATGTGGTAGGTTTTGATAGCATTGATAAAAAATTGGTAGAAAAGGGTAAATGATTTTGACATGTAAAAAATTTAGAGGAAGTAAAAGAAAAATTAGCAAAGTTTTTTTTATTGGTTGGTAGCCAAGAAGAAAAAGCAACAAAAACAGTGAAAAAAACTTATCAAAAGAAGATAATACCGCAGTTCAAGTTTTCTACACAAGTTAAAATATTATCTACTCATGAGAAATTTATTAATCGATTAGGTGAAATGATGCGAAAAGTTAGATATTTAAGTAGCATGGGTAAAAATGGTTATTTTCTCCTTAATTCTTATCAAAAACCAAGAATATTAGAGCAATTGCCAAGAGGAAAAATACTGAGTCTAGGGTTGATTCAAGGGAGCAAGCATGCTTTCTTTGGTAGAATTAATATATAGAAGCTATACCGTATAGAGGCTATATTTATTAAAGAAGTTGTTAAAATTATATATTATGACAGAATTAAGACAAATAAGTAATCATAAATTTCTCCAAGAATTACAAAAAAGAGTTCAGGGAAACCAAATAACCACGGAACAGTTAGCCGAAATACTTAAAAAAAGGGTTAGCCAGGTAGTCAAAAACCAAGAGGAGCAGCAAAAACAAGCCGCCAAAGACTATGAGGAATGAGCTAACGACCCCGAGGAATGAGAAGTGGACGAAAAAGAGGAATGGAATGGTTAAACGAGGTGAAGTTTATCGAGTCCGTTTGGATGATGCCGAGGGACACGAACAAAAAGGTGATAAAGAAACGGGCTATCGTCCAGTAGTAATAGTTTCTAATAATCAGCAAAATGCCGCAGGAAAAATATTTGTGGTTGTTCCTCTAACCAGCAAAATAAAAAAACTTTATCAGGCTTTTCAAGTTCCCATTTTCTTTCGTGGTAAGCAAGGGCGAGCCAAATGTGAACAAGTGCGAGTAATTGATGTGGGAAGGTTAGAAAAATATCGTGGCAAGTTAACCGAAAGAGAAATGACTGCGATAAATGAAAAGTTAGTATTTGTGTTGGATTTACTGGAAACTTTTTCTAATGAACAAGTTCTAGCATTATTAAAAAGAAGGTTGCAGAAAGGGAAAATAAGTTGGTTAGGTGTTTTAACTAGTTTGGAGGTGGAAAAGTAAAATTATATGACAACAATAATCGCCATCCTCTCCCAAAAAGGCGGCGGAGGAAAATCTACTCTTGCCCGAACGCTAGCAGTAGAATTAACTAAACAAAATCAAAAAACTCTACTAGTAGATTTAGATATTCAACAAAAAACTAGTCAAGAATGAAGCGAAAGAAGGAAAAGGAAAAATATCAAGCCTTTAATTAGTTGTCAATCTTTACCTTATTTTGAGGAGAAGTTAATCAAAACTAACTATGATTACTTAATAATTGATTGCCCGGCCAGAATTAGCAAAGAAAGCTTAATTATTGCTAAACATGCCAGCCTAATTATCCAACCCGTCCGTCCTTCTTTGGATGACTTAAACCCTGCTATTCGGGAATTCCATGCCTTAGTGAGAGCAGGAATAAGTAAGAAAAAACTAGCTTTGGTGATTAATTGTGTTAATTCTAATGCCGAAGAAAAAAACACCCGTGAATACTTGACCGAAGCCGGTTATTTTGTTTTCTCAATTGCCTTACTAGATAAGGTTTCTTATCGTGAAGCCCAAAATCAAGGATTAAGTATTAGTGAAGTTAAATATCCAAGGTTAAGCAATCAAGTTCAGTTATTAGTTAAAAGCATTTTAAGTAAAATATAGAGGCTATACGATATAGAAGCTATAAAATAATATATATGAACCAAAAACAGTTAAATCCTCACTTGAACCAAAACTTTATTTGTGATAGTTGCCAGAGAAAGTTCCAAAACGAAACGGCTTATTCACCAAAACTGGGTCCAGGTTTTTTGACTGAAACCTATTGTGTTAACTGCGTAGAAGCAACCGAGGAGAAATCATTAAATAATTCTAAATCTCAATCCAAGACTAAAAAACCAAAAAAATGAGAAGCCCCTCCTTTGGAAGCCAGTGAAAATTTAACTTCTTTAAATATTGACAAGAGAAGTTTAACCAAAACTGGCAGAGTTCACCAATTAGGAACCCGAGTCAGAAAGGAATTTTTAGAACAATTAAAATCCATTGCTTATGAAGAAAGATTAAAGTATGTAGAAGTATTAGAAAAAGCATTAGAGTGTTATGAGAAACACAAGAGAAAGACAAAAAATTAAAAAAAAAATAATTTATCTGTTTTTCCTTTTTTGATATCATTTATTTTCAGCATCTTTTTCGTTTTTGCTCCTGGGGAATTGCCATCAAGCACAGCCACAGCAGAAAAAAGTAGTTTGGGACTGATAAGCAACTAGGTAGAGAGGATTATTTTCAACACCACAAAAAGCACATTTTCCTTTGCCAGCAGACAAGCAATTTTTTAAACTTTGGCAATAAAAGCAATTGGTTAAGTTTTCTTTCATGGTGGCGGGTGGATTATTTTTGCTTCTAATGTCTGGCGTTCTCTTTCTAACTGCTGGTAATAATTAAGTTTCTGTCACTGGTAAAACTGTTGAGCTGCTTTTTTGATTTCATTGGTTAGATAGTTTAATTGCTTTTCTGCTATTTGCTTATCTTTTAGGGCTTGCTGATAAGCATTTTGAATGTTGGTGAGGTTTTGTTCGCTATGGTTTAACTTTTGCGTTAAATTAGTGTTGGTTTCTTGCTCGTTTTTGAGTTGTTGGCGGAGATTGTGATTGATTTGTTTTTCGTGGGCGAAATTGTTTTCAGCGATGGTTCTTTTTTCTTGTTCGCTGGCTAAATCTTGGATTAGTTGGCTAATTGTTTCCTTGGTAGTGGTTAAATCTTGCTGAATTTGTTCTTTTTGCTTTGCTACATGGGTTTTTTGTTGGTGGAGGAGAGAATTTTGCTCGCTTAACTCTGCTAAATCGCTTTGTAAAGTTTCGTTTTGTTCTTTTGCTTGGGCTAATTTTGATTTTAAACTTTTATTTTCCCTCTGAATTTGACTTAACTGTTCCTCTAATTGGTTGATTTTGGTTAAATGCTTTGCTTGTATCGGGCTAAATAATGACAAATCAGGGGTTAATGGTTTAGGCAATTTATCCAAATTCACTTTAACGGGATTGTCAGGTTCAGGTTGTGGCGGTTTTGGCTTTTCTAGTCAGAATTTACCAGCAAGGATATCAGTGGTGTCGTCATCATCGTCGCCATGGTAAGTATTCATCCAATATAAAGCGGTAGTTCTAATGCTTTGGTGGCCTAAAAGTTTTTGGAGTAATGGTAAAGGTAATCCTGCTTCGGCATGATAAGTGGCAAAACTTCTCCGCAAAGTGTGGGGAGTTAATTCAGTATTAGCAGGGATTTCTAGGGATTTTTTAATTCTCCGCAAGAAGTGGTAAAAATTAAAACGATTAGTTTGCTTTGGCTTCCACTCACATTTTTTTAGTTCACTAATGACTTTTTTGGGAACATAAACATAACGATTTTTCTTGCCTTTGCTCTTAATCAAAAATAAGCCCCGGTGAGTTTTAGCTGACAAATCAAAATTTATTGCTTCACTTACTCGCAAGCCTGCTTGATAACATAACAAAAATAGTCCATAATGTTCTCTCCTCTTAAATTCTCCGTGGTTATTTGGGATACTCTGAATTCTCTGGCTAATTCTTTCTAAAACTTGTAAATTAGGAAGCATATTATTTAAAAATAAAATATACCTCCTGGGGTTGTTTAATTAATCAATTTTTCTCCTTATTAGTTAATTCTCATAAACTCTTAACTAACTCTTTTTTAACCCTTTAACTGTAAGCAGGGCGTAGCCCTTACATAATGGTTTTTTGGTTAAAAGATTATACTAATATTTTACTCCGCCATGGAATTTGCGGCGACTTTTTTTCTTTTGCCTAGTCAGTAACCAATTCATAATACTGCTAGGCTAAAAAGAATTAAGCCGCCAACTAATAGATAAATGCTAGTATTCGGGCTTCTGGTGTTATTTTGGCTATTATTTGGTGCTGATTTTCTGATTTCTGTTTTTTGCGGCTGACTAACTATTTCTTGCAAGTAAGACATATGAGCTTGGGTTTGTTGATTAGTATTGCCTCTGCCAACTAATTCTTTGGCATGAACCAATAAATCCATTAGCACAGTGCCTTTTCAGCAATTAAGTTGGATTTGTTTGGTTTTAATACCTTCAATGATTTTGCTAAACTGCTCGCTGGTTAGGTTGTTTAAGTTTTTCGCACTAGCCGGATTTTTGCTGATATTGATTCGCTTTAAATTAGGAAAATCAGTAAATAACTTGGCAAAATCTATTTCTTGGATTTGATTACCAAAAAGATTAAGGCTTTGTAATTTATCTTTATTGGGTAAACTATTTAAAAAATCAAGGTTCTCAAAATGATTATTTGCCACATTGAAACTTTGGAGAGTGGTGAATTCGCTTAAATCTGCGTTTCCTGCTAGGTCTCTATTGCTGATATCTAGGTAATAAATGCGTCCTTTACGGGTGATTTGGTTTAAATGTTGTTGTGCGTCATTATTCATATAAGAGATTTTAACTAAATTTAAAATCACCCCTGGCTAAATAAGACCTAAAATTAGCNGGCTAATTCTTTCTAAAACTTGTAAATTAGGAAGCATATTATTTAAAAATAAAATATACCTCCTGGGGTTGTTTAATTAATCAATTTTTCTCCTTATTAGTTAATTCTCATAAACTCTTAACTAACTCTTTTTTAACCCTTTAACTGTAAGCAGGGCGTAGCCCTTACATAATGGTTTTTTGGTTAAAAGATTATACTAATATTTTACTCCGCCATGGAATTTGCGGCGACTTTTTTTCTTTTGCCTAGTCAGTAACCAATTCATAATACTGCTAGGCTAAAAAGAATTAAGCCGCCAACTAATAGATAAATGCTAGTATTCGGGCTTCTGGTGTTATTTTGGCTATTATTTGGTGCTGATTTTCTGATTTCTGTTTTTTGCGGCTGACTAACTATTTCTTGCAAGTAAGACATATGAGCTTGGGTTTGTTGATTAGTATTGCCTCTGCCAACTAATTCTTTGGCATGAACCAATAAATCCATTAGCACAGTGCCTTTTCAGCAATTAAGTTGGATTTGTTTGGTTTTAATACCTTCAATGATTTTGCTAAACTGCTCGCTGGTTAGGTTGTTTAAGTTTTTCGCACTAGCCGGATTTTTGCTGATATTGATTCGCTTTAAATTAGGAAAATCAGTAAATAACTTGGCAAAATCTATTTCTTGGATTTGATTACCAAAAAGATTAAGGCTTTGTAATTTATCTTTATTGGGTAAACTATTTAAAAAATCAAGGTTCTCAAAATGATTATTTGCCACATTGAAACTTTGGAGAGTGGTGAATTCGCTTAAATCTGCGTTTCCTGCTAGGTCTCTATTGCTGATATCTAGGTAATAAATGCGTCCTTTACGGGTGATTTGGTTTAAATGTTGTTGTGCGTCATTATTCATATAAGAGATTTTAACTAAATTTAAAATCACCCCTGGCTAAATAAGACCTAAAATTAGCCGCCTTATTAGCAGGAATTCAATCAAAAGCATCAAATCTTTTGCCATTTAAGATTTTAACTAAACAAGCATCACAGAGATATTTATGCTGATTACTTTCTTTTTGGGTTCAATAGCCTCAATTGTTTTTTTGGCTGTATTGTTTTTTTTTTGTATATCATTTTTTTGTTTTTTCTTTTAGTTCTTTAAGCGGGTGAAAACATAGTTGACAGAAAAAAATAATAAAACAAAAGAAAAACAAAAGAAAATGGATACCAAATATAATCCTCTTCTTCGTATTCTTGTTGTTATTCATTTTTTTGATAAAATTGTAAAATAAATTTACATGGAACCATTAGGATATCTTTTTTATTTTCTTATTTTTTTTCCTTTATGAGTTATTTTACTTGTTTTCTCTCTAGTATACAAAATCTATCATATTCAACAACAGATTAAAAAGCACAAAAAAGCAGCCGTTTTTTGATGAGACTGGTTAATGATTAGTTATCTTTTACTTATGCTTGCTTGTGTTATCTTATATTTGAATCGTTGTGACAAGTTAATTTCGATTATTGTTATACCCATATTTACTTTTTCTTTATTTTTGCTAATTAGTAGATTTTTTTATCCCCAAAAATCTTCATGAGCAGATTGATTACTAGTTTTTCCTACTTTGCTTGCTTCTACTTTAGTTTTTCTTCATTTAATTATTATTTTTTATTATTATAAAATTAAAATTTAGACATAAAATAGCAAATTATGGAGATGAACCAATAAAGAATACCTAAACAGAGTTTCTTTGGTTTTATTAACTGGTATTCTTATATTTGCCTACATTCCTGCTTTGATATTTTGCCTTTTTTTTACAGCAGATTTGAGATTATATTATTAGTCGACCAGGAAAAAAAGGTGAAACCAAAAAAAACGAACATGAATGTTTATTTCTTTTATGCTGAAAAGCAGGTTTACGAATAACTGAAGCAGTGAGATTTGATTTAAATATGGAACACCAGAATCCTGAATATAGAGGGTTGTATTTATTGCGGGGCAAAAGAAGCAAAGAAAGATGGATTTATATTTCACCAGAAATTATTAAGGAATTAAGAAAGAGAAATTGAAAACCCAACACAGCTACTCGGTTTGGTTTTTTTAAATTTTTGAGAAAGGTTAGAAAAGAATTAAATATTGCTGAGAATATTGAATCTGAACCCCATACTTTAAGAAGATGTTTTGCTACTTATAATGCTTTAAATGGTATGCCTTTACCGGTATTGCAGAAGGTTTTGGGACATACTAGAATTAGTACTACTGCTTTATATATTAAAGATAGCGATTTAAGTAATTTGGTTAAGTTTAAGCCGATGAGGTAAGAAGTTTAGAAGAATTAATTGAAGGTAATTTGAATTTTTTGAAAGGGATTCAGAAAAAAAAGATTTTTAATAACCAAATCAACAAAATAGGAACAAAAAGGGAAAATAAACTCCAAAATCTTCTTTTGGTTTGATAACTTCACTTATTTCAATCCCTGTAATCTTTCTAACTCTTTTACTTCATAGAGAGTTCACAGAAAAGCTTCAATATCTTGGGTTAGCTCTTGGTGTCTTTCGTCGTGTTTTTGACCGAAATTTAGTTTATAATTAGCCATAAGACAGTGAGCTAATTCATGGGCGATAGTGTTGATTAGTTTGCGAAAGCCAAAATGGTCGGTAAAGTTAGGAATATCACTTTTTAATCCGGCTAAACAGTAAGCAAATAGAATGTTTAAATGGATTTCTTTGGTGTAAATGGTTAAGTTTCCTATCTCTTCTTTTCCTAGTCTAGTTCTGCCGTGTCAGTTGTAACTTAGTTGAAATCCACCAAACTTGACTACTGCGGAGCGTAGAGGATAAATGTTGCCGTGTTTTTTAATTAAAATGTCCTGGTAAGCTTGATAAGTGGCATTAATTAGATGTTCAAAATAAGTCTCCATTTTATTTTTTTGGTTTGAATGTTGTGCTACTTTTAGCGATATCTTTGCCGCTACAAATTACTTCAACACTAAAACTTCCTTCTTCGTCAGGAGTGTTTTCTGCTTCTTTTTTTAAACTTAACAACAATTCTCTCATTTGTTTATCACTTATTCTTTTTGGTTTAGTTGTTTCTCTTTGGTTTAGTTTCATATAAAAGTTTTTGTTAGTCTAAAAGAAAGAACCAAAGAAAATTTTGCCCGCAAGTCCCATTTCCTCTCAATTTCAGTGAAAAATATTACAAAAAATCCTTGTTTCTTCCCATTTTTGAGTGAAAATAATGAAATTTAGCCCTTTTCCTGCTCTTTTTCCCTAAATATTTAAAAAATGAGTAATTTTTAAGGCTTTTAAAAGTGAAAATACTGCTAAATTTCCTTGTAAATCTGCTATTTTTTCAATATTAATGAGGCAAACCCTTAATTTTTTGTAATTATCATTCCTCACTATCAAAAGCAACTTTCCAAGCCACTTTTACCTTTTCCATTGTTTCTCTGCTGGCTACTCCTAAATACTTTTCTAACCTTAATTCTCGAAAAACAGTAAAAGGGTGATTAAGAACTATTTTACTAGGTTCGTCTAAACCAGTTTCCGGAGTATTTTTGATAAAGACTTCGAACAAACGAACATTTTCTAAATCATCCGTAGTCATCATAGCAACAACTACAAAATTGTCATACTCATTTTGAATATCACTACTGATTACTAAACCAGGACGGTAATCTTTGGAGAACTCCTTAATTTTATCACACTTTATTAATCAGATTTCCCCTCGGCGGGGAATACTTGGTATTTCGCCTCTTTTTGGAGTTTTGTTTTNAAGTAGTTTAAAAGAATTTCATTGCTCAACTAATCTAATAAAAGACGCTAAAGTAAAAGCTATTGAACAAGAACTAAGAAAATTTGGAGAACCAAATAATTATGATTTTGCTAATCTTTTAAAGTCTTGGAGAACTTGACAAGAAGAATTTGTTAATAGTTCGGCTCAACAGTGGCTGGATAAAGAATATCCGGAAGAAGATGAATGTCAAAGAATGACCACTGATGAGGGTTGAGATGGCAGTTATGGATGATACAATGGGTGCAAAGAAAGGGGAGAAATCACCAAACTAGATATTAGCCAACAAAACTTAAAAGGAGGATTAAGATTAAAAGGTTTTAGTAGTTTAGAAAAACTTGATTGTTCAAGTAATCAATTAACTAATCTTGATTTAAGTGATTGTCCAAGGTTAATCGGACTTAGATGTGACCAGAATGCACTACGTGATTTAAACCTTCTTCAATCAGTTGATAAGTTAGAAGTATTGCGAATCCAAAATAATCCCAACCTTTCGCAAGATTTAAGAATATTCACTTCTTTTAAAGAATTAATCCACTTAGATATTAACAATTGCCCTTTTGAAGGAAGCTTAAAGCCTCTTGAAAGTTTGAATAAATTGGAACAATTAAACATTAGCAATACCAACCTGAGAGAAGGATTGGAGTACTTGCCAGAAAGTTGTAAAAAAGTTTATTGTAATAGTAATTATCCTCATCAATCAACCAAAATTATGGAAGAATTAGATAAAAGTAGGTGTCTAGTAGAAGAAAGAAAAGAAGATGATAAATATTATGATCTTGATAAATGACGAGTAGACAAACAAAACAACATGATTGCTTCTATCATTCCTTTGGAAAGATTATTTGTCATTCGGGGTATAATGTTAAGCAATTTATTAATAAATGGGAAAAGTCACTCGAAAATGACTGATACGATAACCTCAGAGACTTGTTGACAAGTGAGAAAAAAAATAATTCAAGTGAACTAAGCAAACTACAATCTCCTGGCGAACTACGAAAAGAACGTTGAGTAACTTATGGTATTCAATTCATTGGTCGTGGTTCCGCAGTAGTAGGTGCTATCCTAACCTTTCAGGATTACGGTGCTATTGGTGGAGGAATTTTAGCCATTTATCCCTTTACCGAATTAGCAATTTCCAGTATAGGAGGAAAACTTGAGACCAAAGGAAAAAAATGAAATGACTTTTTGGCAGATGCTGATGATTTTTTAGATAATTATCACGAGTTGCTAGGAATACTTGCTCCGATTGAAATTGATGAGTTGAAAGAAGAAGGTTCGGTAAACAAATCGATAAAAGATTTAAGTAGAAGAATTGAGAAGTTTTTAAAAGAATATGATAAAGATGGTAACTATGAAATAGATGTTGATGAATTAGTCAGAGAACGGGAAAAACTTATTCAAGATTTAGACAAAGGCAAAGAAGAAAGTGAACTATGAGGAATTGTTAATGACATAAAATCACTAGAAAATGCGATAGTTGAGTATCGAAAAGCTTCTTATTATGGAAAAAATGAAGTGAAAACTAATAATAAAAGGCCAGAAAACCATAAAGTTGATATGATGCAAGCTCAACAAATAATTCAAAAAGAAGTTTATGGAATTCCGGGTTCGAGTAAGAAATAAATTTTCAAAAGGAATTTTTTCCAAAGGTGAACTGATAAAACCAGAGGTTGGAAGGGGAGAAAAACCTTGCTCTTCTTTGGTAGTTGCTCTTTTCGCTTGGTGAATCTGGCATGGGGTAAAAAATGAAAAGTGGTTTAGAATATAAGAAAAGGGAGCCAAAACTCCCTAATTTTTTAATAATTGAGTTTCTTGCTGAATTATTAGCAAAAAAAAAGAAAATCCCCCCAGACCCCCCATTTTCCCCCCAAAAATTGAAATTTCTCAGCATTTTCCTCACCTTTCTCCCTCAAACCCGCCGTTGTCGCCCCTCGGGTTGACTCCTTCTTTCGCCGTTGTCGCCCCTCGGGTTGACTCCCTTCGGTCGTCAATTCCCTTCGGGGCTTCCAATTCGGCGTAAATATTACAAAAAAGTTGCGTTTTTCACTCTTTTTCTCCTATTTTCGCCGCACATTCAGCCTTAATTTTTATATAACTTGGACTGTTTCACAGTCCAAAAAGCCCTCCGGGCTTAATAAAAAAAAAATAATAATGATTGAGGCTTAAAATTTTTAATAAGTGATGCTGTTTTTTCCTTTTTTTGCCTGTGCTTTTTTGTATCCAAAGCACAGGTTTTAAGTATTAAATAGGGAAAATCCTTTAATTTTCCTTATTAAATGGGGCAAAATAGGGTTTTTGAAGGAAAATTTTTTTTGCTACTTTTTTTTAAATGAGACAATAGACGGACAGATATTAAAAATATCTCTATGAAAAGCAAAGGTGATAATTTGTTAGAGAGGAGTATTTTTAATTCAAAAGAGATAAATAAATCTCCTTTAAAAAGAGTAGGAAAGAAACATTTCAAAACTCCTACTTGTCAGTGATGCAGTTCACCAGAAATTAGATTGGTGCCAGTGAGTTCACTTTGGAACCTAAAACCCCCAGAAACCCCTCGTTATCAAAAACTTTGGCAAGAACGCGGCTGACCAACGAAACTGAACTTATGCTATTATTGTAAACAGAACTGTGAGTTAGCACATAGAGAAGTTAACTTGTGGCTGTGTCCCCGGTGTCATAAGTGTTTGATTTATCGTTTAGAGAATAAGCCGGGAAAGGCGGCTTATGAGCAATTGCCGGTGAATTGCTTGTGGTGCGGTTGGAAAAAGAAGCGTTTGACTAAAAAACAGCAAAAGAAAATCACCGACCAAGTAATTAAGAGTGGGCTGAGTTATCAGAGAAGTAAGAAAACCGCGAGCAAGAATTATTTTGCTTGGTGTAGTTTTTGTGAAGGAGTGATAGTTGGTAAGCAAAAAGATAAAGGAGTTAAAAACCGCAACCAAATACGCTTTTGAACTGATAAAGTTGGTGAGGAAAAGTTGATTTGTAATAAATGCTTGCGGGAAAATGGGGAATTTCAGCAGTTATTGTTAGGTAAATATAAGGGGAGGTGAAGAAAGTATAAGAGTAGGGGGTTGATTTAAAGCAGAAAGGCTTTGTTGCTTTAAAAAACATTATATTCCATGACGAGCAAAGAAACATCGCCCCAAAAAAGCCAAAAAAGAAGTAATTACCTATTTTCTTTATCCGCTAGAAGACCAAAAAATTATGGTCAATGACCACTTAATTAAATATTTCTGCATTAGTTCTCACTGTGATAAACATTTAGAACATGGCATCACTCATGAATTAATTATGAAACTAGTTCAATTATTAAACAGCCGCTATTTTCCTTTTAGTGGCAAACAACCCAAGAAAAAGAATTATTTTAAAGAATACTCACCAAATCACTGCGTTAGCAATTCACTTTTAATTGGAAGGGCGTTAACCTTTTTAGCGTTTTTACATAATGGTTTTTTGGTTAAAAATAAAGGCTATTTATTGGAAACCTTAATTATTTTATGATTAGTGAGTTTTTTGCTCTTGCTGCTGATTGTTTATTCCCTCTGCTGTATAAAAGCCATTTGCTGCGAACCAGTACTTATTTCTGCCATTAGGGCTTGGACTTGGTTTTGTAATTCTTGGTGCTCCTGTTTTAAGTCTACTAGTTCTTTCTCTACTTTCTCTTTATCTTTTTTAGTTTGCTCTAATTGAGTTTGGAGAGATTGATTCTCTGTTTGCAATTGACCGTTAGTATTATTAGCAATAGTTAGGGAACTATTAAGATTAGTAATAGTCTGCTGATTTTGTTGATAAATATTCTGTTGATTTAATTGGTTGATTTGACTTTGCAATTCCTGTTTTTGTCTATCTATTTTTTCTTGAAATTCTTGCCTGGCAGTGTCTAGTTGATTTGTTAAATCTTCAATATTATTTCTAAAAACTTCTTCGCTTTGTTGTTGTTGGTTAAGTTTTTGTTGTAATTCTTGGATTTGAGTAGTTAAATTATCAACATTTTCTCCTTGGGCTTGGATTTCTCCTAATTTCTCTGCTAATAAATTAATAGTCTTCCGGTCTTGTTCTTTTATTCATTCAAAAATAAATTTCTCTATTCCGGAACCAATTAAAGGTTTTTGTGGATTTTCTCTTGCTTTTCCTAAACAAGCTTTTTTTCAGTTATCTTCGTTCTCTAAAACTTGTAATCATTCTTCGTATCTTCCTGCTTGGTTTTTATTTTCTTCACTTTCTGCTATTTTAGCCAAAAGTCAATTTCTAAATTCTTCAAAATTATGTGTCATAATAGTTATTTTTATAGACAATAAAACAATATTTTCCTTTTTTGGTTCTTGCTTTTTTTTCCTTGTTCCAATTCCCTAATTTGTTTTTCTATCTCAACTATTTTTTTAATTGGCGGTTGCCTCTTCTTAATTCAGGAAGAGCATTGTTTAATCTTTTTCAAAATATTTGTTTTTCCTTTTACCTAATCAGTAACCAATTGCTAAGACTGCTAAACAAAACAATACCAAACCGCCAATTAGTAAATAAGTGCTGCTATTAAGAAATTTGTCGTTGCTTTGGCTATTATTTGCCGCCACTTCTCTAACTTCTGCTCTCTATGGTCTTTCTTGGTTCACTATCTCTTGTAATTGTGCCAAGTGAGCGTTATGGCTAGTGTGTCCGCGATTAACTAAATTCTTGGCATATTCCAGTAAATCCATTAAAACTGTGCCTTGCCAAGAAACTACACGGAACTTTTTGTCTTTAATTCCTTGGACTAGTTTAGCAAACTGTTCGCTAGTGAGATTATTTAGATTCTTGGTTTTTACTGGGTTATTTTCAACATTTATGGCTTCTAAATTAGGAAAAGTAGACAGTAATCAAGCAAAATCTATTTCTTTAATTTGGTTGCCAAAAATTAAGTTTTTTTAACTGGGATTTGTTGGCGAGAGAGTTTAAAAAGTCCAAGTTTTCAAACTTATTATTATAAGAATTTAAACTTTGGAGGGTGGTAAATTCACTTAAATCAGCATTACCGGAAAGGTCTCTATTGCTAATGTCTAAATATCTAATTTTGGCTTTTTTGGTGATTTGGTTTATATGTTGTTGGGCGTCATTATTCATATGGATAATTTTAATTATTTTCAATAATTTTTTAATGCTTTCCTCTTATCCGATAACAATCAACAATTCCTAAAAATTGCGGGTCATTGTCATCTAAAAATCAGACTATTCGATACTCTTTGCCTCGTTTATCATAAACCGGACTAAAAGCATAATATTTCCAGGCTTCTCAGTGACGATTAACGCTATGGTGTCTTAATTCTTTGCCGTTGAGTTGAGGAATAAACAACTTTTCAATTAATTCATCAGTTATTAATCTTTCGGCTAGTTCCTCAGGAGTTAACTTAATACTTCGCTTGGCTAACCCTTTTTTATATTTCTCATTTTGGTCCTCGTAATCATGGCTAATGGCTAGTTTAGTGCGTCGTTGGTTGTTAATTATCACATCACAACTTTTACCAGTAGCAACATTAGACGGCGTGGCGGGTGGTTTCTTTTCGCTCATAAGGTAGCGGGATTCTTATCTCCGTAGTAATATGGAGACTATTAGCGTAATCAATTAGTTTATCTAAAGTAAATTTATTAATATGTCCGAATAAAATGTATTCGGCTTTTTTTTCCTCAATTCCTAATTTTTGGGCTAATTTCTTTTCAGTCAAGTTATTTTCTCGCTGATAACGAGCTATATCCTGGCACAGTTCATATTTGGCTTTTTCCGTGGGAGTAGCATTTAAACTTAAACCAATATTTACACGGTGATTAGAACGAGAAATTTCCTTTCGCACTCTTTTTAATTCTTCCGGAGAAGGAAAAGTAGTTTTATTTTGGTTCATAATAGTTATTTTTGTTTATTTTTAGTATGTTTTATGGGTTTTTTACCCTTTTTCTTGCTAATATTCTGCCAGCGTCTATTTTTTAAGCGAGCAGGAGAAAAGTTTTTAATATGGGCTAGGGTCTTTTTTACTCATTCTTTTTTTTGTTTTTGTTGCTGGATTTGCTTTTTACCAAAGAATTTTCAATAAATAACTCACCCAAGCAAAAACGCCAGCAAAAGAGGGAAAAATAAAAGAATTAAAAAGAATTTGTTGTTTGACATTTAATAATCTCTAATCTGTTTTTTAGCGAAGCAAAAATCAATAAGTTAAAAAAAGGCTAAGTAAAAAGCAAGTAGCAAAAATAATAATTCCTACTAAAAGAAGTTTTTTCTTTTGCTTATCTTTGTCCCAAAAAAAATATAGATAAGCAATTCAGCATAATGGAAAAATTAAAAGAGTTAGTATAAAAATAAAAGGTCATAAATTTAGTTCTGGACCCAACATAATACTCTACATTATTCCACACTTTTCATTCGGTATTTTGTTTGGAACTACAATTCTAGCCTCTAATTGTCTGACTTCTTTATTATTTTCTTTTGCTTCGTAAAATTTATTATTAACCTCGTCTATTTCATTTCTCAAACAAATGGATTTTTTACCATTATTAGATTTAAAGTTTCCACAACCAGTTTTTAGACAAGCAGATCCGCTCATTTTACAACCAACTCTGGATCCAGCAGGACTTTCTGCTACTTGTTTTGAATAATTAATACCATAAACCATCATGTTTGCTAAATGTTCGCAATTACGATTAGCCAAACAATATCTCCCATTTCAAAATTTAATTTCTTTGGCTCAAACAATACTACGAATTACTTTTTTTCATTCCCTAAATGGTATGATAGGTTGAAACACTTCTATGTGATATCCAACTCTTTGCGTTCCTTTGGCATCTCCTAAAAAAGTCCTAATATCATCAATCCGAGCTTTCATGTCTCTGGTTTTTCAGTAATCATAAATATGAAAGACCTTATTGTCGCCTATGTAAACACCAACATGATAATACTTCTTACCTCATGCCGTATTTTGTTTTTCCACTCTAATAACACTTAAAGGTTTGATATGAGAATCTAAATCACTCGGTCAATAAAAAGTATTATTCTCGTGATGTCCTACTTCGTATTTTTCTACATAAGGATTATTTATTACTCAATAAAAACTGTCATAATCGTTGGCTAGATGATGAACAACTAATATTGGATTTTTCCCATCTAACATTTTTCTCAATCACTCGGCTTCTTTTTGAGCATCTGACAGACAACTATGTTTTTCTCTTTTCTTTACATAAATACCATAATCACCCTGATAAGAATAGTCAACAGGAAACACATAAGGATTTTCGCTGTTTTTTCCTTGCTCGTAAACTAATAAAAATACTCAATGGTTTCCATCATCGTTAATTACTGTGGCTAAATTTTTGTTCCATCAAGTTTCAAAGCGAACCACTTCTTCAATTTCACCAGGTATGTCAGTTTTTAATTTAACCAAAACTTTTAATTGGTCTTTTTCTCTTTCAAACTTATTTTCTTCTCTTAAAAATTCCAAAGCTTTTTTCTTACTTAACAAATAAAGTGAAGGTTTTACCCTGGCTTTAACCATGCTTGATTGGTCTATTACATTATTAACTCTGCCTTTTCAGTCTACTCAATTGTTATCTTTTATTAGGATTATGTATAATTCTTTCTTATCTCTGATTTGCTTATCTAAATCATTACATTCCCAATGGCTAGAAGCAGTACCATTTTCTTTATTAAGAATTAAAATGTTTTTTTTGAGTTCTTTGCCATCTTTGCTTATGTTATCATCTCAACCATTAGCCAGAGCAAGAGTAGTTAAGTCTTTGGAAAGAGAAGCGGTAATTACCCTGCCATTACGGGAAACATTGCCAAAGTCGTCTCGGGCTTTTTCAGTAGTTAGTTCTTGGATATTAAAGGGAAAGTGTTTTTTGAGTTCCAAGCGTTTTTCTAATAAGTATTTTTCTAACTCTTGGTCGGATATTTTTCTTTTTTTAAGAGAAAATAAATCACCAAAATCAAATATACCAAGAGACAGAGCAAATGCTTTGGCTAGGGAAAGTTGTTCGTCCTCACTTTCATTGTCAGAAGCAGGAGTTTGATTTTTCAAATATTCTTGGTATTGTTCTCTAAACAAATCATCATCAGAGAATTCGGTCGGAGATATTTTAATTTCGTCTCGTAATCAAGCAGCATATCTGCTATCTTGGGGTTTTAAGCCAACATTTATTCATTCTTTACATTGTTGATAAGTAAAGTTTTTGTTTTCTCATTGTTTTTTTAACTCCGCAGTAAAATCAGGATGCATATCTTTTCAATTTTCCATAAATAATTATTCATTATTAATTTTTAAAAGTTTTTACAAATTTTTTTCGTATTAGGAAAATCCTGTTTGACATACTAATAACAAAATCACTTTGCCGCTCTTTGGTTATCTTTTTTTAATCAGTAAATAAAAGCCACAGTTGCCCCAAAAATCAGCCAAACCAAGAATAAATAAACAGGTAAAATAAAAGACCAAAACTGACTATCCATGAATTATTTTTGGCGGTCATTGCCTCCACTTTTTCCAAGAAAAAACAATTAGCGTTCCACTCCAAAATACCCTCTCCAAGTCTCGCATTTTACGAGACCTACGAAAGCTCATTAATCAATGCGACACGATAAGGTATATAAGTAAAAAGTAGTATTAAGAGCCTTCAACAAGAATGAACTCTGACTTTCAAACAAGAAAATAAACTGGGTGAAACTCTGACTAGTTTTAACAAACTAGTTAAACGCTAAAAACGCTAAAATTAATATATGAACCAAGCCAAAAAGCAAAAGTCCGCCAAGACTTACACTTTTATTTTATTCACGAAACCCAAAGCGGATTAATGCTTGAAGGATTTTTTTTTTGGTTCTTTTTTTTAGAGGGAGTTATTTGTTAGGATTATAAGGAAGAGTAGTTGGTTGGAGGACCTGGGGTTTTTGTTGCTGATTTAGAACTTGAAAACCTGTTGTTATCAATTTTTCTTCTTTATCCTTTAATTGCTCAATTACATTTGTAGAAATTGCAAGAGCTTTTTCTATTTTAGCATAATCGGCACGAGTTTTGGTTAACTGTTGTTGACTTTCTTCTAATTCTCTAGACAGCTCTTGTTGTGTTAATTCAAGATTTCAATTAACATCCTTAAGTCACTCTTCTGCCTCTTCCTTGGCTCGAAGCTGCTTACTATGATACTCGATGTTATGCTCCAAACCAGCTTTTTCTGTTTCAAGCTCTTTTATTCTTTCTTCCTTTTCTTGTAATAATGCTTGTAGTCGTTTTATTTCTATTAATAATTTCTCACCTACTTCAGAAGCAAGTCTCATATCCCCCCTTGATAACTTGCTAGTTGGTATTGCAAATTCTGGATCTAGTACAGGTGATATAGTAACTTCTGGGACTTCGATTTCACTTTTTTTTAGAAGTTCTTCATAATTACTACTAACTTCCCCTAATTCTTTTAACACTTTTTGATAATTTTCTTCGTGAGAGTTTTTTTCTTTTTCATATTTATTTTTTCAATAATTATTAACTGCTTTCATTATATTTATATTTTACTTTCACTTTTCTAAATAATTTCGAACTTGGACAATTTTGACTTCGTATTCTTGTTTTGCTTCCTGATAGTATTGTTTTTCTCCTTTTATAGATGAACTAATTGCTTCATCACAATTATCAATTCCTTCACCCATCAAATTTAAGTAATCTTTCAAAAAGATTCTTGTTTTTTCTATATCTCCTGAGTAACTTTCAATTTGATTAATTTTAACTTCATAGTCTCGCTTCAGTTTTTGATAATATTGTTTGTTTTGCTGAATGTTTTCATCTTTTGATTGCTCAAGATCAGTAATCACATTTTGTAAATCTTTAACTAGTACTTGAATGAAAAGTAGGTAATCTTTTATAAACTCTTTATTTTCTCTTTTGTTTAATTGCTTACTATGCTCGTCAAGTATTTTAGTTTCTTTTTGTAAATAATTAACATATTCACTTCTTAATCGTTCAATATTTTGAAGATAACTAGTTCTTTTTATTCCTTCCGCAGTTAATTCTTTGATATCCCTTAACCAAGCACAAAAATCAGCATCAATTTGAGGATTAAAATCATTTAAAGCAGTGGTTCATTTTTTAGTTTGTTCGTAATCAAATCCTTCTTTTAGCCATTTTAACACTGTTTCTTTATTAGCGAATTCTGGATGAATTTCTTGCCAATTGTGTTCACCAGCCACACTGCTTAAAAAGATATCACCCCCTAGTTCTTTAGAAATTCCCTCATAATTATTAAAAATATGCTTCAAAACTTTTTGGCGAATAGTTTTTTCTTTTTCTTGGATTTCTTTTTCTAATCTTGCTTTTGTGTTTTGGAGTTGAGCAATTGATTCATTAATGCTAATGATTGCGATACTATTATCTTTTTCAGCAATTGGTTCTGATGGAGTGTTTTTAGGTTCATTACCTTTAATTTCAGGAGTTTGGGTGCTAATTGGTTTGGTTTCTTTTAAACTGTCTAACTCTTTTTGGAGTTCTTCTTTTTTTTTTAGGTATTCAAAATAGTCTTCGGCAATTGCTTCACTTAATTGGGCTAATTTTTCTGGTTTATAAGAATCTCCTTGACAATTATCGTTTAGGTGTTTTAGTAATATTTTCCTAGATTTACCTCTTGCTTTTTTGTTTGATTCTAGCTCTTCTTCATCAGCACCTGCAATCTTTATTGACGGATTATCTACATAAACAACTTTTTCTTGGCAAGATTCAATTATCTCGGCTAAATTAGTGGCTGATAACTCCTTTTTTGCTTTTTCAGTCTTGGTCGATAATTCTTGGTATTCAGCACTATCAGAGGACAGATTTTTCATTTCTTTTTCCTCAGCAACGATACTTTTTTCTAACTCGGTTCTTTTTTCTTTGGCTTCTTTAACCATTAAATCAATATCCGCTTTACATTTTTTTTTATTTTTAAAATCTTCAAATCGAGTGCGAGTAATAGTAGTATGCTCAGTAATCTTTTCATCAAAAATAATGGTTCTTAATAAATCATAAGTAGCCATCTCAAATTGGTCAAATCGACCATCAGTAACAAAAAATACTTGACTAATGCCATCTTTGGCCAAATAGACTGCTTCAGCAATGATGTCTAATACTTCATTATCTGACATTTTAGTGTCTCCGATGCCCGGAGTGTCGATTATTTGATAATTAATTTTGTTCTCTTCAAATTTCTCAAATTGAATTTTTTTGGTTTCACTGACACTACCTGAACTTTCTTTAAATTTATCAGTGCTAGTAATTACATTAGCCAAGGCAGATTTCCCTCGTCCTGATCTCCCAATCAGGAGTATTGCATTAGTTTTTGTCATGGTTTTTACTTCTTATTAAAAGGTCAAATATTAAGATTCTTCATCTCTATCTGAGCAGTAAACTTAGGTAAAGGACTAATCTCCAACGCGAGTGTAGCATTTACTTCATCAGCAATTTGTTCTTTTCTTTTTTCTACTTTCTTTAATTCTTCTCCTTTACTTGAACTATCACTTTTTTCTATTTTTTCTTTTTCTTTATAATAATCATCTACCACGGAAACTATACTATCTCATTTCTTTAATTTATAAACTTCTGAGCAGTTTTCGACTAAATGATTTAATAATCTTTCTCTTGATTCTTTTCTCTTTTTTTCATTTCGACTGATTTTTTTTTGCTTTTCTTCTCTTTCGTCTTCACTATCCTCTTCTTCGTCAATTACGGGTAATGAAGGGTTATCCACATAGATAATCCCATTACAAGAGTTAATTATTTCACCTAACTCTTTATTACTCTCATTAAACAAAGCATCCTTATCTTCTTGGCACTTCTCTTTGCTTCTAAAATCGGCAAAATTAGTTCGCACCAAAGTAGTAAAACTAGTAATGCCAGCTTCAGCAACAAAGTCTTTAAACAAATTAAAAACTGCTATTTGTTCCGGAGCAAATCTGCCCTTGAAAACAAAAAGAACCTGATTAATACCTTCTTTAGCAGAGTGAATTCCTTCTCCAACTTTAAATAAAATGTCTTTTTCAGAAATGTTATTAGTGTCTCCGAATCCGATATTATCAATTATGCGGTATTTTTTGCCTTGATATTCAAAAACATTGCTAGGTTGAAAGTTTTTAGTTACACTAGTGCTCGAAGCATTTTCGGCAAACTGGCTGGTGTCAGTTAAAACATTAGCCAGGGCAGATTTACCATTACCAGTTATGCCAATGATTAGGATATTCCGAACATCATTCTCTTTGGTTCTAGTTATTTGGGGACCACTTTTTACTTTTGAATTATCTTTTACTAACTTGGCTTTTTCAGGATTATAAGCAAGATTAGAACTTATTGTTTCTTCATTAAGTTTAGAGCAATTATTTATGTTTACTTCTTCGAGATTAGGACAATTATCCAAACTTAGTCCACTAAGATTATTATTAGAACAGTTAATTTTTTCAAGATTAGAACAACCATTAACATTTAAATTGTTAAGTTCATTAAAATGACAATCTAACTCTTCGAGATTAGGACAATTGCTTACATCTAATTTAATTAATTGATGAGAAGAAACTATCAAAGTTCGCAAATTAGTAAATCCCTCTAATTTTAAAGAACCCACCAAGGTTTTTTCGTTTAAATATCATCCAACTTTTCCTTTTCTAATATCTAATCTAGTTATTTCTTCTCGCTTTTTTCCTTTATTTTCAGAGTCATTATCTCTCTGGCAAGCACTGTTTATTGGATATTTTTCATTTAATCAATCTTGGGCGTTCTTATTTACCATATTAGTTATTTCCTCCTTTTATTATTTTATTTATTCACTTTTTAATTACTACTATTTTTTTCATAATATTTCTTTTTAAATAATATTTTAGAAAAATAGGTAAAAAAAACTTTATTTATTTTTCCATTTACCACTCACAGGGTCTTTTATTCATTCATCTTTTTCAGTGAAAGAGAAAGTTAAAAGAGAGTTTAAACTATCTATTGGTAATAAACGGCGATAGAAAGTTATTTGTTCTCTTTGGACGCATTTATAAAAGGCTTCTCAGGTGTTTAGGCGATATTGGTTTTTGCGAAAAGATATTCAGTGATTAGTTAAATGGTTAACTTGGAATCAAGTGCCGTTGACTTCGCCATTGCGTTCTGTATCGCCTTTAATGGTAAGTTCCCGAATGGATCTGCCTTGTCAAACAAAGCACATATCTCCTTTGGTATCATAGATAAAAGTAAGGTCAGCAATGTTATTCATTTTTATTTCCTCCTCTGGATAAACTTCGTTTTCCTCCTGAAATAAAAACGGGTAATCAGAGATTATTCATGCTTTACCTCCTTTTTAAATGCCGTTGGTTGGCAATCTTGGCACCACCAATTATCATTTTTCCCTTTCAGTTCATTCATTCTAAATTTTTCTCAGCAACCTTGACACCTTTCACTTTCGGGGCATTCTTGATGGTCAACAGCTCTTAATCAGAAGTTTAGAGAATAGCAAGATTGACCGCTTATGAGAGAGGTCTTATCAATATCATTAGCGTAATCACTAACTCATAACTGATAGTTTTTCGTTTCAATATCTTTATCGTCAATGAAAAGACCGCAACCGGGATTGCTACACTGAAATTCTTTTAAGTGTTTTTCACCTTTTTCAAAATTCGTTCAGCGAGTTAGTTTTAGAATTTCGGCTCCCATTTTAGTAGGAACCTCCTTTCAATTGGTTATTCTCACTTACCGAGTAGTTGATTTGACAATTCTGACACTGATAAGCACCCAAGCAACCAATTCCGTTGTTTGATTTACATTCAAGGAGAGTTTTGCCTTGCCTGCGGGCTTGGAGACGAGCGAATTTGCGTTCTTGGTGTTGGAGTTGACTTTGAATAATATCTAATTCAGTTTGTAAAGTTCTTGCTTTTCTTTCCACACTCTCACTGACTAATTTGGTAAAGGCTTCGGCTCCGACTTCAAATTTAAGGTTAAATTCAACTTTGTTTTTAAGCAAGTATTCTCACGCTCAATTATCAGGTTGCTCTTGGGCTTTTTCTTTTTCTACGGCTTCGGTTAAGAATTGTTTACCAAATTTGCCCGCAGTTATCAAGCAATTAGCCAGATTATTCGCTTTTTTGGTTTTGATTTGCCAAGATTTTAATTGCTTGGCGAGTTGCTGCTCCTGCTTTTGGAGCTCCGCAATTTGGATTTCCAATTGGGTTTTTTTCTCCTGAGGGAGAGAAGCCCCGTTATTTTGGTTTTTTTTATCGTTCATATCTATTTTCATGAGTGAATTTCAGGCGTCGCCGTATGAGACTTGGCGTTTGCCCCAAGGGTGGGGCGAACTGGAAAAAATATGAACTTGCTGAGGATTTTTTTCACTTTTTTATTTATAAAAAACCAACAGGGGTTCGCAAAATTTTCTTATTAAAATTGATATGAAATCAGACGATAAAGAAAATCCTCGAAAAAGGGAAAATTACCCGTAGGGAATAATTTGGGATATCGGGGAAACTGGCACACTGGGACAGTTTGGGCGATGGAGTTTAAAATTAACGCAATAAAACCAAAGAAAAGAAAGTAAAAACTTCTATTATGTTAGGAATTACCCAAATCACCTCCGAGGTCAACAAAAAAAGTAAATTAAACAGTATTGAAAACACCAAAAAAGTATTAAATGCTTTCTTAGAAGTAACCAAGCAAAAACTAATCCAAGGTGAAAATATTAACTTTAAAGGTTATTTCACTTTAAAAAGAAACAGCACTAAACCAAAAGGTAGTAAGAATTGTGATGAACACCAAAAAGAATTAGAGAAGTTTAAACAGGCTAATAAAGGAAAAGGAGTTGGATTTTACGCTAAATCAAACACTTTTCGCAATTTAGTAGGAAAGACTAGAAATTGTGCTAAATGTAAAGCAAAAAAACAGCAATTAATTAAATCTGCTAAACTTACTAATAGAGTTAGTTTCAAACCTAGTAAAGATTTCTGAAAAGTAAGTAAAAAGAGATAAAATTAACTTTCAGGCAAAAGAAAATCCCAAAAACACTTAACAAATAAAGGCTATTTCATTAAAATTAACAATAATTACTATGAAAAAAGAATTAAATCAAAAAAAACTAGCTAAACTTCCACCCATTCATCCCGGAGAAATTTTGCGAGAGGAATTATTAATCCCCCGCAACATTAGCCCCCAAGAACTAGCCCAAGCCTTAAAAGTTCCTAAAGAACAAATTCAATGAATATGTGAAGAAAGAGGCGATATTACTCCTGATTTGGCTACTCGTTTATCTATTTATTTTGATAGTTCCGTTGAGTTTTGACTAAATATCCAAAGAAGTTATGATAAAGAAATTGCCGAGGAAAAATTATCTTTATTAAAAAAAGAAATCAAACCTTATAAAGAAAATAGAGAAGGAGCTAGACTAAACCATTAAAAATGTTGTGGAAATAACCAAGCAAAAGAAATTTAAACGAAAAGAAAGAAGTTGAGGAATATTTAAAAGGAGAATGAATTAGAAAGTTTTCTGGGATTAAGAATAATAAAGAAGTGCGGCGGAGATTACGAATAACTTCTGAAGCCCAAGACAAAAGGGATTTTAGTATGTTTTCAGGTTTTCGATTAGAACTAATTCAAGGAACTAAAAATCATTATAGCATTAGAACTGGGAGCGGTCAATGGCGAATTTTCTTTCTTTGAGAGAATAATCAGTCCTGGGAAATTGACCTGAATAAGCATGATTATAAAAAAATCAAAAGATAACGATAGCAATTGTATATAATTGACAAAAAAACATAAAATCTACAATATGAAAAAATATAAAAATCTCAAAAACCTAGACGAAGCAATGAAGTCTTGCGGCATGAGAATTAATGAAAAAGGAGAAATAATAATAATTGGCGAACGAGATGGTAAAGAATATAAAATAGGACAAGCCAAGAAGAGGATAGTCAACGAAAAAGAATTAAAAAAATTTGTGAAAAAAGCAGATAATCAAGAGAAAGAGAGAACTAAAAAAACTAACTAATAACTTAAATTTTACAAAAAAACAAAAAGAGTTAAAAATATAATAATATATAATCTACAATTGTTGATTGAATAGGCTAGTCAGTTAGTCGGATTTAGTGTGATTTCCTAGACTTGACTGGCTGGCGTATTGAGTTAGCAATTATGGAAATCACACAATCAATCAAACTAACTCCGCCTGTTAAATTTAACAGACACGGAAAACACAAAAATCTTAATTACTATAGAGAATATTATCAAAAAAATCGGGAAAGATTATTAACTTATAGCCATAACTATTATGGTGTTAAAAAACTGCTAAAAAACTGTTTAAAACTAGGAAACAAAGAAACTAAAATTGGTGTTAAAAAAATTTCTCTCACAGACACGTGTAAATATAACATAGCACCCTCTAATTATAAGTCGCTTGGGTTTTTTCAAAGATTAGGGGGGGATAGGAAAGGGGTAAGGTTAGCCACGCGAGGAAAGAAGCCACAATATCCAGCAGGGAGCAATTGACCGACTATTGAGGAGCATCGTGGAATTGAGGAATTGGTTAAGGGATATGGGGAACACGGAGAAAGAACTGGCACTAAACGAGGAAGGTTATATTTTCAAGTGTGAGATATAGATATTAGACATAAATCTCAAAGTTTACCAAGTTGGTTACAAAAACAAGTAGAAAAAAGTTTTAAGTTGCTAGCTAAAATTTATCGTTTCAGTTATATAGAAACTCAACAAGGCTATCAAGTTTATTTGCTTTTGGAGGAATTAAGTCCTAATTGTGAAATATACCACCGTGACAGCTGGCGAGGAATTAAAAGAAATATTGGGAGCATATTAAGTAAAGGTCGCCAAGTCCAAGGAGCAAGCAGTCAATTTAAGCAATTTATAAATAATGGCTCTTGATTCTGAAAATTAAAAAATATTGAGGAATTAGCCGCCATACTTAAAAAATTTTTCTTTGAAATTGATTTAAATAAGCAAAAATCAAACCAAAATGCTAATTTAAAATCTGATGAAACAAAAGGAGCAAGAATAATCACAAGCCAAAACACTTATAAAATCCTTAAACTAGAAAATATATTGATAACCAACAAACAACTAACTAAAAAAGCCAATCATTACCGAGTAAATTATTTAGATAAATGGCAAAATAAAGGCTTCTTTTTCTTAGATAGTTATTTTAGAGATAAAAAAGATTTAATTCAGCCAAATTTAATAACTAACTTAGTTTTAGCCCAGGGTTATAAATACCAATTTTTTATAAGTCTGTAAAGATTTAAAGAAATAAAGATAAAATTATAGTATATGACCATTAAAAAATATCGCGACAAATACCAAACCAGCAAAAAATCCCTAATCCAAGAAAATACAGACTTGAAAATAGAAAACCAAGTAATTAAAAGGCAATTATTAAGTATTAGAAATTTAATTGATGATATTCTTACTGAGGATATTTTAGAAGAATATCAAACTAAGCAAGAAGAAAAAACCAAAAAACTTAAAACCAAGCAAATCAAATCAGAGTTAAAGGAAAATGAAACGCAAGAAAAAGAACAAAATAAGGAGGGACAAAATGAATAAAAATCTAACCACCAAACCTTTTATCAAATGAGCCGGGGGCAAAACCCAGTTTTTAGAGGTAATTAACCTTTTACTACCGAATGACTACAATCAATTTATTGAACCTTTTGTCGGTGGTGGTTCAGTATTTTTAAATAAACAGCCTAATAAAGCAATTATCAATGACGCTAATAAAGAATTAATAATAACTTATAAAATAATAAAAAACCAACCTAAAGAACTCTTAAAACTTTTAAAAGAATATGAAAAAAATCATAGCCAAGATTTTTATGAAACTTTACGCCGTCAAGAAACCAAAAATTTAACTGAATTAGGAACAGTGGCTCGTTTTATTTATCTCAACAAAACGGGCTATAATGGTTTATATCGAGTTAACAGTCAAGGAGAATTTAATGTGCCTTGGGGCAAAAGAGAAAAAGTGAAATTATTCGACACTGAAAATATATTAACAATTAGTAAATATTTAAACGAAAATAATTGTCAAATTCTTAATCAAGATTACCAAGAATTATTGCCTTTAATTCAAGCAGGAGACTTTTTATTTGTGGATCCGCCTTATGATAGTGAAAAAAGCAATGGGTTTACGGCTTATACGGCTAATGGTTTTACTCGGGAAAATCAAAAGGAGTTGTTTAATTTTCTTAAAGAGTGCGAGAAAAAAGGTGCTAAATGACTTTTAACTAATCACGCTACGGATTTTATTAAGGATTTGTATAAAGATTACCAGCAATTCACTAAAAAAGCCCAAAGATTTATTAATTGCCAGGGAGAAAAAAGAATTGGTTCTGCCCAAGAAATTTTTGTGTGAAATTATGAATTAAGCAAAGAAAAAAAACAACAATTAGAATTTGAAAAGTGATTTGATACTATTCAAACTACTAATGTAGATTTAAGTCAGTTAGTAAATTGAAAGAAAATCCAAAGCAATTTAATGGCTTATGAAAAGGATTTAAATATCCTCAACTCTTTAATTTGTGCCAACAAAGAAGAACTAAACCAAAGAATTCAGCAAATTTGGCAAGAAGCACCGCAGAGTTTTCAGGCTTTACCTTTGCTGTTAGCCATTAGAGATAATGAGAATTTTGCTTGATTAGAAAAAGAGAATATTGAATATTGAGAGAACTTAACGCTAGAAAAAGTAAAAAAATTAATTTTTAATTCTGGTTTAGCTCAATACTTAACTAATGGAAAAATCAAAAACTTAAAAGATTATTGTTTAGGTGTAGAAGTTGGCTTAGGAACTCATAGCAAGAAAAATTTGGTCGGAACAACCATGGAAAAGGCTGTGGAAACTTTGCTTAATAAATATCAAGTAAAATACCAAAAACAAGTACCGGTGAATTTCCAGGTTAACGGGAAAAAGTTATTTGACTTTCAAATTAAATTAGATGGTAAGGAATATTATCTGGAAACTAGCTTTTATAATTCTCCAGGTAGCAAAGTTTCAGAGATAATTCGTTCTTATAATGGTGTTTTACAAAAAGCTTACAATAACGAGATTAATTTTTTATGAGTTTTAGATGGCAAAGGCTTAAAGTCAGTAAAAGAATTATTGAAAGAAGTTTACTTGGTTAATAAGGGTTTTATGTTTACTATTGCTAGTTTTGGGGAATGATTAGGGAAACAGAAAGGAGAAAAAGTTAATTAGTATGACAATAATCGCTTTTATCTCTCAAAAAGGAGGAGTAGGGAAAAGCACTCTTGCTCAAGCGTTAGCCGTAGAGGCTCACAAAAAGAAAGTCAAAGTTTTGTTAGCTGATTGTGATAGCCAACAAACAACTAGTTACGAATGAAGCAAAATTACAGGCAAAATTCCTTGTCAAGTATTTAATTCCGTTAAAGAAGTTTGACCTTTGGCTAAACAATACCAATTAATAATCATTGATGCCCCAGCTCGCACTAGCCAAGGAACCCTAGAAATAGCCAAGCAGGCTAATCTAATAATCCAACCTACGGGTGCTAGCCGTGCCGATTTAGCACCGGCGGTGAAAGAATTTAATGCTTTAGTGAAAGCGGGAGTAAGCAAAAAGAAGTTATTATTTGTGCTTAACCGTATTGGTAGTAAGGCGGAAGGAGAAATAGCTCAAGGATACTTAAAAGATACTGGTTATTTTTATTTACCCATTTCTTTGCCAGAAAAAGTTTCTTTTCGTTCAGTTCAAAATGAGGGAAAAGCGATTACTGAAATTCCTTATAAGACTTTACGAAAGCAAACCAAGAAGTTAGTGGAGGGTATTTTAGATTATATTTAAAAAATTATATAAAGAAATAAAGATTTAAAGATATGAATAAATGAAACAAACTGCGTCGGCAAAATTTAGGAACAATTCCCCAGGAGGCTAGTTCTAACCTAACTGCTCCGGAAACGGCTCCTTTTCGCAAAAGAGAAATAAATAAACGCACCAAACCTTTAAATTTTAAAGTTAGTGAAGAATTTTATTGACAATTAAAAGATTTAGCTTTAAAGCAAAAATGCTTGATGGTGGAAGTGGTTGAGAGAAGTTTGGAATTTTATAAACAATACTGTTCGAAAAATAATCTTTTGAGTGATAAGGGACGAGAAAAGATTAAACAAAAACCACCAGTCCAAAAAACCAATCCACTAAATCAATTCTGAAAAGTAAACTTTACTTGTGACAAATGCTATCAAAAATTTGAAAGAGCGATAGTCTTTTCTCCTGCTCCTAATCTAGACCAATTAAACCAATATCCTACTTATTGTGTTGATTGCAAAGTAGAAATAGAAGAACCCGAATTTTGCTCTTTTTGAACTGAGACCGGTCCAGAAAAGTGTCCCCATCTCCTTTTCGATAAAAAGAAACAACTTTGTCGTTCTCATAATCGTCAAGTGTGAAAAAGATTTAACCAATTCCTAAAAGATAAATCAGTTAGCAGCACCGCAACCTGATTAACCACTTGGGAGCAATCAGGAGACTGAAAATATTTTTGAAACTTAGGAGAGAAAAATGAATAAAAATCCTGCTAAAAAATTTTATTATATACACTAGTCTAAACCATGATAAATAATAATCTGCTTTCTCCTCAAAAATCCATCTCTTACCACAATCTCTACCTTTGGCTAATGAAACAGTAAAGACATCTAAATATTTTTTAAAAGGATTCTTATCTCGCAATAAGTATCAATTTAAATCTTAAATGTTTGGATTTGAATGCTTTTTACTTCAAATTTGAAAGATGCACTTAATATCAATGCTATTGCCATTTAAAGTATAAAAAGAATTTTCTCCTAACTCCTCTGAGTAGATTAGATTAAATTCTTTCACTTGATATTTGATGCTACCCTTGCCTTTGCTACCGAAGAACATGGGCAAGATAAAGCACACAAAATTGGCTCCCTTTGAGTGATTTATAAATTCCAGAGAAACAACACCTCTATGTCCGAAAGGTGGATTTCCTATAACGAATTAGTGGCTTATTAGGTAATTTATACTTTAAGTAATTACCTTTAATTATATTTTCTCTTTTTGGGTCAATATCAATGCCAATTCTTTTATTTTTAGGAAGCAAATCATAAAAACATCCTTCTCCTACGCTTGGTTCTAATCAAGTGTATTTTTCAATTTTTTCATATTGAGAAATTATGTTTTTAGTTTTTTCAAATAATTTTTCTGCAATATATCTTTTTGTAAAATATTGGTCAAGTATATTTTTTCCATTAACATAATTTAGATTCATTATTCGTCATCTTCTTCGCCTTCCTCTTCTTCGATTTCAGAAGCTCTTTTTTTTATTCTTTCTTCATAAACTTTGCTTTCTAGACAATTACTACAAATCCTTTCATTAGGATCTTCACCGAATCTAACTCTTGGTAATCATTTTTTGCAAATGAAGCAATATCAAGTTTTTCTTTTAGACATATTTTCTTGTTTTTTTTTTGTTAAAAATATATATTTGAGAGTTAATCATAAGACACTAAATTAAAAAGCGTTGGTAAGTTTTTTGTATTTATGAAAATTTTATGCATAAGATTATTAATTTTTGAAAAGTTCTTAAAATGTAGATATTATGAATAAGCAAAAAAGTAAGAAAGGAATAAAAGAATAAAAATGTTTCCTTTTCCTAATTTACCAAATTACCAATATGATTTTAGCAATCTAAATCATCCAATAGGTCAAGATTTAACTTCTCCTTTAACCATTCAAAAAGTAGAATGAGAAGATAAAAGTTGAGGAAAGGTTTTGAAAGTAACTTTTGCAGAGAATATTAAGTTTGGAAATGGTGTTTTAAATAATTTGCATTTTCTCAGGTTTGCAGAAAATAGTGAAAATAAATGTTCTGATTTTGAAAATGGAGAAGCTTTTTTTTATTTTATGAGTAAATTAAATCAAAGTGTTCAAATTCCTATTCGTAGCACCAGATTAGATGAGCAAAAGCTTATTTATTGAGTATTGAGTGATGAAATAATTGAGGAAATTAAAAGCGAAAAAAATAAGTGAGATAAACTTGGTTATATTGAAGAAAAAGATTTAATTTGAGAGAATAAAGAGAAAGTTGAAAAAAAAAATTGAACTGACATTCATCCTGATTTCGCCAAAGATTCGGGTTGAATAATCACTGCTACTAAACAAAAACTAACTTGGCAACAATGATGAGAAAATAAGGGCTTCACAGTTGAAGAAATAAAACAACTAGTAGATACTGGTTTGCATCCAAATGAACCCCATTTCGGTCGTTGGTTAAAAGATAAAAAACAGTTTAATAGTTCACTAACTTTAAATGCTAATGAATTAAGAACAGAATATAATAAACTTTGAAAAGATATTCATGAGGATTTTGGTGAAAAAAACTGAAACGATAAAACTTACCAACAAATCTGGGAAGAAAAAGGCTTAACTTACCAAGATGTTCAGGGATGAATTAAAGCTGGATTTGAACCAAAAGATTATGAAAAAGTTATAGAATGAAAAAACCATAACTTCACTCCCCAAGAAGCTAAGTCTTGAAGAGATATTGGTTTGGATGAAAAACAACATTCTGAATTTGCTACTTATTTAAGAAAAAACAATTATACTCCGGAAGCAGCTTTTCAAGAAAAAAAAAGTTATGCTCAGTACTGACTAGATAGAAATTATCCCCAAAACCAAAGAAACACCATAAGCGACTTACATATTGGCAAAAGATTTCTCATTAGTAGCTTGGATCTAAGCGATTTTGTTAATTTAAAGAAACTTGATTGTTCTCATAACAACCTTACCCAAGTAAAACTACCAAAAGGAGAAAAGTTAAAAGAGTTAAATTTAAGCAATAATAATCTCAACCAAGACTTATCTTTTGTAAGTAAGTTGGTTAATTTAGAAAAATTGTATATTGGTAATAATAAGTTCACTGGTAGTTTAGAGACTTTAAAGAATTTAACTAAATTAGAAAAACTTGATATTAGAGATACTGACATAGACAGCGGTTTAGAATGTTTATCCAACAGCATTAAAGATTTTTGGTGTTCAGCAGATGAAAGAAAAGATGCTAAATGCCAAGGTATATATAAGTCATTTGCTTTTGCTAGTAAACAAGGAAAAGCAGAAACAGATGGACATGGAAAAGTTAGGAATTTTTCCTGAAAACTTCAAGAAATTAAAAAAAAAATCAAACAATGAAAAAAACTTAACTTTTCTAGTGAAGAAATAAATCGGTGAATAAATGTTGGCTTAACAGTTAGTGAATCTGATTTTGCTAATTATCTCAGAAAAAGGGGTTATCAACCTAACACTCCTGATATTAGGGAAATAACTAAAAAAGAGTCTTGACAAGATATTCATGAGAATTTCAGATACTGATGAAGAAAAAAATGAGAAGAAAAAGGATTTGATTGTGAACAAGCTAAAAAATGAATTACACTGCTTGGAACTGGTTTTAAAGTTAGTGATCATGAGTATTGCACTTGGTTGAGAGATACTAAACAAATAGATGTTGAATCAATGTTAGATGGTGACTTAGAACAGAAGTTGAGGGAGGAATACGGAGAACAATGGCTTGGAATTAAGACTATTAAGCAGATAGAAAGATTTAAATATAATGCATTAACTCCTGAACAAAAATCTTTGATTAATCAGTTGATTTCTAGTGAAGAATTAAAAGAAAAGTATCAGAAATATGGGCTGTGTAAAAAATGCCAACAGCCTAAATCTGATCGTGCTTGGTGTCAGTTTTGTAATTCTCAGCATTTTGCTTGGGGGTTTGCTGATTGGACTAGTGGCAACAAAGTCATTGATGAATTTATTCAAAAACAACAAATTAGAGCAACTAACCATGATGATTTATTAGAGTGAATGCCTTACAATAGGTTTATAAATGTTGAATATCTTGCCCAAGGAGGGTTTGGTAAAGTTTATAAAGCAAAATGAGAGGGAGGATACATAAAAAACTGAAACGACAAAAACAATAAATGACAGAGATACGAGGATGATTCCAAAGGAGATGTTGTTTTAAAAAGTTTACATAATTCTCAAGATATAACTACTGACTTTTTGCAAGAAGTTGCTTACCATCATAGATTAATTGATGATAATGGATGAGTTGTAAAGTGTTATGGTATATCTCAAAACCCTAAAACTAAGAATTATCTAATGGTAATGAGATACATAGGAGATAACATGAGAAGATATTTGCAGAATAATTATAATAAACTTAGTTTTAGTGGCAAAATGAACCAGTTGAAAGATATTGCTAATGGATTAAATTCAATTCATAGGCAGAGGTTGGTACACCGAGATTTTCATGCAGGAAATATTTTAAATAATACAAACAGCTATTCTTCCAAGTTTCATATTGCCGATTTAGGACTTTGCCGACCAGCTAATGAAACTGATGAAGAAAAAATTTATGGGGTATTGCCTTATGTGGCTCCTGAAGTACTCAAAAGAGAACCGTATACTCAAGCATCTGATATTTATTCATGAGGCATCATAGCTTGCGAAATGTTTTCTGGATTACCACCTTATCATGACATAGCCCATGATTTTCGTCTAGCATTAAAAATATGTGAAGGATTGAGACCTAATTTAAATGAAGTTAAAGCACCGCAATTGCTCAAAGATTTAACAAGTAAATGCTTGGATGCTGAACCATCAAATCGTCCAACAGCTGAGGAATTGAGTCAGATTTTAGAAAGTTGGGATATTAATGTTAATAACAGCATAAGAGATATAGAGTTCTATCGTCAATACAAAGAAATAATAGACGCAGGGGAGTTTGAAAAAAACTTGTCATCAATAACAAACAAACTAGTTTATAAAACTCATTCTCAAGCAATTTATACCAGTCGACTACTCAATTTTAAGAATTTGCCTAAACTTCAAACTAATTTTTCTCAGGAATGACAAACTTCTACTTTGCTAGAATTGAGAATTAATGGCATTAAAGAAGAACTAAAACTCTTTAAAAAATCTCGGGAAGAGTCAGCTGAACTAATAGAAAATTTTATTCAGAACAAAAAAAAGGTGATTAAAGAAGAAGATAACGAATCCAAAAATGAAGCACGAAAACTAAGAAAAGAGCTAGAAGAAAAAGGCTTTTCAACAGAAGATATGAGTGAGATTGTTCGCTATTGTGAAGAATTGGTTAATTTAGAACAACAAAAAGAAACAAACGACCAAGTCTTAACTAACCAAGCTAAAAGACAATTATCCCTTAATACTCAAAATACAATCACTCAAGAAAAAAATAAATTGTTTAGGATAATTGAAGAAGACAACAAGTCAGAGGCAATTAATTTAATTTGTAAACATAATTCAGCAGAACCGACGGAAATAGATAAACTTGAACAATTTGCCTCTACTGGAATTACGAAAGAACTTAATCAACTTAATATTCTAGATTGACAAAACATCCACTCTTCTTTTACTTCACAACTAATTCAATCTTGAATTCAACATAATTTCACCTATGAACAAACTCGCGATTGAATAAATATCCATTCTCCTAATGACCAAGGACAAGCCATTCAAGAACCAGAGTTTTATGCTTGATTGAGAGATATTAAGCAACTAACTCCTGAATGAGTGTTAAATTATAGCAACATTGATACTTTAAAAAGAGAATATCAACAAAGTCAATTCCAAGCCCAAATAATCCAGAAGACTCATACTAACAATTAAAATATAAATATCATGAAATACAATCAAGAGTGATTCGATAAAGAATATCCTAAAACAGCACAAAAAATAAAACTCACAGATGAAAATTTCCAGGGACAATTAATCATTGAAAGTTATTTACAATTAGAAAAATTACATTTACAAGATATTGAGAATATAAACAAAGTAACTCTCAAAAATTTACCTCAATTACAAGAATGCACTATTTGAAATTGTGGAATGCAAGATTTAGTAATTGAAAATTGTCCCCAGTTAAAAACATTGAATGTTCGTAGAAATCTTTTAACTAATTTAGAATTTTTAATAAACTTGGAAAATTTAGAAGAATTAGAAATAGATGGCAATATAAAAATCAATTCAGGATTAGAATATTTACCTAAAAGTTTAGAAAAACTTTCTTATAGCAATACTAAGTTAGTGGAAATTTTAAAGCAAGAATCCTATAAAGGCAATTGAAGAGCTTTTAGGATAGTTGAGCTAGCTAAAAAAAGACCTCGAGATTTGTTAGAAACGATTTCTGATTTACATGAACAAAATAAAAGGCTAAAGAAAGAACTTAAAGAAAGCAATAATCTTCCTCAGTTATTAGTCCTAGAGGATTCTAATGAGTTTGAGAAAAAGTACCAAAAATTAAAGAGTAAGTTAAACTCTCTTTTAAAAGAAAATGAAGCAAGAACTAAGGAAATACAACCTTTAGAAAAGTCTCTTGCTACCGATGAAATATTAGAGAAGATAAAGAGATTGCAAAAGTCAAAAGAAGCACTAGAAAAACAACTTGTTTCTTTTACGAATGTTGAACGAAAAGAAAAGAAGTTAGATGAAATGCAAAGAGAGTATGCAAAAAAGACTATCCCGGGTTTATTAGGAGGATATAACAAAGAAAAGATAGAAGGAAAAATAAGAAAAATTTTGGAATTTCAAAAAGATATAATTCTTTACGGAAAACCTCCATCAGTCATCACTAATAAAGAAGAAATAGAAGCTAAATTGGCTAAAAAAACAAGGTTGTCAATTGAAGAACTAGACAAAATTTGTATTTTACAGGAGGAAATAGTTCAACTAAAAAAAGATATTAACCAACAAGAAAAGCAAATAATCAATAACTACAACATTGCTGGTAATGCAATTATTAATAGCACAGTTGGTGATAATGCTGATTTAAAAACTATTACTTATCAATCAACCGCCAGTTCTTCAACTTCGGCAATTGTAGGCAGTTCTCAAAAAGCTCAAATTGAGCAAAAGCACAACAAGTGATTAACTTGAAGAGATAAGGCTTAAAAATATAAGTATCATGGAAAATCAAAATAATTTAACTAGAAGTCCAGTTAGGTCTACTACTGGTTCTTTTAATTTTACTGGCTCACTAAGCGTGGGAGGTCATTTAGTAAACGTTGGTGTCTTTGGTGATAATGCTAATTTAAGTTATACCAATTATTCGCAAAGTATAGATAACCAATCTATGCCAATTAACACTGTAAATAATGCTAATCTTTCTCCTGAGTTAAGTAAAGAAACCAAGGAATCAGAAGCAACAATCATCGATGGCAATTATTGCTGCACACTAGGAACACTTGAATTTACTTGTGGTAATGTCTTGTCTTTTTTCTGTTTTAAGTTAGAACCAAGTATCAGATTAAGTGAATTAATATGTTGCCCAGGAAAAAGGAATAAAGAGAAAAAAGAAAAACTTGATGAGATTGAACTAGACATTGTTGAAGAGAATCAAGAAGTTTTGGAAGAAGTTCATCAGGAACAAGAGGAAACTCTTATTCAAGAAGCAAAAATCCTCCAACCAACTAAAAATAATTAATAAAAGCATTGACAAGAGTTTAATTTGAAATTATGAAATTTTTCCTCTCTTATTTATATAACCACAAATCAAGCCTAGATGGCTCATAAACTTCTCGATATTATTCGAGAGGAATACAAAAAGAAAAACAGACCACTAATCATAGTCGCTGATTGGGATGAAGTTATACAGCCTTTCCAGCCTTTGGCGGTTTGAAAAATAGGAAATAAAATTGGCAAAGTCGACTCAACTTTTGAAGAGTTTTTTAAGAGATTCTTTGAAATTGCTCGTTATGGACAAGGTTTAACTAGTGAATTGAGAATAAAAAACATTGAAGGCGGAACTGAAGCAGAAAAAAAAGCTTTTGACGAATACCTAAAATCTCTCGATCTTGTTCGCAAATACGATAAAGGAGAAAAAGGCGAAAATGAAGCTTATTGGAAAAATTATTATTGTTCTTCGGAATGGATTGATGCGATTACCAATGCTCCTTTTCTTTCTCCTGCTGAAGACTTATTAAAAGCCTTAAAAGAAGGACTAATTAGCAAATTAGTAATCATCAGCTCCTATCGCAAAGGCAGAGGTAAAGGTCAAGGATTAACCCGAAAGAAAAAAGTTTTCTCTAAAACTTGAGGTAAATTTTCTCAATGCCAACTGAAATTAACTGAAACTGCTAGAGGAGAAAATGGTAGACATATTCCTTACCGCTGAGAAGTCTTGCGTGATAAATACCTAGACTTTGATATTTTTATTGATGACAGTCCGGGAATAATTTCAGAAAGTATAGAAAACTTGTGTAGAGACAAGATTTATGCAATGCCTGATTATAAACCTTGCCGAAGAGTTCAAAATGAAAATGTTTACTTTGTATCAACTAACATTAGTAACTTAAAAGATTCCGATTTCATATATCAAGAACAAAAATCAAATCAAATCCAACCAGAACTTGAATGATATCACTGAAAATCTACTACTGGAAAAATTCTTTGAATTGGGATTCCTTTACTTTTATTAGCAGGAATCTTGGGAATTATTTTCTATTTCTGAAAAAGAAAAAAAATCTAAAAAATAACCTGTATAAAATTCTCTATGGCAAAAGAATATATTTATCAGAATAAAAACAAGAATCTAATTAAATTCAAGAGTCAATACTTTATTAATTTAATTGAAACTAGACCAGAAACTTATGGGCAGAATTATTCATTAGTGAGCACAGTTTCTTATCCAGAAGAAATTACCAAGCAATACCTCATTTAAAAAAAAGAACCAAAAAAAAATAATCCAGTCACCTCGCTCTGCTCTTTAATAATGCAAAACCTCCTCTTTTCACCATTTTTAAGTGAATTTCGCCAAAAATACTTAAAATCTACCTATGAACTCCCCAAACCAATTGTCTCTCTTTGACCTTATCCAAGATTGTTATCAAATTGGTTGTCATTATCTCAACATTATTCCTTATAAGCAAGTAGTTTTCAAGGGATTTTACAGCGAAAAATTGTTCACTGAAATCTCTAATAATAAGCAAATTGCTCAGTCTCTTCGTTTAAACCTTAATGACCTGCATCAAAAACAAGAATTTGCGGAGTTACTTCAACGAGTGCCAAAAGAATTTGCTGGTATAACTTGAGCCTTAACTAATGAAAGCTGAATTACTCTTAATCCTACCTATTGTCAACCACTTCTCCAAGGAGATTTAAGTTATTTGCTTTGTCATGAAATTACTCATGCTGTCTTACATAATTTAGACATTTATTGAGGCCATTCTTCTCCTCATAGTGAATTAACGGCTTATCTATGACAATATTGCCAAAAGAAATATAGTCACCAACAATTAGTAAAACTACTTATATCATGATGAGAAATGAACCAATAATCAATCAGCAATTACGATCCGAAAGACAAGAACTATTAGCTTTTTACAATCGTTTAGATGCTAACCAAAGAAATAAGTGGCAAAACTATTGGCAAGAGTTAACCAAACGAGATTTCCAAGAAGCCAAAATGGTTCAAGAATTAAACTCTCTTTCTGAGCAACATTATCGTCAATTAATTGCTTATACTAAACTTTTATTGTGGGCTTAAATCCCCCTATTTTACTAGTCTTTTTCATTTATTTCTTGTTCTATTTCGTAATCTTCCCATTTTTCTTCTTCGCTCTTAATGAATTGGGGAAATTTTCTTTCAAATTCTCCTTCAAATCCAGTCCCTTTTTCTAATTCTTCTTTAATAAACTTCTCCGTTCCTTCAATAAGTCTCATTAATTCTTTGAGTTGCTTATCAGTAACTTCTTTGCTTTTTTTTGTTAGATAGTTCATGCTCCCATTGCCAAAGTTTTTTACATAGTAATTATCAATACTGTCAGGATTATTCGTTAACAAACTTCATATTTTATCGGACTTCTCCTTACTTATAAGTTCTTTTCGTTTAGAACCTCCTCATTCTAATAAGCTAGAACTGCATAAATGAGCCCGGGCAAATATTATTATTTTTCTTGGTTCTTTTCGACCAATTTCAGTTTTTATAAAATTTTTGTAATTATTTACTAATTCATGCTCTTTCATATTTTTTCTTAATTTTTATATGAGGAAAGCGCGAGGTAATTTGATTAGGAACTTGCGAAAAAGGGATATCGACAAAATCAGTGTTTTCAATTCCTAGTTTTTCAGTAAAGAGAATTAGGTCGTTTAGTTCTGAATTATAATCAATTAGTTTATCCTTTTCTTCCCGGGCATTTTTTTGATGTAGAGACTTTAATTCGTTGAGTTTAAACTTACTAATTCTTCCGTATAAAATATTTTCAGCTTTATCTTCATTAATTTCTAATTTTCGAGCTAACTCATTAGGAGTAAGTTTATTTTCTCTTTTGTAGCGAGAGATAGATTGGCAAAGACTATATTTTATTTTATCCAGTTCGCTAGCATTAGACTTCAACCCTTCATTTATGTCTTTGCAGTTAGAGTCAGAAAAGTAATTAGTAATGTTTTCTATTTCTTCTTCGGAAGGAAATGTTGGTCTTTTTTGATTATCACTCATTGATTTTTTATCTTGTTATAAAGAATTTTTTATGATGTGGTTATTTATTTTCTTTTTTTTTTTGCTTAGATAAAGGAGATTTATAAAACTAACAAGTTTAGGAAATTTTTCATCAATTTTTATAATTATAGTGTAGGTTCAGTTGTTTCTACTATCAATAACTCCTCTAAAAGCAAAATAGTTTGGTTTCTTATTTTCAAGTTCTTTTCTGTGGAGTTGCTGAACCATATCACGGATTACCTTATTGTTGAATAATCGGTTGGGGTCAGGTCTAACTCCTCTTTTCCTACAACCTTTCAGATACTCGCAGTTGCGTTTTTTATAATGATAACTAACTTCTAATCAAATTCTTTCTTTTCCCCTAATTGTCGCTTTTATTTTATAGAGGCGACTTACTTTTTCAGGTTGTTGCTTTGAAAGATTTTTGTTTGTATTAGAGTTTGCTTTCAGGGCTATTTTCATAATGATGTATTGATCCGCCCTCGGTTTTTATATATATTTTTACGTGTTTTCTATTTTTTACTTATTTCTTGCTCTATTATTTTTTGAAGCCGGGTAATTAGTTTATTTTGACCCATTGCTTATTAAAGATTTTAATGTGTGTGTGTGTGTAATTAAGCATTCTTAAACACTAGCATTTCATAAACAATAAAATGCTTCTTCATAGTTTTATAGCAAAGCATTAAATTTTAAGCAAAAATCAAGCATCCCCCCCTATTTAAAAAAAAGTAGCAAAAAAAAAGTAGCAAAAAAAAAGTAGTCCCTTCCGTCTCGTTTTTCCCAGAACTCGCCTTTCAGGCTCATTTTCCCCCCAATTAAGCCAATTTTTTTGCTTTCAGCAAACATAAAATGTTCCATTTTGTTAAAAATTGGCTAATAAATTGAAGTCACCAATCTCTTCCCCCTCCTCAAACCCGCCGTTGTCGCCCCTCGGGTTGACTCCCTTCGGTCGTCAATTCCCTTCGGGGCTTCCAATTCGGCGTAAATATTACAAAAAAGTTGCGTTTTTCACTCTTTTTCTCCTATTTTCGCCGCACATTCAGCCTTAATTTTTATATAACTTGGACTGTTTCACAGTCCAAAAAGCCCTCCGGGCTTAATAAAAAAAAAATAATAATGATTGAGGCTTAAAATTTTTAATAAGTGATGCTGTTTTTTCCTTTTTTTGCCTGTGCTTTTTTGTATCCAAAGCACAGGTTTTAAGTATTAAATAGGGAAAATCCTTTAATTTTCCTTATTAAATGGGGCAAAATAGGGTTTTTGAAGGAAAATTTTTTTTGCTACTTTTTTTTAAATGAGACAATAGACGGACAGATATTAAAAATATCTCTATGAAAAGCAAAGGTGATAATTTGTTAGAGAGGAGTATTTTTAATTCAAAAGAGATAAATAAATCTCCTTTAAAAAGAGTAGGAAAGAAACATTTCAAAACTCCTACTTGTCAGTGATGCAGTTCACCAGAAATTAGATTGGTGCCAGTGAGTTCACTTTGGAACCTAAAACCCCCAGAAACCCCTCGTTATCAAAAACTTTGGCAAGAACGCGGCTGACCAACGAAACTGAACTTATGCTATTATTGTAAACAGAACTGTGAGTTAGCACATAGAGAAGTTAACTTGTGGCTGTGTCCCCGGTGTCATAAGTGTTTGATTTATCGTTTAGAGAATAAGCCGGGAAAGGCGGCTTATGAGCAATTGCCGGTGAATTGCTTGTGGTGCGGTTGGAAAAAGAAGCGTTTGACTAAAAAACAGCAAAAGAAAATCACCGACCAAGTAATTAAGAGTGGGCTGAGTTATCAGAGAAGTAAGAAAACCGCGAGCAAGAATTATTTTGCTTGGTGTAGTTTTTGTGAAGGAGTGATAGTTGGTAAGCAAAAAGATAAAGGAGTTAAAAACCGCAACCAAATACGCTTTTGAACTGATAAAGTTGGTGAGGAAAAGTTGATTTGTAATAAATGCTTGCGGGAAAATGGGGAATTTCAGCAGTTATTGTTAGGTAAATATAAGGGGAGGTGAAGAAAGTATAAGAGTAGGGGGTTGATTTAAAGCAGAAAGGCTTTGTTGCTTTAAAAAACATTATATTCCATGACGAGCAAAGAAACATCGCCCCAAAAAAGCCAAAAAAGAAGTAATTACCTATTTTCTTTATCCGCTAGAAGACCAAAAAATTATGGTCAATGACCACTTAATTAAATATTTCTGCATTAGTTCTCACTGTGATAAACATTTAGAACATGGCATCACTCATGAATTAATTATGAAACTAGTTCAATTATTAAACAGCCGCTATTTTCCTTTTAGTGGCAAACAACCCAAGAAAAAGAATTATTTTAAAGAATACTCACCAAATCACTGCGTTAGCAATTCACTTTTAATTGGAAGGGCGTTAACCTTTTTAGCGTTTTTACATAATGGTTTTTTGGTTAAAAATAAAGGCTATTTATTGGAAACCTTAATTATTTTATGATTAGTGAGTTTTTTGCTCTTGCTGCTGATTGTTTATTCCCTCTGCTGTATAAAAGCCATTTGCTGCGAACCAGTACTTATTTCTGCCATTAGGGCTTGGACTTGGTTTTGTAATTCTTGGTGCTCCTGTTTTAAGTCTACTAGTTCTTTCTCTACTTTCTCTTTATCTTTTTTAGTTTGCTCTAATTGAGTTTGGAGAGATTGATTCTCTGTTTGCAATTGACCGTTAGTATTATTAGCAATAGTTAGGGAACTATTAAGATTAGTAATAGTCTGCTGATTTTGTTGATAAATATTCTGTTGATTTAATTGGTTGATTTGACTTTGCAATTCCTGTTTTTGTCTATCTATTTTTTCTTGAAATTCTTGCCTGGCAGTGTCTAGTTGATTTGTTAAATCTTCAATATTATTTCTAAAAACTTCTTCGCTTTGTTGTTGTTGGTTAAGTTTTTGTTGTAATTCTTGGATTTGAGTAGTTAANATAATCACGATTAAGCAATTGGGCTAATTCTTGAATATTAGCGGGCTGCTCTGCTACTAAACAGGCTAATAAGTCCATTCGGGCTTGACTAGCTACTCGATAAATGGTTTCTAAACGGTTAGCAATCATTAAATTTTTTGGTTGAATGTGTTTTTTGCCGGTATCCACTGCTTCTCAAAAACCTTGAAACATCCTACGAGGGGAAGCTTGTGGGTCATATTTAAAAATAAACTTTTTCATAACTATAATTCAAAATCAAAATCACCAAAGTGTTGTCGCACCAAAGTTAAAAACATTTTTTCGGTTTCAGGACGAGAAATTCAAGCAAAGAATTTTTGCTTTTTCTTATCGTCGATATGATAATGTGGCGACTTACCAGGATGATTATCCAACAAAACAAATTCTTTATTTGGTTTAGTTAAATTAAAAGCAATTCATTCCATTTTGTAGCCTTCGGGGGAAACTCAGGTCGAACTTTATCAATGTATTGCCAAAGTTTCATACGTAAAGAGATTTCATAACCTTTATCAGTAATAAATGTTTCACTGATAAAATAAACCAAATACCGCTTTTGCTTCATTTATATATGTAGTTTTAGCACCACATATATTTAATTTTTAGGAGCAAAGAAAAAGTTTGTTTATTAATAATGGCAAATACCAGCATTATTTAAAACAACTCTTTTTCCTCTATTTGCGGATTACAAGTTTGACATTTTTCTCAATTACACACTCTCATGTTAGCACTTTTTCATTTTCTCACCGTGCCGTCAAGCTCTTTTCTTTCGCGTCAGTCTAGGAAACCGACATAATGCTTACCATCTATTTTAGTGCTTAATTTCTCTAACTGGTTATTGGTTTCAATTAGTTCTATTCAAAAGGTATCATTATTATTTAGCATGTTTTAGAGTTATATAATGATTTTTATTCGTAAAAAAAAACCAACTCTGCTTAAAAATTTTATATGATTTGTTCTCGTTGTCATAAACCAATTCCCCAAGGAGAAGAAGTTCAAAGGTCGGGTGGTTTCTTCTTCTGGTGAATGGGAAGTGAGACCGTGTGTAAAAAGTGTTCTATTATCCGACAGCAACAGCAAAAGACTTGAATTATAGGCTATATAGTTTTTCTTTTGATTTTACTTTTTTTGCCTTTAATTATCATATTAATTAAACAAAGTATAAGAAAATAAAGTATTTTATTTATTGTTATTTATTAGCATGCTTATATAATAAGTAAGTTTTTTTACCTTCTATTTTCTCATCTTTGTCAACTTTCTCGACAAATACCGCAATTATTTGCTTTGGCACAACATTTAGCACAAACTAAATTGGTGTCTCAGTGTTTATCCCTTGAATCAACTATTTCTGTTTTGGAATTAGGACATTCTCGTTTTTCAGACATATTATATTTATAATTTTACTTTCTCTGAACCTTTTTTAGATACTTTTCTAACCCTTTACTGGATAAAGCATCAGGACTTCGTTCTAAATCTTTTGGTACGGAGTTAGTAAGAATTCTGGTTAACTCCTTTTTAAGAGAATATAACTCGCCAACATATCTATCATTTTCATAAAGATAAACAGAACTGGACTTTTGCGGAGAAAACAAGGCTAAACAAACGGGACTTTCGGTGTCCGTAAACATTTGACTGCTTAATAAAGTGTAAGAGTGTAATCTATCTAAAAATAAATCAGCATTAATAAAAGAAGCGGGGATAATGGCTCCCACATAATCACAATTTTTTAGCATTATTTCTAGGCATAATTTATATAAATCATCATATTCAGTGGTGGGAAAAGTGATTTTTTTGCGACAAGCGGAATTTTTAGCAAGGTAAGGAGGATTAGTAATGATTAATTTGTAGCCACGGGGGAAGTCTTTAATGGTATCTTTATTTTTTACTTCGGGAGAGCCAGGATTTACATCATAAGCCACAAAATCAAAGTTATAGCCTTCGTCTTGGAGCATTTTGATTAAGTTATTAGAGCCAGCAAAGGGTTCTAAAACTAGATTATTGCTTTCTTTTAAGGCTTGGTTAAATCATTCTTGAAACTGCGGATAACTGAATATATTTTGGGTAGTGTAAAAGCAACCTAGTCTAATCTTTTCAGTGTTTATTAGTGAATTTTCTAAAAGAGAAGTCATTATTAAGATAACTAATTAAGAAAAATCGCATCATGAAAAGCAATAAACAAATAATTAGCCAACATGGCAAACATAAACCAAATTATTATCAAAAAAATAAACAAAAATATCTTTTAGCTAATCAAAAATACCGAACTAAATTAAAAGCACAAAGGGAACCAAAAACCCCTTCTCTTTTTCAACAAAAAAAGCAAAAACAACTTTTAAAATTATTAGTTAATAATCGCTCTTTTGTCCCGGTTCCCTTGGGCTTAAAGCACCCCATAATTAAAAACTGAAATGCTGATAATTACTGATACAAGCAAAAAATTGATCGGAATAATTTAGCGAGAGGTTGCGTGCGTATACTTAAAGATAACTGAAACAACTCCGCTATTATTTGGCTTGATATAGACCAACCAAACTGAACTAAACTAGCCAAAATATTCCGTTGCGGTTATATCACTTCTCCGAAAAAGCATATTCGCATTCCAATTCCGATTAAAGATTTACAAGGCAAGAAAACCGGCACTCTTTACTATCAAGGGCAAAAAATCGGAGACGCTAAAATCAGCGGTGAGGTTATGCTTCCTGGCAATGCTTATTATGACAAAAATGGTCAGTTTTTAGGCTATTATCAGTATAAAGCATGAGGTTCTTTTTTTCCTTTAAATAACCTCATATGAGAAAACACTACTGAATTCTTTGCTTATTTAAAGCGAATTAGTGGAATTGAATATAAATCTATTAGTCAACATTTTTCTCACGCAAAAATCATTGACAAAATGCTTGATTATATGCCATTTAAGATTTCTTTTATTCCCTCACGGGAACCACCAGAATTAAATAACCTTTCCAAAATAGCTAATTACTAGGGGCATTACAGCCTTTTTGTAATTATTTACTTTGGGGAAGTTATTTTACTAACTTTTCCCTAAAAAACCAAAAAGAACAGCGATAAGTTGGAAGCCTGATTAGAGAAATCTAACACAGGAGAGCGTTATTAACGTGGTAGTTAATGACGGGGCTAATGTAAAACAAGCCCTAGCGGTCCCGACCACACCGAAAGGTCGGCATGGAAATGCTTCCGTGGTATCACTAATTCTTTTATACTATATTTTTACATAAGAGTAGATATCATGGAAAGAGAGAAGAAACCAAAATATGTTTGTTACAGAAAATGATTATACACCATGGTTAGAGTTGGGAGAGTGCGAGATTTAGAGGATTGGTGTATAATCAAAAAGGGAGAGTGAGAAGAGGAGAATTGAGGTTGTTTTTGTTAGTCTTGTTGATGACAATTTTTTACTCATAAATGATTGTCCGTTCCATCTTTAAACCAAAATACTAATTTATACTTTTTGTCATCAAAGGGAATTCTTTGAGGAACAAAATGGTCTCTTTTCCAGTGGGGATTTTTCTTGGGTTCAGGGGCTAATATTGCTTCGTTTAATGCTTCTTTGAAAATATTGATAATTAGTTCTTTGGTAATTGTCTCCCGACCCTTTTTGGTTCAGGTATAGTCGGTAACGGTTAAATATTTAATTATTCTTTTGTTAAAAACCAAATTAAAGTGAAGAGAGTAAGTTCATTGTTGTTCGTTATGTTCCTTGCTAAATTTGTCGTCAATTAAACTAAACAGTTCGCTCATGCGGGGAGGTTTTGTCAGCTTTTTTTTGGACTACCATTTTTATTTCTAATGGTAAGTGGGTAGCATAAGCGACCAACCTGTCCAAAGTAAAGTAATCAATGCGGTAATATAAAATGTCCTCTGTTTCGGCTTTGCTTAATTGGATTTTTTGGGCTATTTCTGCGGTGCTAGCTTTGGTGTCTAATTGATAGCTTACAAATTGCCGACAAATATCATGTTTAGCTTGTTCCAAAGGAGTGGGATTTTCTGGTAAAACCCATGAGCCGCCTGAATAATTTGGGTCGCATAACTCTTCTAAATATTTTTGGTATTCGGTTTTTGCTTGATTGTTTTTCATGCTTATTATTTATTTTTTACGATGTTTCCCATAACACTCCAAAGATTTTTCTAGGATTTCGGTCATTAGACATTTTTCTTTTAGAGCATACTCTTTAAGTTTTCAATAAGTTTGTTCTTTAACTTTAAGATTTAATTGTTTAGTGCGACCACTAATTCTTTTATCACTAGGGGCTAATTCTGGGGCTTGTAAATTTTGACTAGCTTCTTGGGGAACTGCTCCGAGGCTTTTCTTATGAATTTTGTTTCAGTGATTATTGGCTTTCTCGTTTGCTTTTACACAATCACCGCAATAAGTTGTCTTTAATTGGTCTAAATCAGAATCCGGAGAATAGGCTACTTTTCTATTAAATTCTTTTTGGCATTTGTCGCAAACAAAGTCTACTTTTATGAAGCGGTTTAATTTCTCTCACATATAGATATTTTTATATCGCTATTTAGATACCGCTATCTTTTATAAGTAAGAAAGGAGATTGTTAATTAGTTGCTGGGCTTGTTTTTGGAGGTTTTTATATCTAGTTTCAGTGATAGATTTACCTTCATTTTGCGTTTGCCGATAACTGGCTTTTTCATAGAGAACTAGGGGAGAATAATGATAACCACTAACTTTTAAATATTGCTGGCTGGCTTCGGCTTCGGCTTTGGTGGCAAGGCGAGTTAAAATGAATAATAATTTTTTCTTGTTTACGCCTGCTTCTTTTAAGGCATGGAATTCTTTCACTGCTGGCACTAAATCTAACCTGCTTGCTCCGGTGGGTTGAATTATTAAATCGGCTTTTTCGGCTATTTCTTTGGTGGCTTGGCTGGTTCTTGCGGGTCCATCAATTATTATTAAGTCATAATTACGGCTTAAAGGTCAAATATCTTTTACTTGCTGGAATACTTGACAATTAACTCTTTTTTTAATTTGGCTTCACTGATAACTGCTCGCTTGCTGGGGGTCGCAATCGGCTAGTAAGATTTTTAGTTTCTTTTTGGTGGCTTCGGTGGCGAGGGCTTGGCTTAAAGTAGATTTTCCCACTCCTCCTTTTTNTTATTATTTATTTTTTACGATGTTTCCCATAACACTCCAAAGATTTTTCTAGGATTTCGGTCATTAGACATTTTTCTTTTAGAGCATACTCTTTAAGTTTTCAATAAGTTTGTTCTTTAACTTTAAGATTTAATTGTTTAGTGCGACCACTAATTCTTTTATCACTAGGGGCTAATTCTGGGGCTTGTAAATTTTGACTAGCTTCTTGGGGAACTGCTCCGAGGCTTTTCTTATGAATTTTGTTTCAGTGATTATTGGCTTTCTCGTTTGCTTTTACACAATCACCGCAATAAGTTGTCTTTAATTGGTCTAAATCAGAATCCGGAGAATAGGCTACTTTTCTATTAAATTCTTTTTGGCATTTGTCGCAAACAAAGTCTACTTTTATGAAGCGGTTTAATTTCTCTCACATATAGATATTTTTATATCGCTATTTAGATACCGCTATCTTTTATAAGTAAGAAAGGAGATTGTTAATTAGTTGCTGGGCTTGTTTTTGGAGGTTTTTATATCTAGTTTCAGTGATAGATTTACCTTCATTTTGCGTTTGCCGATAACTGGCTTTTTCATAGAGAACTAGGGGAGAATAATGATAACCACTAACTTTTAAATATTGCTGGCTGGCTTCGGCTTCGGCTTTGGTGGCAAGGCGAGTTAAAATGAATAATAATTTTTTCTTGTTTACGCCTGCTTCTTTTAAGGCATGGAATTCTTTCACTGCTGGCACTAAATCTAACCTGCTTGCTCCGGTGGGTTGAATTATTAAATCGGCTTTTTCGGCTATTTCTTTGGTGGCTTGGCTGGTTCTTGCGGGTCCATCAATTATTATTAAGTCATAATTACGGCTTAAAGGTCAAATATCTTTTACTTGCTGGAATACTTGACAATTAACTCTTTTTTTAATTTGGCTTCACTGATAACTGCTCGCTTGCTGGGGGTCGCAATCGGCTAGTAAGATTTTTAGTTTCTTTTTGGTGGCTTCGGTGGCGAGGGCTTGGCTTAAAGTAGATTTTCCCACTCCTCCTTTTTGGCTGATAAAGGCGATTATAGTCATATAGCAAGATAGCGGTATTTAAATAGCGGTGTTTTTAAGGTTATTTTTTTCTTTTAGCCGTAGGTTTAGAAGCAGTTCAAAAATCTTTACTAGGTTTGAAACTAATGCGATTAGTTGGTTTAGTTGATTTTAATAAGTCTTGTTTTTTCTTTTGACAATCTTTACAATTTCTTGTATCTCGCACTAAATTCTTAAACTTGTCTGATTTAGCAAAAACGGCAATACCTTTTCCCTTATTGGCTTGCTTGAAAACATTAATGGCTTTTTCATGTTTGCCGCAATTCTTACTACCTTTGGGTTTGGCAAGGCTTCTCTTAATGGAAAAATAATTTTTAAAGTTAATATTTTCTCCTTGGATTAGTTTTTGCTTGGCTACTTCTAAGAAAGCATTTAATACTTTTTTCGTAGTATCCTCATTGCCGATTTTACTTTTTTTGTTTACTTCTTTACTTATTTGTTGAATTCCTAACATAATAAGAAGTTTTAACTACTTAACTGGCAAACATTTCTCGTATCCAGCGTTTTTTGGCAGGTTAATTACATTTTTGTTCTCATTTAAAGAGAACCACTGCGTGTCAAAATAAAGTTTTATTTTTAGTAGAAGTGTATGAAAAAACCAATTAATTCCCACCAAAAAACTAATGCTGAATACGACCACTCTTGCCAAGAATGTCGTAAAAACGAAGCCGTGATAAAACTTGAAGGTAGTGGCTGAATGGCAAGTATTCAAGGGAAATTCTGCGAGGAATGTGCCATTAAAAAAATTAAGTATTGATATTGTAAAGATATGCCTGAATTTCACTTAATTTGTGCTGATTGTGGTCGTTATAAAGACCAACAAGCAGAAAATAACCGAGTGTTGCGAGAAGTAGAAATGTCGGAATTATTAAAAGAAATCCAGCGTCGCATGAAAGAAAACAAAGAATAATAGAATCCTCTCCATCGTATAAGTGAAAAGTAAAACACCATCATGGACTTAAAAATTTAAAGTCTTGTTAGCCGACTGTGATAGTCAGCAAGCCACTAGTTATGAGTGAAGCAAAATTAAAGGCAAAATTCCTTGTCAAGTATTTAATTCAGTTAAGGANCTAATGCGATTAGTTGGTTTAGTTGATTTTAATAAGTCTTGTTTTTTCTTTTGACAATCTTTACAATTTCTTGTATCTCGCACTAAATTCTTAAACTTGTCTGATTTAGCAAAAACGGCAATACCTTTTCCCTTATTGGCTTGCTTGAAAACATTAATGGCTTTTTCATGTTTGCCGCAATTCTTACTACCTTTGGGTTTGGCAAGGCTTCTCTTAATGGAAAAATAATTTTTAAAGTTAATATTTTCTCCTTGGATTAGTTTTTGCTTGGCTACTTCTAAGAAAGCATTTAATACTTTTTTCGTAGTATCCTCATTGCCGATTTTACTTTTTTTGTTTACTTCTTTACTTATTTGTTGAATTCCTAACATAATAAGAAGTTTTAACTAGTTCCTATCGCCCAAGCCGCCAAATGTCGGCTTCCCCGATACCCCAAATTAATCCTTAAAAGGTAATTATCCCTTTTTCAAAGGTTTCTTTTATCTTTAAAGTTCATATCAATTTTAATAAGTAAATTTTGCGAACCCCTGTTGGTTTTTTATAAATAAAAAAGTGAAAAAAATCCTCAGCAAGTTCATATTTTTTCCAGTTCGCCCCACCCTTGGGGCAAACGCCAAGTCTCATACGGCGACGCCTGAAATTCACTCATGAAAATAGATATGAACGATAAAAAAAACCAAAATAACGGAGCTTCTCTCCTAGGTGAGAAAAAAACTAAATTGGAAAGCCAAATTGCTGAGTTACAGCAGCAAGAACAGCAAACCCAAAAGCAGTTAAAAACTTGTCAAATCAAAGCCAAAAAAGCGAATAATCTCGCTAATTGCTTAATAGCTACGGAGAAATTTGGTAAACAATTCTTAACCGAAGCGGTGGAAAAAGAAAAAAATCAAGAGCAACCGGATAGTTTTTGGCTAGAATATTTTCTTAGAGACAAAATTGAATTTAGTCTAAAATTTGCAGCTGGTAAAGAAGCCTTTATGGAGCTTATTCTCAAAGCTACGGAGCGAGAATTAAACAGTCTCCGTCAGAGATTGGCCAGCATTCAAAGCCAACTCCAACACCAAAAAAGAAAGTTTGCCCGTCTCCAAGCAAGACGGCAAGGTAAAACTCTCCTGGAATGTAAAGCAAATAACGGAATTGGTTGTTTAGGTGCTTATCAGTGTCAGAATTGCCGAATTAATTATCCAGTCGCCGAGAGCGAAGCATTGAAAGGAGGTTCCTACTAAAATGGGAGCCGAATTGTTAAAATTCACTGGAACTTTTGAAAACTACGACTATTTAAAAGATTTCCAATGTCCACAATGTAGACAACCCATTAGCGAGCAAGATATCACTGAAAAGAATTATCAGTTATGAGTTAGTGATTATGCTAATGAAGTTGAAAAGTCCGAATTCTTTAACTCAACTTGTTATAGTTTATCCTTTTGATTAAAATCCGTAGAGCATGAATATTGTCCCGAAACGGAAACTTGTCAAAATTGTTATGAAAAACATTTAACTATTGCCATGAAAAAAATTGCTAGTGATTATTATTGCGTTAACTGCATTAAGGAGGTAAAGCATGAATAATCTTTGATTACCCGTTTTTATTTTAGGAGGAAATAAAAATGAATAATATTGTTGATATCACTTTTATCTATGATACCAGAGTGGATATTTGCTTCCTCCTCACGGGTAAATCTGTCCGTGAATTAACCATTAAAGGACCCATAGAACGCAACAGAGAAATCATTGGCACTTGATTCCAAATTAACCATTTAACTAATCACTGAATTTCTTTTAGAAAAGACAGATATCGCCTAAACACCTGAGAAGCCTTTTATAAATGTATCCAAGGAGAACAAATAACTTTCTATCGTCGTTTATTGCGAACAGAGAACACTGACACTTTGCTTAACTTTTCTTTCTCGGAAAGTGATGAATGAATTAAAGACCCCATAAGTGGCAAATGGAGGAGTAAGCATGCTAGTAAATAATAAGTTAGGGTTTCCCAGACCCTTTTTTTACAGTGTTTTATAAGGCTTTTAACACGGGCTTTTGTCCCGCTTTGTTGCTAAAATAAATATATGGTAAAAAGCCGTAAAAAATATACTCTTATGGGGGGAGTAAAAGTTAGTTCGCAACAATTATCCGAGTGAGGAAGCACAGGCGGACGACCCAAGAAATACGCCAATCCTGCTGAAAGAAAACGAGCTCACCGTTTAAGAAAAAAGCAAGCCCAGTTCGGAAACCAAGCCCAATTAGCCCCCCGCAAGACTTACGGCAAAGTAATCATTAAAAAATATCTCACTTGTCCTAATTGTGGCAAAATAAACTATGATTTAAGTAAATACTTTAACGAAAAAGGTGAATACATTCCGCAAACCTACTGATTTGATACTGTGCGAATGAAAAAGATAAATATCCGTGAAAATGAATATAATTGCTTAAATTGCTATCAAACTTTTTCTTTCCATAGTGGTAAAATAAAACTCCAAGAGACTAAAAAGACAGTTCTCCAAGCAGGAAACAGCACTGAAAGAAGTCAGAGAAGCCGGGCAAAAAACAAAAAATAAGTAATGAATAGTCAGTTTTCTCGGCTGAATTTGCTGAGGACTAAAAGCGATCAGTGATTTATTAAATAAATATGTCAAGCATTAGATTTTTATTAGTGATTTTGCTTTTTCCGTGCTTGCTGATTTTTTTTCTAGTTTGGTTTATCTACTGAAAATTCTTTGGTAAAAAACAGCTAAAAAAAGACAGAAAAAGACAAGAATTCAAGAAAAAACTCCAAACCCATTTGTATAATTTTGCTCCCAGTAGATTAAAAAATAGAACTTGGCAAAAAAGCACTGGTAAGCTCAAAAAGAAGCATAAAAAACCAATCAAATCAGGCAAAATAAAACAATCAGGAATTAAAAAATAATTAATATGCGAACTAGAACCCAAGAAGAAGCAGTTAAGCAGCCAATTCTCCCTAAATCCAAAGAAGGCAAAACTTCCCAAAAAAGGGTTAAAATACTTAATTTAGCCATTCACCTAGAAAAATTAACCGCCCAACTAAACGACGGACGAGAATTAAGCATTCCCATTGATTGGTTTGCTAAATGAGGAGTAGAAAATGTTAGTGCCGATAAATTAAGAAAATATGAGTTAAAAAGAGGAGAAAACATTTACTTTCCTGATATTGATGAAGTATTAGGGATTGAAGCCTTTATTTATGGTTTTGACGCCCCTTGTGAATAAATTTATGCCAACTTGGAAAATAAAGGGTTATTGATGCTATTTCAAAGTTAATGATATAACCAAGAATAAGCCCGCTCATATTCATATCGAAACTTCCCGCGGTGAAATTGAGTTTTGATTAGAGAAAACTGATACTAAATCCAAAGACGAAGTAAAGATAAAGAAAATTCAAGGTCAAGTTTCAGACGAAGAAAAGAACGAGACCGAAAAGATTGCTAAAAAGAATAAAGATTTATTTCTAAAAGAATGAAATCAGAGAAAAACCAAGATGACAAATAAATAACACCAAAATAATTATAAAAATCAATAAATCTAGTTAAAAATTATGTATAATAAAAAAATCTGTATGAATAATGATGAAAACCATTCTAAAAGAACCAAACCCTGAGGACTAAAAGTCCATGAAAACTTTTTCTGAAAAGTAAAACAAACTGCTCTTAAAGAAAGGTGTGAAGTAGTAG
>NZ_NWVA01000005.1:0-129917 GCF_003546845.1 endosymbiont GvMRE of Glomus versiforme | reverse complement strand
GTCGCTGATTAGAAATTGGCGTAAGTTTTCTTTGGATACTTGCTTGATTTTAGTTAATGCGTCCATGAGGATTTTTGGATCTTTTCAATTGGAATTTTTTAAACTTGTAGTTATGTTTGCATTAAAAAATATATTGAGCCATGCAAAAAAAATAATTATAGAGCAAAAATAATACTAGAAGTCTTTATAAAACTTCTTATGGGAATGTTCGATTTGACTTAAATAATACTTCTCTATGGCAACCAAACCTAGAAAAACATCAAAACGATATTTCTACCCGAGATGAAAGTCTCGATGAACTCCTTAATGGAGTAAACCCTGTTTCCAGGAGTGTTTTAAATAGCACTTATGGAAACTATGCGAGAATATAGTTAGGCGATTGGGTTCCGATGCTACTAAAATTGTTTAAGGTCGCTGTTCGAGCTATATTCAAGCCTTTTGTTTCCTCACTTGGGGCAATCGTAAAATAGGTGAACGGACTAATCAGAGTTAGATTTGCTTATCTTTGGTTAGGATATGTCCTTTGGTATTAACGACACTATTGGGTGTGAAAGACTTTAAAGCAAACTATTAATTATTGAAGTTGGCAGTTAATAACTAATTAGAAATATAATTGCCTATGGTTGTAGAAGTAGTTAAGGGTTGTTTAGAGGACGAGGGTTCAATCCCTCCATTTCCACCAACGGAGCTATAGTGTAGTGGTTATCATTCCATTCTGTCGAAATGGAGACAAGAGTTCAATTCTCTTTAGCTCCGCCATAAAAAATAAAAAGTCAGAAAATACTTAAAATTGTATTTGATATGAACGAAATAAATAAAAACTTAAGCGGTAAAAGAATAGAAATGTCACCTGAATTTTCGGTGTGTAATCAATGCGAAAGCAAACTCTCTGAAGGAGACATGCTTCATGAAGTAGTTATATACAACAACACAACAAATTACGGATGAACAGAACTAATTTGTGGAGATTGTGCTTTGGAATATGATGTTGAATAATAATAAAAGGAAGAACAAAAACCGGACAAACGAAACTAGCAAAAATGACAACAACCTTTAAATGTGCTTGGTGTAAGCACTCCCATGATTTAACTGAACTAGAAGCCATTGGAGATAATAAACGACGAGCCGAAACTTACTTAGCTGCCAAAGCTAAATATGAAGATAAAAGAAGCAATTTGCCTTTTAGGAATGATTTAAGTTCCGAACAAAGAAAAATTAAAGACCAAAAATATCAAAATCTAATCCAAAGAGCTTGAAAAGAACTAAATGACTTACAAAATACTTGAATTTGTGTTAATTGTTTTCAAAAAGCCCAAAGCAAAGCCCAGAAAAAGACGGGAACTAACAAAACTCACACTTGTGCGGTGTGCAAAAATGTGTTTACCAGTAAACCTCGCAAAGTTCATGTCGCTAACAAGCAACACATAGGAATAGAACCACGCAGAATAAGTAAAGTTTGTGAAGGATGCTGAGAAAACGAAATAATTGAAGCTGATTATTATTGTCCTAGAACTAGTGACGGACGAGACAGTTTAGAACCCGGACAGAAAGAATTTGATTGTCTGTGTGTAGTAAAAGAGAAATATAAAGGAGGGAGACATTTAGACCAAACTAACTATGAATATGATGAGGAAGACAAAGATATCGATAACTAAAAATCAAAAATTAAAATTAAAGTTAAAATAGTTGTATGGACAAAGAACAAATTCAAGAAATACTAAATATTTGCGAAGCACATTTAGAAAATTTAAAAAATAATTTAGACGGAAAAGAGAAGTTAGAGACAATTTTAGAAGAAGCATTGGAACAAGTTAGCCAAGCAATTGATGAAGCACAAAACAGAGGAGAAGACATGACTAATGAAACTAATTGATATACGAGATTAATTGACGAACAAAGAAACTTATATTAGCAAAATTAACAACTAAAAAAATGCACGATTTAAAAAAACAAAAAATCGAATGAGAAAAAACCAAAGAAAAAATTAGAAAACTAAAAGAAGAAATCAAAACAAAAAAAATTCAAGGAAAAATTAAAGATGCTTTGCTTTTGAAAAAATATGAGAAAAAAATAAAAGACTTAAAAGAAAAATTGAAAGTGTTCGTCTAGTGTTTAGAAGGGGTTAAAGTGATATTATAAGGGTTATAAACTTACTTGTATGAATGATAATATTGAAAAAGACAAATTAAGTATGAGCGATGACATTGCTGATACTCTAACTCCGAATAGTGGAGCTCAAGAGATTGCCAGTTTTGCCGAAAAAGCAAGTTTAGCAATTGAAAAAGTAGAAGGTGAGCGAGACGAATATCGCAAACTTTATGTAAATGCTAATAGTGAAATATTAAAATTGAGAGAAGAAAACCGACACTTAAAAGACCGAGTAGCCAACAAGGAGACGGAAAGTTTAAGACAAACTACTATGGCACGGGAAAAAATGAATATGCAATTACAACGAGACTCCAATACGCGAGAATTGAATGAGTTGTTAAATAGCTCTTTTAATAGTTTATTAGAAACAAGACGAGGTCGTTAATTTTTTAAACTAGAAAAGAGTAAAAAATGACAACTAATTAGTGTTAGAGCCAGTGTTTAAAGGCATTTAATTGAAATTAAATGAGTTAAAATAATACTTGAATGATATGGTAGAGCGAAATTTATACATCCAGTTATTGGAGCAAAAGATTCAACAAGACCAAATTTTACAATTGGTCAAAGCTGATAGTCGTTATTTGGAACTATTTGCGGATAATAAAATCCAAATTTATGGTGGACAAGCGAGGTTCTTGTTAACTCAACCGAAAGAAGGGGTTAAATTTAAGCCTGACTTATCGGTTCATTCCGGAGGTGATTTTAGCCGACAGTTAGATCTTGCCTGGATTGATATTCCAGCCGTAATCGATAAGGTTTATTATGAGTTAATTGTGGAAGACCGCTTTTTAGAAGCTTTGGATAGTCCAAATAAATTATCAGAAATGACTACTCAGCTAAAAGATAATATTGCCGAGCAAATTACGGATGATATTAACGAAAAAGTGGAAGAAATTTGGACTACTGATGGCAATTACCAAGAAAATACTACTGATATAGCAAAGGATGAAGAACCTAATGGTAACTTATTTAAAATGGATAAGGAATGATTTAAAAAGCCAGATGAAGTTTTAGGAGCTATTTATAATACTAGTTCAGCATTTTTAAGCAAAAATGATATCTTTCAATTGGGATGATTGAAACCTGCTGCTAATGCAACTGATCCTGCGACTAGAACAAAAGTAAAAACTAATACTAAAAAACTAAAAGATATTTTCCTAGCATTAGATAGTTCAATTCACAACTTACTAGCGATTGGCAAATTCGCCCAAGCCTTTAACTTTAAATTTGTAGATTTAAAAGANAATGAGTTAAAATAATACTTGAATGATATGGTAGAGCGAAATTTATACATCCAGTTATTGGAGCAAAAGATTCAACAAGACCAAATTTTACAATTGGTCAAAGCTGATAGTCGTTATTTGGAACTATTTGCGGATAATAAAATCCAAATTTATGGTGGACAAGCGAGGTTCTTGTTAACTCAACCGAAAGAAGGGGTTAAATTTAAGCCTGACTTATCGGTTCATTCCGGAGGTGATTTTAGCCGACAGTTAGATCTTGCCTGGATTGATATTCCAGCCGTAATCGATAAGGTTTATTATGAGTTAATTGTGGAAGACCGCTTTTTAGAAGCTTTGGATAGTCCAAATAAATTATCAGAAATGACTACTCAGCTAAAAGATAATATTGCCGAGCAAATTACGGATGATATTAACGAAAAAGTGGAAGAAATTTGGACTACTGATGGCAATTACCAAGAAAATACTACTGATATAGCAAAGGATGAAGAACCTAATGGTAACTTATTTAAAATGGATAAGGAATGATTTAAAAAGCCAGATGAAGTTTTAGGAGCTATTTATAATACTAGTTCAGCATTTTTAAGCAAAAATGATATCTTTCAATTGGGATGATTGAAACCTGCTGCTAATGCAACTGATCCTGCGACTAGAACAAAAGTAAAAACTAATACTAAAAAACTAAAAGATATTTTCCTAGCATTAGATAGTTCAATTCACAACTTACTAGCGATTGGCAAATTCGCCCAAGCCTTTAACTTTAAATTTGTAGATTTAAAAGACAGATTTGGTGAAGTGATTGAAACTTGTTTACCCAATAACTACAAAATGGTGATGTTTGATAAAAGAGTGATGGTATTGAAACCAAGAGAACAAAACAAAGGGTTAGAACATAAATACGAGCCAGAAACTCAAACTAACTGATTTTTCTTACCAAGTAAAGTTTACGCAGGATTAATAACTTGTTTAAACTATTGTGCTTGAAAAGAAGCGTAATAAGGAGACTTAAAGATAATTATGACTTGAAAAACAATATCTAACTATGGTGCAGCAACACAAGATGCAAGATGCGGAAATTGTGGCATTGAAGGCGAAGAAATAGTAGGAAAAGAAATATATGAAGTAGAAGATGAAAATGGTAGTGATGATATTTTTTGTGAAGACTGCATGATAAGTCTTGGAATAGACACTACTCCTAGCGAAGACGAAGATTAAAATATGACAGGAAGAATAGAACATAATTACAAAATAATTGGAGATTGCGAAGCAGGAGAAGAAGTTGGAAATGAATGCGTGTTTTTTGGTGTTCATAAAGTGGAAAGCGGCACTTATTGTTTTTTTGCAGCACCTTTTCTAGAAGGAGAAGTAGTTGGTGAACCAATTATAGTGTGCGAAGATTGTGCCAACAGATATGGATTAGAACATGCATAATTTTAAATTAAAGAAACATGAACTACGATAATTGAACTATTGAAGAACCAGCAACTAATCAAGGTGAATATGTGCTAACTTACGACCAATGCAGTGAAACCATAGATAAAGGAGAAAAATACTGAATTTGTGCTGATGAAACTGGCGAACTTCGAGAACCGATTTGCCAAACTTGTTCTCAAAGGATACTTGGTGATAATTTACAGGGAAAAGTAGAAGGAAATAACTAATTATGACAGAAAAAAAAGAAAATTTGGAATCGGAAAGCGTTTGCTGTAAAGAATGTGGCACCAGAGATCTTGATGCTCGGTTAGAGTTATGTCTAGATTGTAGTGAGTGGGTTTGCTGAGAACATCGTAAAAATGAAAAGTTTGGCATTTACTTTTGTGAAGACTGCTACAATAAACGATGAAACGAACAAAATTCGCCCAGCAAAGATGAATGCCAAGAATGCGGATCATCAAGAGATTTAAAAAGGGGAGATAGCGAAGGAAATTTATATTGTCCTGATTGTATAAATGGATAGTGAAAGAATATGAATGTATATGCAAAAATGCTGACAAGATTGCATGGATGAAGTAGTTTAGATATTGCAGAAAACAAATGAGAAGATGATGAAGAAGAATAACCAAGACCAGATACTAGAACAAATTAAAAAAACTTCTTTAAATTTTAAGAAGCGAGAAAAGACAGGAAAATTAATTCTCTTATTTGACTACCAAGTTATGAAAGGAGTTAATAATGGTTAATACTTGAGACGGAACACTAGAAGAATTACATGATCTAGAAGGAAAAATTTTCACTCATGAAGATTTAGAAACAGCAATTAAACAATATGTCTTTAATTCTTACTGCGGATTAGGTAATTTAGAAGGAGCTGGTGAATTAGCCGAATACTTTGATGATATTGATGAACAATTAATCACTCGTGGTAGAATAGCACTAGTAGAATACAATGATAAGAAGTTTTTAGCTAATATTAAAGAGGAACAAAACAATTTACTTAATAAATACGATGAAGTAACCTTAACTTTATTAGATAACCCTAAAATCCAAATCAAAAGCAATAAAAAAGATTATCCTTATAGATATGTAGTCTTTGAAAATAATAAGCAAAATGATGCTTACATGAAGCAAATTGATTATTTTATTCAACAGATGATCGGAGAAGTAAAAAAAATGGCTCGAGATGCATTTTTGTGTGAACGAAAATTAATTTTTATAGTTCCGGAGCAACCAGATGAAGCCGATGCTCAATATTTAGTTAAAATGTGAAAAAAAGGCATATTTTTCTTTATTGCTTTTGAAAAGAGCAGGAGACCAGGAATAAAGGGCGGATCCGATGGAAAGCAAGGAATTCATCCGAGTCAAGTAAATTTCCAAACTTATGAACCTAAATTAGACATGGTTCAGTGATATATTCGTAACTATGAATTTTGACATGCTAAAATGGAAAAGTATCTAGGAATTAGACATGATCCATTGGTTCAAAAACAAGAAAGAGCATCAGTAGCAGAAGTAAATGCTTCCACTTCTCCTTTTGATGCTTTTGAAAGACGAGGATTCAAAAGCCGAGTAAGAGGAATTAAAGAATACATTAAAGTCTTTGAGGGAGGTAAAGGATCCTGTAATTTTACTTATGGCAAATATAAATTCAGTCTGAGTTAAGGCTGAGTGTTCTCCGTTTGAAAGAGATGAAAAAACTTTTTGGCTAGACTGTTAAAATTGTTGATGATATGGCAAAATCCCTTGAAAGTGTTCAAAAAAGAAAAGAACAAGTAGTTCAAAAATTAATGAAAAAAAAGAAGAGCAAGATGATATAATTCGACAATCATTAAAAGAGCAAAAAAATGAAACACCTAATCATGAACTGATAAGTGATTTGGAAGACGAATGACGCAAATTAGAAGATGAAATTAGAAAATTAGAAGAAGATCCAGTCTTTGCGGAGTTATATGATTTAGAAAATCCAATAGAACTGCGGTGTTCGGGTTGTGGTCGTGAGGTGGATTATTTAGATGATGAAACCGATCTTTGTCGAAGATGTACCGAAGAATCTGAAGAGGGCAATGTTTCAGGTGGTTATAAAGAAGAAGATGACGAAGAAGACGAATCTGAATGTGGTGAATGTGGTGAAATACTTAAAACTCCGGAAGAAATAAAAAATCAAATCTGCCAAAAATGTGAAGATAAGGAAGAAGTAGAAGAACAAGAATGCTTGGAATTTGGCAATATTTTAGAAACCCAAGAAGAATTAGATGGTGGTATTTGTGAAGAGTGTATTGAAAAAGCGGAAGGAAAAAAGACAGAAGATAGTGATGAGGAAGAAGAACCGGAATGCATAGAATGTGGAGCAGTATTATATAATGATGATGAAATAAAAGCAGGAATTTGCGAAAAATGTATGGAAGAAGAATATGGGGAATAATATGCAAGAAAAAGAAATTAAAGTAATTTACGGCAGTGCTGGCAACCAAATAGGAACTTTTTATAAATGTTCTTGCTGTCCATATTATTTAGACAAAGAAGGCATTAAAAGACACCAAGAATTAGCAAGTTTACAAAACCTCGGAATATTTAATCATTCCAAAAAAATAAATCCTGCCAAGGAAATTCATCTTCATCCTTATTTATGAAGTATTATTGAAGACTTAATGAAAAGAATAGAATTTTTAGAAAAAAAAGGTAATGACGATGGTGGCGAAGAAGTAAAAACGGAAGACAACAAGGAACCTGATGGTATTTATTGCGAACCTACTTTTGAAGATGATACCAATTGTGATTATGAAAATAGTGGATATGATTTGCCTGATAAGGAACCTGACATAGAGTATGAACCCGAACAAGAGAGAAATTTTGAACCATCAGCCGATTTTTGCTGAACTCATGAAAGCGATTGTGGAAGTGAGTGCGAAGAATGGAGAAAAGAACACCAAGAATAGCCGGGCAAACTTAAAAATACTCTATATGGATGTTAAAGAACTAAAACAATTTCTCAATAAATTTGAAACAGAAGGACTTAAAGAAGCTAGTTGACTTGAACTAAGAAGATTAGGAAATTTAATGACATTACAAGGATCAGCACTAATGGCATTAGCAGAAGCTAAAGAAACAAAAGAAGATTACAGAAATTTTCTTAACAGCTCCGAATTAAATGAAAAAAGAGCATAAGTTAGACACGCTTAATTAATCAACAATTCGTAAATAAAAAGGAAAAATTTGGAGAGAAAATTGAACTTAAAGAAGGAATAATTTGCCTTTACTTTGCGTGAGTACATACGTGAGTAATAAATATTATTATATAAAAAAGAAAGAAAAAAATAAAAGAGGTAGATAAAATAATAAATATAAACTGTTTAAAAAAGTGAAAAAAATTTGAAAAGTTGTTAATAATATATATATAAATGATGAAGAAGAAAGATTAGAAAAAAGATGTTGGGTAACTATAATATAATTACCTTTTTGTTCGTTAGTGTTATTCATTCTTAGTATATTCCTTTTTTTAACTTTTCTCCTACTGAAGCGATTAGTTTATTAACTACATGGCAAGAACGACAACGGGCTTCATAAATCTTTTCTCCTCCTGGTAAAATAACCGGGTCAGTAACCAAAGCCGGTCGACTACTAATTAATCTTTGGCTCATAGTAGCTTCCTCATTGCAAACTCGACAAATTGCTGTTAATTTAACGACTTTTTCTGCTAAGGCTAACAAAAAGGCGGTACTTTTAAACGGTCGACCGCGAAAATCTTGGTCTAAACCAGCTGCTATTACTTGATGACCTTGTTTGACTAATTTGTTTAAAACTTTGACAATTTCTGGGTCAAAAAAATGTAGTTCGTCCAGGAAAATAATTTCAGTTTTTGGTTTCTTTTTTAGGTGAGCGCGTATTTCTTCACCTTTGCTAATCACTATAGCAGTTATTTTGTTGTTTATATGAGAAGTTATTTCCGTTTCTGAGTAGCGGTTATCCAAAGAAGGCTTAAAAATTATGATTTTTTTTTGGGCATATTGAGCTCGGCGAATTTGCCGTAATAATTCTTCGGTTTTTCCCGCAAACATGGGACCAGTAATAATAGTTAACTTGCCTTTTTTGTTCGGCGGGCTGCTTTTTACCATATAAAAAGTTTTACAAAACTTCTTCCTTTTAGCATTTTTGAACCCGAAAGATTTTTGGTTGTTTTTGATTGAATCAAACAAGTAAAAAATACTATAATCCATGTTCAGTGAGAAAGTTATGGGACTTTTTCTCAAAAAGTGGGCTATTGAGAATGAGCCAAAGGGTCCGTAAAACTGGAAAGTGATTTTGACGAATTTTTTACTGATAAAAAGGAAGAAGAAAACAAAGGAGAGCAGGAAGAGGAGGAAGAATTTTAAAAAATTGTATGAAATTAAGCAAATATTTAGCTAACAACCAAATCAAAGAAAATTTAGGGAAAGAAGAATTGTCGAAACTGAAGGAGGAAGATTTGGTAAAGTTAGGAAGCAGAAAAAAAGAATGTTATTTATGGGAAATTGAGAAGGAGTTGAAAAATAGTTAAAAAGTTTTTATGTTCTGTTCTAAATGTTGAGAAATAAAGGAAAGCGAAAAGTGTAAAAGGTGTGATGCTAATCAAGTAGTTGAAAAAAACATTGATTTGTCTCCTGTTTGCTTTGGTTTTTTGCCAATGGAACCTTATGAAAGAACAATAATGGCTATGGGACAAGTTTTTGATGACCAACGAAGAAGATGAGAAGGTTATTGAATTTATTTTTATCCTCATGAATTTGCTCCACCAGAAAACAAGCCTCTTAATTTACTTCACATTCATTTCAAGGGACAAGAAGGAGAAGCGAGAGTATATTTACCAAGTTGCCAAGTAGAAATAAAGTGAGGAAAAATCAAAGATGACAAGAAAATAATAAAATTTGTTCAGCAAAACTTAACTGACATTATGAACAAAATAGAAAGTGAATTAAAAAAAGCAGGTATAAAAAATTAATATACTATGGCAAGATTAAGAGAAATCGAGCAAGAAAGATTAAAACCTACATTCTCAAAAGAAAAACAAGAGGCAAAAATAATTAATTGTCGAATAAGCAGAGGAAAATTAATTACTCAACTAGATGACGGCAGAGAAATCAGCATTGCCATTGATTTGCTAACTAAATATGGAATATTAGATAAAGAGGTTAAACCTGAACAATTAAAAAAACATGAACTTCATAATGAGGGAAGATATATTTATTTTCCTAAAATAGATGAGATTTTACCAGCTTGAATAATTAGTAAAGGTTTACATTCTTCTTGTCTTGATTAATTGTTATACCTTATAATTGACCAAAAGGCTCTAACTACCATCAAAGAGGACACTATTTTATAGAATACGAAGATGTAACTCAAGACCACTGAATGGCTTTGTATCCCATGTTCCAAAACAATGAATTAGCAGACGGGCATACTCACGGAGCATTTATTTTAGAGTTTCCTAAACCAGTTAAGAAATTTGTCGATATCTATTCCTGTATTGGCTGTGGAGACCAAGATACTCCTTTATTTGATGCTTTACATAACAATTACCGAAATGGCAGCAGTGATAGTTGGGATACTATCCATAAAGGTTTGCCTTTTGAGCCTTGATATAGTGCCATGTGTTCGGCTACTAGTCCTAACTATAACCTAACAGTTAACGGAACAGCAGGAAGATTAGGAAGTCAAGGAGATGTGTGAGAAAAAGCTGTGCAGCAAAAATCAGATGGCAAACCTTTCTCAAAAGCCTATGGATTTGTGCCTGATGGCAGCACCATTACTTGAAGATTAGGAGGTGGATTTAAACTTGATTGACAAAAAATCCCAGGACAGGACGACTTCGAGCAACTCGATTGAAGCCCACCAGCAGGCTCTGGTGGAGAGACAGAAATTCCTCTATCTGACCCAGAAATAAATGTTCCGGAACCAGGAGAGGGAGGTATCGTCCCTGATAATGATTTCCCAGAAATTGACCCTTTCGACCCAAGTGGAGGTGAACCAGAGATACCACCCATTGAACCTGATATCCCTCCGGACATAGATGTTCCTGATAATGACACAGGACAAGATGTCGACCCAGGAGATTTTGAACCTCCTGAAATTGACCCACCAGAGATAGACCCGAATGAACCTGACCCAGGACAAGACCCCGATACAGGAGACATTGACCCTGGGGACACTGACCCCGGAGGAGATGATGACCCTGATGGGGATTAAAAATAATCATAATGACTACTGTCGACCAAGAATATGGCTATATTTTCTACTTTAAAGAAGGTGAACCCAAAATGATAGGTAAAGAACCTCATATCCACATTTGAGGTCATGGACGAGAAATCCAATATTATCTTTCTCCTTTACGAATAAAAAAGAAAAAACCAAAAAACTTCCCCACGAGGGAAGAAAGCAAGTTATATCAAGTTGTTAAAGAAAGATGGACAACAATATTTACAAAGGTGAGAAGAAATTAAAAATAGTTAATATGACAAGACTAAGAGAAATTGAAAGAATAGAACCCCAAGAAGTTCAGGAGAAAGTTTGTCGACACCCCCGAATATCTAAATTAGAAATAGGTAAACAAGAGATAACTGCTTTTTTGGCTGATAGTAGAAAAACCAGCATTCCCCTTACCTGGTTTAAAAAATGAGGATACAAAAATATTAAACCTGAACAATTAAAAAACTATGAAATTTGAGATGGTTATACTATTTACTGACCTGAAATTGATGCTCATGTAGGAGTAGAAGTGTTTACGGATGGCTTAAAAAATGTTTGTTGTGATTATCATTAAAAAATTATTTCTGATATATTAGAATTAAAACTATAATTATCATGAGTAAAGGAGTAAAATGTAGTAAAGGAAATCCTTGTATGGATTGCCAGAAAAAACAACAAGAATTACTTGCTAAAATAGAGGATTGGGAAGTTAAGAAGAAAGAAAAAATAGAGAAATTTGAAACAATTGAATTTGAGTGATGCAACAACAGAAGAGATAATGACAACAAAATTCAATACTCTTCTTTTGGAGATTATAGTCAAGGTTATAGTTATGAAAAATGTTCTGAATGTGGCAAAGATAGTTTACATTATATCCACAAATCTAATCAGTATGGAGATACAACAAAATTCTTAAAAAATAAAAGTTGTAATTGTGAAATAGGAACAAAGGAAAACCTGGGTCATTCTGTTTCCGAAAGTTCAAATCAAACAAAATCTAATAAATCATCTAATAGTTCACTAAACTCCACGAATACACACAGAGAGAGCAATCCATCCAAACCGAAGAATTATCTCCCGTGAATTTTAGGAGGAATTGGAGTATTAGGATTAATTGGAATAGTGGTTTATTTCTTGACTAGAAAGAAAGGAGAAAAATAATAATATGAATAATGAAAAATTTTGTGACATATGTGGTTCTCCTAATTTTGTAGAAAAATGGGGAGATGGTAAATATTATTGTTCTTCTTGTGGTTTTAAAAAGAAAACAAGCACAATAGATTATGGACAACAAGCGTTAGCAAATAAATCAGCCGAAGAATTAAGAGAGATAGTCAAGGAAGCAAAAGAAGTAAAAAAACAAATTGAAAATTTATTAAACGAGATAGAGCCAGCAATAAAAGTACTAAAAGAACTAATTAGCAAGTCCGATAAACATTAGTCTTCTTCCTCAGTCTCATTAGGAAGAAAGAAATATCTCGAGCAATTTTCATTCATAATACAAACCAAATCTTCTTCTTTTGGTTGTTCTTGATCAGAACTAGGAAAAGAAGTATGTTCAAAATCATAATAGAGAACATAGAATAAATCCTTGCTATTTTGTTTAATGTTATCAGGTAAGAATTTTTTATCAATATAATCCTTTTCCAAAATCCCTATTATTCTTATTTTTCCGTTAACCCGGAGTTGTCAAATGGGATTATTAAAAAAAATCCTTTTAATTTTTTGGTTGTCACCAACACGAGAAAAATAATTAGCTAACTTCTTCTCTTCGCCTTTCAGTGATTTAATTTCTTTTTCTTCTCCCGGCTTAACTTCTTCAATCTGTTCTAATGATTTACTGTTTCACTCTTTTAATTTGCTATGAATTTGAGTAAATGCTTGCCTTAGTTTATTTATATCTATCCGAGTATGAAATTCGCTTTTTTCATCTTTATGAATACAATTTCTTCTAATTAACTTTTGGAAAGAAACTAGCATTATTGAGAAAGATAAAAGGTTACTTGTTTTTTACTTTTCTCGATAAAAGCAAAGATATTTCTTTCTTCAATTGTCTGGCTTTCTTCTTCACTAACTAAATCTTGCCGAGCCTCTTCTCATAATTCATTTCTAGATTCTTGATAAATTCGGAAACTTTCTAATTTTGAATATTTTTTAGCAATCTTATCTAAATATTGGATAACAATTTGATTGTCTAATCCTTCTACCTTTTCAAAGAAATTCTCTAGTTCTTCACAGTGTTCATACATAGGATAAATAACTGATTCAAGAACAGGTCCTCCCGGTCAAGCTTGGAATTTTTCTTCAAAGAGGACAATTTTTTGCTCTCTTAAGATTTCTAAGTAAGCAAAATAAATTAATCTTTGCATAATGACTGGATCAGCTAATCCTCAGTTTTCATAAAAATATTTGGCTACTGATAGAGAATTAATTTCTAATCTTTGCAGCCCTTTTTCTCATTTCTCTTTTTCACAAGAAAAACAATATTTTTGTCATTTGTCATTATTATCTCTAATATAAGCACTCTTTTGCTCGTTATGAAAAGAGCAAAATTCCTTCTGTAAAATTATTTTTTCCATATCTTGAAACTTTTTCTTGTCAATAGATTTTAAGCAATCTAAACAAACTATTTTTGCCTTGGCTTTCATACTTTCTCCAAAATTAGGAGGCAACAGTTTAAAAAGTTTTTTACAATCTTTTTTTTCACACATGATACATGCTAGGTGATGATTCATAATACTTATTTTTAGTTTTATCCCAAAAGTTATTTATTTATAAATAAAAGAGAAAGAAAGACAAAGAAAGAGAAAAACCTCGTTTCGGGTTCCTCGTTGTTCGTTATGCTTTCCCCAAAAAAAAGAAATTAAAAATAAAGAAAAAAAACTACTTGCTTTTTTTTATTTGTTCCAAAAATCAATCTCTCCCCCGATAATCCCGAAACCTCAACATCCCCTCCTTCAACATCTTCACTCATTTCCTAACAATCTCCTCTTTTTTCCTCAATCTACAATTCTTCAATTTACTTTTAGCAACTTCCTCTCAGTCAAAGCAAAAGTTAATGAGAGTGCTATCGGTCTGTTTAGTGTTTTTAGTGAAATGGATCAAAGCATACTTCTTATGAACTTTCCTGTCTCCCAGTTCACAGAAAAAGAAGTCTTGAATGGAGTAAATTACCTTATACTTTTTCATTTGGTCTTCATCAATCATGAAATCATCTCAATTAACTGTGGAGGGATTAAGTTTTTCTTCTAAGGCTCGGGAGTGAGCATCATATTCACCTTCAATTAAATTCAAGTAAAGCAATCACTCTACTCCTGCTTCATCTGTGGCAATCTCTAATACTCCACTGTTATCATTCTTGGCTTTCTTTTCTTCTGCCAACTTCCGGAGTTTATGAATATTCTTAAATACATCCAAAAACCAAGCAGAGAATAAATAAGGATTGGCTAAAAAGGTGATTTTGGTGGTGAGGGGCAACTTTTTGCCATCCTTGCCCTTCCTCCCCTTCAAACTATCAATTAAATCCTTAAACATTCACTGTTCAGTTCTCCCTCCGACATAGAGGAATTCTTGGTCAATAGGGATAGCCTCTTCAAAGACGATTTCTTGGTAGACAGTCCGGGCAATGGCTCCTCGGGCTCTTTGGTAACTAAACAAATCATAAAAATCAATTCTTTTAGCTCCTTGGTAAAATAGTCCTCTTTCTTTGATTTCAAAATGGTTTCGGTTGAGATTAGGACACTCTTCACAAAACTTCTGAACCAAATCCTCAAAAAAAGGTTTAGTAGACAATAAACTATCATGCCAACGACGACGAATTCAAGCAAAACGAAAATTAGTATCTTTGGTTATGGCTTCCAAGAATGACCAGCCTTTGGTGTCTGATTTTCCTCTCTTTCGGGCTGTGAAGTAGATATGGAAAAGCGGAGAGAGTTTATAAATTCCTTTTCAGTTGATTAGTTTATTCATAACTATTTAACTTTCACCTCCATTTCATCAATCCCTAACTCTCTCAATCTCTCCATTACCCTAGCAACTTCTCCTTCCTTGTCATTAACATAAATTCACAATCAGTATTTACTCTGACTAGTCCTTTTGGTGGAAACATGAGTTTTGAAGCCCAGATTTCCCTTAATGGTCTCTTGCCTAATTACTTTTCATTGCTGGTCGATATTCTCCTGTTCAACAGGAAAAGATATTATTCTTTCTTCGACTTCTAAATAAACTCAGTCTATTGTTTCATCTCGGTTAGTAGTAGGATTTGATAAATTAAGTAAACTTTCTCTGTCTTCTCTGGATAAATTATCTAACACAAAAGGCAAAGTATAATTGTCAAAATTTTGCCAGAACGAAGTGTTGTGTTTTTCTTCTGTTTCTTGTTGTAAAACATGAGCTAACTCGTGAGCCAAAGTGCGAAAGATTAAGGCTCGGCTGCTTCTCTCTAAATTGATGTATAATTTGTGTAATCCTAGCATACCACCACTATGGAAACCATTATAGTTAAGTCATTCATCATTAAATTTCTTTCCTTCTGGTCTAAAAAACACCTCAACTTTTATTTTCTGCTTTTCGGCAAACAGTCAGGCAATTCTTTTGATTTCTAATTCTATGTTGATTTTATTCACATTCCCTCCCCAAACAATAAACCAACCAAGCATCTAGTTCATGAACACTAATTCTCTGACCCTTTCAGCTTCAACCTTTACCTCTACCTTTGGCAAACTCTAAGCCTGCTATGGTTTTGGTTCCTTTAAGTAGTTTGGTTTTTAAGGCTTTCACCTGATTAACTGGCACACTCTTCACCTTCTCTACTGGCAAAACTTCTAGGGTTCCCAGTAACTTTAATAAACTGGTCATGTCTTTTCCTTTGGTGTTAATAAAATTCGTGTGTTCATAAAGTAAAATATTAGGTCGGTAAGTCTTAACTAACGAAACAATAAAATCATAGTGTTTTTGTCAGTCTTTTCCTTGGTAGTGATTAAACTCTTCCTGCTTGCCATTCCTAAAATAAATTCCTGTGGTTCCTGTCCCTGAGGGGTCAATACTTAATATTCTATTCATTTTCTTTACTTCCTAAAATTTTTCCCGTATACATAAGGGCCAACAAGGCCAGCGGGGGAAGGATTTGCTGACGCTGAAGTCAGGATTTATCCTTACCCCGCTGGGTAAGTGATATCTCACAGACAACCAGCCAGTCAGCATCTCCGTCCCGCTAGTGCCTTGGGGATAGAAGTCTAAAACTTGTTTGTTGGTGATTCATTTTCGATACTTAAAGACTAAATTCTGGCCTAAGATTTTCATGTGGCTGATTTGGTTTCATTTGTCCTCAGTTAGGTTTTCTTTTCGGGCTTGGAGGGTTTCTTTAGTGTTGCCACCTCCGAGTTTGAGGACATAATAAACCTGACCTTTGTTTTTGCCTTCTTTATATCTCCTTTCAGAGATTTCAGTGATGGAGCCAAAGAGGGAATAGGTGGTGTAGTTTTGGGGTTCTTCAGAGGTGAAATAATAAGAGACTATTTTCTTTAAGATTTCTCCGTAAAGGTTGGTTTGGATTTCTGTTTTGGGAGAGCCGAGTTTAGTCAGTAAATATTTCTCAGTTGCTTCTTTGTTGGCTAGTTGCTGGTTTTCAAGTTGGGTTCAAAAGTTATTCATAATAAGGATTTTAGCCTACTAAATAGACTAGCAAGTTAAGGATTATTTTGATATATCACTAACACACGAAAGCATATGAAAGTGATATATTAGTGGTATATAAAAAATGAAGAAAGTGTAAAATATATTATATAGATTGAACAGAAAAGTAATCATGGTTAATTCTAGATAAATTGTGATTAGGAAAAGTTAAAAAAGTTCCTTTTCAAGAATTAATTTTCAGTTTTTTCTCTTTAACTAATTTAACCAAGTGGGAGAATTGTTGGTAAGTTAACTCATTTAAATTTTTTGCTTCTAAAGGGTTATTTTCTAAATTGATTGAATTTAGACCGGGAAACTTATTAAATAATAAGGAGAAATTCACTTGGGTCACCTCATTTCCCCAAACATTCAACCACTTTAATTTTTCGGGATTAGGCAAAGTGAACAAAAAATCTAAGTTAGTAATTTTGTTATTAGAGATGTCAATCTTTACCAAGTTAGTAAATTCCTTTAAATTTATTTTCTCTTCTGTTTCGGCTAAATCACGATTACTAATGTCAAGAGAATAAACTCTTCCTTTGTTCATAATATCTTGGTCAATATATTTTTTTGCGTTTTTAGTCATGATAATTATATTTTAAATAAAAAGCCGGTAAATTAAACAAAGAAGTTTTTTGTCTAAAATTATTAATATGAAAACCTACTAACTTCGCTCTATCACAATGGGGTGTCGTCTAATAGCAGGACAACAGTCTTTGACACTGTAAACTCTGGCGCAATACCAGACGCCCCAGCCAAATAGTTAGAATGAAAAAATTTGCTGGCAAAAATATTATCAAACTTGCTTTTTTTAATTTTTAGTTTTTGACTTTTTTTTTATTAGAAAGGTTTGTTGTTAATGCTCAACAATGATGGTAATTGATTTCCGGGCAGTAGTTAATTCTTCCACTTTTTTTTTTCATTGGTCACGATTATTTTTGTCTAGAGAATTCCAAGCCTCGTCTAAAATTACAACCTGGCTTTTTCTTACCGGATCAGCAAAGGTATAATTATCTTTCAGCAGAATTTCCTCTAACTCCTGAATTTGTTTTTCCCCTTCGGAACCTTCTTTGAGTAAAGTTTGATTAGAAGCATAAGCGATTTGCTTGCGTCAGTGAGTTAAGTCTAATTGTTTCAAATCATAGTGATTATTAATAATGATTTGCCCTTTTTGGGGCTCCACTAATCCTAAAATAAGCAAAATAATGGTAGATTTGCCAAAACCATTTCGGCCTTCGATTTTGGTAATTTTACCAGCAGTGAACTCTTGGTTGATATTTTGCAAAAGAAATCTTTTTTGGTTAGGATAATGAAAGTAAATGTTCTGTAATTCAATTTTTTCAATTGGTTCAGTAAGGCAGACTTTGAGAGTTTTTTCTTTTGTTGGTAATTTAGTTGTATGGTAAAAATTAGCCAAGCGTTGACTTGAAGTCAAAACAGTGGGTAAGCCACGCATTGCTACCAGAACACTTTTCAATTGTCGAAGGACATTCTCTGTTAACATGCTCGCTTGGATGTCTAAAGTGAAAGCAAATAAAATTATTACCATTGCCCGGGGTAACAAATAATTAGGGTAAACTCCGTTAGCCACAAACAAAAATTTATCTTTCTCTCTTTTTTTGATATTTTTGTGCATTGTCCGTTTAATTTCTTTTAAAAAAACTGGACTTAATTCCTTTTTTTTTAGTAGTTCGATATTGTCGAGCAGATTATCAATTTTTTGGCTTTCTTGGTCAAGGGATTGCTTAAATTCTTTTTCTTTTTTTACTAATAATCATTGTAAGAAGATAACCAAAAGCAGAGTAAAAACAATTGCTCCTAATAAAATCAAAATGCCTCTTGTTTTTGTTTCACTTTGTAGACCGCTAATTAGTACAGCAGTGGTTAACATTGTATCTGCCGTTTGATAAAAAATTTGGTTAAAGTCTTGTCCTTTGGCTCCGCCTGCAAAAGAATAACTGAGTAGAGGAATATCTAGCAAAAGAATATTTCGTAATTTACTTTTTATTACTTGAGCTTCTAAATAGGGAAGTTGAATATAACGAGTAAGCGAAGTTTGGACCAAATGCTCCCGAATTTTGTCTTCCAAAGTTCAGCCTATATACATATGAAGATAAGATAAATGCGTTTGCACTAAAACTGCCAACAAATAAGCAATGATAAAACTACGAAAATCTAGTTGGTAAGTCCCTCATGGTAAAGGAAAAGGATAAGTTTTATTTTTAACAATTTCTCAATTTTCCGCAAAACTTTTACCAATTCTTAGACCTTCAAAAACTTGTAAACCAGTAGTCAACAAAAAAATTTTTCCTAAAAGAGCAACACCAGCTGCTATTCAATGGGCAAAAACCCACCACCGTAGTTTTTTTTGAATAAGCCGAAAAACAAAAATTTTATTGAGACCAAAAAGAAATAAGCAACCTAAAAGGAAAACAAAAACTACGGCTAAAGCGAAATTCATTTTCTTTTGCCAAAGTTTCTGCTTTTTGTCTGCTGACTTGGGCTGCCTCCCATATTAATAAGTTTTTACTGATTAAATATTTTCCTACTCCACTAAAAAGTTTGTTTAAATTTCCTTAACAAATTTGAATATTCATCATACTCACCGCAAACAATTATTATAATAATCGTGAACTACCCCACCTAACTCTTAATGAGTTTGAGGATGGGGCTTCTAAAAAGAATTCCCGGTTCTACCCAGCCTCTAATGAGACCAGTCCCCGAAGGTCGGTTCCCAACCCTTGTCGTGATTTATCAAAATCACTTCCATTAATTCTTAATTCTGCTCTTTTAAGAATATTATGAGCAGCATTAATATCTCTATTTTCTTTGTAGTCACAAGAACACTTATGAACTCTGACACTTAATTTCTTGGGAACTAATTCACCACATTCACTACATAATTGGCTTGTGTTTCTCGGGTCTACTTCAACTACTTCTTTCCCAACTTCTTCCGCTTTGGAAAGGAGTGTGTTGAGGAAGAGATTTCACCCAGCATCATTAATGCTTTTAGCCAAGTATTTATTTTTCACCATGTTTTTTATTTGAAGTTTTTCGTGAGCTATAAGTCATACTTCTTAACTAATTCCCTGCTTAATTTATGAGCTAAATCCTTTCTCTGATTAGCAACTTTTTCATGCTTAATGGCTAACATTCTCACAGCTTTTTTTCTCCGTTGGCTTTTCTTAACTCGTCGGCTAACTCTCCGACCTGCTTTGGCTAATCCTTTTTCGACTTTTCGATAAGTTTCTGATGCTTGATAGAGTTTGCCATCGCTTAAAAAATTCTTCGGGTAAATATTCTAAGCCGTTCTCAACATTAGTGCCAACTATGCTTAATTCTTTTAATTCAACTAAATTCCTTAACGGCTTCAAAGAACCATAAAAAGGATTGTTGCTAATGAATAATCTATGTAAACCAATAAGGGAAGCAAAACAGCTTAAATCCTGAGCCGAAAACTGGTTATTATCCATCCGAAGAGTGCGTATCTCAGTAGGATTTAAGTTTTTTAAGAATTCTAAATTAGTCAGTTTATTATTAGAACAAAAGATTTTTTCAATTTTAGTTAACCCAGTAAGATTAAGGTCAGTTAATTGATTATTGTCAAAGTGAATTTGTTCAAGTTGTTGGTTATTAGATAAGTCTAAGTAAGCGAGCTGATTATTGGAACAACTTAGTTCACGAAGTTTTGGACAATCTGATATATCTAGGGTGGTAATCTTTTGGTCGTTGATATCTAATCACTCTAAGTTAATAAAGCCTTTAAGTGATAAAGAACCTTCTAAAATAATATTGTCTTCAATTTGTTTTTTGTTTATTAAACTATCAAGACCGAGGAGAATAGTTGATAAGGGGTCTTGACCTTTGCTAATTGCGGTGAGTAAGTCATCGCCAATTCTTTTTAGGTCATCCTTAGAAGATATTCTTTTTACAGCAGCTTTGGCTTCGGGAGTGGGATATTTTTTATTTAATCATTCTTGGGCATTAACCATAATAGTTTAATTTTTATCTAAAAATCTTTAATAAATGAACCCAACTATCACTCCTCAAAAATACCAAAAACTAAAGAAAAAAGCCTTAATTATTGATGTGAGAAGTCTCTTAGAGCACCAAACCCTCCCTAAATTACCAAATAGTATTAATATTTACTATCAGGATTTAATGAATAATCCTGCTAAATACATAAAGGACAAAAACCAACTAGTGATTGTTTACTGCAACTTTGGTAATCGTTCGGGGCAAGTAGCAGAATATTTACATAATCAAGGATATAATGTTTTCGTTTTAGAAGGAGGAATTGAAAGTTATTGCTCTACAAAAAACTAATGTCAATCTAACTAACTATTACAAAAACGCAAATTAAAATTTGTATTATTCCTTTTCCTCCTCAATCACTTTTTTACAATTAACGCAATAAGTAGGATACTGGTTTAATTGGTCTAAATCAGGAGCAGGAGAATAAACTCTGTCTCTGATGAACTTTCTTTGACAGTTATCACAAATAAAGTTTACTTTTCAGAATTGATTCAGGAGTGGTTTTTTGGTTTCTCTTTTCTTACTTTTAGAAAGCAAACTTTTTTTATATATTTCCATGGCTCTTTCCAAAATCTCAATCTGATAACAATTTTTTTCAAAGGCCAGTCTTCTCAATTCTTCCGCAAATTCCGGACGACAAGTAAAAGCAATGCGCTTATTTCTGCCCGTAAATCTTTTATCTCTTGGGGCTAATTCGGGGGCTTGAATATTCTCACTGGCTTCGACAGGTGCTTCTCCTAATGATTTTAAATCTTTTTTTTTAATTTTATCTCACTTACTCATAATTACAACAATATAACAACATATAGTTATGTTTTAGCATTAATCCAAATAATCTAATAGACTAGTAATTAATTGCTTGGCTTGGCTGGCCAGTCCAAGATATTTAGTTTCGGTAATACTTTTGCCTTCGTTTTGGGCTTGCTTGTAACTGGTTTTTTCCATAAGGTAAAAAGACGAATAATGATAACCTGTTTTTTTTAAGTATTCTTGAATTGCTTTGGCTTCGGCGGGGGTAGATAAGCGAGTTAAAACAAATAATAGTTTCTTCTTACTAACTCCGGCTTTAACCAAAGCATTAAATTCTTTTACTGCGGGTATTAAATCATCTCGGCTGGCTCCGGTAGGAGTTAATATGGCTTTCAGTATATTATCTTCTCAAAAAGAATTTTTTAGTTTTTAAAAAAGCATCCTTAATCTCCAACAAAAGATTGTCTAGATTAAGTCTTGAAAAAAGGCAACAAGTCGCAAAATTTATTACCTTTCTTCAGGAGTTAATCCCAAAGATTGCTTCTGAGTTTCCTGAGACTATTACTTTCTCAGCGAATACAAGAATCAGGCAGTTCAAGGACAGCTAGGAAACTAGGTCTGCTCGTAAACTAATCTTGGATTACCAAAATTAGGAACTTCCGAATGGGTTCGGATAGTTGAGTCCCAACCACGAAAGACCAAATAACTAACTTGAATCTGTAATCAGATAGAGTTAGGTATTGGCTACCCAGGACTGATTCTTGATCCGTTAAATGGAAACTATATAATAATAGAATTGCTACAATTATATTTTTAGTAGTTTTGAAGACGGATTGAGTAAAAAGAAGGGCAATTTTTTCGCCAAAAATGACCTATTCTTAAAATATTATTTACTTTGTAAATAAAAATCGGTTAGCCCCTTACCATTTAGGCTTTTTTCTTTTAGTATTTTTTCTTTTTTTATAGTGTATTATAAGAAGCATGAGTGTCATAAACTTAAATAGATAACTTTAATAATATTAGTCAAAAAAGTAAAAGAAAACCCTAACCTCTTTTTGTAAACTTTTTCCCTACACCAAAAAGTGACAAAGCTGATTCTGTTTTTTTTTCTTCTTCTGCTTGCTGGCGCTGTATGTGCTTTTGTTGATCTAATAAACTTCTCCTTTTGCCAGCATTTATAATAAAAACAATAATTATGATTGATTGAGAAGATATTCATCCTGATTTTACTCCTGAATTGCAAAAAGAATGAGAAGACTGAGGATTTGATTATTATGATTGCAAAGGATACATTGATAAAAAAATAAATCCTAAAGAAGCTGATTTTGCCAATTACCTATACTACCAAGGCTACTATTTTTATGGCTCTGGAGCATTAACGGATTGGTCAGACGAAAAAATTGCTAAAAAAATAAAAGAGCTGAGAGAAGAATATATTCGATGAAAAAATACTGGTATTACTTCTGAATTTGCATTCCAGTGACAAAACATTGGCTTTACTTATGAGCAAATTAAAGAATGGTTAAAAATAGGTTTGCAACCTAGTGATTACGAATTCGCTGCTTATTTAAGAGGAAAGAATTATGCCCAACAACAGCCTTTTAATTTAGACCAGTTGAGGGAAGAGTTTAATGCTTGACGGAAAAGCGTGCTTGCCCAGGAGTATTTGGAATGCTGTTATCTCAAACCAAAAAGAAAATCAATAAAAATACTGGATATCAAGAACAAAAACTTAACAGGTTCTTTGGACCTATCTGACTTTGTAAGTTTAGAAATACTAGATTGTTGAGGCAACAAGTTAACTGATTTAAAGCTTGATAATTGTCAGCAACTAAGAATGCTTAATTTTAATGATAACCGATTAACCGGTCTGGATTTAACTTGTTTAGACAAATTGGAGGGTATTAAGTGCAGCAATAACTATTTGGAAAATTTAGTTCTTTCTCCTCTTCAGACTGAACAGTTAACTTATTTGTATGCAGAAAATAATAATTTCTTTCCCCAGAATTGCTCTGTTTTTGGAAAAAGCGTTAATTTGAGGGAATTAAAAATAGGCAACCATGATCAAACAAAAATCAATCAAGAAATTTATAATCGTTTTACTGGTTCTTTGGAACCTTTACAAAACCTAGGCAAATTGGAATATTTAGATATTAGCAACACCGACATCGACAGCGGATTAGAATATTTACCAGAAAGTGTTAAAGTTTTTTCTTGTGAGACATATAAAAGAAAAAAGGCCAAAGTAAAAATCATTCAAGAAGACTGGGAATATTTCAATCATGATCTAAAAAAATACAAAGATTTTATTAGTGGGTCCGATGACAATCAGAAATCATTAAACCAGTGATTAGAAGAAAATTATCCACAAAAAGGAGAATGCCGAAGAGAGACAGCAGACAAAGGTTGGGATGGTAGCGGCGACTGAAATAACAAAGGCAAAAAAAGAGCAGAAATCACCAAGTTAGACATTAGCCAACAAAATTTAGCCGGAAGATTAAGACTAAAAGGTTTTACCAGTTTAAAGAGATTAAGTTGCTCAGGCAACAAATTAACTAGTTTTAATTTAGGCGATTGCCAAAATTTAATCGAACTTAAATGTGATGACAATCCAAATCTTTCACAAGACTTAAAAGTTTTGGTTTCTCTTGAAAATTTGAAATATTCAGACGTTAGCAATTGTCCTTTTGAAGGAAGTTTAAAGCCTCTTGAAAATTTGAATAAGTTGGAACAATTAAACATTAGCAACACTAGCCTAAAAGAAGGGTTAGAGTATTTACCGGAGAGTTGTAAAAAAATTTACTGTAATAGCAATTATCCTCACCAATCTACTAAAATCATGGAAGAATTAGATAAAAGTAGATGCCTGGTGGAAGAAAAAGAAGATTCGAAATCGGTTAGTAAAAAGTATTACAGTCTTGACAAATGAAGAACAGACAAGCAAAATAATATCACTGCTTCCACTATTCCTTTAGAAAGATTGTTTGTTATTCGCAGTAATCTCAAACAGTTTCTTAACAAATGAGGAAAAAAAGATGAAGGTGAGCTAAGTAATGAGTTAAGCAAACTCCAATCTCCCGAACAATACAGTAAATTCCGTTATCTCGGTGGCGTAAAATGAATTGCTCGAGCCACAGCAGTAACTGGCGGTATTTTAGCTTTAACAAATCAAGCAGAAATTGGAGGTTCTCTCGCTGCCGCTTCTCCTTTTATTGACGCTATTGCTTCTCAAATTGAGGAAGTTTATTACACCAAGAGAGAAGAAAAATGAAAAGAATTCTTAAATGATGCTGACATGTTTTTGGATAATTACCATGAACTATTAGGAATAATTAAAAAGCTCGGCACAGGTTCTGATTTAGGAAAAGTAAACAAAGCGTTAAAGGACTTAAATGAAAAAGCAGATGAATTTTTGGAGATATATGACGAAAATCATAACAAAGAAGTAGATATCAGCGAATTAATTGAAAAACGAAAAGAATTAGCTAAAGACTTAGCCAAGGATAAAAAAGAAAGTCGGTCATGAGGAATTGTTGAGTCTATAAAATTACTTGAAGACAAAGTAGTTGATTACAAAAAAAAGGGCTCTTTAATCGAAGAAGAAAGCAAAGAAGAAATTTTCAAAGAAGTAGAAGGAACAACAGAAAAGAAAAAAAACAAGGAACTTGAATCTATCAAACCAGAAACTTCTCAACAATGATTAGCAGTCAATGTGGAGAGTGAGCAGGCAAGTTTTGTTTCTTTGACTTCTTCGCATGTCAATCTTTTAACTAAGGAAGAAATAGAAATGCAGAATCTAGAGCAACAGGCAAATATCATTCAACCATCTGTTTACGGTATTCCTGGTTCAAGTAAAAAATAATCACTAGTATCCTCTTTTCCACATAAGAATATATAAAGGTAAATAATATGACGAAAAATAAAAGAATTGGTGATATCATGGAATAGTAGAAAACCAGGAAAATACTTCTTACTGAAAATGATTACACACCACGGATAGGATTAGAAAGAATGTGAGAGTTAGAAGGATTGGTGTATAATCAAAAGGGAGCAAAAGAAGTAGAGCAATTACTTGCTAAAAAATAGTTATAAATGACTGCTAAATCAGAAAAAGAAAACTTTACTCCTTATCCTTGTCAGGAATGATTAGGCAGGTCATACTTGCTTATTAACTATCGCCAGTTAAACACTCTCCAAATTAGCGACCATGTTTGAAAGAAGTCAGGGCGAGAAGGCATTACTCCTGAACTAATTCAAAAGTTAGTGAAAAAATTAGAAACCAAAGGTCCTTTTATTCCCGAAGGCCGCAAAGATGATAAGGAATTTTTTAAGTTAGAACCTGCCTGAGATAGTGGCAAAAGTTATAAACTAATTTGATATTTAAAAGACAGCGATAATTCTCTTTGAATTAAAACTTGTCATCGCACTAAAAAGAAATATAATGAAAAGAAACAAAGACTTTAAAAACCTAACTGAAAAAGAAATAATTGCTAGACTGGAAAGTGATAATTACGAAGGGGGAAATATTGGCTTGCCAGAAAATCCTACTTTGGAAGAAAAAACCAAATATCGTCTTTGTAAAGCCATTTTATCTTACCAACAAAAAAACAAGTTGCCTTTTGAGAAAGTAGCACGAAAATTAGCCATTTCGGAGGAGGAGTTATATGATATCTGCCGAGCCAAGATTAATGATTTTTCAGTTGCTCGCTTAATGTTTTATTGAGAAAAGTTAACTCCTGGTTCAGAATTATTGTTAGTTGATAAGCAAAGAGAACAGGGGCAGGTTGGATAAAATTATTTTTTGTTTGGGTTGTTTCTCTGGGTTCAGGGCAAAAGTTAGGGACTGTTTGATTGCTCTCAATACCATTTTTGCTTATATACCTTATCGTGTCACATTAATTAACAAGCCTTCGTGGGTCTCGTAAAATGCGAGACTTGGAGAGGGGTATTTGCGGGTGGAACGCTAAGTGTTTTTGCTGATGAAAGTAAAAAATTTTTTTATGGATAAATCTTCCCAAATTAAACAAATCATGTAAAAATATATACAAGGTATTAAAACCAAGGGCGAGCAATATGAATTATATGCCCCTAAAAATAAATCCCAACACAATTAAAGATAAAGAAACATCATCCCAAAAAACTAAAAAAGAGGTGATTACTTATTACCTTTACCCACTAGATCAAGCAATTATAGTTAACGACCGCTCAATTAAATATGTGGCAGTTAGTTCTCACTGTGATAAACATTTAGAGCATGGTATTACCCACAAGTTAATTATGAAATTAGTTCAATTATTAAACAATCACTATTTTCCTTTTAGCGGTAAGCAACCCGAGAAAAAGAATTATTTTAAAGCTTATCCTGAAATAAACGACAAAAGATATAAACTAATTTGGTGATGATGAAAAGAAGCAGACACTTATCTTTGAGTGCGAACTTGCCACCCTGATTAGTAAAATTAGAGTATATGAAAAACCAAGGGCGAGAAATCATTGAAATTCCTATTAACGCTGAGGAAGAAAAAGTTTTTCAGTGAGTAGAAAGTGAAAAGTGTTTAGGAAGTTGAATGCCCGGAGAGCAAGCCAGTGTTAGCGAAAAGACTAAATATGAGTTTAGCCAAGTCATTTGTCGTTATCTAATCAAAAACAATCTTTCCGAGGAAGAATTGGCTCAAAAATTAGATTTAGATAAAGATAATACTGCTAGATTAGTGCGAGGATACACCGAAAGTTTTTCTTTGGATAGTTTAATTGCTCATACCGAAAAATTAAAAATTAAGAACATTTACTTAAATAATATTCCTTTGTTGCAAATTCCTTCTTATTGTAGTTCACGCTTCGCGATAATCAATCAAAAAACGCATGAAAGACTATAAATTAATAAATAACTTTTATAAAGACTCTGCCAAATCTGAAAACGACTGAAAAGAATTAAGAAAAAAATTAATATTTGCTCGGGCTTGTTTATGTAGTTCTAGTTTGCTACAATGAGGAGGAACTGATAGAAAAGAATTTGTAGATGAAAAAAAATCCAAGAAAATTTGAGAATTATTAACTAATAGTCCTGATGGTATAGATAACTTTTATGTGAAAAATTTTGGCAGTGGAAGCATGAATTATTTAACAGAAAAAAGGAAAAATGCGACTGACAAACAACTTGAAGAACTAATGAAACTTATTCAAAACACCGAAAAATTTATTAAAGAAGACTTGGAAAAAGGAACTGAATTTGAAGGAGAATTTGAGAAAAAATTTCCTAAATACATTGAATCCGAAGAAGAAAAATGAGAACACTACAAAATAAGCAAGGAAGTATTAAATGAAGAAGGTTCCTAAGACAGGGAATAACTTCAAAAAAAGAACAAAAAAGAGTTATTTTTCCAAAAATGTAAACTTTTTAACTTTTCCGAGGCGGTGGGTGAATTATTTGAGCTTTGAATTGGCTTTTTTGCTCTAATTGTTGGTAATAATTAAATTTCTGTCATTGCTGGAATTGTCTGGCGGCTTTTTTTATCTCGCTAATTATTAAATAGTTTAATTGCTTTTCTGCTATTTGCTTATCTTTTATTGCGTTTTGTAAGTCTTTTTGAAGGTTGGTAATAGTTTGTTAGTAAGCCTGATTTTTATTTGCTAAATTGTTGTTATTTTCTCGTTCAGATTGTGATTGCTGGCGTAAGTTATGATTAATTTGTTTTTCTTGGTTAAGATTATTTTCTACAATAATTCTTTTCTCTTGTTCGTTAACTAATTCTTGGGTTAGTTGGTTAATAATCTAAGATTGCTTGAAGTTTGTCAACATCATTTCAAGTTTCATAAGCAGCGTCGTTTAGTTTCTGTAGACTTTCAATTAAAGAATCACAGTAAGGTTTTAAGCAAGCAGGTAAAGAAGGAGAGTATTCTTGGGCAAGTTCTAATAGTTTATGGGCTAACTTGTGGAGTTTATCGGCATCTACTGAAGTATAAGTTTCAGTTAATAATTAGCTTATTTCAGAATATAGAGAACAGATTTTGCTACAAAAACTTTCGTTGATTGGAGTGTTAGTGATTTCTTTTTGACACTGAGAACACTTGGTTTTTAGGATTTATTTTTCTTTCTCCTTATTTGTTTAGAAGAAAAGCTTTTTTAAGCAATAAATCAATAAATAGTAAAAGTAAAAAAAATTCTAAAAGTAAATTAAATTTTTCCTAAAAATAAAACTATACAAAAAGTTATCATGAAATATTGTCAAAATTGTCGAGGCTTTCGGGAAAGCTTGGTTGAGAATAAAACTTGTTCTGAATGTAGTCAAAATTCTCTCGTTAGCCAAAGCAACCAAATAAGCAAATTAGAGCAATCAATTGCTCAACTTATTGAAAAAACTAAGAATGAAAAAAACAAAGAATGATTTGTTCAAGAACTTCAAGAAGTTCATCAGGTTTGTCAGGAATTCCAAGCCATTCAGAAAACGGAAGAGGAAAATAATCTCGCGGTTCAGAAATTTGGTCAAGAACTCATTAATAAACTTCTTCAAGAACTTAATAGTCGACAAATCCGGATAGTCAATTGGGAAACCAGACAAGCAGTAATTAATTCTTTTCAGGATAATGGAGAGTTAAGCCGATTAATTGCTAATGAATTAGAAACCAAACTGCAAAATCTTCGTCGTGAATTAGGAGCCAAATTAGAAAACTTGCCCCAAGAGTTAAGAGCTAAATTGAACTTAGACGTAGAGCAAATGTTTAGTCAAGAAATCCAAGGTTTGGTTGGTGGTTTAACCGGAAAACTTGACCTTGCTAATTTAACCTCTGCTAATAGCTCCGAGGTGGTAGCCATGTATAAACAGTTAATCGAAGACTTAAAGGCAGGACATGAAGACTACAAAGTACTCAAAGAAAACTTAATTGAGGAGATTAGAACGACCAAAAATCAAGCCCAACAAGCTTTCGCGGTCGAGCAACTTGAACATGCCAAAACTAAGCAAAGCAAAGAAGACTTAGTTCAACAAATTAAACAAGTTTTAGGTTTAGAAAAAAACGATGACTTAGCTGAAAATTGAACTATCCAAGTGGTTAAGCAAGAAGAATTAATTAAGGAGCAGACTGCCCATAACTTAACTAAGGAGAAGTATCAGAATTTACAGACTTCTTATTCTTCCTTAACCAAAGAATTGCAAACTGAAAAAGATAACCATGCTAGAACTAGCTCTGCTTTAACTGCTGAGCGGGCTGAGCATAAAAAAATTAGTGAACAGTTAGTGGCTGAAAAAGAAGCCTTTCAAAAACTCCAAGCCGAATTTGAAAAAGAAAAACTGGCGGCCGAGGAGACAATTCGCTTAGTTAATGAAGCAAAAGAAGTAGCTATCCGGGAAAAAAACGAAGCCGAAGAAGTTCGGGAAGCCAGCCAAAAATCAGTGGCGGAATTAGAAAAACAGTTAACCGAAAAGGAAAATAAAGGTAATGAATTAATAACTCAACTTGAAGAAAAAGACCAACAAATAAAAGAATTGCAAAATAATAATAATTTACTTACTGAAAATGTTAAAGAATCAAAAGAATGTTTAGAAAATTATCAAAAATATTTGCGTAGCCAAATTCAAGAGACTGAGGAGGCTTTAACTGCCACATTTTTTACGGAAATGCAACAACAGGAAATTCGCCAGGAAAAGCAGGAATGCGAAGCCAAAATCGTGCAAGTAGAACAATTTATTAGAAAGGTATAGTATGTTAAAGAGTTATAAGAATAAAGTAAAAGAATTGATAGTTAAAAATCAAGAATTAGAAAACCAAATTAGGGCAAAGTTAGGTTTGTCAGAAACCGAAGTTCTCCCGACGGATTGAGAAAAAGAATTAGTGGGAAAAAATGAAGTAGCCGAAGTTGATGAGTTAATGATGAAGAAATATGAAGAGGATTTAAAAGCGGCTCAGGAGGCAATTCGTTTAGCGGAAGAAGTTAAAGTTGAAACAGAAAGTAAATATGCTCAGGAGAGATTAGTTAAAGAACAGATTTTACAGGAAAAAGAAGAGTTAGAGGCAAAGTTAAAATTGGTTAATAAGGCTGGGAAGAAAGTTGAAATTAATCCAGATATAGCCGAGGAATTGAGCGAGAGTGCTGATAGCGAAAAGGAAGAGGTTCAGTCAATGCTTCCAGAAATCACTGTCGATGATTATGAATCCGAGAAAGAAGAATCCGCTATACACTCAATTGAACCTGAGCAGTGGCAAGAAAATTTACTCAGTAAACAAAAAAAACTGGCTGAATTAGAAAGTGAAAAAAAACAGTTGGAGCAAATGGTAAAAGATTTGCAAAAGAAAGGTATTGATGAGAATGAATTAGCTGTAAACCAAGCAAACTTGCAGGCTAAGAAAAAAGAATTAGAGGAGTTGCGAAATCAATTTGAACAAGAAAAAACGGCTTGGGAACAACTTATGTTAAAGAAAGAAGTTGAAGCTCAACAACGGATTCAACAACTGCAGGACGAAAGAAACCGTTTAGCCGGAGAAAAGCGAATCTTAGAGGAATTATTGGCTGAAAGGAAAGCTGAATGCCAAGAAATAAGTAGCCAGTTGACCGAAAAAGCAAAAGAACTATTAGAGACTAAAGTTGAGCAAGAAGAATTGGAAGCTTTACGAGCCGAAAAGGCTAGACTAGAAGGAGAATTAAGAGGAGCTGAAAAAAGCCAAACTCGTCTAGAACAAAAATTAGGGGAAACCGAACAAGAACTTCAAACTAATCAAAAAGCAGAAGAATTGTTATTACAAGAACAATTGCAAGAAAATAGTTTGCTATTATCGGTTAGTTCCACGGAGATGAAAGAAAAAACTTTAAAGGAAAAATATCCCGGTTTAGCCAAATTGCTTAATGAAACTAAAAATAAACTAAAAGCAGATGATTATAAATGATTAATTAAAGTTTTCGAAGCCCAAGAAGAATTGATAAACTTAGAAAGTCGAGTTAATCCTAAACCTAAGACTAAGGAAATTTCCGAAGCGAAGTGGAAGTTGAGAAGCTTCCAAAGTAAGTTAAAAAAAGAAAAGTTAGGAGAAGTTTTGATTAGGAGTAAGGAATTAATTGAGAAGCAAGTCAAGTCTCAGCCAACTTCTAGTTCGATAAAGCGTAGTGCTAGCCCGATGAGAAGGCAATTAAGTAATCCTCAGCGCGCCCAGATTCAGCAAAGTGAGTTGCCTCCTTTTTTTAAGAAGGGTTAATTTTTTCTGCTTGACTAAAAGTCTCTGAATTCCCCTCAGACTTCTTTGTTTCTTCGTGAGATGCATTATTAATTATTACATCTCTTCCTAAATTATTGATATTGTAGTAAGTATTACCACTATTGGCAACTGAACTCTTGTCAGAAACATTAACTTGATTTAAAGTTGGCCATTACTGGTCTTGTTATTTTTGCTTGTATTAGTCTGAACTTTTTCTTTGCTACCGGTAAGTTTTTTTCAGAGATATTTAATTCATTTTCCTCAACAGTTTGTTCTTTGTTGCCTAAATTTTGCTCCAAATGCTTTTGTATAGCATTATTTCTTAACTTAACCATTTGCTGATAACTAGTAGCCTGTTGGATTTGCTCTCTTATTTCTTTACTTAAACTGAGACCTAATTGTTTTTCCATATCTCCTAATTCAATATCTTTAATAACATCTAAACTTTCCCCAAAAGGAGTGTTTTATTGCCTAATTCTTGGCGAGTCGGCCAACATTTCCTGCCCTGAGTTGCTTTGTTGTTGTTTTTTATGAGAAAAACAAAGACATAACTATCGCTTTACTATCGATACTTTGTAATTTCTCCTTATTTGGCAAACTATTTAAGAAATTCAGGTTTTCAAACTGATTATTAGCGGCATTAAAATGTTGGAGGGTGTGAATTCAGAGAGGTCGGCATTGCCTGCTAAGTCTCTATTGCTAATGTCTAGATAATAGATGCGTCCTTTTTTAGTGATTTGATTAAGGTGTTGTTGGGCGTCATTCATGATTTATACTCAATACCAAAATCTTGCTTTAATAAGTTTCAGAATTCCGTGGCAGTATTAAAGATATAATTTTGTTTAGGGAAAAAGGTGCCTCAGGCTTTATATTCATAATAACCTAAAAACTTGCTTTCTTTATCATAATAAGCATTGCCAGGGAGCATAACCTCACCGCTGATTTTAGCGTCTCCTATTTTTTGTCCTTGATAGTAAAGAGTGCCAGTTTTCTTGCTTTTAAGGTCTTTTATAGGAATGGTAGTAAATTCTCTTTTTTTATTTAGGCGGAACTTGAATTTGGGCAGAATTCCCCAAGTTTCTTAATTTGGCTTTTAAATTCATAATTTGTCGGTCTTTGAGCATGCTTTCAAAAACAACTTTTTCATAAATGTCAAACTTTTCTTCAATTAGGTTTGCTATTTTTTTATCTTTTTCTGCCCAACTATTAAAAATTTCATTAATTTTTTGTCGATGTTGCTTAGTCAGTTCTTCTCGTTCTTTTAGCAGTTTCTTAAATTTTTTTCATGAGTCATTAATACCAGTGGTTGTTTTTTTTCTTTCCACTAGATCTGGAAGATTTAGTAAAAGTTTTTTTAACACTTCATCTTTTTGCTGATTTTGCTTTTTTAACTCTTCACAACTTTCATCAACTTCTTTAAAAAAGTTTTCTACTTCATCAAGACTAGTTTTTTGGTGAAGTTCATTTATCTTTTTTTGAACTTCTGAGCAAGCATCTTTTTGTGATTGAAGTTGATTCTCAAGCTCAAAGATCTGTGCGTTTCTAGCGGTTATAATTAAATTAGAATTGGCGTTTTGTCAAGGGACCATGAATACACCATTCTCTTTGTCTTTCTGTCAATCTTTAATATCACTCCGATATGACTTTAGTTGTTCAGCAATTGCTTTGACTTTGCTATTAGGTCGGTATTCTTGATTAACCTCACAAACAACTTCAGCACCTAATGGTAAATATTCTAATCCTGAGTCGATGTCAGTATTACTGATATTTAAAAACAGAAACACTCGCTCTTTTTTGCCTTCTTTGCTTTCTTTTTGTCCATAAGTAATTATTTCCTTTAAGGGTTCCAAAGAACCATGAAAACGATTAATGACAGTTCCTTCTTCACTAACATCAGAAGGATAAAGATTAGATATGTCTAGTTTTTCCAAGTATAAAAACCCTTTAAAAATTGACAAGTCCTGTGAAGGAAAATTATTATTCGCTAACTTTATTTCTCTTAGTTCATCCCTATTTAAAGGAAGTTTTATTTCTTGCAGTAAATTATTTCTGCAACTAATTATTTGTAAATTAGGAAAGTGACTTAAATCTAAACTTTCAATTATGCTTTCATTGCAAAATAGATCTCATAATTCAGGGCATTCAACAATCTTAATTTCTTTAAGCGAAATGTTATCAGAAAAATAAAGTTTCCCGAGATTAGGAAGATTGCTTATAATCACTTCTTTTAGTTTGAGAAGACGATTAATATGTATCAAATTTAATTCAGGACAGTTAGTAATAGTTATTTTAGTTAATCCCAAGGTATGAACTGGTATTTCCCAATCTGTCGAACTTTTTTCTCCATAGTTTCTAATTTGCTTTAAATTAGGTCATCTATCGACAATTAGCTCGCTTTCTTCATCAGCCTTTAGATCAGAAAAATCAATTAACTCTACTTCTTCTTTATTAGGATACTTCCTTTCCAATCATTCTCGTGCTTTTACCATGATATATATTTTTAACAAAGTTTTTAAAAGCAGAAAACTTCACCACAATTTTTATTACCTTTTTTGCTTGGCAATGCTTCTCTTAATTGAGAAATGGCCTTTAAAATTAGTGTTTTCACCATTGCTTATTGCTCCTCCACCAGGAGATTTCAGTGAATATTCTCCTAAATTATGATTAGTTGTCTATGAAGCACCTTGGAAAAACGTTGGTAATGGCCTTTATGCAAAACAATTAGATAACAAAAATTGCCGAAACTTAGATTAGAAGTACACAGCCCCAAAGAAACTTTTCGAAAAGCCGCCGCAGAAGTCTAATTAGGGAATTTGAAGCCTGAGGAGAAAAATATTTAGAAACTAGAAACCTAACTGTCCACAGTTACGAAGCAGATATATTAACTGACATTTGAAAAACCTTACCTAACTTTTTGGAAGATTTAAATTACCTAATTGCCAAAGTGCAAGCCGAAATTAACCAAAAATAGTTTTATATGAACCTACAACTAGAAGAAAAACACTGAAAAATAGTTCACGAGTGAAAGGCAATGCTAGCAAGTTTTCTGACTTAGACCTTTGCTATCAAGAAGAAGTGCCTCTTTCTACCATTAGCCAGATAAGGGAAGAGTTTATTGAATCTAATTTACCTTTTGAAGTAGAATTAGTTAATTGAAAACACATGAGACCCCGTTTTCGTGAGTTAATTAAAGAAGACTTGACTAGATTAGACTAAATTAATTTATGGCAAAGCATTCTCAACTAACGTGCTTTAAAAAAACACTTTTTATGAATATCTATTATATAAAACTAAAATTATGGCAAAAGCACAAGAATGATTAGAAGAAAATTATCCTAAGGAGGAAAGAGAAGAAATAAAAAAATTGAATCTCAGCAGAGATTTAGAAGGTTCTTTAAAATTAGAAGGATTCGTTAAAATGGAGCAATTTCATTGTCGTGATGGCAAGTTAACAAGTTTGCATATCAGCGATTGTCCACAACTTACTACAATTGATTGTGCGACATGCCAAATTACTGATATATTTATTAACAATTGTCCAGAAATTAGACACCTTGATATTGGTGATAATCTCATTACTGAATTTAATTTCAAAAGTCTAGATCCAGAAAAAGTGACTTTTTTAAATATTGGCAGTGATGGTTTTACCACCCCGCAAGATTTATCATTCTTAAGTGATTTTACTAATTTAGAAACCCTTTATATAGATACTATTAATAAACAAAAAGCGGATAGAGGGTTTTACAATCGTCTTTACGGCTCTTTAAAGCCCTTAAAAAATATGAAAAAATTAAAAATACTAAATATTTCTAACATTGATATTGACAGCGGTTTAGAATATTTGCCTGAAAGTCTAGAAACTTTTTTATGTAACACAAATTTTCGACCAGAAGCTGGTTGCCAAGCCATTCAAAAACAACTGGCAGATTATGGAGGAGATTATCAGTCTTGGAGAAAAGCTAATCCTAGCCTAATAATAACTAGATGAAAAGAAGAAGTTCAAGAGGAAAAGGAAAAAATAAAACGGGCTTTTTCTATTCTTTTTCCTAATCAACATTATAACTTCCAATCTCTCCAAAATGAAATCAAAAGATTAAAAATCAAAGAATTAGCTCCTCAAGTACAGAAAGAAAAGGAACAATTGAAACAGTTAACCAATAATCTAAAAAGCAATCTTGGTAGTGCAGGAAAATATTTATTAGAAAAACTACTTAAAAAGCAAGAAAGGGTTTTACAAAATAATGATAATGAATCCGCAAAACTAAAAGAGTTAAAGCAAACTTTAAACGAAGAATTGAATAATAACCAAGAAATTTTACAAACTCTTCTTAATAAGCAAGTTGAACTCCACCAATTAGAAAAACAATTAGAGAGTTTACAACAAAATCAAGAGGCAATTAATTGCCAAGAACAACAAGCCCAAATCCTCCAATCCTCACCCTGAATCAATAATTCTTAAGAAATTCCACTACTCTACAAAAAACCTTTATTGCTAAAATTAACAAAAACCTAACCAAAATTATCTAAATAATTCAAATCCAAAACTCATTTAACCTTATTTCTTACTTCTCACTCACGAAACTTTTCTTGAATATAAATAAGGGTTTGTTTCTCGTTCCAGCCATTCACTTTTTTTAAGTGTTCTTTAGCTTCCTGAAATCTGCCAATTACTCCGGCATAACCTAGATGTTGTGCCAAATGACAAAGCCGACAAACTGCTTCTAATTTAGCCAAGATTTGCTTATTTGACTGATATTTTCACACTTCATTACAATCTAGTCTTACTTTTTTTACCCCACATATTTCACAAGCATAATTAGCTTGTTGGTAGACTTGTTTTCTTATTTTATTTCATTGACTAGGTTTAATTTGACTGCGAGCATTTTTTCATCAAGAAGTAATGGGAATAAGATTAAGGGGTAGTTTGATGAGTTTCATTTATTTGTTTTTATATGAATGAATTAAACAGGTTTAAACTTAATTAAATCACTGTCTTTAATATATAAAACAGTAGTGCTAATTCTAGCATGACCTAATACTTTCTGCAATACTGGTAAAGGCATACCATTCAAAGCATTATAAGTAGCAAAACAACGGCGGAGAGTATGTGGTGCCAGTTCTGTTTTTTCAGAGATATCTAATTCTTTCTTAACTTGTTGGAGGAAATAGAAGAAATTAATTCTGTTGGTTGTATTTGGTTTTCACTTTCTTTTTTTTAGTTCTTTGACTACTTCTAGACTGACATAAACTCACCTGTCTTTTTGTCTTTTCCCTCGCAGTAAATATAAACCTTTATATTCAAGAGATTGATGCTCTAAATTTAAATCAAAACTAATGGCTTCGGTAATTCTCAATCCTGCTTTTCAGCAAAGCAAATATAAGCATTCTCACCGACTTTTTTTAGTTTCTCCTTTTTTGTTTGGTCGACTAATAATATAATCTCATATTTGTTGGAGGAGTTGATTAGTAGGAAGGATAGTTAAGGGTTTTTTAGTTTTTGTCATATATTATTTAACTTACAGGATAACAGTTTCTCACTCATAATCAATCAGAATTACCATCTTCAAATCAAAAGACTAATAAATAATCCTTATCGCCATAAGGAACCCATTCGCGAACATAAATATCCCGATTATTAATCCTTTCTTTAGGTTTCATTCTTTGACGACCATTCAACTCGGTAACCAAAATATTCAAAACTAATTCTTTAGTAATTCACTCCCGACCAGGCTTTTTTCAAGGATGGTCAGTGATAGTTATCTTAGCAATGCTTTTTTTTTTGAAAGTAAACTCAAATAAACATTCATAAGTTCACCAACATTCTTGAAATTTATCTGAAAACTCTTCTTTGATTAACTTAAATGGTTTGGACATGAATATTATTTGATTCGATAACTACTTTTATTTCATTAGGGGAAAATAAATTGCTAGCAATATTTATCAAGTAGTCGAGGTTAAATTTACTTATTCGGCAAAACAAAATATCTTCTAATTCAACTTGAGTTAAATGAAGCTTACGAACCATTGCTTCATCACTTAAATTACTATCTTCTTGGTAGCCTAATATTTTTTCACAAATTTCGTATTTTGTTTTTTCTGCTACAGTAGCATTTCTCGGCAAAGCCCAAGAACCTTGACCAATATTTTTGGGATCTTCTAGTTCTTGAAGAGTTTTTTGGAATTCTTGCTCTTCTTGTCCACTCATTTTTTTCTCTTTTATCACCATATTTATTTTTTATAACCTTTCGGTTGTTTTTTATTACTTTTTGTTCTAAATTGGTTATTAACAGATAATTGTTTTGTTCTTTATTATTACCTCAATGATGCATGCGTGCACGAATAGGAAAAACTAAAAAACTACTCATAAGGCAATTTTGCTCGGCTTTTTCTTTTACCCAATAAAAGAGCATAGGCTAAATATAAGAAAAAACCTAAAAAACTCATAAAACATACTAAAAATAAACAAAAATAATTATTATGAAAACAACTAATAAACAAGAGAAGTTTGTGGTTAAGCCTATTCATCCGGGTACAATCTTACGGGAAGAAATATTAATTCCCCGTGATATTAGTCCCCAAGAATTAGCCGATGCTCTCCAAGTTTCCAAGGAACAAATAAAGTGGGTTTGTGAAGAAAGAGCCGATATTACCCCAGATTTAGCGGCTCGCTTGGCTTTTTATTTTGGTAGTTCGGTTGAACTTTGGCTTAATTTACAACTAAGTTACGAAGAAGAGTTAGCCAAAGCCAAGATGGAAACGATAAAAAAACAGATTACACCTTACAAAGCGAAGCCGGAAAGTTTAAAGCATGCCCCAACTCGTTAAGCGAAAAAAGTTTAAAGACCCCGCCGTGGAGGAATACATGCTGGGTAAATGATTTAAGCAGTGGTCGGGAATTCAGCCCGCTGAAAAAGCTCGTTGGCGGATAAAAGTGGTGGTTAATGCCCGAGACAAGAAAGATTTTAATGTTTTTTCGGGTTTTCGTTTTGAACCTATTGAAGCCGTGAAAGACTATTACAGTATTCGCATTGGCGGACAATGACGCTGCTTTTTCCTGTGAGAGAACAATCAAGCCTGGGAAATTGAGATAAGCAAGCATGATTATAAAAAAGTAAAAAGGAGATAAAAATTATAAATAAAATTATTTATATGAATAATGACGCACAACAACATATAAACCAAATCACTAAAAAAGCCAAGATTAGATATTTAGATATCAGCAATAGAGACCTAGCAGGAAACGCAGATTTAAGCGAGTTTACTACTCTCCAAAGTTTAAATTCTTATAATAATAAGTTTGAAAACTTGGACTTTTTAAACTCTCTCGCCAACAAATCCCAGTTAAAAAAACTTAATTTTTGGCAACCAAATTAAAGAAATAGATTTTGCTTGATTTACTGTCTACTTTTCCTAATTTAGAAGCCATAAATGTTGAAAATAACCCAGTAAAAACCAAGAATCTAAATAATCTCACTAGCGAACAGTTTGCTAAACTAGTCCAAGGAATTAAAGACAANCCAACTCGTTAAGCGAAAAAAGTTTAAAGACCCCGCCGTGGAGGAATACATGCTGGGTAAATGATTTAAGCAGTGGTCGGGAATTCAGCCCGCTGAAAAAGCTCGTTGGCGGATAAAAGTGGTGGTTAATGCCCGAGACAAGAAAGATTTTAATGTTTTTTCGGGTTTTCGTTTTGAACCTATTGAAGCCGTGAAAGACTATTACAGTATTCGCATTGGCGGACAATGACGCTGCTTTTTCCTGTGAGAGAACAATCAAGCCTGGGAAATTGAGATAAGCAAGCATGATTATAAAAAAGTAAAAAGGAGATAAAAATTATAAATAAAATTATTTATATGAATAATGACGCACAACAACATATAAACCAAATCACTAAAAAAGCCAAGATTAGATATTTAGATATCAGCAATAGAGACCTAGCAGGAAACGCAGATTTAAGCGAGTTTACTACTCTCCAAAGTTTAAATTCTTATAATAATAAGTTTGAAAACTTGGACTTTTTAAACTCTCTCGCCAACAAATCCCAGTTAAAAAAACTTAATTTTTGGCAACCAAATTAAAGAAATAGATTTTGCTTGATTTACTGTCTACTTTTCCTAATTTAGAAGCCATAAATGTTGAAAATAACCCAGTAAAAACCAAGAATCTAAATAATCTCACTAGCGAACAGTTTGCTAAACTAGTCCAAGGAATTAAAGACAAGAAATTTAGAGTAGTTTCCTGACAAGGAACTATTTTAATGGATTTACTGGAATATGCCAAGAATTTAGTAGCAAGAGGCAATACTAATCAGCAAACCCAAGCAATTCAACCAATTACTCTTTATGAGCGAATTATTTTTGATTTAAGTGCGAAGGGAAAAGGGAAGTTTCTTCGTTACGAACTTAAAATAATATATTATGACTAAATACAAAAACGCTCAAGAATGACTAAACTGTCAATATTCCAACAGAAACCAGGTAGAAACAATTGAGTTTGACAGCAATTTAAACTTTAAACAATCTAGTGAACTAATTATTGATGGCTTTTCTAATTTAAAAAGAATACGAAAAAATTATGTCTCTGCTGGTTATTCTTCTCTTGATTTAACCAAAATAGTCATTAGTAATTGTCTTCAACTAGAAATAGTATGTATTGATGGTTTTAAAAATATCCAACAACTAATCTTAAATAATTTACCTAGTTTAAAGAAACTTAATTGCTCTCATGATTCTCTCGCCGAAATTAAATTCATTGATGCTGGGGAAAAATTAGAACATTTAGACTTAGGCAGTAATAACTTTAGCCAAGATTTATCTTTTATGAATCATTTAGTGAATTTAAAGGAATTAGATTTAAGAATAAATAATTTTACTGGTAGTTTAGAACATCTAAAGGGGATGAATAAATTAAAAAAGCTTTTTATTAGTGATACTGATTTAGATAGCGGTCTAGAGTATTTATCAGATAGTTTAGAAGACTTTTACTGTCCAGCAATTTATAGAGAAGATGCTAAGTCCCAAAATATTTACAATTTGTTTGCTAAGGAGAAGATAAAAGTAGAAGAAGAATGAGATAGAAAAATAAAAGACTTCTCCCAAAAACTGCAAGCTTGAAAAAAAGCTAATCCTGAATTAGTAATTAAAGCCCAAAAAGAAATTATTGAAAGCAAATCAGAGAAAATAACTCAATTAGAAGAAGAACTCCAAATGGAACGAGAAGAACTCCAAATGGAACGAGAAGAATTTGAAAAAGCTCTCCAAAAAGCCAAGGAGTGAAGAGAAAGGCAACTCAAAGAAATCGCCGAGCAAAAAGATAAAGTGATTGAAGACTTAAAAAAGCAAGTTAGCCAATTACAGTCCCAATTAGATAATTTACAAGTTCAAGAACAACAAGCCCAAGTCCTCCAATCTACTAGTCTCCCTGGATCGAATAAATAGCTCAACAGGAAACAATTATCCCAAGAAAGAGAAAATTTTGCCGAACAAAAGCAAATCAATAACCATCTCGCCAACAATTACAAACTGAAAGAAAAACCAGCACTGATTTAGCAAATAAAATCCATGCTTACGAACAAATCATACTAACCTAATAAATGCTTGCCAAAACGCAATAAAAGATAAAAAAAAGGCTCAAAAGCAAGTTGAATGCTACGAACAGCAATTAAAATCTATTACCCGAGCATTCCATCAATTACAGAAAATCAACTATTATCAGCAATTAGAACAGCAAAACGAACTAAAAGCCCAAATTATTCAACCTCTCCGCCCCAAAAACTTAAAAATTAATTGTGAATCAGATACCAGAATGCTACAATTAGAAACTAGACACCAAAAAATAATCCAGCAAATACTTGCTAAATACCCTTACCATTTTTACGCTTATGGCTCCCGAACCAAAGGGACCGCCAGAAAACTTTCCGATTTAGACCTTTGCTATCAAGAAGAGATACCAGACGCTGTAACTTTTCTTTTAGAAGAGGAATTTAAAGAAAGTGATTTACCTTTCAATGTAGAATTAGTATCTTGAAAGAATATGAAACCTAGTTTTCGAGAGTTAATTAAAGAAGATTTAACGAAATTAGACTAAATTAATTTATGGCAAAGCAATTCTCAACCAACGTACTTTTTTATGAATATCTATTATATAAGATTAAAACTACTACCGTGTGCAAATTAAATTTCCACTTTTGGCTTGGATACAACCGAACTTTATAAGTTTTTTTCATAGTGATTTCGTTAGAGTTCAATACTCAATCAGCAAGCCAATCCGAAATCACTACAACTCTAATTGGCTAACTGGTTCAGTAAAAAACTAACAAGAGTTTTCTCTCACCACTTATAGAAATGGGAGTATTCTTGCTAAAATTTAGATAAAATTAACTATATGACGGAATGAGCCGAGAAAATTGAGAAATTAATGGAAGAAGACTTAAACAGGTTAGAAACTAATTTAAGAAAAGTTCGTAGCAATCAGATTTCTTTGGAAACAATTGAAGAACTGACCGTTGAACAACAAGGAAAAAAACAAAAAATTGAACAATTAGCCACCTTGAAGATTAATCCTGACAGACAACTCGTTGTTCACGTTTTTGAACCAAAAAAAATTCAAGTAATTAATAAAGCAATCTTAGAATCTGAATTAGGCTATCAGCAAGTCAAAATGGAGAAAGATGAAATTTGTTTTTCTCTTCCCCCCATGACCGGAGAAACTCGCCAACAATTAATTAAAAATGTTGGAAAAAAAATTGAACAAGGAAAAATCGATTTGCGTGCCAGCCGCCAAAAAGTTTTGAAAGAGATTGACAATTTAATGAAAAAGAAAGAATTATCTAAAAATGAACAAAAATTAGCCGAAAAAGAAATTGAAAAAGTTAATGAGAAGTATTTAAAAAAAATTCAAGAACTCCAAAAAAAGAAAGAAAAAGAATTGACTCTGTAATTTAAAGACAAAAAAATACTTATATTATTTTTGGGAGCGTGTCCGAGCGGTCAAAGGAGCCGGCCTGGAAAGTCGGCGGTAATATTACCACGAAGGTTCAAATCCTTTCGCTCCCGCCAAAAATTTTATATATGACAAAAAAAGAAAAACGAGACATTTTTTTTGAGGTTTCAGTTAAAAGAAAATCTAATGGTAGTATTCAAAACTTAAAAACTTATCAAGAAATAGAAATTGAATGACAAGGAAACGAAGGTATTCCGAGCAGACAAAATGAAGTAATCTATTTTATGGATCCACAAAGTATTGCCGAAGAACAAGGATATTTTGATTACAGATTCGNAGTTCGTAGCAATCAGATTTCTTTGGAAACAATTGAAGAACTGACCGTTGAACAACAAGGAAAAAAACAAAAAATTGAACAATTAGCCACCTTGAAGATTAATCCTGACAGACAACTCGTTGTTCACGTTTTTGAACCAAAAAAAATTCAAGTAATTAATAAAGCAATCTTAGAATCTGAATTAGGCTATCAGCAAGTCAAAATGGAGAAAGATGAAATTTGTTTTTCTCTTCCCCCCATGACCGGAGAAACTCGCCAACAATTAATTAAAAATGTTGGAAAAAAAATTGAACAAGGAAAAATCGATTTGCGTGCCAGCCGCCAAAAAGTTTTGAAAGAGATTGACAATTTAATGAAAAAGAAAGAATTATCTAAAAATGAACAAAAATTAGCCGAAAAAGAAATTGAAAAAGTTAATGAGAAGTATTTAAAAAAAATTCAAGAACTCCAAAAAAAGAAAGAAAAAGAATTGACTCTGTAATTTAAAGACAAAAAAATACTTATATTATTTTTGGGAGCGTGTCCGAGCGGTCAAAGGAGCCGGCCTGGAAAGTCGGCGGTAATATTACCACGAAGGTTCAAATCCTTTCGCTCCCGCCAAAAATTTTATATATGACAAAAAAAGAAAAACGAGACATTTTTTTTGAGGTTTCAGTTAAAAGAAAATCTAATGGTAGTATTCAAAACTTAAAAACTTATCAAGAAATAGAAATTGAATGACAAGGAAACGAAGGTATTCCGAGCAGACAAAATGAAGTAATCTATTTTATGGATCCACAAAGTATTGCCGAAGAACAAGGATATTTTGATTACAGATTCGCTTTAAAATTCCTTAAACTAAAAAAAGGCTGATTTAAAGATAAAGTAGTAGACTATCAACTAGAACCAATTCAAGACGAGGAAAGTATAAAAATCACTACGGCATGAGGATATAAAGTTTCTTCTTCTCATCAAATAAGGTGAAGGAATGTTGCGTTGACTACTTTTATTTTTATTTTGCTTCTTTTGGTTGCTTTTTTCTCCTTATTTCTGATGAAGAAAAAGAAAAAAAATAGCAATATAAACATCAATTCTTTTAGGAATTAGCATGTTTTTGATAAAATAACAACTTTTTTTTCCTTTGCTGCTTTTACAAAATACTCTTATCTTTTTACCACTTCAAAAGTTACTGAATGTTCATTAGTGGTTAAATGAATGCGACCAAATTGTTCTCCTTGTTTTCATTTAACTATTAGTTTTTTGTAACCTAAATTGGCTAACTGCTGGGAAATATTAGAAATATCCAAAGGAGCAGCGACTTCTTTAAATTTGTTCTCGTATTCAAGATATATTTGTCCTTTATCTTGGTCTAGTTTTTTGCGAATTTGATACTCTTGTTCTAATCTTCTTTTTTTGGTTTCCAGTTCTCTGCTTGATGGAGAAGTAGGTAATTTTTGCTCTCTCAATAACTTTTGCAACTCTTCTTCTAATTGTTTAACTTGGGATTCTAATTCTTCGGCTTCTTTAATTAATTCTTGGTTGGACTGGTTTTGTCGCAAATTAGCGATTTCTGCTTCGCTAGTTGTAATTTTTACGTTTAATTCGTCTATTCTTTTAATTATCTCTTGTTTCTCTGCTTCAAGATTTTGTTCGGGATTTTGGTTCGGATTTCGTTGATTTTCTTCTATTTTTCGATTAATGTTTTCCAAAATCACTTCTTCATTAGTTTTTGCTTGCTTGTAGCCTTCAATTTCTTTTTCAATCTCGATTATTCTTTGCTCATTATTTTTTGATTGTTCAACAGTTTCTCTCTTTGCTGCTGCTTCTACTTTTAGTGTGTCAATTTTTTTTTGAAGTTCACTAATTCTTTCTTGATTTTCTTCATTATTACTTGAACTTTCTAATTTGGCTAATTCATTTTGGTATCATTCTTCTATATCTTGATTAGAATCAATTTTTTGTTTATATTCATTATAGAGTTCTCTAACTTTCTCAAACACTTTTGTTTTACTAAATTCAATTGATAATATATTTTGTAGCGGTCCGGTTTCAGAAGAAGCAGAAGGAACATTTATACTTTCTTTTTCATTTTTGTCTCTCCCGCTTCTGTTAACTCCGGCAAAACCAGAATCAAACATAAAAGCTAGAAGTTGTTCTGGCGTGGCTTGAATTTCACAAGTTTTTGGTTCTTCTTTTCTTTCTCGAATTTCACTGCTTCCACAACTATGAACTATTTTTCTATCAGGTTCTTTTAGAATTTCTTGGAGAGCTATTTCAATTTGGTCGACTGTGCTGACAAAATGAACCTGTCTAATTTTTTCTTTGATATAAGATGGAATACTTTCAAAGCCGTCTGTGGGATTAACGTGATAACTACCATCTGGAAAGTGTCTTGCTTTATTTTCTTCGGATAAAATAAAAATATCAATAGGATTATCTTTTTTACTATCATACCCAACATTATATCCTAGTTTGAGCCTTAATCCTCCTATTGCCCCTACTTTTGGTTTTTTAAAAACAGTCCAGTTGAACCCAAATTTCTTGGTAAAGGAATTTGATTAATTAGACTATAAAGTACTAAGTAATAAGCAATACCAGCAGAAGGTCCGCTCATGGACGAATCAGTTCTAATAAGACAGTAAACGTCATAATCAAATTTTTCTTTTTCAACTAGAAAATCACGAATAAATTTTTTATAACCTTCTTTGTCATTATAGGCAATCTGAGTTGAAAAATTAATAACCGAACTGGAATTATTTTGATTAATATTGCCTTCAACTCGCGGGTTTTTTCCTGATTTTGGCTTCAAAAAAATTATTAAATCACTGGAACCGCCAATTTTGCCATACTCCCTTTCGCTAGTTCATAAAATATTTGTTGCTCCTATTCTTGTTTCAGCGTTTAAATCCGGTATTTCTTGGTTCGGAGTAAGTAAATTTCATTCTCGCAATTTTTCAATATCTCGGTCAATATAGCCTTTTTGTCGCAATTCTGTTTTTCTGCTAATTTTGTCTAATAATTCTTGTTCTCGAATTTTTTGGTATTCGCGAATTAAATCTTCAATTCTTTTTAATTCTTGAACCCTTTTTCAATATTCCTCTAATTGTCTGTTATATTCTTTTTGTTGCCATTTGAGCCAGTTTTCAACATCACGACGAAATTTTTCTCGGGCATGTTCTAAAATTGATTTATTTAAATCTCGTAAATATTCCTCAATTCATGGTCTTAATTCCCATCAAATTCTTTCTATAATTTCTGACGGAAGTTTTTCGCTAACATTACTTTTAGGAGAATTATCAGGATTAAAACTGATTAAAAATTCTTCTTCAATTTCCTGAATAGTTTTGACGCCTCCGCCTGGCTTTTTAGTTAGTTGATTAAGGTTATTAGTATTGCCTAAAAGATTATTGGCTAATTGTAAAACAGCGTTTTGTGTTTGCTGATTTTGCTGCTCGCCAAGATTTGCCTGGACTACTCTTTTTTTATTTTTAACTGCGAATCAAATTATACCGCCAAGCAATAAAACTCCAATTATCGCAAAAGTAATAATAACGGCTTTTCATTTGCTTGAACCATTTTTTCGATACTCATTATACTTCATAATTAATGCTCTATTTCTTTTATTTCTGCTTGTAATTGATTAATTTCTCCATTGAGACCAAGAAATCTAACTAAATTGTAAATTCAAAAACCTAATGGAAGCAAAAAAGCAAGTATTATTCCTATTTTTCAAATAAGATTTATTGAAATATTATGACCACCATAGACATAAAACTCAGAAGTTAATATTTTAAAGAAATCCTTAATCACTTTGCCAAAAGGAATTTCCGTAGCCAATCCTAAACTGGGATTATTCATGGCTTGAACTTTCATTTGCTCTTTGAGTTGTAATCAAAAAATAAGAACAGCAATTAGAGGTAGTAATCATTGTAAAACTGCCAGATTAATAATAAATTGAGTAAGATAACTATTTCTTTTTCTCTGCTTGCGGCTTAATTCTCGTGTTAATATTCTTTTTTCACTACTGCTATCATTTTTTTGTCTATATTCAGGTTGCTGATAAATGTTAGCATTTACTGGTTGGGAAATTGGAGCAGTTGGGTATGGCTGTTGGCTTCCGTTAAAAGTATTTGTTTCTCCTCTCTGTTTTTTCACTAAACAGGAACGGCAGATTTTTCCTTCATGGGCAGTTTCACCACCTAAAAATTCTTCTTTGTATTTGATATTACAGATACCGCACCAAAAATATTTATCTTTCTCGGCGTCTTCAGGTTTATTTTCTTTAAAGGCTAAGCCTACTAATAAGCCAATTAAAGGAGTGAAAAAAAATCCTACCAGCAAAACTACTCATCCTCCGGTGTTATTTCCACTTTTGAACAAACTAATTATCTTTAATATTCAAAAGACTAAAGGGAGGATAAATAGTGCTAATAATAAAAGGATAAAAAAGATACCTAATCCAGCCATTCAGCCTCACATTTTAATATCTTCCTCCTTTTCTTATTTGATTTTTGTTTAAAAGAAAAATTTTTTGTTTTTTATCTACAGAGAGAGAGAGAGAGAGAGAGAGAGTTTTTTCATACTACTGAATTTTTACTTTTCATATACTATAAATTTTAAGCATTAATTATTTTTCTCTAATCATTTAGTTAAGTTACTTTTAATGCTTTCTTCATCTTTTAAAAGAACAAAACAATTTTCTTGCTTTTCTTTAACTTTCTCTTTTGTTTCTTGTCATTGTTGTTCGGTTAAAAGAATGAGGTGTTTATTTTCTCCAAAGAGTTTTTGGCAAATGGTCTGTTCTTGGATTTGGTAAGTTTTAGTTAAATATTCTCGAACATTTTCGTCTGCCACTTGAAGCAAAATTATGTCTTTTTCAATTATTAATAGTTCTGCATCAATAAAAAAAGAAGAAAAATTGCTCTTTAATTCTTGTTTTCATTGTTTTTTGGTTTCGGTAAAATTCTTTTCTCAAAGGTTATTTTCTTTTAACCATTCTTGTAGTTTAGCCAAAGGTAAATAGCAAAGGTTAACATTTTTGAGCAGTTTGTCATTATCCATTTTTAAACTTTAAATTTTTTTATTTTTCTTTGTTTCCAAAAAAGATAAATGGCTATTCCGGCTGAAATAACTGTGGTTATCCCAAAAATAATGGCGAGAGTTCAAGGAAGCGTTTTTGAATTTGTTGAATTGTTGGAAGTTGAGGATGTTTTTTTTTTTTTGTCTTCATAATGCCGAGAAATAAGAAATAAAAGTTTTTCTTGGTAAGGTTGAAAAGGTTCAAGCTCTTCTTCTTCTTTTTTGTCAACTTTTTGTCTATAATCATCATTTTTCTCGTATGCCTCATTTTTTTTGTAATTTTTTAGTTCGTTAATTTTGTTTCAAATATTAAGTAATTCTGTTTCAAGACGTTCAATTTCTTTGTCATTAAATTGAAAATTTTTATTATGCCATTTATCAACAAATTCAAGAGTTTTATTTCTTTCAATTTTATTTATTTCTTGAACAATTTTCATTTCTTCGTCAGAAACTTTTTCATCTTCAGAAAAATCTTTGTTTATTTCCTTAAATACTGTTTCCAAAAACTCTATCATTTCTGATAAAGAAGAATCCCATTTTTCTAGTTTTTCCTTAGTTTCGTTTAACTTGGCTATTCGTTCTTCAAGTGACATATTAATAAATTTTAGCGAAATTATTTTTTTAACCTTTAATAAACATGGAACTATTTAGAACTTAGTTAGAAAAATTATCGATACATGAACGCCAAGAACCATAAATAATTCTTATAATTGGAGTGATTTTGTATTATTGAAAGAGGAAAAATAAAAAGCAGAAAATTAATAGTTAGTAAAAATTCTTATAATGACAGTGATAATCACCAAAATTCTCCAACAATTAAAAAGCAATCAAGAAACTATTCAAAGACTAAAAAGAAAATCCAGAAAACAACAAAAGTTATTATTTGATTTAGAAGACAATTTAGTTCACCAGCAAGAATTTTTAAAAGCACTTCAAATTTATACCCAAAAATTAGTCCAAAAACATCGAATTGATTGAGGAGAAGTAGAAAAAGAACTAAAAGAAACTTGCTATCCTTGTGCTTGTGTTTTTCGTTTAGTTGAAAGATTTGTACATAAAAGCAAAATTAAGTTTCAAGTTGAAAATAATTCAAACACAGTTGATAAGAAACAGGATAATTAAGTTTTTTAAAGAAGAAAAAAAGCATATTTAAACCACATTTTCCGCACATGAATTTTTAACAAGTTTAAAATAATTAATATTATGAATGACTATCAAGAATTTAAAGATTATTTTAAAGATGTAAAAAAAATGTATAAAGAACATTATGAATTTATAGCCCAAAATAAAGATATTTGAAAAAGCAAATTAAGGCTTTTTTTTGAAGTGAATAAAATGTTAGAAAGACGAAATTTGGAACCAGTAAAATTAAATGAAGTTTTAGCCAGAAGACAATTTTATCGCAATAATAATCTGCCAGGTGAAGTAAACGGAATTATCGAAAACTATGTCAATGGCAAATATGACTATGACTCTAATGATTTCAGGTTCTATGAAAGGGCTTATCAAAACATTAATAGTGCTGTATGAAATGAAGATACTATTAACTTTCAATGAAGTCAATTAGAAATTTTTTTAGAACCAGAAAAGCAAAGGAAATTAATCAAGTTAGTAAGAGAGAGAGAGAGAGAGAGCAAATTATTAGAGTATTTAGAGCAAAATAACCAAATTTTAGAACTAAAAAATCAGTTGCGAGAAACTAACCAAGAAACTCAAGATTTAGAAGACCAAATTATCCTTATTCAGCAAATTGCAGAGCAAGAAATTGAGGAATTAAGCCAAAAATTAGCCAAAGAAAAAATTATTACTGATTCTTACCGAGAAGTAAAGAACACTACTCAGCAGCAAAATAAGCAAGACCAAATTAACTTCTTAAACGCTTTGAAAAAGTTGAAACTAACTAATGAACAAATTCGTAATGAATTATTAACTAGCGGCAAGCAAAAAGCCCAAGAAGAGAAGGAAAAACAGAGCATGCTCTACAAAGAGTTAATAGACCAGAAGCAAAACCTCCAAAGCCAAGAAAACCAACTAACTAACCTAAAAAACAAAAACAAGAAGAAAACAAAAGTTATTAAAAAACTAAGAAAAGAAAAAAAAAATTGACAACAGCACGAACAAGAACTCTTAACTAAATTAGATAAGCAACAACAAAAAGAACAAGAATTACAAAGCAAACTTTCAGATATAGAAAGTAAATGTGATGGATTAAACCAAGAAAAAGAAGCCTTATTAGTTAAGCAAAAGGAACTATTAGCCGAAATCGAAAGGCTAAAAACTCCTCCAATCATTGCCAATAAAGAAAAAGTTTTGAAAGATAAACCCGAAGAAATTAAAAATTTGGTCGAGAAAGTCCCATTAGAACAAGAACAAATAGAAGCTATTAGCACAGCCTGACAACAAAAAGAAAAACAATTTTCGCAAGAAAGAGCAAGCATCCAGCAACAGTTAAAGAGTAATGAAAAACAATTAGAAGTTTCTCAGACTCAACAAAACCAACTAACAAAAAATAAAAACTATTGAATAATTGCTACTTTTAGTCTTTCATTTATTTTACTCTTTGGGTTAACTATTTTTGCTTATTATCTCTTAAAAAGAAGAGAGGAAAATAAAAGAAACAGTAAAACAAACATTTTTTAAGGTGTTGATTTTTTTGGTAATAAACTATGTTCTAAACCGGCTTATTGGATATTTCCTGCCAGTAAGGAAAAAAATCATTTCAGAATTTTTGAATGAATTCAAGATAAGAGTTTTTTCCTTGGCTAATCTTATCTAATTCTGCTTCTAAATTAGCAGTATATTTTTCATTAATTAAAGAAGCAAAGTTTTTTTGTAATCATTCATTCACTTTAAAGCCTAATTCTGTCGGGACAAAGTGCTTTTGTCTATCATTATTATATTCAACATAACCACGATTAAGCAAAATTCTGCTAAATGTATTATAAGTAGATGGACGACCAATGCCTAATCTTTCTAATTCTTGAACTAAGCTTCCTTCATTATAGCGCTGAGGTTTATTTTCCAAGTATTCTTTTATTTCAATCTTATTTACTTCTAAGGATTTTAAATTAGTTTTTTCTAAGAAAGAAGTTTTTTTGACTTTATAATTAGGTAAATAATAATCAGGATTAAGGACAAAAAAGCCCGCAAAGGTAAGCACATTTTCATTCAGGGTGAAGTAGTAACNCTGACAACAAAAAGAAAAACAATTTTCGCAAGAAAGAGCAAGCATCCAGCAACAGTTAAAGAGTAATGAAAAACAATTAGAAGTTTCTCAGACTCAACAAAACCAACTAACAAAAAATAAAAACTATTGAATAATTGCTACTTTTAGTCTTTCATTTATTTTACTCTTTGGGTTAACTATTTTTGCTTATTATCTCTTAAAAAGAAGAGAGGAAAATAAAAGAAACAGTAAAACAAACATTTTTTAAGGTGTTGATTTTTTTGGTAATAAACTATGTTCTAAACCGGCTTATTGGATATTTCCTGCCAGTAAGGAAAAAAATCATTTCAGAATTTTTGAATGAATTCAAGATAAGAGTTTTTTCCTTGGCTAATCTTATCTAATTCTGCTTCTAAATTAGCAGTATATTTTTCATTAATTAAAGAAGCAAAGTTTTTTTGTAATCATTCATTCACTTTAAAGCCTAATTCTGTCGGGACAAAGTGCTTTTGTCTATCATTATTATATTCAACATAACCACGATTAAGCAAAATTCTGCTAAATGTATTATAAGTAGATGGACGACCAATGCCTAATCTTTCTAATTCTTGAACTAAGCTTCCTTCATTATAGCGCTGAGGTTTATTTTCCAAGTATTCTTTTATTTCAATCTTATTTACTTCTAAGGATTTTAAATTAGTTTTTTCTAAGAAAGAAGTTTTTTTGACTTTATAATTAGGTAAATAATAATCAGGATTAAGGACAAAAAAGCCCGCAAAGGTAAGCACATTTTCATTCAGGGTGAAGTAGTAACCATTATTAACAAAGGTATAAGTAGTTTTTTTTGTTTGGGCTGAACTCATTAAACTGGCTAAAGTATGTTGGTATATTAGTCCATATAAGGCAAATTGTTCAGGTGCTAAACTATCTTTTATTTCTTCAGGACGCTGAGAAAAATAAGTGGGACGAATAGCTTCATGAGCGTCTTGAACGGTTAAACTTTCTTTTTTTTGTTGATGCTGAGGAGAAAATTGGCAATATACTTTTCCTCATTGCTTTTGAATATATTGATAAACTTGTTCTACAAATTGCTTATTTAAGCGACAAGAATCAGTACGAGGATAAGTAATCAAGCCTGTTTGTTTGTTGTTGTTTTTCAAATAAATACCTTCGTATAATTGCTGGGCTAATTTTGTAGTTTGGGCAATGGAAAAACTTAATTGAGATTTTGCCTCATATAATAAAAGAGAAGTAGTAAAAGGAGATTTAGGAAATATATATCTTTTTTCTTTTTCTTCATTAATAAGAGAAAAAATAGAACTTAACTGAGATTTAACTTTTTCTGCTTCTTCTTTGCTAGGATAAGTTACTAATTTTCCTTTTTCGTCTTTTTGTCTTAAAGTGTATTTTTCACCTTCAATTTCGTAAATTCCTTGAAGAATGTATTCTTTTTTTTTCTCAAATTCACGAATAGCAATTTCTCGGTCCGCAATTAATTTCAAAACTACGGATTGCACCCGCCCGGCTGATAAGGCTTGCAATTTTTTTCGTAAAAGCGGACTAAGACAAAAACCAATCATTCGGTCTAAAACTTGGCGAGCGTTTTGGGCTTCAACTAAGGATTGATTAAGCGATAAAGGATTGCTGAGGGCTTGTTTAATACTTTGTTGGGTAATTTCATAAAAAAGTAAGCGTTTATAATGATGAGGTTGCAGTTGCAAAATTTTCACAATTTCCTGGGCGATTCCTTCTCCTTCCCGGTCTGGGTCAGTAGCTAAAAGAATTAAACTTGGCTTGTTTTTTTTTAAGTAATTTTGCCAGAATTTAATATTTTTATTTTTTTCAGGCAAAGGGTCATAATACGGGGTAAACTTAGTTAAATCAACTCCTAAATTATAATAACCTCTCTTGGCTAATTCCATTAAATGTCCGCTAGTAGCAAAGACTTCATAATCATTTCCTAAAAAAGTTTTGATCGTTTTTTGTTTGGTAAAAGACTCCAGGAAAATCAAGTATTTAGCCATAAAGTTTTTTTATGCTGTTTTTTAATTTGTTTCGCTTTTAATATGAAAAAGTATGAACGAAAAAGAAATTATGGCAAGGCTTGCCAAAAACTAAATTCAAAAAAAGTCTATTTAGAAACTTTAAAGACAATAAAATCTAAAATTATAAAAAAAACTATTAAAAAGTATATTATATAGATTAAAAATTTATGACAACAGTAGACAGCAGTAATAATATATATATATATATGGAAATTGGAAATAAAAAATTATTTCAACAAATAGGAGGAAAAAATTAATATAAAAATATGAAAGTAGTTTTAAATTTTACAGTAAGAAGTTTTGCAGGAGGGGGGGAATTAGGAGGAAAAAATTGAAATATTTCACTAAAATCCGATTCAGGTGGTCCTAATTCACGAGGCGGTATTGTTTTTAATTATAAAAATGGAACACCTTTTCAAGGAGGAAAAAAATATAATACTTTATTAATTCCGAAAGAACTTGTTACAGAAAGAGGATTAATAGAAAATCAAGAAGGTAGAAAAGGCGAAGAAATTAGATTAGAAATAGACGAAGTTCTTTTAAAAGATTTAGGAAGAGACGTTTTGTGTGTTGAAGGTCCGCCGCAATTAGAAGTAGATATATCCTTTATTCTATTGAAAGTTATTGAAGACAAAAAAGGAGGAAGGTTATTGTTTGAAATAGAAAAACAAGGAGAAGAATTATTTAGTAAATATCTAGAAAAAAAAGTTGATTATTTGNTCTCTCTCTCTCTCTCTCTCTCTCTCTCTATAAAAATAAATTATAGTAATATGAAAGTAGTTTTAAATTTTACAGTAAGAAGTTTTGCAGGAGGGGGGGAATTAGGAGGAAAAAATTGAAATATTTCACTAAAATCCGATTCAGGTGGTCCTAATTCACGAGGCGGTATTGTTTTTAATTATAAAAATGGAACACCTTTTCAAGGAGGAAAAAAATATAATACTTTATTAATTCCGAAAGAACTTGTTACAGAAAGAGGATTAATAGAAAATCAAGAAGGTAGAAAAGGCGAAGAAATTAGATTAGAAATAGACGAAGTTCTTTTAAAAGATTTAGGAAGAGACGTTTTGTGTGTTGAAGGTCCGCCGCAATTAGAAGTAGATATATCCTTTATTCTATTGAAAGTTATTGAAGACAAAAAAGGAGGAAGGTTATTGTTTGAAATAGAAAAACAAGGAGAAGAATTATTTAGTAAATATCTAGAAAAAAAAGTTGATTATTTGATTTTAGAAAAACCAGTAGTAGAAAAATTGAAAAATTCGTCCTGAAACGAACTGCTTTTATCTCAACAAACTGAAAGTCCGGGAGGAAGAGTAGAACCGGGAATTTTTTCGGCTCTTAATTGAGGTAGAGAAATTACTATTAAGGGATTGAATTGAAATGAAAAAAGAATTAATAATCCTCTTACTCGTGAAGAAGTAGGTAGGCAAAGCAGAATTGAATTTTTAGAAAATATTAGGAAATTAGAGAGTCGCGGTTTAATAAACTGGACTATAAAAGAAGAGGCTGAAGTAGTTGGGGATATGCCGTTTTACGTTGATAAGAGAAAACCGATTTTAAAAATTAATTTTGCCGATGCTTTTAGAGATATTGAACTTGGAGGAGGAAATGAATGAACCCGAGAAGTAGAAGAATTAGAAAATATAAAAAGAGAAATTGAGGAACAAAGGATAAGTTCTTCAGATGACCTAATAAAAATCAACCAATATATTAAATTTTTAGAAAGTTATCAAGATGGAAGTAATAAAATTAAAAGTTGAGCCTGAAATACTTGGTGTTACAACATTCATCACAGCGGAAATTTAGGTAATCATTTAAGAAGTTTAAAAGCGAGAAAGAAAAAGTTAGAGGAAAATGCTCCTGAAAATAAAGATATGAAAGACAAAAAAAATGATTTATTGATAAGAATAAAAAATTCTTTTTATACGGGCGATATTGACAATAAACATCCTGATGATACCACAACAATCCTTAACGATAACACTTTACAAAGTTGATTAGTAAGGAAAGGAAAAATAGTTAAAGAAAACGAAAGAGGAGTAATCTGAAAAAGTTATATTTCTGACTGTCCCAATGAAGAGGCTTTTAAAAAGCGAGAAAGAGAAATAGTTGAATTTATTGCTCGAAATTACACCATTAAGGGCGAAAGAAACTTTTTAAGTGATATCCAACAGAATGAAATATTTAACCAGTCTGACCTTAACGACGCTTTAATTGCCAACAATGAAATTTTATGGGAAATTCAAAAATTAATTTCTCTTTTAAGCGAAAATAAGAACGCAGTATTTTCAAAAGTACGAGTTATTGAAATTGATGCCTACAAAGAGGGTAAAAACCTAGATAACACAATAACTTTTCATAAGACTGGAATTAAGTATGGAGATTGCTCTAACAACGAAATCAAAAGAAAAGTTTATGAAATAGTTAATATTAATGGTTTAGTAGATAGTTCTTATTCTCTGGTTCCCGAAGATATAAAAAGCAAAAAAGCCGAAGCATTTTCAAAATTAGTTAAATATTGAGAAGGAGACGAAAACAATCCTCAAATAGAAATCGCCGATTTACGCGAAAGGCTAGACATAAGTTCAAACAAAGTAAATAATCTTCAAAAAATAGTGGGTGAACTTGCTGGTAAAAAAAGCAGTTATGAAGAATTTGAAACAGCAATAGAAGAAGTAAAAATAGCCATTCAAAAAGAAAGAGTTAAAATAAAACTTAAAAACGCAATTGATAATGGAGATAATGATCTTCTACAAAATATCTTGAATGAAGGTTACGATTGATATAAGCGAGATGAACAATTATTCCTAACAGAAACAATAGAACTTGACGAAAAAAAAAGTGAATCTGAAATAGCGGAGACAATAAAAGTCAAAGACAGAGAAATAGAGAAAAAAAAAGCCGAAAATGAAAGATTAAAGGAAAAATTAGCAACTGATGATAAATTAGGCACAGAGGAAAAAGAAGGATTAGAAAAAACAATAAAAAGTAATCAAACTGGAATTAGTAGATTAGAAGAGGTGAAAGATAAAATAAAAAAAGAAGGTATACGCAAAACTGGCACTAGAACAATTGAAAAAAACACGTCAGTAGTAGATGATGAATTAATAAATATAATAAAAGGGGTTTTAAGTAGTATTGACAACAAAATAGACACCAGTTTTTTGGATAATTTAGAATTTTCGGAATTAAGCAAAAAACTTGCTGATATTATTAGCAGCAGGGAAAGCAATAATACAAATTTAAGTTTTCAAGTTGCTGCTTATAGAGAACACGGGGGGCTAATAGGTAGTCAAAGTGGCTATTGACGAATTTGACCAAAAGATTATTTAATACTAAATAGGTTTCAACACACCGATTTATTTATTCCTCAAGAACTCGTTGACGAAGAACGCTTAATAGATAGTAGAGATAACGGAACAACTATTAATATAGGAATAAAAAATGGTCTCTGGTGAAATCAACTATTTACTGATGAATGAAATAGAAGTAGAAATGGATTATTTGTCAACCGAGAAAACATTAATTTAATTACCGACCAGAGAAAGGAAGTATTGAATCTTTTCACTAAATTTGAGACATGAAAAGCAGAAATGGTTGATAAACTAAGAGAAAAAGATAGTGAAGTAAGTGATGATTTTGCTAATTCGGAATTAACTTATATCAAGAATTTAGAAGAAAATTTGAATGAGTTATTTACCAAAAAAGATACGATGTCTGTAACTAAACTTCAAGAATTAAAGGGTAGAATAATAAGACCAGAAACCGACAACAACGATGGAAATAATATTGATGATAATAATTCACTAAAAATACTTGAAAAAGTTAATAGCATCTTTGAGGTTGCTATTAGAAAAAGTAAAAGTCCCATAAAATTAGTAGGTGATAAAACTCATAAGGTCAGAGAAGACAAAATCCCTGAACTAGCCAGAAACTATAACGTGGCTTTACCTGAAGATTCCTCAAATAAAAGATTAATAATTAATGGCCTCTCACAAAGAAAACTTGTTGAGGAAATGTTGTCTACTAATCGCCACTCAGTTCCGGGAAATGGATGAGAAAAAGAATTACACCAAGAATTCAATAGTTTTCTCGAAAATCTTGAAATTATCCCTCCGTTAAATGTAGAAAATAGTGAAGAGGAGGGAAATATGCCTATTGACATTAATCAAGTTTTTCGGGATAGACTTTCAGCTAGTTTTTATGACTTTTTGGCTAAGAAGGGTTATTCTCCTGAAAGTCCAACAGTAAATGCCGAATGCGAAAGACTAATGGAACAACTTAACAATTACTTTGAAGTTATACCAGAAAAAACCGAAGAAATAAAAACCAATTTAAAAAACTTAATTTCTAATACTTGAAAAACTTTCTATTGTCAATTTAAAACTGTTCCTCACAACAATATTCATTGGACTTTTCCTAGTCCGGAAAACCAAAAATTAGACAGTAATATTATGGATGGCTCTTTGATTGATGAACAGTGAGAAAATGAAAATGCTTCTTACTTTTCTTCTTTTCCTTATATATCTTGCCGCGGAAAAGAATCGATATTTAAAAAAGCTTGAATTATTTTAGCAGATTGTTTAACTAATAACGAACTAAAAGAAAAAATTGGAAACCTAACCAGGGATTGCTTGGAATATCTTAGGAGCGAGAAAAACAACCCTAATTGAGAAAGAGGCGGAGTCTCCACAGAAGAAATTCCCAAACTTAAAGACAAAATAATTACTGAGGAAGAAATCCAAAAAGTAGTTAAAATCAATCAAGATAGTGAATGAGTTATTTTCCCGTTAGAATTTGTGGAGCAAGTTTTTGTTTCAATGCCCGGTGCCAGAACTTCCGAAATATCTCCCCTCCACGATTTTGTTCCTAAACTTTTTGCTACTACTCCGGACAAAGCAACCGCCCACCCTTGTTTTATTCGCCAAGATAGAGAAGATTCCAGTCTCCACGAAACTTTTTTCATGGAAGATGAAAAAACTGTTGAAGAAAAAATAAGAGAAATAAATTCCAAAATTGCTACTCATAATGAGCGGTTAGGAAGAAAAGAAATTAAACCTATTGAAGGATGAATAATTGATAGCCAACCCCAAATTTTTAATAGTGACGATAGAGAGCATGTTTATTATCAAGTAATAGATACTAGAACTAAGAATTTAATTGAACTTGAAATTCCCCAAGAATATGAAGAAAGAACCCAAAATTATCAAATTAAAAATGATTCTTTGAGCCAACTTTTAGGAATTTTGGCTAATAATTTAATTCCTGATTGAGATAGTGAAGAAGCAAAAATAAAATCAATTGAATTTCGGGGTGGAAGAGGCGAAACAGAATCAGTCCCCGGAAGCGAAAAAACTCGACGATTTGTTGATGATTTTGACGACGGCATTAATAAATGAGTAGCCATTAATAAAAAAAGACTAGAAACAATTTACGGACTGCCCGAAAATTTAAGCTTGCAAACCGGCTCCACGACGAGATTAATTGAAGAAAACGTTCGAAAAGGATTAAGAGCAGGTGTTTTATTAAACGAAGAAGAAACCAATAAACCATTTAATTATGGTGAATCTTCTTGAATTGCAGCAAATAATAATTCCAATCGCATTTTAAACCTCCTTATTGATTGTGAAACCTATCCAGAAAAGTTAAAAAGTCACAGACCAAAAGATATTAAGGATTTTTGCCAAAATTATATCAAAAAAGAATTTTATTATGCTTCACCGGATAGTTTAGAAAGAAAAGTTTACGAGAATAATATAGAAAAAGTGGACCATGTTTTTCTTTTAATTTACCAATGATTAGAAGACAACAGCACTGAATTAAAAGACGAATTTGGAAGAAAATATAAAGAGAGATTAGAAAAAGAAGGAAAGCAAACAAGAACAGTTGAAAATAAAGTTAAAAGCCAATTAGATAACTGAGAAGAAGATAGAAAAGAATTAAGAAACTGACTTGAAACGAATTTCGCTGAGGAAGGTAGTCCATGAAAAAGAGTTGTTAATAGAAAAGTTAAAAAAGACCCAACTGAGGCAGAAAAAAAACTAGGTCTAGAAAAGAAAATTAAAGATTTAGAAAACGAAATTATAGCCTTAAAAGGAGAAAAAATATTCCTCAACGACATTGAGGATAAAGACAAAGAAGAAATTTTAAAAACAAGAAAAGAAGCAAAACAAGCAGCGATTAAAAGTCGAGAAAAAGAAATAGAAAAAATTCAAGAAGAATTAGCGAAAGATAAAAATATTGTATATAACATGAATGACAATAAAGTAATTAAATTTCATAAAGAATATGAAGGCTATGGGGGATTTAGTAATTTTTATTCTTCTGCAATATCTCTCAAATCTGCCTTGCCTTATGATTTAGATGATGAAGGAAAAAGTACTGATGCTGATAAGAACTTATTTGGAAAAGAAACAGATTGAAAAACCGCCGAACACCTTTTTCAAGCCCTAAAATTCTTTAACAATGATTTCCAAGAAACCGAACATATCACCAAAATTTTAGAAGCAAGCAACACCGATGAAGCAAAAAAATTAGGAAAAGACAGAACTATTCCCATAAGAGGTGATTGAAACGATTATCGCCAAAGAGCCATGCGTTATGTCATCAGGCAAAAATTTAATCCTGAACTTAACCCTGAATTATGTCAATTTTTACTTAATACTAATTATGATATTTTAGTTGAAGATACCCGCCACCAGGCAACCAGTTATGTTGACAGTTATTTTGGTAATGACGGCAAAAATATTACTTCTGGAACTGATAAAAGAGATTATTATGGCACTGAGGAAGGTAAACAAGATTTCGGAGATAACTGACTAGGACGGATTTTAATGGAACGCCGCTCTATTGAAAGAATAAAAGCAGAATTAAAAAACTTTGATGATAAATTATTATCATGAGAATCCTATATTATCCAAAAAATAGATGAAATAACTGAAAATTATTGAGATGAAAAGGAAAACAAAAATATCGGTCAAAAAATCTGGGAATTAGAAAAAGAATTAATAGATAAAATTAATAAACTTGGAGAAAAAGAGCAAGAAGAAAACCCTGCCGACAATTTATCCGACGTTTCTAGTTATGAAGAAATTAATTCTTCCGATTTGTCAGGAGAATTTGATTTTGTTGATGAAGAAGATTTTTCTGATATTGCCGAAGAAGAAAAAGAAATCTCAATTCCTTTGGATAAAATTACTGGATGAGGAGACGGGGGAGCAATTATCAATAATGGTCAAGATGAAAGTGTGTTTGTAAATGGCAAAATGTCTAATCATTTTCAAGCAACTATTACTGGAATTGGTGAAAAAAAAATAAGAGGAGATAAGCATATTGCTATATACAAAATTAAACCAATAGAAGTAAAGTTATCAGATGGCAGTCGTTCCGTTATTGAAGAAATAGAATTAATTTACCAAATTGATAACAACTTGATAGACCGCAACAGTCGAGAAGAGGAAGAAAAAGCATTATTAACCCGAACTAAAATTTCTAATTTTATTAATGAAACTCGAATTGACAAGAATTTTAGAAATATCGGTGATGATTTAGTAATTAGAGAAGGAAGCCAAGTTCAAATAAAATTAGCAGACAACAATAAAAAAGTAGTGAGAGAAGGTGGAGAAAATTACACTCGTTGGAAAAGTTGAACCTTACTAGAAAGCAACGTAGGAACTAATAACTATACATTAAGCATTCATGATGATTATTATTTAAAGGTAATTAATGACGATAAAGAGCCATTTAAATATAAATTTAACAATAATAGTTTGACTAGTATTATTTCAGAATTAAAAGCTTGGGTGTACTATTCAATAACTTCCGGAGTAAAAGTTAGTCTTGCTCTTGGCAACTTTGATAATATTTTTGAGGATATAAAAAAACACCCAGAGTTTTTGAAACTTGATGAAGTCAGAAAAAATGAAATCCGGGCAGAATTAAGAGCCGAAAGAAAAAAATTAAAAGGTGAGGAAGAGGAAGCAAGGAGGGAAGAAGAAATTACCGAAGGACCAGTAATTTTACTAATCGGTCAAACTGGTAGCGGTAAATCAGTTTTGGCTAATACTCTGCTCAACAAAAATGGTAACTTTGAAGAGGTATTTAAAGAAGGTTCTGGTAGCGTCAGTGTAACCAAAGAATTTCAGGTAGAGGAATTACTTGCCGGAAATCGCCCTAATATTTCTAAACTCGGTATTATTGACACCCTTGGGCTGAATGATACCAAATTAGACAGCAAAGAAGCGGCTCGGAATTCATTTACCCCCGAATTACTAGAATTAATTGCTAACAGAGGAATAAAACAAATTCTATTTGTAATTGGGAGTAGATTTACCGATACTGAAAAGGAAAACTTTCGCTTTTTGACCGAGGCTTTATTTCCTGACCAAGAGGCCAAGGATTATATCACTATTGTCAAAACCAAGTTTCCAGATTTTGAAAACGAAGAAGAATGCAAAAAAGACAAAGATGGTTTATTAAAAGGAGGAACTTGATTTAATGAAAATGTTAGACCAGAAAAAGTTATTCACGTAGACAACCCATCATTAAGCGGAAAAAGAACATCAATAGAAAGTGCCAAAGAAGTTCGCCGGCTAACAAGAAAAAAAATATTGGAACATCTTAGTATTTTTGACCCTCTAGAAAAAGAAAATTTCATCACCAATATCAAAAATCGCCTAAGAATATACGACATAACTCCCAAAGAACTTAATGAATGAGGAGAAAGAGGTCATTGAACAGGAAAATGAGAAGACAATGTAAAAGAAAGCCAAGGTTCAATTCTTTTTGCCTTAGCGATGGGATTAATTGATAAAACTTATCAACAAAAAGAAAAAGGAAAATTAGTTGCCGAGGATTTAAAAGAAAAAATTGAACTTTTAATAAAATACACCCAAGATTATCAAGACGCTAACGAACTTGCTGTTTATGAAATGAAAAAAGAGGAAATTAAAGATTTACAAGAAACTTTGGAAACTCTTAAACCTGAAAATGATAAAGATAAAAATAAATTCACATTTAAGTCTGAAAAACTAAATGACAAACAATTTAAATATTATTTTGTAAATTCAGACAATCATAATAAAATAACTTGAAGGGATTTTCTTAAACATTTAAGATCCGGGGGCGAGAAATTAACCGAAGTCTTAAAAGATGCCAATTCTAGATCAAAAGCCTACTTTTGAGAATGTATTCCTTTATCTTCTGAAACCATTGACCAATCATTTGAATTTGTCATAACTTATGATAATGGATTAAATAGCATTAGTCATGATTACAAAAGTTTTGAAGAACATATCAACAAAAATACAGGTAAAATTGTTTGTAATTTTAGGAATTTAGGGAATGATGCCACTTTAATTATTCCTCTCCCTAAACCAGGATTAGATTATAGACATCTTAAAAGTTTTATTGAAAATTCTTCGTCCGAAGAGCAGGAAACCCTTTGAAAAGAAACAGGTCAGATATTAGATGAAAACTGAAATAAAAAAACTCAATGATTATCTACTCATGGCACTAGAGTTTACCATTTACATGTGAGAATTAACGAACGACCGAGTTATTATCACTGGGAAGAATACAAAACTGTTAAAAAAGAAGAAAGCATTAGTGTAAAAGAGCAAAAAATTGCTCTAATTCTCCAAGGAATGGAGAAATTTATTAATGAAAAAAAACGACCTGGAACTAACATTTGAGACATTAGCAAAAAGGCTTTACGGGAAAAAATGGAAGAACTTGCCAAAGCGAACGAATATGAAGAACACAACAACGAACTTTTAAACCTTCTCAACCAAGACAATAAAATTAGTAGTGCCAAGGATGAAAGTGCAAACCGTCTTTTAAACCAACCACCATTTAGCGATTATCTTGGAAAAAATAAACTTACTGCTTATAAGTCTACTGGCAATGGTAATTGTTTTTATAATAGTTTCTCATTACTCCTTAATGATAATGAAACTTTAGCAGGTAAAATTCGTCTAAATACTCTGTGGAACATTATTCAAGACGAAAACGAAACATTTATGTCCCACAATCAAGGTTGAGATGAAAGTACTAAGAAATTCACTCTTCCTAAAAAACAAACATCAGAAATAGAGGCAAATGTTTTACTTGACATAGCAACTGTTTATACTGATACAAATGGCAAAATAACCGGAGGAAAACAATCAGGAGGTATTGACGAACAAGGCAATTTGGCTAAATTATTAGATTGTAATATAATAACAATTTCTACTGCTGCAAACAGAGATATAGGCAGTATTATCGGAATAAACTCACCAGAATCTACTGGTATTGAAGAGAAAGATTTTATTGAAGATGGCGGCGAAAAGAAATTTAATAAGATTGCGGAAAGAAAAACTATTTGAATTTTCCATACTGGCACTAATAAAGGAGGTCATTATGTTCCGCTTATCCCTGATAAAGAATTAAATGACTCTTTTTCTCTTGCTAAAATTTTCTTAAAACAATGCATTATTTCTTTTGCTAATAATAAATCATTAACAGTTGATACCGAGGATTTTGATAATATAGAATATAAAGTTGATGTAAATAACGATTGAAAAGAAAAAATAGAAAATACTCCTGATTTTCCGACTTTGAAAGACCTTTATCACGAATTAAGAAGCGAAATTATTATCTTAAAAGGAATTAAAAAAATTGAAAAATATCTTGAACAACAAGGAATTGATATAACAGAGGAAAGAGCAAAACAAAATTTTGAAAACTTAAAAAGAGAATTTGATGGTTTTAAAGATGATAATCCAGGAGACCAAAATAAAGTTCATAATTTTGTGCATGAGAATTTATTAAAAATTAAAGAAGTCATGCCTGAAATTAAATACATGTATGATTTTCGAAAAACTGACTTACCTAATCCTCGCCCTCTTTCCCAAAATGGAGATGCAGATAAAAATATTTTACGCTGAAAAAATGAAGCCGGAATAGAAGACCCCAAAATTGCCCGCGAATACTTTAATAATTGATGAGAAGTTGAAGACATTGAAAGTGGTGGTGATTATTTTGGTTTATTTGGGAGCGATAATGAAAATATTGGAAAAGCCCAATATCAAGGTCAATTTTATTCCAGCAACCAAGACAAGAGGATTTTAGAATTTCGTTTTAACTTCCGCAATCATTCCGGTAATCCTACTAATGATGACGGTTTAACTTCGGCTATTTCTGATGAGATAATTGATGCTTATTTTGGTAAAGGTTTAACTGCCGAACAAGCCGCCGCGGCTTATTATTACGGTAATGAAGAAGAAAGGATTCCGGCTGAAATAATTGATAACCGAGGAATAGTAAAAATTGGCACTAATCATTATGATTTAGTCTTGAACTTAAATGGTGCTCGGACTGCTCAAAAAAATCTTGTTCTTCGTAAGGCTTATGATTTGGCTTTAGAGAGAGATAGTAATGATAATGGCTGAAATTTAAGTGATAATGAAAAAAAATTATTTGATATAGAAGAGCACCCTGAACTTGATACAGTGGCGAAAATTAACGCCATGAGACAATTATTAACTATTTTACGAACAATTAAAGGCGGTGAACTAGATGAATGGATAAATAACAGAAACCAAATTAATAATGACATTACTCTTGATTATGATTATTTTAATCAACTCAACATTTTTTCTAATGTCGATCCAAACGAATTAGCAGCCTGAGCTTTATTTGAAAGAGTTTTGGGAAATATAGGGCAAAATGTTTCAGATAGATATGATGAATTATATGACGCATGACGTGAATTTTATAATAGAAGCGAAGAAGTTAATGATATAGAAGAACTAAAAATTTGGGCAAGCAGTGGTTTTAGTCCTATTGGCGAAGAATATGAGGACGGAATTGTAATCTCCGAGGCTGATTTAGTGTATGCTAACGGTTGAAGGGCAGCCAGCCTTCTCCATCTCGTTAACAAGATTTTTCCGAATGTCCTATTTGACGGACAAGATATAAGCACACCAAACATTGACCCTCTTGGAGTAAATGCGACAAATTTATACCAAGCCTGTCAAATTCTTGCGAATATCGCTAATGAGAATAATCCTGATAATTTAACTGCTGGCAGACCAATTGCAAGACAAATTGCTTTGTTGGATGACCTCCTTTGATTACCTAACGAGCGAAAAAAAGATGCTTTAACTGCTGAAATGAATAATCGACGGGAACAGATTATTTCTGCTTCTGCTACTAATTTACAGAGAGTGTTTCGCGGATATCGAACCAGAAGGGAACTTGCCAAACTCCGCTGACAAGATGCAGTTATTACGGCAGTCAATGCTCACTGAAACGCCCAACAAACCGGAGGGCAAGTGAACGGTCAAAACCAAATTGGTGTGCTGGGTAACGCTTGAGAAGCAAACATTCGGGCTCTCAACACGGAAATAACGATTAATGCTGAACGGGACCGCTTAATACGCCTGATTGACATAGAAAAAAATCGAGAGCAACCACAACAACCACAACAACCACAAACCAACTTTACAGGAACTCAGAATTTCTTTCCTAATCCAACCCCAACCAGCAGTCCAAATGGTGGTGATGGCAACGGAGGCTCTAATACTTCTACTGATGCTGGTAATAATTACTCTTCTCCTGGTAGCAGTTACAGTGGCGGTTATGGAAGTTACGGAGGAAGCAGCGAAAGTTCCGATTCTCCTTCTTCGAGTCCCGGAGGAAGCGAACCATCTACTGCTCCTACCACCCCTTCTCCTTCCCGACCGACTTCTCCTTCACCCAAACCTACCGAACATAAAGAAGAAATTATCGAAAAGGCCAAAAATATCCTTGCTGATGACAATGGTCACATTCAACCGGACCAAATTCAAGATGTTATCGAAGAACTTGAAAACTTAACAACTCCTTCTATCCCAGAGACTGAAAACAACGACTCAAATGGAGAGAAGCAAAAAGAGCAGATAATCAATGATTTAAATGTTAAATTAATTCAAAAACAGCCACTTGCTGAAGCTAAAAAAACAGCTGAAGAAAAAATTACTAAACTTTTACAAAATCATCAAGTTAAAATTAGTGATTTAGAAGTTCCTGCTGCTGCTGCTGCTGATTTAAAAGCCTACCTAAATAAGTTAAAATCTTCCCAACAAGTAGCCCAATTTGTCCAACAAATTCAACAACAAATTACTTCCTTCCAATCCAAGAAAATTTCTCGCCAGACCGTTTCTTCACCAAACAAAGAGGAAAAACAAGGTTCAAAAATTGCTTTGGGAATTATCGGTGGAGTTGTTGTTCTAGGAATAACTGCAACAATTGTTACCATCAAAAACCACAAAATCAAGAAATAGCAAATTTCTGTTTCTTGGGTAAAGTAATTAATTATTGTGTTTGCTTTCCTTAAGTAGTTTCATAAAATTAGCCAAAGAATTAGAACTAGTTTGATCAAGATTATCATCAATAATTTCTTGCAATTGGCGAGTTTTTTCTTTCAAAGAACTATTGTCAACAGTTAACTTTTCAAGATTAAATTCTAAATGAGGTTTAGCAGTGTAATAATTATGAAGCAATTGGTATAAATAACGGTATTCAGATTGAGAAAAAAAATAATTTTCTTGTTGAATTATCAATCAATAACGGCGATTTTGGTAACAATAAGCCAATAATTCTTCTTCTTTGCTAATTTCTTTGGTTCTTATTTGTGATTGGTAAGCAAAATAAGTTTCTTTAACTTCTTCTTTATCTCAATTAGCAAAAGCACTAAGTTTTTCGAGTAAAAATTCTTGAATTTTGGGTGAAAAATCCTGAAATAAGTTGGCTATTTTTCGAATGAAACTAGCAATACTTTGAGGATTTTCCCGAATTTCCCACTTTTGGGCAAAATGCTGCAAGATATACATATAAGGGTCTTCTTTTTTTTGACAAATTTGAGTTAGTTCTTTTTTTTTCTGCTGGCAAATTTCGTCCGGGTCCAGAGATAAAGAATGATTAATAACTTCACATTCAATGTCTTGGGCTAAAAGGGCAATTGCTAATTTGATAGTAGCTTGTTTTCCGGCTGAATCACCGTCTAAAAAGAGGACAATTTTCTTTTTCAGTTTTTTGAGTAGAATAAGTTGTTGCTTACTTAAACTAGTTCCCAAAGAAGCTAAGCAATTATTTACTCCTGCTTGAGTTAAACTAATGACATCAAAAAATCCTTCTACCAAATAACAAAAATCTGTTTCTCCCATTTGCTTAACCCGAAAGTAATTATACAAAAAACTCGATTTTTGGTAGTTTTCGTAGTTTGGTAAATGGAGATATTTGTTTTGGCCTGCCTCCCATTCAGCCACTTCAATTTTGCGGCCAGCAAAAGCCATAATTTCTCCTTTTTCATTTTGTAGAGGGATAATTAATTGATTTTCGGTAAAAAAATCAGTAATTCAGCTATTTTCTTTACTTCGCAAAAGGTTAGTTAAAAGTAAATGTTCAGCGTCTTCACTGTTTGCTGAAAACAAATTAGTTAATTGTTGATGATTGATTGAACAGCCAAGCCCAAATTGCTGAATAGTTTCCCTATTAAGTTGTCGTTTTTGTTTTAAATAAGCAAGCGCTTTTTTTCCTGCTATAGAAAATAAATTATGTTGGTAAATTGTCGCCACTAAGGAAAAGAGTTTTTTTTCTTTGCTAATTTCTTCTTGCTCTAACCAATTTTCTTCGGAGCCGACCTGATAGCCTAGTTTTTTAATTTCTTGTTTAGCTTCAATTACGGAAACTTTTTTCATTTGTGCTCATAATTTAAAAATATTTCCGGCCCCAAAGCCGCAGCCGAAACACTTAAAAATTTTTTTTTCGGGCTCAAAAGTGAAAGATGGCGACTTCTCTTGGTGAAAAGGACAAGAGACAAAATAATCTCGTCCTTTTTGGATGAGGGGTAAACGAAGTTCTCTTTTTAATACTTGAAGAATATTCTCTGCTGAAAGAGGGAGCAAATCTTTTTGGTCCATATCGTTTTTTTATGTTCTCTTTTAAATAATTTCGTCAACAGTATCTTTTAATATTATATAACAACAAGAAAAAAGAAAAGAAAATTGAACCTAAAAAAATTTAAGAACTAACAAAATTTTTACTATTTTTCCTATATTATTCATGTATTACTTACTAGTAATACTCATATATTATTATAGATATAGCAAAAAAAAGATTGAAAATTGCTAAAAATAAACATTATGATGAAAACAGAAGGACAAATAAAAGAAACAATTTCATTAACAGCAAGTGAAAAAGAATATCCTTCAATTATTTCTCTCCACTGTGAAAAACACAAAATTACTGCTACGCTTTCAGACGGAAGGATAACTAGCATCCCTACTGCTTGATTTAAGCGTTTACGACAAGCAAGTTTGGAGCAATTACAAAATTATGAGATAGCTTTTGATGGTTATGATATTCACTGACCAGAAATTGATGAAGACATTAGTGTAAAAGCTTTTATTGAAGGATTAAAAAACTAATTGCCAACTATCCATCACGAAAGAGGATATCGTTTTTATTTTAACTCGAATGAAAATAAAGAGCCGGCTCATGTTCATATTAAAGGCAAAGAGGGAAGAATGAAAGTTTGGTTGGCTAGTTTGACCATTGACAAAGTGCGGAATATTCCTGACCATGAACAAACTAAATTATTGGAAATAGTAGAAAGCAAACGGGACAAATTTCTCCAAGCATGAAATAATTTTTTTGAAGAGGATAAAAAGTAGCGTGGGAAAATATAAAGTTGATTTTATTTTTAGACTTTTTTAGGGTCAATATTTTACTAGAAAACTGCTAACTTTTTAATAAAATGTAAAACACATTTACACACTCACGAACATATTAGGGAAAAGCCCACCATTCAAGGGAGAAATAAGAAAAAATCTTCAAAAATCAGCCAAAAAAAAGCCGAAGAAGAATTCCCTCCATTTAAAGAAATGGAGACAGCAAATTTTATTTGAATGTGAATGAAAATATAAATTTGCTGGTGAATTATTGGGGGTCAAATGTGAATATTGTGAAGTAATATGCCGTGAGGCATTATTTTCGGGATAAAATAAGCAAAGGGATATCTTATCCCTTTTAGCTTAATTATATCCTTTAAATCTACTCCCTTGATACTTTTTAAAATTCTCATAACCCCAAAAAATCTTAGTCAAAATTGTTATATTCTTTTACATTCTTCTACAATTTGTGTTTTCCTTTGTAAAAAGGAAAGGGAATTCTTGCGGGCCCTTTTTTCTACTTTTAGTAGAAAGACAAAGGACAGCAAAAAAAATTCCTATAATTAAGCAAGTTGGAAGCAAAAACCTTAAAAAACTGCTCTTGGAGCAAGAAGCTTTAAAATGGCAGGCTGGAAAGTTTTAAAGGCTGTTTTGGGGATTTTAAGGCTTGTTTTTAGATTTTTTAGTAATTATCTACTCAATTAACTAACCGACACCTAGCAACGGTTTTTTCTAAACCGGTTAGTTAATTCAACAAATAATTAACTTTTTAACAAACTTCTTAAAAACTCATTATTATAACAGAAGCAAATCCATAAACGATTTACTTTAGGGCTTGGCTATAAAAATTACAGGAAAGGATTTTTTTGCTTATAAATTGCTATGGTTTTATTATAAATAAGTATTAATCACAGTGCTTTTACTTGATACTGTTAAAACTTTCTTTATTGTGATTAAAACTTTAAAAGGAAAATGGAGCAAAAAGATTTGGGCGAGAAGACCCAGTAAACAAATGCTCGCTATCTATGAAGAAGCGTGAGAAAGTTTAAGTTTATTGGATGCCATTACTAATTGAAAAGACTTTGCTAAAATTCCTGGTCTCAATTTACATCCGCTTCACGGAGACCGCGAAGGACAATGAGCCTTTTGGATTGGTAAAACTAAATATCGAATTTGCTTTATCTGAGGCAAAGATAATCATGCTTACGAAGTGGAAGTAGTAGATTATCATAAAAACTAATTAATTATGACCCAAGCAAAATTTCCCCCAGTTCACCCTGGAAAAACAGTGTGGAGAAAGTTTTTTGAACCATTGAATTTAGACACGGAACAAGCCGCTAATGCTTTAAAAATTCCCCCTTATCAATTCCAAGATTTAGTGGATGGTAAAAGCAAAATTGATTTAGAAATGGCTTATCGCTTGGGACGTTATTTCCAAATTGAGCCGGAAATGTTTTTAAACTTACAGCAAAGGTATGATTTTGAAGTTTGGAAAGATAGACAAGAAAGTGTTGTTAAAAGACAAGTTAAACCACGCTCAGAAATAGGAAAAAGGCAAATTCAGCCTTAATTTATTTATTTTTCCTTGCTTGATATCATTTATTTTCTAGTGCTTTTTCACTTTTGTTTCTGGGGAATTGTCATCAAGCACAAGCACAGCAGAAAAAAGTGGGTTTGTTTTGATAAGCAATATTAGGCAGAGAGGATTATTTTCAACGCCACAAAAACACACAAATTTCCTTCTTTCTCGTGAGCGAGTAATATAGAAAAAAATTTACACAAAACAATTTAAAATCAACCTAATTTAGTTGCTTTTTCAACCAAATCTTTCCTAAAATATCATTAATGGCGACTGATACTGATAAAAAAATAAAAATAATCACTTGATTACTTAACAAAGGCAAAGACAGTAATTTTAATTTTGGCTACCTAGTTGTTGCACCATTTAGTTATCAAAATAAAAAAATTAGTTATTTAGAATTTGACCCCTCTTTACACGAACACTATGAAAAATTTCTTGATAAAGAAAGTAAAAAAGCAATAGTTATTGAAGTAGATGAAAGTAATGTTGAAATAAAAGCATCCTTTGCATGATGGTAAGAATTCTAGGAATTCTGTTAAATATGTTTTGGAATTAAACCAAAAGGCTGGAATCAGTCGTGAAACAGAACTCCCGAGTGAGTTAAAAATTATAGTATTAATCAAAATGTTAATATGACTAAATATAAATTAAAAGATTTTGAAAGTTGATTGAACCGAGCAAACAGCTCAGGAATGACTAAAGAGCATTGAAGTCATTATTTAGGGTGATACAAAGAAAATCCTGAGAAGTGAAAATTAACAATAGAAAAAGGATTGACGTGAAAATTTGATCCCGCTTGAAGAAGTAACAAAAATATTGAATATACGCAATCAGTTGATAATGTTCTTTGAAATACAATTTTAAAATGAAAACACGAAGTAGACTCCAAAAGGTCTAATAGTTTACAAGAATATTTAGATAAGAAATATCCTACCAATGAAATAAAGGGAAATGTGAGAGAAATTAATAGCGAAAAAGTTAACCAAGAAAGGAGAAAAAGAGGTATCAAACTACTAGAAGGAGAAGAATTAGATTTATCAAAGTATAAGAATTTAGAAAAATTTAATGAAAATAATTTAGGAACTCCATTCACTAAACTAATTTTGGGAGAAAAGCCATATTTAAAAGAACTTTGTTGCCCTAATAACCAACTTATTTTTTTGGATACTTCGAATTGTCCAAACCTAGAAATACTCTATTGTTCAAGTAATCAACTAACTACTCTTGATATTTCGGGTTGTGGTGCTTTGAAAAGGCTTAATTGCTCCAATAACCAATTAACTTCTTTGGATGTTAGCAAATGCCCTAAATTAAGTGATTTATACTGCGATGCTGAATTATTTACTGAAAACAAGTTAATTGGTTTAGAAAAAACTTCTATTGTCAGGTTAAACTACCGAAGTGGTAATCAATTACAGAAAAACCAAGCTCATAAGTTTGTTTGAGAATTTTTTATTAAAAAATATAACGCTATCTTTCCCGAAATGAAACTAATAAATTTCAGTGATTTAATTGGGTCAGACGACCAACTTACTTCCGAAATGATCGATGAAAAAATTTTCGCTTGCTGTCTAGAAGTTCAAAATCGTCTCTGCGAGAATAAGGGAGAAGAGTACGAAAAATGCTTAAAGTTGACTGAAGAATTAAAATGTCAAGATAAAACTTCCCAAACTTATGAAGAGAGAAAAGAAAGAGTAGAAAAAGCCTTAAATGGAGATGCTATGCTCTTGGAAAAATTACAAGATTTACCTTATTTAAAAGAAGAATTTCAGTTTCCTAGCATAAAAGTTTTTTGACAAAGAATTAAAACGCTAGAAACTAAATTAACTGCGGAACAAAAAGAAACTAAAAAATTGAGGTCTGAAGTTCAAAAAGAAAGACATAAAAATGAAGAGGAAAAAGCCAAACTAGAACAAAAAATTAAAGATGCAAAATTCCAAGAGCGAGAAAAGCACCTCACCGAAATAAATGATTTACAAAAAAGAGTGAAAGAACTAGAATACAGTTTGAAAATTGGCATTCAAACTTCTGAAAAAACTATCCAAACAGAATTTAGTTGAAACGAAGAATTAAGACAAAGAGATTTGAAAATAGAAAGGTTTCAACAACAATTAAACAAGCAAAACAGATCATCCATTAAAACTATTCCTCAACTAATAATTTCTAATCCAGGAGATGCAAGTTGAGCAAACTTATCGACAGAAACCGGAAATAAACCTTTAAGCCCTTCACAAATTAGAGCCAGAGAAAAGCAAAAAAGGCAGAGTCAGGAGCAAGTAGTTCAGATTCAAACTAGTTTCCCACCGAAAATTTCTAAATAGGAACATAAAAATAATTACTATGACGACCTTACAAGAATATTTAGATGAAAAGTATTTTACTCGGAAAGAAAAAGTTAGAGAGATTGATATTACTAAAATCAACGAAAAAATACATATTAATTATAAACTAGACGGGGGAGAATTAGATTTGAGGGAATATGTGAATGTGGAGCGTGTAAATGTGATAATGGGGCAGTTTGTTAATGAACTTTATCTACATTGTTTAAAATCCCCTTTGACTAAACTAATCTTGGGAGAGTTGCCACAATTGGAGATGCTCCGTTGCCAAAATAATCAACTCACTTCCTTAGATTTGTCAGGTTGTAATAATTTGGAATGAATTTTCTGCTATAATAATCCTCTAGCCAATCTAGAATATCCCCCAAACTGAATTTGAAAAACCTGAACCAAAATCCGAGACGACACCAAACCCCAAATACCAGGACTAGAAAAATTAATTGATATTTCTGACTTAGATAACTGAGTAGGAAATTATGACGAAAGTAAAGTTGGTGATGTTGAGTATCATAAAATTTGTGGTAGCAAAAGTGAATTTATCCTTATTGATTATTATTCTATCAGCAACCTCAGCAAAAAAGTTATTGCTCGCAAATTGATTATCCTTGCTCGTTTACTAAACAGCCGAAGAGTCTTTAGAACTCGAAAATTCAAAGAATATGAGGAAAAAACGAACCAATTAGCCGAAGAGGAAGGAATGTTTTGCTCCATGCGTTCCTGAGAATTTTGAACCAATGAAGAACAACAAGAAGCAGCAGTTAATGAAGCCCTAAATGGAGACATAGAATTATTAAGCAGATTACAAGATTTACCTTATTTAAATCCTAAATTTAATTTTAGCAAAAATCCCCAGCTAGTCCTCAAAGAAATTCTAAACTTGCGGCAACAACTAAAAGCAGTAGAAACTGACCGCGACACAACAATAAATGAAATTGTAGAAACTGGAAAAAAATGACGAGAACAACAATTAAAAGAATTAAGAGAAGAAAAAGATAAAGAGATAACTGAATTAAAAAAACAAGTATCCCAATTAGAAATTCAACAAAAACCACAAACCGAAACTAGAATTGAAAATTTTCTTAGGAAATATTGAACTGATAAAAAATGATAAAAAAGAATATACTAACTTTTCATTTATCAACTCAATAATAAACCTTATTTCTCGCATTTTTTGGTAACTTGGCTCTCTCTCTCTCTCTCTCTCTCTCTCTCTCTCTCTCTCTCTCTCTCTCCGTATTATTCTATAGCATAAAAGTATTAAAAATATAATATAACACAAAAATATGAATGATTATGAAATAATAAAAATAAGAAAAGAAAAATCAAAAAACGGATTTGAAGTTCTTGAATTTGAATTTACAGACAGTGATGGTAATTCCAAAAAGCCCAGTGGAATAATTTTTTTTTCAAATCTAGAAGGAAAATTGCGACAACAAGCAGAAAATGAAGCAGGAAGCAAAGAAAGAGAGAAAATAAAAACAGAAATTGAAAAATTAGACAAAGAAATAGAGAAGAAAGAGTTAGAATTAAATACTCTTAATGAAAAAAATCTCGAAGGACAATTGGAACAAAAACAAGCAGATTTAAAAAAATTAAAAGAACCCAAAAAAGAAAAAGAAGAAAAAAAAGGTTGAAGAAAGAAGATTGCTGCTGTTTCTTCTTTTTCTTTATGGGGAAGTAAAAAAGAGAATAGTGGTGATAATGAGGAAAATATAAAAAATAAAATTGAAAATCTCGAAGCAGAAATTAAAGGAAAAAATGAGCTCAATGATTCGATAAAAAAAGACCAAGAATTAAAAACTCAGTTAAATTCTCAGTATAATGACCTTAGTCCAATAGACATATCATTTTCTCCAAATGAACAGGCTAAATTGGAAATGTTGAAAACTTTTGAAAAAGGAGAAGTTGGTCAAAAATTCAAAATTAGTTTTAAGGGCAGATCTACAAAATTCAATTCTGAGACTAATGCTTTAACGATAGAAGAAATTGAAAAACTTGAAACGATAGAACTGGCTGAATGAGAGAAAAAATTGATAAAATCAACTTTAGTAATTGAAGAAGAGAAAAGAAAATTAAAAGTAGACAAAACTAAGAAGGAAATAAAAGAATTATTAAAAGAAAGAAAAGCAGAAAAAGAGCCTGCTGTTTCCATTGAAGACTTGGATAATAAAGACTTCTGAGAAGGTTGAGAAAAAAGTTTAGAAAAATTAACCATCCCAGAAATCAATAATTTTTATCAAGATGCTAAAACGCAAATTAAAGCAAAGAAAGAAGAATTAAAAATCTTAGCAAAACCACCAAAAATAATAGGAGTTATAAAGTTAAGTAGTGAAGGAAAAAAAACCGTTGAGTCAATAAAAAAAAACCAAATAAAAGTTAAATTTTCATTAAACATAGAAGAAAAAATTAAAGAACTAAAACAGCAAAAATCAAGAGAAAATAATGAAATAAAAAAAGAGTCATTAAAAACACAATTAGATGAATTAGAAAGAGATTTAGAAAACGGAACAAAAGAAAAAGAAGTAGAAAAAGAAATTCAACTTGAACGCGGTTATATCTATTACCAAGTTGATACTAGAATTATTTTAAATTTTAAAGATTATGGAGAAGAGAAAAAGGTAAAAGAGTTAGAGAAAGTTCACTATATAGCTTTACCAGAAGAAAGTAAGTTTGTTAATGAAGAAAACGAAGACTTTATTGATAAACACAAAGAAGAGACAAAACTAAGTTTTAAATTTAGACTAGCAGAATGTAAAGTTGTAAAAAAGATCCCCCCTTGATAAAAGTAATTTTTCTAAGAATTTTTTATTTTTTGAAGAAGTTGGAGATTTAGAGATAAATAAAGTAGATGATTTGGAATCCTTAAAAAGTGACCCTCTCCAAAATGCCCGAGAAGCAGCTATTAAAGCCGTTAAAGACCATTGAGAGAAGCAAGCCGACTCCGATGGTAAAATCAATAATAAACCAATATCGACATTTCTAGGTCCAATTTGGGAAAAAAGAATTAAAAATTCTGGGAACGCCGAAAAAATTAATGAGGAAAGAGATGATTTAATAGAAATGATTGATGATGAAATTAAATTAACCAGCCCAACCATCAACGACACAAATGCTTCGGTAAACAGCAGCACGCCAGCAACTTCATCGTCTGATGATGTTCCACCTCCGCCGCCTCCTCCTCCATCAAAAGGAAATTTACCTCCTCCACCTCCGCCGCCTCCTCCTCCATCAAAAGGAACTCCACTTCCTTCGCCTAATAATTTAAAACCTAAGCTAAAACAACCACCACAGAGAACAGATAATAGCAACAAAAAAGTTAGTGAAGAGAAGTCTTCTCTTTTCAAGGAAATGGCAATAACTTCGCCTTTTGTAGTCGAAAAACTTGATAAAAAAGCAACTGATTCAGAAAGGAAATTAGGATTTAGTCCTAATTCTAACTTTGATTACTTCAAAATTACTAATGCGGAAATAGGAGGAAAAGGAGTAAATTGAGTGGCTTTCAAAAAAAGCCGCGAACTTGAAGATGAAGTTAAGAAATTTTCAGAAGCCAATAAAGGTTCAACAATCGAAATTAACGATATTAGCCCAGAAGTCGAATTTGCCGGTTTAAAAGAACTTTATGATCAAGTTATTGAAGAAATAAACGACTTTTGAAGTTTGAGTGAAGACAAAAAGATTAAAGAGCTAGTAGACAATAAAAAAGGTTTAGAAGCCAATGATAATTTTTTTATAAACAGGGTTAAGTTAGAACTAATAAAAAAAGAAATTAAAAAATTGAGAGATGGTAAATTAAGAGAAAAGAATAATGAAATATTAAAATTACAAATAACAATCAAAAATTATGAAAAAAAATTAGAAAAGTTAAAAGATTCATTAAGCGAAGATGCCGACTTAAACGACAGAATTGACTCCTTGGAAACCAAAATAAGCGAAAATAATAAAAAAATTAAAGATTTAAGAGCCAAAACCATTACTCTAAATGATAACGAAATAGATGGAATTATTTCCTTAAATGAGGAAAAGTTAGCAAAGGCAATACAAATTGCTAGAGAGACAGAACCCAATTCAATTATTTTTAAAAATGAAAGCGAACTGGAAGATAAAGAATTAAAAGCAGCATTAACAAAAGAATTAAAAGAATTTAATAATTTCAATATAGAAAACCTCCAAGAAAAATCTTTTGGCAAAGATTGAAAAGAAGAATTAGGAAAGAAAAATTGGAAAAGTGAAATTGACAATTATAAACAAGAATTAATTGGAAAAATTGACCATTCAAAAAGTGGTAGTTTAACAGAGGATAATAAAAACAGGCTTTATTGTAAAATGTTTCGTAAACAACCCGAACATATTTTATACTTAAATGAGTATAGTTTCAATGTAATTTCAACTAGTTCAAGGAAAAAGAAAAAAAAAATTGATGTTAACACTGAAAAATTAATTACTTCATTAGCCAAACTCATTAGAGAAAGCAGGCTTAATATACAAGAAATGACCAACCAAGGACAAGCAGATGGTTATTGAGGAAGTGATTTTGATTGAAAAAATTGTTTAAGGGGAAACATTAAAATCACTAATGAAAAAACTCAAAAAGTTAACACGATTGAAGACCGACGCACCGCAGCCATTGCCGCAGTGAACCAGCACTGAGATAACAACCAAACGGGCGGACAATTAAACAGCAAAGATAAAGCCGCCATTTTGGGTAACGCTTGAGAAGCGAAAATTAACACTCTCACCGAGCAAGAAACCATTAACACTGAAAAAGTTAATTTAATTGGCTTGATTGACAATGAAAAAGTTTTAGATAACGCTGTTAAAAAAAGAAGATTCTTTTTACTCTTGACTAATTCTCTACTTACTAAATTAACAACTCCGCCTAAAAATAGAGAATTCACACGAGAAGAATTAATTGATTTGTCTAATAAAATTTTAACTTATCAACAAGCATATAAACCTGAACTAAATGAATTTTTAAATATAACTATAACTAATGTTATTGAAAAAATAGCAAATAAATTAGAAAAAAGAGAAGAAACGGTTGAAAGTTCTAGTCTTTTTGAAACTCCTCTATCAATAGACTTAGATATTTACGATAAAGAAGAGACTGTTCATAAATCAATTGAAGAAGGAAGCACTGAACAAACTAGTAGGACAGAACCAAGTGGACCAGAACCGACCCCGCTCGGTGAGGAAGAAATTAACAAAGAAAATTCAAAAACAAATGATGATGCTAGAACTCGGTCTAACTGACAAAACATAGCCATTAAAGCAGTAAACCAGCACTGAATTGACAACGAAACTGATGGACTAAGAGACAAAAACACTGTGCTGGGCGGTAATAACTGGCAAGACGCCTTTAACACTCTCATCACCCAAACCGACATTAACCGTGAACGAGACCGCTTAAAAGGCTCAATCGACAATGAATTGAATAATTGAAAAAGGAACAAAGAAATTGAGTTAGATAGAAAAAAAGCCAAATTTAGTTTCGTATTTGAAAAAGTAAGGAAATTAGGAAAATCTGAGAAAGATAATTTAAAACTTGAAGACGAAAATTTTATAGATGAATTAGAGGAAAGCGATGTATTTGAAGTTAAAGTTATTTATGAGTCAGGAAGAGTTTCCTCAGCTTTTATATCTTTAAAAAGACCAGATGAAGATGGGTGAGATGACGATAATGAGAATTTAATCAAAAATAATAAACTGATAAATGAAGTTCAAGAAGGTAAAAGGTTATTTTTTGCTAGTCAATTTTACCTAGACGAAAGAAAGGAAACAAGAGAAAGTGAAGTTGTAAAGTTTGAAGATAAGATAAAAAATGATGAACAAAATCGTTCTTTGTTTTTTATATATGAAAGTCATGGAACAGTTTTACTTAATTATTGAGAAAACATTTATGATATTTTACTGAATGATATCAATCAAGCAACCGAAAAAGCCATTAATACTTTTGATGACCGGATAAACAAATTAGACTATACAAATTTACCAAAGAGTAAAACTCGCTTAGTTTTAGAAAATGCTTGAAAAAGTCGTCAAGAAGAATTAGTTAAAACCAATGAAGGAAGCTTCACATCTCTTTTACAGTCAAGTCAACAAGAAAATAGTAAAACAATTTCTATAAACAGTGAACCAGAATCAAGCAGTTCAAATTCTTTTACTTCTCCTAGTAGTTCATCAGGCTCTTATGATTGAAAAGACATTAATTCTAACTTTACCACTCAGTCAGCCGAAGCCTGACAAAAAAATGGCTTCACTTATGAACAAACTCGTGATTGAAACAATATTCATGCTTCTAATGACCAAGAACAAGCCATCAAAGAACCTGAATTTTATGCTTATTTGCGCGATGAGATAGTACTATCTCCCGAACAAGTTTTAAATGATAATAGCATTAGTTTAGCTGATTTAAAAGATAAATTTAGAGAATATACTGCTAATGAGAATAATAGATGATTAATGGGTGATGACATAAAAAAAGCCTATGATTCCTTCAAGGAAAACAGAGAATTAAGAAATGTATTTTTATTGGATCCACTTTATTTAGGAGATTTAGCAAGTGGAAATAGTCGAGAGGAGAAAGAACGAAAAATCGATACTTTAATCAACAAAAGATTAAATGAAAATGAGTTAGTTTTTCTTCCTGCCAATAAAGAGAATAATCATTGGTCTTTGTTTGTTTATGAAAAGAGTAAAAAGACTCTTCACTATTATGATTCATATGGTAATTCCAGTTTTCCCTATTTTAAACCTCTTTGTAAAGAAATATTTGCTAAACTGGGCATTTCAGCTGGAGAAATTGAAAATCATCTTAAAGTAGAAAAGATGCCTCAGCAAAATAATGGTTATGATTGTGGAGTTTATGTAATAGCCGCTACCCGTGCTTTGTTAGAAAGATACCGGCAAGATAAAGAATTTAATGATTGAAGTCTAGACGACAAAGAAGACTTTAAATTTTCTATCGAAGAAGAAAGAGAATTATTAAAAACTCAAAATACTTTTAGTAACTTTTCTGATGAGACTAACAAAAACAAAAACAAAGCAAATAAGGGAAATAGAGAAACGGAACAACAAGAAGAACGGGTTAGAGAACAAAACGAAAAAGTCGCAGAAACCAACACTGTTAACGGTTGACGCAACGCAGCCATTGCCGCTGTAAACCGGCACTGAGATGACAACAAAACGGGTGAAGAAGTGAACGGCCGAAACAAAGCCGACGTTCTGGGTAACACTTGAGAAAACACTATTCGGGCTTTAACCACCGAAAACACTATTAACGCTCAACGGGAACACCTAAAAGGCTTAATCGATGATGAAAAACTTTTAGAAGAGGGTGCAACAGAAGGAATGGCTGGAGATTTCTTTGCTTGAACTGAAGCCGAAGCTGAACAGGACGAAAAGAAACGAAAAATTGCCCTTAAAATCCTGTCAATGGCTAGACTCCGTTGATGAAAGACTGCTATTGCGGCGGTGAATACTTACTGAATTGCTAATCAAAACAATAATCACATTAATGGTCAAACATTAATTGAAATCTTGGGTGTTAATTGGCAAAACAGAATTCAAACTAAAACTACTGCAACTGAGATTAATCAAGAACGTAATCATTTAATTGATTTGTTGAATAGAGCAAAGATGAACGAAATTTCTCGTCAGGAAGCTGAAAGACTAGCCCGAGAAGCAACAGAGAAAGAAAAACAAACAGCCGAACGGTTAAACAGAGAAAAAGCCGAGCAGGAAACCCGTAAAAAACAAGAACAAGAAGAAAAAGATAGACATGAAAAAGAATTAGCACAACGCGAGCAAACCTATGATGATTTATTAAAAGAAATTGAACTTAGTGATAACCCTGAAAAAGTTTCCTTAGACCAGTTAAATTATCAAGATTTGCGTGATGGTCGCACACGGGAAAAACTAGAAACTGCCAAAAGAAATCGCCAAGCAAAGTTAGAAAACGAAAAATTAGCCAGGGAAGAAGCACAGAAAGAATACTATGAGAAAATTAGCGACTTGCAGGAAACAGCAGTTAAACAAATTGAAACTGAATGGAAAAACAAGAAAATCAATGGTAAATCTCTAGACCAAATAATTCCAACTGATTGACAAGAAAGAATTCTCTTTGAAACTGATGAAGAAGAAATTAATAGATTGTTAGAATTTTACTTAAAAGCTATCGTTAAGGAAGAAGAAAAAATTCCCGAAACACAAAATCAAGAAGTTTCCGGAGATGACTTAGAAAAAGTTAAAAAAGAAGCACAGAATATTCTTGAAAAACCAGTTGAAGAAGAATTAAAAACTAAAATCAACGAACTAAATAATTTGGCTAATTCAAATAAACAAGAATGGATAAAACAAGAAAAAGAAAATGAACAACTGCTTCTCACCATGGTTTGCGAATTAATCAAGAAAAGCCCTTCTTTAACCCAAAGCAAACAAGTTTCCAAGGAATTTATTCAAAAACTTTGTCAACGAAATAATTTAAAATTACCTGATGATAATTGAAAAGAATTAGAACAAATAACTTTACAACAAGAAGTAGTCGCTTACACACAAAAAATGCAAAGCCTTATTCTTAATAAACAAATTGAAGAAACAAAAGCATCATCTACTTCTCACTTAGAAAAAAGCAATCATGCGTTTATATGAGGAGGGCTAGGAATCGCTGCTTTAGGAGGAATTATTGCTATTTCTGTAATAAAAATAAAAAATTATAAAAAAGTTAGTTAAAAGCCTTATTTCTTTTTTAACCTATAGCTGGGAAGCAAAGAACACTCAAAGAACGGAACAACTTTTTCTTATAAAATAGCCCGAATGAGGCTGTGTAACTGAGAAAAATGTTCAACTTGTCATTCGGAATCAGAATTAGAGATATTTTAAAAACCCAATAACCAAAATAATTTCATTAAAAATCTCTATTATGATAAGAAATGTGAGAAAAAGCAAAAAGCAGCATGAATTTCCCTCAGAAAAAGAAATTGAAAGGATTAGTAACTACTTTTCAGACCCTAATTGCCAAGAAATAAATATCGGCTTAATGCCTGATGCTAGTGAAACCGACAAGGCTAAATATAATGTTTGTCAAAGTATTTCACGTTATAAGAGAATAAATAACCTTACTCCTTCTCAACTAGCCAAAAAAATAGGCATTAATCAAACTAAAACTAATGATGTTTTATTTGGTCGGTTGGCTAATCTTAATTTAGAGGAACTTATTTCTTATACGGAAAAACTAGCAGGACATTGTGAAGTAAAAGTTTGTTATGATAACGAAAAAATTGGTTTCCAAGTCCGATAAAATAAGCCGTTTTTATAAAATCAATGCTACAATCAAGGAAATAAAAAGAAGTGAACTTCAAATTAGTTATCATTACCAAAAAAGAAATAAAGAATATTTAAAAGGTTGTAAAAAAAGAAGAGTTAAACCTGATAAAAATAGATTATTTAACAATAAAGTAATTTGTGACATGGTTCAACAACTCCATGAAAAAGAATTAGAAAGCCGAGGAACCCATCCTAAAAAAAAGCACTGAAAATATTATGCTTATGAGCCAGTTATTGATAAAAGAAGCAACTTAACTTATAAGATAATTATTTTTTTGGATGATTATGAACCTAATTTTGTTGGTTTTATCAATTTACTTTATCGTGATAAAAAAGAGAAAAAAACTAATTAAAAAGTAAAAACAGGATGAGACTTAACGAGAAAAGCATTTTTAGAAACTTGACATTATAAATGAGTGTTTGCTTATTTAGGAATGGCCAAAGGTTATAATGCCATTTGTTGAGCCAAGAAACCATAGAATAATTTAAATAAAATATGGAACCAAAGAAAGATAACGGTTTTTGAATAGAATTAACCGAAACAAAAGGAGGATTGGAAAAACTTTCTTGTCAAATCAATGGTCAACATTACATTGGCTTTTTGGGAAGCAAAGAACACTCAAAGAACGGAACAACTTTTTCTTATAAAATAGCCCGAATGAGGCTGTGTAACTGAGAAAAATGTTCAACTTGTCATTCGGAATCAGAATTAGAGGAGATATTTTAATTTAGTGCAAAAATTAACTATCATGATTATGGAAAAAAAACAAACAAAAATCTTAAATATTGTGCCTCTTTCTTTGGCTAAATACTTTTATGAAAAAGGAATTGAGGATATTGGCGTTATTCAAGACTTAATTTATTTAACTTATTTAGAAGTATTAAAGAAAGAAAATATTTTGTTATTTAGTGAAGAATGACAGGCATGGAATAGTGGTCCAGTTATCGAAAGTGTTTTCTATGCCATGAATGAGAACTGAAAAGATAAAGACAGGAAAAAATTATTCCAGAAAACTCTTCCTTTGACTCAAAAAAACATTATTAAGCATTGTGAAAAACAAATAAAAGATTATCAAATTATCGAACAAGAAAAAGACCAATATAAACTTTTAGGAGCAGTGCAAACTGAACCTTGAAAACTGGCTCGTCGTAATCTTGATAATGAATTAGAAAAGAATAAGATTGAAACTGCTGATATTATTAGATTTGCCCAACAACAAATAAGAATATAAAATGAAGTTTAGTTTTGGTTATCTTTATCTTCATTGTATTCATGAAACAGATTTCACCAATTCCATACAGCAGGATAGTTCTTTTCAATTGGCTTTTCTTCAAATGTTAAATGATTATTCAAATAAATCTTGACCAGAAATCAAAAAAATAAGTGGTCATTGACACTTGGTTAAAGAAAATGACCGGCGAAGACTTGGCAAATACATGCAAATGAGTGAGAGAAAAATTAACAACTTGGTGAAATTATACAGTGTTTATCAAATAGCCATTGAGGAAGAAGGAACTGGGAGAGTTTATGGAGTTTTGAAAGAATTTGGCAATGACCATTTATTTGAATTTCTTTTTCTTGACCCTAATCATTTGTTTCATTATAATTTTAAAAAGAGCAATTATCCTAGTGGAGCCGAAGCCAAGTGTTTTCTAAAAACTGTTACTTGTAATAAAGTTTGGACGGTTAAATGAAAAAAACAAAACAAAAAACTAATTAAAAAGTAAAATAATAATTATAAAACTGAATGCTTGGTTTACCAAATTATGACAACAGCACAGCAATCAGTTATTGACCCTTTTCAGTTATTAAATACTTATAATACTTATAAAGAAGACACTTTTTTTGCTTTTGATGATTATTGCCGAATAGTAAAAGACCAATTTTTAAATTATTATATTGGCATCTCTGATTTACGCTGTGAAGGCAAATTTAAAGAAAGAAAAGATAAAATAGAGTAAAATTAGTTATATGTTTGACCAGTTATGAAAAAAAACTATTCTTCGCAAATTTGGTCGTTTGCAAAAGGAAATTTTAACTCGTCAAAAGAAAACCAGTCTTTTAACTAATGAAGAATTACAAAAAAAAGTTGTGATTCTGCAAGAAAAAATTCGTAAAAGCAAAGACCTGAACAAATATTTAGTGCCAGTTTTTGCCTTGGTGAGAGAAGTTATTCACCGAAAAATTGGTCTTTTGCTTTTTCCTACGCAAGTCTTTGGGGGAATTGTGCTTCATTATGGTAATATTGCCCAAATGAACACCGGGGAAGGAAAAACCCTTACTGCTCTTTTGCCAATCTGCTTAAATGCTCTGTCTGGTAAGCCGGTTTATGTAATCACGGTTAATGAATATCTAGCTAATCGTGATTGAAATTTAGGTAAACTAATTTTCGATTTTTTTGGTATTACTTCCGGATTTAATTCTAATACTCACAGTTCCGAAGAAAAAAAAGAACTTTATGATAATTGTAAAATTATTTACACTACGGGCAGTGAACTAGGCTTTGATTATCTGCGAAATAATTTGATAACCCGAATTGAAGATAAAAATAACTTACGCTTTTCCTATGCCCTGTTAGACGAAGTAGATTCTATTTTAATTGATGAATCCCAAAATCCTTTAATCATTTCACAGAGATGAGGGGGTGATGAATCAGAAGTCAAGGAAAAACACCAAAAATCTACTTATCTGGCTCAGCAATTAGTCGAAAAAATAGATTACAAAACTGACAATAAAGAAAAAGAACTTTGATTAACCACTAAAGGAATCAAAAGAACCGAAACGTTTTACGGAATTGATAACCTTTTTTCTTTTAAGCACCACGAAACTAATTTTCTACTCCATAATTCTCTAAAAGCAAAGCATTTCTATCAAAATGGAGTAGAATATATTGTTGATTACGAAAGAAAAAAAATTGTCATTATTGATGCTTTAACGGGACGGTTAGTGCCAAACCGAGTGTACAGTGCAGGTATTCAACAAGCGGTCGAAAGCAAAGAAGGAATTCCTATTAGTCCGCCTAGTAAATCATCAGCAGTAATTACTTACCAGAATTTTTTTCGTCTTTTTGATAAAGTGGCCGGCATGACTGGGACGGCAATGACCGAAGCCGAAGAATTTCGTCAAGTTTACGGAATGGAAGTAATTGCTATTCGCCCTTACAGAAAACTAATCCGCAAAGACCGTGATGATTTAATTTTTTTAAATAAAAAAAGCAAGTATCAAGCAATTATTCAAAGAATTAAAAAAAACGAACAGACCAAAAAACGACCAATTTTAGTGGGCTCTCCCAGTGTGGATGTTTCGGAGTACATTTCAACCTTGCTTACCAAAGAAGGAATTTTTCACCATAAGTTAAACGCTGTTAACCATTGAGAAGAAGCCCAAATTATTAAACGAGCTGGAGAATTAGGAGCCGTAACTATTTCAACTAATATGGCCGGACGGGGAACTGATATTGTTTTAACCGAAGAAAGCCGCAAAGCGGGTGGTCTATTAGTAATTGGAGTAGAACGAAACTTTAGCCGTCGAATTGATAATCAATTGCGAGGAAGAGCTGGAAGGCAAGGGGATCCTGGAGAGAGCCAATTTTACGTTTCCTTAGAAGATGAATTAATTAAAAACTACAAAGTAAAAGAACAAATTGCTAGAATTTTTCAGGGCAGTAGTTTACGAGAACTTTTTCGCAAACCTTTAAGCGGCAAATGATTTAATATGATGGTGTCTGAACCACAGGAGATGCTTCGTAATGCCCATGCTTCTGGACGCCAATACACCTTAAATTATGACCTTTTAATTAATCACCAAAGACAAACAATTTACAGTTATCGTCAAAAAGTGCTGACTAGTCCCAATATCTTTGCCACGGTTTTGCAGCAAAAGTTGACAACTAATCAGTCAGAATCTCAACAATACTTAAAGTCGCAATTGGTGCGGGAAATCGACTTTTCCTGAGCTAATTATTTAGAAAGTTTGGAAAAAGTTCGCTTCTTAGTATATGTCAGGCAATGGCTTCCCCAAGACCCTCAAGAAGCCTTTTTTTGAGAAACTTCGGAACTTTTCCAAGTTACCCGTCGCCATATTCACAAAAAAATGCGACAAATTCTGCTAAATAGTTTGCCTAAATCTCCTGCGAGTTAGCAATAAAATAAAACAAGAAAAAAACCAGGCAATTAAATTAATCTTTAAAAACTTCAAAAAAACAATACACAATCAGGAAAGATTTACTAATGCTGAATAATCAACAACCAAAAAACTACCTGACAAACAGGAAACTTCCGCTTTTTCCCTACTCTTCAACCTGAACTTCCTTTTTAGGTTCGATTTTCATTGCTACCTTTTGTTGATTTTGCTTGGTTAAAATACGAGCAATTTCTTTTCTGATTTTTTTAATTTGGTGAGTTTTTAACAACCGACCAGCTTTCTGTTCTAATTTAAGAACAAATAAGGCTTGTTGCAATTCGTTTAGACTAGGTAATCCTAGTTTTTTTTTGTCTTTTGATTTACTTACTTTCATTTTTTTCAACAATTTTGTAATGATATTTAATATTTTTGTCCCTTTTTTTATTTTTAGGTAATTTGTAAGTGATAGCTTTTAAGGCTTGATTAGCTACTTCTTTGCTTACTTCTTTCAATTCAAACATAATAGTCCCATTTTTTGCTACTGCTACTCAGTTATCAATGGAGCCTTTTCCGGAACCCATTCTGACTTCCAAAGGCTTTTTAGTACGGGAGAGATGGGGGAAAATATTAATTCGCATTTTTCCTTCCTTACGAAGGAAACGGACGATTACTTTCCGTGCTGCTTCAATTTGGTTATTCTTAATTCACGCTCCTACTTGAATTTGGAGACCGTATTCCCCTCATGTGAGTTCTTTGTTTCCTTTAACTTTTCCCTCATAAGAGATTTTGTGGGGAAAGCGATATTTAGTTTTTTTAGGTATTAACATATTTTAATTTTTTCTTTTTTCCTTTGTAAGTTTTAACCTTAATTCCGATTTGACCATGAAGAGTATGAGCTTCAGCTTTCGCTTCTTCAACTAAACCAATTAAAGTGCTGGAAGGCATTCTCCCTTGACTGGTTTTCTTACGTTGGGCTATTCCTCCTTTTTCTAAACAGCCCTTTATTTGAATTTTAATGCCTTTTATTTCTTTTTCATAAGCAATTTTTCTGAGGAGATCATGGCGAAGCGAGTTTCAAGCAATCCGACTTTCCAGTTTGCGAGCTAAATCATTAGCAATGGCTTGTGCTAAGTCTTTTTCTTCTGTTAAGTGCAACTTAATAATATTTTTTTTATCGTTAACAATGTTGACAATTTTAGTTAAAATTTGGTCTGAATTGTCATTACTTTCACCAGTAATTAAACTAACATTCGGAGAATGAACAAAAATAAATAATTCAACTTCGGTCCGTTCAATTCTAATTTTAGTGATTTCTGGAAAACGAAAAAAAAGATACTTACGAATTAATCAGTCTTGTTGCAATAAATAGGCTTGTTTTTTCTTGACCGGAAAATAATTGCTCTGCCAGGGCTGATTGAGTCCTAAACGCAAGGCGTAAGCACTAGCCTTTTGTCCCATTATTTACCTTCCTCCTTTGGACTTAAGCATAGAAATAAGTGAGAAGTGGCTTGTCGGAGAGTATTAGCACTTCCCTTAGCACGGATTATTAATTTTTTGCGAATGCTTCCTTGGTCAACTCTAATTTGGCTAATGTAAAAGATTTTTTTTTCTTTTTCCGGCTTTTTGCCTACTTGTTTAGACGCACCTTGAAGAATTTTATGAAGTATCCGTGCTCCTTTCTGAGGTAAAAAATGCAAAGTGTTTAAAGAATAATCAATTTCTTTTTTTCTGACTAAATTTACTATTGGGCGCATTTTTTGGGGAGAAATTGCTAAAGAATGACAACGAATAATTAAACTTTCAGGAGAAGACGAATTTTTTCTCATACTTTATTTTTAGTGAGTTCCTGCCTTTCCATGCTTGCCAACTTTTCGAGTAGGAGCAAACTCACCAAAATGAAAACCAATATGTTCATTAGTAATTTCAAGGGTAAAGAAAGTTTTACCATTATGAATACGAAACTTGTGACCAACCATCTTATCACTAATCACACTTCCTCTTTTGCGAGTTTCTAAGATAACTACTTTCCCGGCTCGATTAGCTTCTTCGCACTTTTTTTCTAATTCTGGATCAACATTTAGCAATTTTCAAGAAGAACGTGTCATATATTATTATTTTACTTTGCTTTGTGTCGAGAACGCACAACAAATTTATTGGATGGTTTATTTTTCCGACGAGTTTTTTTGCCCAAAGTCTTTTTGCCTCAGGGGCTAAGGGGAGATTTTCGACCAATAGGAGCCTTTCCTTCTCCACCACCATGGGGGTGGTCAACCGGATTCATAGCCGAACCTCGTACAGTAGGGCGAATGCCTCGTCAACGATTCCTGCCAGCTTTTCCTTTTTTCACTAAGTTATTTTCCGCATTACTCATTTTTCCAATAGTTGCTCGACACTCACCAAGAACTTTTCTAACTTCTCCGGAAGGCAATTTAACTTGGATATATCTTTTATCCTCATCAGAACCACGAACAACCGCGTAGTTTCCGGCACTTCTCGCTAATTGACCGCCTTTTTTGGGTTTTAATTCAATGTTATGAATAAAAGTGCCAGCAGGAATATATTTTAAAAGCAAATTATTTCCGGTCTGAATAGGAATATTTTCACTATTACCACTTAAAATTTTATCACCTATTTTTAATCCTTCAGGAGCAAGAATAAGAGCATTACTGCCATCACGATAACTAATAAAGCAAAGAAAAGAAGTATGATAAGGGCTATATTTAAACCCTTTGATTGTTCCTTCAATGTTGTCTTTTGAATAACGTTTGAAATCAACAGTGGGGTATTTTCTTTTGTGTCCGCCTCCACGATGGCGAGTAGTAATTATGCCTTGGTTATTTCTTCCGGCATGCGAAGGAAGTTTTTTAAATAAGTTGCGAGGGTATTTTTTAACCTCCGAATGAAGTTTTTGCCGATAATCAATTAAAATAGTGTTTCTTTGAGCGTTGTTAGTTGGCTTTAGAGTTTTCATTAGAGTATAAATATATTTTTAATGCAAACACAACCATCAGTTTAAAAAATCATTATGAATTCTCATTAACTAAAATAAAACAAGTATCTAAAACGAAAACCTCCAATTTAAATGTTGATGAATGAATTGTTTAATTAAGTATAATTTTACTAATGACGCTTCTTCTTGTTCTACAAAAATGTGTTAATGCATGAAAATAAGCATAATTAGAAAAGAGAAGTGTAAAATATAATATGTATGAAACGAACATATCAACCCAGTAAAATTAAAAGGGCAAGAAAATGCGGTTTTCGCAAAAGAATGAAAAAAAACTATTGTGTAATTGTTAGACGTCGCCAAAAAGGTCGCTGACAATTAACAGTTTAATTTATATATGGGTAAAGAAGAAAATCAACAAGGCGAAGAATTGAAAAAGAAAAAATTAGCCTTTGAGGAAATAAGAGATAAATTTAATAGTTGACGATTTAACATGTATTTATGTTTAGGTCTTTATGTTGTCTTTTTCATTCTTATTCGAGGAATTGACAGTCTCCTTAAAGAAAAGATGAGTAGTTGGCTAAGTGCTAAAGAATATTGAGTGGTTGCCATTGCAGCAACCGTCTTAGGAATTTGTTTTATCGCTGATAGCATTGTTACTTCTTATTTAAAAACTCCTCTCCAACGTTTAGCTCTAAAAATAGATGATTCACCAATGAAAGACAAACAAAAAAGCGAAATGATGAGACTTACCCAAGAAACAAATGAACTTTTTAAAGAAACCTTAAAAAAATTTGGTATTTTGGTTATTCCACTTATAATTTACAATGTAATTGATAGTCCAACAACATATAAAATAGTTGATATAAATAATAATGAAAGCAAGAAATGAAAAATAGAAAAAATAGAAGGACAAAAACGTAGTGAATGACTTTTATTTTACATTTGTTATTTAATTCCAGTTCTTTTTGCTACTTGACGGGTGGTACAGTTTATTCAAAAACTAAACAAAATTGAAAAAAAAATCTTAAATGAACAAAAAAAACATCTCAGTAATTAGAACCCGCTTTGCTCCTAGCCCTACCGGAGAATTACATTTGGGTGGAGCCCGAACTGCTTTATTTAATTATCTTTTAGCCAAAAAAAGTCAAGGGAAATTTATTTTGCGAATTGAGGATACCGACCAAGAAAGAAGCAAAGAAGAATATATTAATAACCAATACAATGATTTGTTATGACTAGGACTAAAACCAGATGAATCTCCTTTTTTTGAAAGCAAACATGGACCATACCAACAAACTAAGAGACTCGATATTTATCAAAAATACGCCCAAGAACTACTAGACAAGAAAAAAGTTTATTATTGCTTTTGTAGCAAAGAAGAATTAGCCAAGGAAAAAGAAGAATATTTGGTCAAAAAAAAGGCTAATTACCAATATTCTCGTAAGTGTTTACAATTAAGCCCAGAACAAATTCAAAATTTTCTTCAAACAAAAAAACCTTATGTTTTGCGTTTAAAAGTTCCTCAAGAAAAGGATTATGGTTTTCAAGATTTAGTTAGAGGAAAAATTACCTTTCAAGGAAAAGATATTGAAGACTTTGTAATCTTTCGAAGCAATGGTTTTCCTTTGCTAAATTTTGCGGTAGTTATTGACGACCATTTAATGGGAATTAGCCATGTTTTGCGCGGAGAAGAACACATATCAAATACTGCTAAACAATTAGTTTTATACAAGGCTCTTGGTTGAAACTCCCCACAATTTGGTCATCTTTCCATAATTCTCAACAAAGAAAGACAAAAACTTTCTAAAAGAGACCAGACCACCAGTGAATTTCAAATGATTTATCAATTACGCCAAAAAGGATATTTACCTCAAGCAATAATTAATTACTTGCTTTTTTTAGGCTGGCATCCAGGAAGAGGAATAACTCAAGAAATTTTTAACTTAAAAGAAGCCATTGAAAACTTTAATTTAAAAGGTTTACACACCCAAGGAGCAGTTTTTACTTTGGAAAAACTTAATTGATACAATAACTATTATATTCAACAATTAGAGGAAAAAGAATTTGAAAAACAGTCTTGAAAAGTATTACAAAAAGAATACCAATTAGCCGAAGAAAAAAAAGAATGGGTTCAAAAAATTGCCTTTTTGTTTCGTCCTCGATTGAATTGTTTCCAAGAATTAATTAATTTAAGCAGATATTTTTTCCAAGAGCCACTGCAAATTGATTTGGACTTACCCCTATCTCAATTAGAAAAATTAAAAGAAACAAAAGAATTATTAACAAATTTAGAAGATTGAAAAGAAGAAAGTGTTCGTCAAGCCCTCCAAACTGTTAAAAATTTATTTCCCTTGATAAGAAGAAAGTTGACCGGACAAAAATCAGGTCCTGAATTACCAAAAATCATTTATTTACTAGGGAAAGAAAAAGTTTTGAAGCGATTAAAATTAAAATCATAATGTCACAACACACACACACACACACACAAAATTGAAAAAACTAGATTTTTGAACCCTGTTTAAAAAATTTCGGCCAAAAGTAATTCGCAATTATTTAGTTGCCATATCAGCAGTATTAGCATGATGACCTATTATGCTTACTATCACTAATATTGTTCGCTCTTCAAATCTTAACGAAGCAATAGGAGAGAACAACAACTACGCCCTTTTACTTCCCGATTTTCTCCAAAAATTTATTATTAAATTAAGTAGTAGGGAATATTTCCTTTTAGCATTATCCTGATTGACATTTAGTTTTTTTCTTGAATACCTTTTAGGATTATGAGAAGAAGAATTAAAAATTAAAGGTTCTAATTATGTAGAAAGCAAGTTGTTAAATAAATTTCGCCGTTTAACTTTTGAAGAAAAATCCAGTCATGGTAAGGAATTAAGCCTACTAATTGAAACAGACGCCCAAAATGTCGGTAATAATTGAGAATTTTTAGTGCGGGATACTTTGGTGGCTACTACTTTGGTTATTCTTTACTTTATTAGCATTTACGTAGGGGGAATAAGTTTTATTTTCCTAGGCTGAATGATTTTGATTGCGATAATTCTTTATTTTTTTGGTCGAGCCATTGCTAATAATGAAAAAAAATACAAAGAGAAACGAACTAAATACTCCTTATTGATTAATGAAGAAGTTAACAAAGGAAATTTAATTGAGGGAATGGGACTAAATTCTCATTATGAAAAACAAGAAAAACATTTACGCAAAAAAAATGAGAAATTTAAACTTTCTTCTAATAGGCTTCTTTCTCTTAGGAATAATTTACCTTTTCGTCTAATGATTGCTTTCCCTCTGTTGATAGTTAGCATTCTGACCGGATTAAATTTAGTTTTATTTTGGTCTATCGGTTACTGGTTTGGTATAATTATTACTAATTGTTTAACTTATGGAAATTACAGTGCTTCGGTTCAGAGAATTAATAACTTTCTCCAACTACCAGAAAAAAACGATAATTTAGAGAAATTAAAATTAACTAGTGAAATTAAATCTATTAGTTTCAAAAATGTAAGTTTTAAGTATAAATCCAGCCAAAATTGAGTTCTCCAAAACTATAATGAAACTTTTTGGGTTAAAAAAATAAATCGATTAAGTGGTGAAAATGGAAAAGGCAAAAGCACAATTATTTATCTTATTTTGGGCTTAGTAAATCCCGACAGCGGGGAAGTAATAATTACGGACATTCAAGGTAAAAATTATAACCTCCACCAAGATATAAATTTAAAACATTGGCGAGAAATTAATACTACTTATTGTGCCCATGATAATTTAATTGAAGGTGTTTCAACAGGACAAAAGCAGTTAGCCAATATTGATAGCGTTCTGAAAACCAAGAAAAATGCCGCGATTTTTCTTTTTGATGAGGCGGATAATGCTTTGGATAGGGAAAAACAAACAAAATTTTACCAGCAATTAGAGGAGTTGGCAAAAATTAAGTTAATTATTTATGTTAAACATGAGACAGATAAAGAAATTTAATAAAATCAAGAAATTGATTTATTAAGTTTAGAAAAAATTGAAAACCAACTAATAAATTTTCCTGGGCCAATTTTGGCAACCTCCCACGACCGCTACTTTATCCAAAAAGTTTGTAACCGAGTAATAATCTTGGAAAACAAAATTTTCTAAAACTGATTAATATGGGATTTTTTTCAGAAACAAATCAAGACTATCTTGAAAAAAAACCTACTAAAAACCAAATTAACATCAGTTGAAAGTGATTTGTTAAAAATTACTGAAAGAAAATAATAGCATTGATTTTTCTAGCCACGATCAGCACTGTTTCTTTTCTTCTTCTCATCAAAAATGGGGCTGAGAAAATTTATTCTTTATTAAAACCAGAACTTAGCCAAGAATCTACTAAATATACTTTTTACTCTTTTGGAAAAAAGCCCTTAATCAACTTTGGTGAAAACTGAAAAAATTATCTACTATTTGCCTTTTTCTTTATTGCCATAAGTTGCTTTTTTTTTCTATTTTCAATTTATTACCGTCGTTTCTTTGCTAATCAAGTTATCAATGACCTCAAAAAAAAAAGTATCAATAAATTATTTAAATTAGAAGAAAAAGCAGCCGGAGGAAAAGAAAAAGAATCATTTGGAATTATCTATAATTGATCAAAAGAGTTGGGCTCTCATTTCGTTTTTTTTTTCGATAGTTTTTATATTTTCTTTTTGACTCTGGCTTTTGTTTTTTATGAAATGAAATTTGCTTCTAATAAAGCAACAATTTGGGCTGGTCTAATTTATTTTGGCCTAATGAGTTTGCTTTTATTGTATTTTAATCGACAAATTTATCAAAAAAGGTCTAAGCTGCAACAAGCAATTGAAAAACAAACGGATTGCGAAAATGAACTAATTAACAATCGACAGTTAATTATCAAAAAAGGGTTGTTAAACGACTCACTAAAAAAATACACTCACGTTTTGCAAACCACACAAAAAAAAGCCAATAATGAAGCTCTTTTTAATTCCCTTTACAGAACAATTTTTACTCATTTAATTCGTTTGAACAAATTTTTTCTTTTACTAATTGTTTTGATATTTGTCCCTGGTGCTAACGACTTTGTTGTCTTTGGATTGTTTACTAGATTAATAACTCCTCTTAATTACCTAATAAAAGGAATAAGAAAGCATTCTTACCTTTCTTCTACTCGAAAGAATTTAAGCAATTTTTTTGCTTTGCCCGAAAGAAATGATATCCAAAAAAACATAACTATTAATGAACAAGTTATCAAAATAGAATTAAAAGAAATTTCCTTTACTTACCAAGAAAACAAACCGGTGTTTAAAAAATTAGACTTGGTGTTTGAGAAAGGAAAAATGAATTATTTCCAAGCTCCTAATGGATTTGGCAAGACTACTATTGTTAATATGCTTTTTGGTCTTTATAGGCCAATAGGAGGAGAAATTATTATTAATGAAAAATATAAAATTAACGAGTTAAATTTAAAAAAATGGTGAAATAAGATTGCTTATGCTGAATCCCAAAATCTTATCAAGACTAATCTGTCTGCTGGACAAACTCAACTACTTGATTTACAAGAGACACTTAAAAAGGAAAAAGAAATTTATATTTTTGATGAAGCAAATGCCAATCTTGATAAAGATAACGAAAGTATTTTCTGGAAAAAAATAGAAGCACTTGGCCAAAAGAAATTAGTAATTGTAATGTCAGCAAAAGAACCCGTGCTATTTAAGAATTCGCAAGATAAAAAATCGAGAGGTAAAGTTAATAAGTAACCAAATATAATAGGAATTTTTGGGCAAAAATCACACAAAAATTCACCTTAAATTTTCCCCTCTTTTTTAAACTCGCGCACGCATATTCATTATATATAGAGGAAAAGAAAAATTTATAAATTTGGTGAACCAAATTATATAAAAAAAGATTTTTGGTGTAAAATATATATATAAAGGTAAAAAAATATGAAAAGTTGAAAATGATTATTTATTACCAGTGGCAGAAAAGTCCAGCACCAGTAGGTGCGTTTAGTTTAAGATTTGGTTAGAACAAAAAACAAAACGGTTAACTAGCCGTGATGAAGAATTAACCATGAGAACTAGTTGGTGTAGAATATGGCGAAGTATATCAAGGAACAAATGCGTTTGATTAATAAAAATGAAAGAAATTAAAACTTTTGAATTCACTGACTTAAAATTTAAAAGAAAAAGTGATGGTAAAGTAATTGAATTTGGCAAAAAGCAAATACAAATAGAAATTGAGCAGCAAGGAAGCACAGGAAAGGGCGAAAAAGAAATTATTCTTGAAAAAGACGGTAAAGAATACAGACTAACTGTGAAAATAGAACTCTATATTGGATTGTGAAGGGATATAAAAAAAGCAATCAGTTTCCATGAACCTCCAAGTGTGGACTATGAATATTTTCATGGGTTTGATAGTCGTCAGACTGCCGAAAAACCAGAAGGAGAAGTTTATTTAGTTGAGGAACCAAGGCTTCTCCATCCTTGAAAAACTGGTCGACTAATCGGAATGGGAGTTTTTGTGTTGGTTGTTATTGGAATAGTGGGATTTGTTTTGTGGTGAAAGAAAAGAAAATAAAGTTTGTTCTACTTTCCCAAATTCCAGCAAAAACAAAACCTAGGCTGCTTTTTGCTGGTTGCCTACACTTCTAATATTTAGTTATGTGAGAAATTTTTTTACCTAGTTAAATATTAGTAAAAAGTTCTCGCCAAAGTTGACCATTAATTAACAAAAATAATTATAATGGACCCAAAAAAAATCAAAGATACTCTTTTTTTACCCAAGACAAATTTTCCTCTCAAAAATCTTAACCACCAAGAAATCGAAGACAAAATTCGTGAAAAGTGAGAAAAATACCAAGTTTATCAAAAATTGTTAGAAGAAAATAAAAAAGGACCTTCTTTTATTCTCCATTCTGGTCCTCCTTACGCAAATGGTAAACTTCATATCGGGCATTTTTTAAACTTTATTATTAAAGATATTATTATCCGTTTTCAGGCTTCACAAGGAAATTATACTCCTTTTTTACTTGGTTGGGACGCTCATGGCTTACCAATCGAACACAAAATGCTCGAAATTTATAAGGATAAAAAAATAGATTTGCGACCAGTTTGTCATCAATTTGCTCTTGAGCAAGCACAAATCCAGAGAGAACAATTAAAAAAATTAGGATTATTTACTGATTTTGAAAAGTATTATATTACTTCAAAAAAAGAGTATGAAGCCGAACAATTAAGAATTTTTGGAGAAATGGTGAAAAAAAATTTAATTTACCAAGGTTATCGTCCTATTCATTGGTCCTGCGGACACGAAACAGCCCTAGCAGAAGCCGAAATAGAATATTATGAAAAAAAAGATACTTCGCTTTATTTTAAAATTAAGTTAGCGGATAATTTTTTTGGTAAAGAAAATGTTAGTCTACTTGTCTGAACCACCCAGCCTTGAACTATTCCGGCTAATCAGTTAGTAGCCGTCAAAAAAAAGGCTTCTTACGCATTAATTAATTATAATGACGAGTACTTGCTAATTTTAGAAAGCAAAATTTCCCTTTTGGAAAAATGAAATGAAAAAAAAATAAAAGTAGAAAAAGTATTTTTGGGAGAAACATTGTTGGGATTAACTTATTTTCATCCTTATCGGAAAGACATAAAAGGATATATTGTTGATGGTAATGATTTTATTGAGGAAAAAGAAGGAACAGGAATAGTCCATTTAGCACCTGCTTTTGGAATGGAGGACTTTATGGCAGCAAAAAAGGAAAAATTAACAATTGAATGCCCGTTAGAACCTAATGGCTTATTTAATGAAAAAATTGCTGTTCCTGAATTGATTGGTAAACATTATTCAGAAGTTAATAAGTATGTTATTACTGATTTAGAAAAAAAGAATTTAATAGCAAAAAAAGCAGAAATTAGCCATAGTTATCCCCATGATTGACGAGATAAAAGTCCGTTAATTTATCGTTTAACCAAACAATGATTTATTAATATTCAAACAATTAAACCGGATTTATTAAAAAATATTGAAAAGGTAAAATGATATCCCTCCTGAACCAAAGAAAAAATGAAACAAGCCATTAGCAGTCGTGGTGATTGATGTATTTCTCGCCAAAGAAAATGAGGAGTTCCTATTCCAGTTTTATTTAATAATGACGAACCTTTATTAATTCCGGAAATTATTGATTATATTGCTGATATATTTGAAAAAAATGGTTCTGATTGTTGATTTGATGGCACAATTTTACCACCATTACAAGAAAAGTTTCCCCAACTAATTAATAAAAATACTAAACTAGGAACTGATATTATGGATGTTTGATTTGATAGTGGTGTTTCTCATTGGTGTGTTTTGAAAAAACAAAAAAAGTAAAATTTAATTAAAAATGTTATTTAAATTAACCGAAGAAGATTTTAAAAAATGAATAGATGTTAAGTTGAAAGAAAAAGGGTGAAAACTATTCGGACCAAATAAAAATGTTTATTACGAACATTATCAAGCCAAAGGACGTTCTGATTATGTGCTTATTCCGAAAGACTGAACTAATCCTTTGATTGTTATTGAAGCCAAAAGAATAGGCAAAGATTTGAACGAAACTTGGGAACAAGTTAAAAAATATGCCCGCGAACGACAGGCTCCTATTGCTTATGTGGTTATTGGCAATAAAATAATTAAAACTCTTCATTTAGCCAGTGGCAAACCCTTATATTACAACGGCAAAGAAGTAGATTTTTTTCTGGATGAAAAAACCGCTGGCAATTTTATTGATAAAAATGAATACCATCCCCAAAAAGAAATTGTCATTGCTTCTTGAAAACAGTTAATTCAAGTATTTAGTTTTGCTAATAATCAGTTAAGGGCAGATGGATTGACCCAAGGCGACGAGAGATTTAGTGAGTTTTGCAGTATTCTTTTTTTGAAATTATTGAGCGAGCAAGAAGAACAGGACGAAAAAGACAAAAGACGCTCGCCAAGCAAAATAATTCCTTGACGACTAAGATGAACTTCTTTTCAAGATAAGCAAGGTGAAGAACTGTTGAACTACATTAATAACGCTTTAACCTGCCCGGGCAAACACGAAGAAAAGCAATTTTGCTGTTTTCAAAAAAAATACGGTCAAGATATTTTTCAACCTCTCCAAATTCAAAATCCCGCTATTTTAAAAAGAATTATTGACAAGCTTACTCCTTTGCAATTAACCAATATTGAATCAGATATTAAAGGAGACGCTTTTGAATACTTTCTTAAAGAATCCTTAGCCACTGAAAAAAGAGACTTAGGACAATACTTTACTCCGCGGCACATTGTAGATTTTTTAGTAAAATTAGCCAATCCGGGCATTAACGAAACTGTTTATGACCCTTTTTGTGGCACTGGAGGAATATTAATTAAGGCTTTTCGTCATATTGCGGAAAAAATACCAAAAAACGACAAAGAAAAGTTAAAGAAATTAAAAAAAGAAAGTATTTTTGGCAGTGAAATTACTAAAACGGCTCGGGTTGCCAAAATGAATATGATTTTAACCGGCGACGGACACAATAACATTCAAAGATTAGATAGTTTAAAAAACCCAGTGCGGGGAAAATTTGACTTAGTTATTACCAATATGCCTTTTTCTTTAAAAGGTCCTTTTGACGAATATCAAGACCTTTATTTTTTAGGCAAAGGTAATGGGAATAGTTTATGTGTCGAACATTGCTTAGACGCGGTTAATCCTAATTATCAAGATAGAAGAATTGTTTTAATAACTTTGGAAGGAATATTATTTGACAAAAAGTTCACCAAACTGCGAGAGCATATTTACACCAATTATTATGTGAAGTATATTATTTCGCTTCCCGCAGGAGCTTTTAAACCTTATGCCAATGCCAAAGCCACTATTCTCTATTTAACTTATCCTCGAGAACAAAAATATGTTTGACATTATACCATCAAAAATGATGGCTATACTCTTGATACCAAAAGAAAGAAAAAAAATGGTGAAAATGATTTGGATATTTTTTGAAAGTTTAAAGATAGCAGTGAAGAAGAAAAGTTGAAAGTGGGATTTCAAAAGTTAGCCATTGAGGAAATAAAACAAAATAATTATGTTAGTATTCCCAACATTTACCAAAAATTCGATTTTTCTAGCAAAAATGAAATGGTTAATTTAAGTGAATTAGTCGAGGAAATAAATATTAAAAATAAAATGAAAGCCCCGGTTTGAAGTTTAACTCGCGGTCAAGGTTTTATTAATCAAGAAAAAAGATTTAGTGAAAGAATTGCTTCTGAAAATACCAGTCATTATAAAATAGTTTTGCCTAATTCTTTCGCTTATGACCCAATTCGAGTTAGCAAAGGTGCCTTTAATTTTAATTCCAGTCAAAAAACCGGCTGCGTTAGTCCGATTTATATAACTTTCCGTGTAAAGAATGAAAAGAAAATTTTCCCCCAATATCTTTTTTGTTTGTTTCAATCAGAGGAATTTATTAAGCAGGCTCAAATTTACTCGGCACTGCTCGCCCTACTCTTAACTTTGCTAATTTCTGCAAAATAAAAATCCCCGTTCCGTCCTTAGCAGAACAAGAAAAAGTAATAGAAGAGTTAGCCAAAATCAAACAAAACATTAAAAATTCGCAACAAATTATCGATAATCTCAATAATCGTCTCTCTCTCTCTCTCTCTCTCTCTTATGGAACGACAAAGACTAGAAAATTGGGAGAAATTGCCACTTTTGAATATGGATATACTACCACTGCCGGCGAGCAAGGGGAATTTAGATATATTAGAATTACAGACATAGATGATTACGGAAATATTTCAGATAAAGATAAAAAATATGCTAATTTATTAGAAAGTAAAGATAAAGAAAAATATTTGTTGAAAGAAAACAATATCATTATGGCTCGAATAGGTTCTGTGGGAAAAACTGCCCTTTTTGAAAGTAATGAAAAAGCAATTTTCGCTTCTTACTTGATAAGGATTAACCTTAATAAAGAAATTATCTTGCCGAAATATTACTGATATTTCACTAAATCCCAAGAATATTGAGAACAAGTGGAAGAGTTAGTCAAAGGCACAATCCAACCCCAATTTAACGCTAACTCTCTCAAAGAAATATTAATGTCAATTCCCAATCTTACTGAGCAAGAAAAAGTTATTATTGAACTAGAACAAGAAAGAAAGATAGTGATAATCCAAAAAGAAATTATTGATTATTTTAAACACAAGGAAGAAAAAGTTTTAAATAACCTTTGGCATAATTAGGAGGATTTATTTATTTCTTTTTTAATTCTGGTGATTTCTTGTTCTTTATTACGACACCAATCGCGGGATAAAATACGGATTATTTTTCAACCTTTATTTTCTAATAACTGCTGCCGATAAATGTCTCTTTCAATGTTTTCTAATTTACCATGTCAATATTCACCATCACACTCAATCCCTAAAATATACTGTTGAATTTGGTTATTCCAAATTGCCAAGTCGATACGATAACCTATACTTTTTACTTGCCGATGAATTTCATAACCATTATTTTGCTTTAAATAACGAACCAAATTCTCCTTGCTCTTCATTTTTTTCATAAAGAGAAGTATTAACTATTTTTGGTAATGACTTTTCTAATATCTCTTGAATTTTTTCAAACTGCTTTTCTCCACAGTAATAAGCATATTCTAAATATTTTTTGAACAATTTAAGTCCTAGTTTACGATTTTCATCTTCTTCAACAATTCGGCTTAAATCACTTGGTAAGAGGCTAGTTACAATAATTATTTTTTCACGGGCTCGACTTATAGCAACATTGAGCCGTTTTTCTCCGCCTTCGTTTATTAGAGGACCAAAATTAAGCCTTATTTTTCTTTCTTCATTAGGTCCATAACCGACCGAAAAAATAATAATGTCCCGTTCATCTCCTTGAACTTCCTCCAAACTTTTGATAAATAGATTTTTGCAATTGTGTCCCTCTCCAATCATATCAGTTATTAAATCTCGTTGCTTGGCATTAAAAGTAATAATTCCAACTTCTTTATCAGATGAAAGAGTTCTTAGTAAATCAACAATATAACGAGCCTCCGTTTGATTTTCAGTATTTATTCAAAGTCCTTTTTCTTGATAGTGATATTCAATAGGTAGATAGTTTTTTTTCTTTAATTCGCTGGCGGAGACAATTTGTAAAATACCATTGTAAAATGCTTGGTTAGAAAATTCAATTAATTCGGGATATTTAGAACGATAATGATACAATAAAGTTAATTTTTCTCTGCCACGAGCATATTTTTTAGCATAACTTAGCAAATTACTATTTTTCTCTAAGTCATCGATTTCCAAGTTAAGACTTTTTTGTTCGCTAGTTAACTTTTCCTTTTCTTCTTCCTCTTGCTCTCAAATTTCTTCGTCAGTTTCTAAATGACTTTTAAAAAAATCAGTGGGTGGTAATTGCTGCTCATCACCAATAACAATACATTTCTTGGCTCGGGCTCAGAGGGGAATGGCTTTTTCTAAGGGCATTTGGGAAGCCTCATCAAAAACCAAAAAATCAAAAGTCGGTTTTTGTAGGTTAGTTATCGCCGCAATAACTTTGGGAGTAGTTAATCAGATAGGAAAATAATCAACTAATAATGGAAAAAGTTTTTTCAAAGAAGTAATTCTTCTTTTTTTGCTTAACTCATTTTTAATAGATTGGTTGGAAGATAATTTATTTAAGTTTTCTTTTTGTTGTTTTTTCAAGATATTTTTTACCAAACTACTTTTTCTTCTCGTAATTTCTCTTTGTTCTTGCTGGATTCTAATTAGCTCGTCTTGATTTCAGTTGGCTAAAATTTCTTTATTTTCATTTTCTACTTCTTTTATTCAATTAAAATAAATCGACTGCTCGAGATTTTCTTTATAACTATTTAAATAGTTTAATTCTTGGTCAAGCAAAATTTTTCGGAGCAAGTAATTAATATTTTTTCTAGTGTTATAACTGAATTTAGTTAGAGCAAAATGAAGTTCACCAATAGTTAAAAACTCTTCGGAAATAAATTGCTGGATAGTAAGTAAAAATTCTTTATCACTACATCTTTGTCAAAAATCAACAAACTTTTCTACTTGTAAAAAAGCGAAAAAGTTTTGATAATTATTTTCGGCTCGTAATTCCTCTAATTCTTTTAACTTAGTTTCCAATAAATAGGAAGAATTATGGATTTTACTATATTCATGGAAAAAGTTTGCTCGTCAAATTCGGGTTAGCAAATTAATTTCGGTTTTTTTTCCTTCTAACTCTTTTAAAATACTACTAATTAGTTGTTGGAAATTGTTTCTATTGTCCTCATTAAATTCAAACTCTCAGAAATTATTCAAAAATAGGTCTTTTAATTGGAGACAAATTGATTTTCAGGAAATAAATATTCTATTAAATTTGCTAATATAATTTTCTAAATCAGATTTTAAAGTTTCTAATTGTTTCCTGTTTAGAACGTTTTTATTTAGTTCAACTAATATTGGAGATAACTGGTGCTTCCGATTAAATTTTAAGTAAACTTCCTGTAAAGAAATTTGGTGATTATTTTGAAATCCATTTTCTACTTTACAATAATTAGCAATCTTTCTTAAATTAGAGGCTTGTTTTTCCTCTAAATCGGCAATTTGTTTGGTGTTAAAATAATCATATTGTTTAGTTCTTTCTTGTTGGTTATTATTTTCTAAATGGTTTAATATATCCCGATAGATTTGAAGAGTTTGAGCCAATTCATTTATTTTTATAACTGAACGACTGAGACCAATTTCACTTAACTTATCATAAAGAACTTTTAAGGCGACTTCTTTTTCACAGACTACTAAGACTTTTTTTTGATAAGCCAAAGCATTAGCAAGTAAATTACATATCAACTGACTTTTTCCTGTTCCGGGTGGACCATCGATGCAGAGAGCATTTTCCGAAAAGTCCTGAAAAATTACTTTTAAAATTCGAGTTTGTGAGGGGTCGCTATCAAAAGGAGTATAGAGATATTTTGCTGGTTGGCTACTCTCTTTGGATTCCGGATAACTAAGCACGCTTTCGGTTTCGCCCTTTAACAAACTCAGAGCCGACTGCGACCAATTGATTTTTTTTCCTTTATCTTGGGAATATTCCTCAATAATTTTCTCAAAATCACGGAACAGACTTAAACTTGGTTCGTCGTCAATAGTTAAACAAAAATTACTAGCTATTTCTAACTGGTTTTCAGGATAATTTTCTGGTTTATTCTTCAAAGTTAATTTCATGAATGGTTCGGGAAAAAAATTATTTAATTCTTGTCTTTTAGTGGGTAAATAAGCCAAGTTATTTTCTACTGACAAAGGTTTAATTTTAACTTGACTACTAGAAACTAATTGTTGAAGTTCGTTGTTAAGAAAAAATAAATAACTTTTCTGGTCGGTAGTCATTTGTTTCTGGTCGCTACCTTCCAATTTGCTTAAAAAATCAGTAATTTTTTCTTTTGCTAGACCTAATTCTTTTTGTAAGTAGTAAAGCAAACTATAATTAATCTTTCTTTCTGACTCAAAAACTAAACTTAAGTTTTTAACTTTTTCTAAATTACAAGGAAGCAAAAACAAAGGAGCATTAACTAAACGAAGAATATTTTTGTTACTGTAAAAATAACCCCGCACAAAGATAACTCCCAAAAAAAGAACCTTATATCCTTTTTCTTGCTGAACGGCCAAGTTTTTCTTTTGGAGATGAATTATTTTTTTTTGAAATTTTAAAACTTCTTGGGAAGTTAATGGCTGAAAAAATGGCTCCAAGTTAAACGAAATATTTTCTTTTTTTTCTTCGGAATTAGTTAACAAATTTAAAACCAAAGAGGAAAAATTAGCAATCAATTTCGGGTCATTGTTAGCAAACAATTCAGTCAAATCTCATGTTAAACGCTCGCTAGTATAAAATCTTATTTTTCGATTATAAAGAGGGCTTAGATTTAGTAACTTATCTTTTAATTTTCTTAGTCCTAGTAATTTTTTTGTTTTTTCTAACTCCATTGTTTTTTTATTAAAAGTATTTTAAAGGCTAAAATGTTATATTATGAATGAAAAGAATTTATTTGATTTATTAAAAAAAGACTTAGAAAATGATTTAAACTATCTAAAAAAGCAAAAGAATGAGGAACAAGAAAAACAGCGTTTAGAGAAGATTAATGACTTAGAAAAGATAAAAACCGAATTAACTAAATCGATTGAAGAAAAAATAGATAAAACATTAGAAAAGAAATTGAAAACTTTTTATTACTGACTTTTTGGTGTTTCTTTATTTCTTTTAATAGTTATAATCGGAGTATTTTTTTACTTACGAAATTCCTTTATAAAATAAAATGAACCCATTACCAGGAGGATTTAAATTTACTACTTTAGATAAACAAATAAATAACCAAGCCATTTTGCAAATGGAAAGAACCGAATTAATTGATACCATTATTGCTAGCCGAATTGATAAATACCAACAAAAATATCAAGGATTACAAGTTCTTAAAGACCAAAAATATAATTATTTAATTGCTAAAAATGCCAATAATGAAAGATTTTTTTTAGTTTGAAACGGACCTAATCAAAATGCTAATTTTATCAAAAAAGTTTACGAAAAAATAGTTCAAGAAGCCAAGAATAATAATTTAAAAACTCCTTATCATGTTTATGCTCAGTTATATTGTTAATTTTTACCAAATTCCGGATAGTATTTTATTAGATTTTGGTTTTGATTTAGAAAAAGATAGATTTAATTAATAAAAACTCATTGCCTAGTTAAGCAAGTAAAATATAATATTATGGCAGGACGCAACGCAAATATCTATTTTCCCGAAAAAACTTATAACAAACTTCGCCAAGTAGCCGGACCAAAAATTAGTCGTTTTGTGAGTGAAGCAGTGGAGGAAAAAATTAAAAGAGAAGAGCAGCACAAAAAAGAGGAATTTCAAAAAAAACTCATTGCTGGCTATAAGAAAGTAGCCCAGAATAAAAAAAATCAAAAAGAAATGGAAATCTGAGACGAAACTATTAGTGATATGTGAAGGAAAGAAAACAATAATACTTCCTCCGCGAGAAAGAAAAGAAAATAGTATGAGTAGCAAAATTTTTTCCAAAGAAGGAAAAACACAGAGCATTCCCCGTGAGGGCGATATCTGATTAGTAAAGTTTGAGAAATTAAAAGAATTTTCTAAACCTTATCGTCCTTGTTTAGTAGTTAGCAATGATTTTCAGAATGAATTTGATGATAAAATAGTAGTAGTCCCAACCACCACCGATGATATTGAGGACATTCAGCCTTTTGAAGTTTTTATTGAAAATACTCCTGAAACTGGCTTGGATTTTCCCAGCAAACTTTTATGTAATTATCCTCATACTATTTATAAAAAACTGCGTTTAGCAGATAAGCAATGTCTTGGAATAGTCAGTCCAGAAATAATGAAAAAGGTAAAAAAGGCCTTAAAAATAGTACTTAATTTAGAAAATTAGAAAACAAGGTTAAAACATTTATAATAATGTAAAATTATAACATATATTATGAAAGAAAGTAAAGAAATCCGAATGACTAATTGTTCATTTGATAAAAGAACTAATAAATTATCTTTCACCATTAAACTTTATACATGAACTCCAAAAATAGCAAGATATGTTCAGAGAAATTATGCTAGAACTCCAATATATGAGGGTTATTCAGAAAGAATAAAAGTAATAAAAAAATTTGATAAGGTAATTAACCCCATAAGATTTGTGAATAAAGACATTTTAGAATTAGATTTAGAAAAACGTTTTATTTTGTCTATTATTGAAAAGATTTCGATAATTCCAGAATGACGAAAAAAAGAATTAGAGTTAGAAAGAATTTTAAGTTTAATAAATACTACAAAACGACGCATTCGCAATTATCACAATGAAAAAAAGACATATCAGTTTAAAAAAACAGATTTTAATGAAGAACCAAGCAACTTTTGACTTCGCTTAATTTTTGCTTTTTTTACTTTTGGTCTTTCATTTATCGGCTATAACAGTGAAAAAAATGCTTCACTAAACAAGAAAATTAATAAAAATAACAAAGAGTGGAATGCGGGTCATAAAATAAAAATTGACCAAGAAAACTCTCTTCTTTTAGGAGAAATAACATCATTTAATAAAAGAATGGATAACATTATTTCTTTTAATTGAAACTTGTATAGAGAAACAAAGAACAAGGAAATAAATTATTGATATAAAGAATGATGATGGTTGAAAGGATTTAAGGCATTCTTCCAACTTTTCTTTTTCTTATCTTAACGATAAAAAAGGAGTTTATATTATACGAAATAAAACAAAGGATAAATATTATGTAGGGCAGGCTAAAAGTTTAGGTGTAAGATTAAATCAGCATTTTTCAAGTGGCGAGGTTAGAAATGTTAAATTTGTGAGAGATTGAGATGCTGGTGATTATTTTTGTTATAAATATATTCCTTGTCAAACAAAAGATGAGTTAGATGCTTTAGAAAAACAAAAAATTGAGGAATTTAATGCGTTTGATAAGGGTTATAATGGCACTGGTGGAAATAAATAAGTTTAAAAATTCCTCCATCCAAAAATGAAAAGGAGAAATAATCACCTCGCAACTAAACAAATTAGAATCTGAATTCGCCCAAGAATTAGACAAGTTTCCGATAAAATGGTGTCGCAATCCCTCCCGTAGTGGTTATGCTATTCCTTTAATTACTCGTGGTTCTACCCAAAACTTTTATCCTGATTTTTTGGTTTGGCACAAGAATAATATTGTTGCTATTGATACCAGCGGCGAACATTTAATTAAAGACAAAACTGACCGTAAATTACTAAATATCTTATCCTCCAATAAATCTCAAATATTCGTTTGCTTTATTTCCCAAGGAAAATGGAATAAAGAAGTAGAAAAAAAGACTTCTTCTCCTTTAACTTTTTAAGTAAACATATGCTTAATCAGATTTGACCAGTAAGTTAAAAAGAGCATTAATTACCTTTTCAGCACCGTATTTTTCGTTTAATTTTTCTATTTTTTCATTGTGGCCTTGAAAAGTTTTATCTTTTTCTAAATTATTAATTATCTTTTCCAACAACTTGTCTTCCAAGATTTGCTCGATTTGGTCTTTGCTTGGTAGATTTAATGATTCAATTTTGTATCCTCTTTGTTTTGCTAGAGAAAACAATAATTTTTTTTCTTTGGGAGAACTAATAAAAGTTATGGCTTGACCGCTGGCTCCGGCTCGACCAGTACGACCAATTCGGTGAATGTAAAATTCTGAACTTTGGGGAAAATCATAGTTAATAACGTAAGCAATATCATTAACATGTAGTCCCCGAGCAGCAACGTCAGTAGCAACTAATACAGATATTTGCTTAGTTCTAAACTTATTAAAAACTCTGGTTCGGCGATTTTGGGACAAATCGCTATTAATATAATCAACTTTTAGTTTTTCTTTGCTTAATTTTTCGTTGATTTGTTCCACTCTTTTTTTGGTATTCACGAAAATAAGAATTAATTCGGAACTATGAAGACGAATAAAATCAAGCAAAAACAAATTTTTTTGCCGGGGGGCGGTTTCTAAATAATAATGTTTAATTTCATTTTCTGGCAAAATTGCTGTTTCTCCACTAATCCGCACGGGATTTTTCAAATAAAGTTTGGCAAACTGTGCTACTGGCGTAGTAATAGTGGCAGAAAAGAGCAAGGTTTGTCTCTCACTTGGAGTCATTTTAATTATTTCTTTAATATTGGCTAAAAAACCTTTGTTAATCATTTCGTCAGCCTCATCAAGGACGACAAAAATTAAACTGGTTAGTTTTAGAGTTTTTCTTGCCAGATGGTCCAGTACTCTTCCGGGAGTGCCAATTACTACATCAGCACCAGAACGTAGTGAACGCAACTGATCTTGCATGGAAGCACCACCATAAACTGCTAATATCCGTAATTTGCTGCCCCGAGATAATTTTTCTGTTTCTTCACTAACTTGTAAAGCTAGTTCTCGCGTTGGCACTAAAACTAAAATTTGGGGTTTAGCAATTGGCTTTATTTTTTCTAAACTGGGAATAATAAAAGCCGCAGTTTTTCCAGTCCCAGTTCGGGATTGAGCAATAATATCTTTTCCTTCCAAGATTAGTGGGATAACTTTTTTCTGAATGTCAGTTAATTCATTATAACCAATTGCTTGTAAATTTTTTTTTGTCCTCTCTGAGAGGAAATTATTTGTTGATTCCATATATTTATTTGTTCCTAAGGCATTTTAACTAATAATTTTAGCAATGTAAATGCTTATTAATTAACGCTTAGAGTATTGAGTAGCTTTGCGGGCCTTCTTCAAGCCAATTTTTTTTCTTTCTACTCGGCGCGGGTCACGGGTCAATAAGCCAAATCCTTTTAAGGTGGTTCGGTATTCCGAAGAAACTTCTAAAAGTGCTTTGGCTATTCCTAATCTAATGGCTTCTAATTGTCCGGTTGTTCCCCCCCCTTCTACTCTAATTTTTAAGTCATAATCATTTTGTTTATTCAAAATTTCTAATGGTCTTAAAATCTCTTTTTTGTTAAGTAATGAATTAGTAAAATACTCGTCTAAATCTTTTTTTTCTTTTTTGCCTCTTTTGCTGATTTCTATTTTTCCTGTGCCACCAGATTTTAAATAAACTGTTGCGCTAGCGGTTTTTCTTCTTCCTACGCCAATATAATAATTATTATTTTCTCTATTCATTACTTTTTATCTTTCTTCCTACTCATCAAATAAACCACAACTCCTATAACCACTAATAAAACCGCACCAGGAATTACTACATATAATCAGTTAAATTTATTGTCTTGGTTATTAGATTGCTGACTGTTATCTGTTTGCTGATTATTTTTAACTGGGTTGGTTTTGCTTTTATTCTTTTCTTGGTTAACTTGGCTTTGTTTTTTACTTAATTCACTTTGGATTTGTTGCTTTTGGCTTTCTAATGCTTCTATTTTTTTAGTGATTTCTGGATTAGCAGAGTTATCTTTATTTTGATTTTGTTTTAATTCTGCTATTTGGGCTTGGAGTTCAGTGATAGTTTGTTTTAAAGAATTAATTTCATTTTGGAGAGATTGGATTTTTTGTTGGTCTTGGGAATTTGGTTTATTAGTAGAGCCAGAAGAACCAAGTTTTTTTCTTTGTTCTTGGATGAAGGATTTTAGTTGTTCATTGGCTTTTTTCATTTCGACAACACCTTCGTTGTTTTTATTAATTTCTCCTTCTCTTTCTCTGATAACTTTATCGATTGTTTTTGGAAACTCGTCGGCGATTTCTTGTAAAAAATCTAGTTCTTCATGAGTAGAAGGATAGCCATTTACCGGAACTTCGTCGGGTTCCATAACTAGTGATAATGCTCCTTCGGCAATTTTTACTAAAATATCCTCTTTGGACATTTCAGCGGCTTTGGCTAATCATTCTGGTCGAGAAATGTTTGCTCTCTTTTTGGTTTGTTCCCAAATTTCTTTAACTGCTTGTCAAGAAAAATTACTTTTATCAAGTTCTTTTTGTTGGTCTCAAATATCAGCAAATTCTCTTTTTACTTGAACTAATTTTTGAGCTTCTTTTATACTTTCTTTGGTGTCATTAATATAATTATTTCCTTTTTCTTTAACTATTTCAGGGTAATTTTTAAGTGAGTCAATGGTTTCTAAAATTTCTTTTAAATTGTTTTCTAATTTGTCTAAAATTTCGCTAGTGCCAGTCATTTTTCCGGCGTGTAATTTATTATATTCCTTTTTGGTTTTATCTACAAACACACTAAAAATTCATGCCATTAAGGTTTTAGTTTCGTCTGTTTTTTCTTTTTCTTTTGTTTTAGTTTCGTCTGTTTTTTCTTTTTCTTTTGATTCTAAACATTTTTCATTTGCTTTATTCCAATGAAAAAAAGCCATATAACTTTTATCTTTCATTATGTCAATGTGAATTTGCCGCAATTGGCTTTCTAAATCATTCATGTTTATATATTAATTTTAACAAAATCCTTTTCTTGGGCTTGCAAATTATGTTTTTGGTCAGGAAAAATAAATAGTCTATTCATTCGCCTTTTTCGTAATCTATTTGGCGGCAACATTCCTTTAACAGTGCTTTCCATTAACTTAATAGGATTTTTTTCTAGCATTATTTTAGCACTTGTTTCTTTTAATCCTCCTGGATAACCGGAGTGTCTATAATAGTGTTTGTCATTAAGTTTTTTTCCAGTAAATTTAACTTTGCTAGCGTTTACCAAAACAACACGAATTTCACGGTCAAAATTAGGAAATCAGTCCACTTCTTTTTTTCCTTGTAAATATGGGGATATTTCAGCAGCAATTCTTCCCGGGGCTTTATTTTCTACTTCATTTACATCAATAAAATATCATTTCTCTTCTTGGGAAACGGGGAGAATGGTAGTTTTTTGACTGTTGATTTCTATTTTTTCTTTTGAACTCATATTTATTTTTATTTTTTATTCTTGTCGTCAGGAGGAATAAGAGCGATAAAGAGCAAAAAGAAAAACAGCGGTAAACCCTAAAATACCTTTTCTTTTATAAGCCCAAATGAGCAACCAAATTCAAAGTGCTATAAACAGAATAAACATTAAAATAATTAGTGCTCATGCTCACCCAGCTATTTGCAAATCTTTTATTTCCATATGTATAATTTTAATCCTTTGTTCGAATTTAAATTTTACAATTCCTCATTTTTTTAAGTATTTAATGCATTTCTGTTAACTTTTTCAAATAAAAAAAAGCAGTTTTGGGTGATAAACGCTATTTAACTCCTTTTCTACTCTATAAAAAGATTTTAAGTGTTGTCATAATAGGCTAAAAATTTATCATAAACATGCCTATTTCTTTTTCTCATTTTCTCGCTGAAATTAACCAAGAATATTTCGCATCCAAAGACGAAAAAATTGAATTTATAACTTTTCCTGCCACTCTCTCCTTAGAAATTGTTGCTCCTTCTTATTTGGAAATAAAAGAATTAGAAAAAATATTTTATTTACTCTACAATAAGCTATTTTATTTATTTAATTATTTAGACTATCAGGTTAAGTTTGCTGCTTTTTCTGAAATAAATGAAACAAAATTAAAAAGTTATTTTAGTTTTCTTTATTTTAACCCTTTTTTATGAAAAGATAAACAATTAGGATTAATTATTAACCAGTGACAACTAAACGAAAAAATTACTCTGCGGCGAGACACTTTACAACTGCTAAATATTGACAAAAAAGAAGACAATGTACGTTCTGATATTTTAATGCTAAAAAAGGCTCTTAAAAATCTTGGTTGGGAAAAATTAGGCATTACTTCTCCCCAAATTAAAAAAACTCTTTCCCAGTCTGATAAAAAATCGTTTTCAGTTAAAGAAAAAAAAAACAACACTAAAAAAAGCCCAGAAAAAATTACAGAAGAAACAGAAAAAGTAATAAATGAACCAAAAAAAAAAGAGCCTCCAATTAACCAAAAAATTCCTATTACTAACCAATTAGGAGCAAATGAAAAGCCATCCAAAGTTAAAAAAAATCCTCTGAACCAAGAAATCATTGCTCAATGAGAGAAAAAAAAATTAATTGAATTAGGTATTCATACCCGGTTTAGCACTCTGGATGGTGTAAGCAGTCCAGTTGAATATATTAAAGTAGCCCAAGAAAAAGGATATGGTGCTTTGGGAATCACCGAGCATTATAATGCACAGTCTTTTCCCGAATTTTGGCAATTTCATAATCCTAATCTTAAACTAATTTATGGCTGTGAAATGGAAATGTTGGAAGACAAATTACCTCCTTATGTTTTTAACCGTGGTCCAAAATCTCGCGAATTTTTGAACCAAAATATTGAAGATTTAACTTATTGTATTTTTGACTTGGAGACAACCGGATTTTTTTCAGAATATAATGAAATAATTGAAATTGGTTATGTCATTTGAAAAAAAGGCAAAATCCTTAAAGAAAAATCCTATTTAGTTTGTCCAGAAAAAGAAATTACGGCTGAGGTGCTAAAATCTTGGTACACCGACATTGACCCAAAAAAACTAAAAAAAGAAAAGAAACTCAAACAGATTTTACCGGAAATTCGCCAAGACTGAAAAAATTGTGTTTTAGTGGCCCATAATGCTCGCAACTTCGATTTTACTTTTGTCAATAAGGTTTGGAAAGAAACTTTTCGAGAAGACTTAACACACCCAGTAATTGATACTTTACCACTAGCCTGAATAATTTTGCCAGAAAGAAGGTCATATAGTTTAGAAAAATTAAGCCGTTCCACCGGAAAAGGCAAAATTCACCAAACCCACCGAGCTTTGGATGACAGTAAGTTATTAACTGATTTATTTATTAAATTATTAAAATCCCTGCAAGAACAGGGAATTAAACAGTGAAAAGAAGTTGAAGGCTTGATTAATCACCAGTATTTTCCCAACCGAGGCTATAAAGTCAAAATTTTAGCAAAAAACCAAGCCGGATTAAGTAATTTATACCAGTTAATTACTCTTTCTCATACTGACAACCTTTTTAAAGTGCCTTGTGTTTTTCGTTCCGATTTAGAAAAACACCGACTCAATTTGCTAATTGGAACTGCCGGAAACCGGGAAGGAGAAATATTTTCTCTTTTTAGTGCTTTTAACTCTGAAACAGATCGACAAAAGGCAATGAAATTTTACGATTATATTGAAGTAAACAGTCCTAGTAGTTTTCGGCACCTTTGACTAAACGGACGAATGGGAGAAATTGAATTAAAAAAAATTACTGCCAAGATAATTCAAACTGCCAGGTCTTTAAATATCCCAATGATTGCTAATCATAATGTTCATTATTGCCAACCTGAGCAAAAAATTATCAAGCAAATCATTGTCGCTAACGAAGGAATGAATGGTGCCAGACACCCTTTATACAACGAAGCCACTTTGGACGGCAAAGAAGACCGTTTTAGCAACCTCCCAGAACAGCATTTACGCAATCGAAAAGAAATAATTGAAGATTGAAAGTTTTTGCAAGATGCTGATTTAATAGAAGAAATAATTTTCACCAACCCCCAAGAAATTGTTAACCAGACTGAGAATATTGTTATCTTTGACGGGCAAATTCAGTATCCTGATTTTTCGGAGAACGAAAAAAAGTTGGTTCAAGTGTACCAAAAAAAAGCCCAAGAATTATTTGGTGATAATTTGCCTCAACCAGTAAAACAAAGAATGGAAAAAGAATGAAAAATTATTCGCGAAAATTACCTTTCTATTTACTGATTAGCTTATCAAATTGTTCAAAAAACTCACCAAGATGGCTTTATTGTTGGTTCTCGGGGCTCGGTAGGCTCTTCTTTTATTGCTTACCTCCTTGGCATTACTGACCTTAATCCTTTATCTCCTTACTACTTTTGCCAAAATTGTAAATATTTCGAGCCTTATCAAACTGACCAAAAAGTCTTTTCTTGCTATGATATTAATGAACTTCTGAATTGTCCACAATGTAAAAATCAATTAATTTTGGAAGGGCATAACTTACCTTTTGAAACTTTTTTTGGTTGAAAAGGAGAAAAAACTCCGGATATTGACTTAAATTTTTCTGGTGAATACCAAAAGGTTGCTCATGATTACGTTCGGGAACTTTTAGGAGAAAAATATGTTTATCGCATTGGCACAATTAATAAACTATCCCAACAAACTGCGGAAATATTTTTACGAGAATACAAAAAATTAAAAAAAGAACTTAATCCTAAATTTAATTCTTATGCTAATGGTGATGACGAAAAATTGCTAGAACAATTAAAAGGAATCAAACGCACTACTGGTCAACATCCTGGCGGATTATTAATTATCCCTCAAAATATTGATATTTGCAATTATACTCCCTTAAACTACCCAGCGGATAACAAGCAGGCAGAATGAAAAACTACTCACTTTGAATATAGCTTTTTAGCCAAAATCTTTCTCAAACTAGATATTTTGGGACATGATGAACCTACTGTTTTACAAAAATTATATGAGTTAACAAAAGCAAATCCAGCCGCTGTTTCCTTTCATGATAAAAAAATTATGGAAATTTTCACCCAAGCGGATACTTTGGGAATTCCGGAATTTGGCACTGATTTCGTGAAAAGGAACTTTCTCAAATCTTTAAAGCCAAATAAATTTTCCCAATTAGTACAAATTTCCGGTTTCTCTCATGGAACTGATGTTTGGACCCAAAACCAACAAAGTCATTATAAAGAAGGCATGAAATTAGAAGAATTAATTGCTTGCCGAGAAGACATTTGAACTTTTTTGGTTTCTTGGGGAGTAGATAACAAAATTGCTTTTTTGGCTAGTGAATACATTCGTAAGGGCAAATGGACTAGTCTAAAAACTGAAACCAAAAAAGCAATCCGGGAAAAATTAGGCTTGTCTGACGAGAATATTGCTGATATAATAAAAAATTTGACTAATAAGCAAAATAATTTAATTGATAAAATTAGTCAAGAATTAGCAAAATTAGAGGAAAGTAGCTTGATTAATTTGCTCCAAAAGTTAAGCGAGACTTTAAATGAATTGACAAGCAAAAAATAGGTTGTTTAGTAAGAAGTCTGATGTTAACTGTTAATTTACCAAAAAATGCCATAGGTTTTTCCTGGATAGCAAAATCATCTAAAATTCACCTCTTTCGCGCGCGCATCATTATAAACTTATATAACACTAATAAACATTATATAAAAAAATTTTTTGGTGTAAAAATATATATATGAGGTAAATATTATGAATGAAATTAGAAATATATTATTAATAGGTCGCACTGGCGGCGGAAAAAGCACATTAGGAAATGTGTTAATAAACAAAGATAATGAGTTTGAGGAAGTGTTTAAAGAAAGCGATGGTTCGGTTAGTGCAACTAAAAATGTTAAAGAAGCAAAAGCAGAAATTGATTTAAGTAGAGATGGCAGTGAAAAAATAAAGTATCGCATAATTGACACGATTGGCATTGGCGATACTAATTTAACTCCCCAGGGGGTATTAGTTAGATTAGCCGAGATAGCAAACCGAGTGAAAAATGAAGGTTTAAGTCATATTTTATTCGTGACCCAAGGAAGGTTCACCAAGGAAGAAACCGAGGCTTATGGTCTGTTAAGTTCGATTATTTTTGATAAGGATGTTCTTAAATATACAACAGTTATTCGCACTAACTTTTCTCGTTTTGAAAATGAAGAAGCATGTGCTAACGACCGGCAATCATTAAGAATGGAAAATGCTGACTTAGCTCATATCCTTAATGCTGTCAATATTATTTATGTCGATAATCCTCCTTTGGAGGGACGTCCAAGAGTGGTAGAGGTAAATAAAGAAATTCGGGGAGAGTCTCGCACAAGATTATTAACTTACTTGGCAGGTTGTCGAGGAAATTACCGACCAAGTAATATTGACACTTTGGATGAGAGGGTTAATGATTACAAAACCCACGAGGAAAAACTTAAAGAAAAAATGAAAGAGATTGAAGCGGACAGAAAACGCCAAGAAGAAGAATTTCGTAAGAAAATTGTTGAAATGAAAGAAGAACAAGCCCGAGAATTGCGGGAAAATCGCATTAAGTTTGAAGAGGATATTCGCAAGGTAAAAGTAGAGGGTGATGAAAAATTACACAAAACTAAAATCGAAATGGAAGAAAAACAGCGTCGTGATATGGCGGATTTGGAACGCCGAAATCAAGAGCGGGAAGGACGCTCACGAACGGGAAGCGAGCGAGGAGTATCCGAGAAGCAGGAGAACAACAGATGCGAACTCTCCAAACCCAAATTCAGCAAAGCAATCAGGAAACGGAAAAGTTACGCCGAGAATTATCCGAAAAAAGCAGTTCTTCCAATTCTGATATAGCGGCTTTAATTGCCCAAATGCATTTAGAAAGCCAAAAACAAGATGAGAAAAGAGAGCAGCAAAGGCAAGATTACGAAGCACGCCGAGAAGACCAGCAATGGCAATTTCAGCAACAGCAAACAAAATTAGAAGAAAAACGCATCGAGGCAGATAAAGAAATAGCAAAACAGCGCCTTCAAACTGAAGTAGCAGCAAGAAATGAAGCCCAAAAAAGAGAAGACCGTTATCAGTCAGATATGAAGACATTACAGTCAGAATCAAATAGGAAAGTAAGAGAACAGGAAAGAGAAAATGAAAGGTTAGCAGAAGAAAGACAAAAAGAGGCTAAATGACAAGAAGACAACAGACGATATTTGATAGAACAAAGAAGTTTGTGACCTCCCCAAAGAGACCCCAATTGACAAGCTGGTCTCCCAAGACCAAAATAAATTATTATAGAGAGAGAGAGAGAGAGAGTGTGAACCTAAAAAATGAATTATTAGAAATTGCCCACCAAATTCGTGGACTTGCTGGTAAAGATTTTTCTTGAAAAAAAATTAAAGAATTATTGGAAGAAGCAAAAGAAAAAGTTCGTTCTTCTAGCGAAGAGATTAGCAAAGAAATTGAAAGGCAAGAAGCAAATATTTTTTTCGAAGCCCTTGAAATGGCTAGTTGTTTTTCCGAACTCGAAGTGCGAGCCGAAGTACCTGCCAGCGATGATGATTTAAATTTTCTCCAAGAAATTGCTGAAAATGCTCCAAAAATGATTGATTGAGCCGAAAAAGAAAGTCCAGCACAAACAGAAGAGGAAAAAAAAGGATACTTAGAAGCAAAAGAAAGAGCAGAAAAATTAAAAAAAGCAGTTCAAGAAGAAAAACAACGCCGTAAACAGGGCAACCAATCCAGTTCTTCAAGTGATACAAGTAGCAATTCTTCTCGTTCTCCTTCACCAACTTCTTCAGAGAGTTCGCAAACTTCTGATAGTTCTTCAAAAAGTAGAAATGAAAAACAACTCCAAAATGAAATTAATTCTTTAAAACAAACAATCACTGAACTCCAAGCCCAAATAGCCGAATTAAAACAAAATCAAAATAAAGATAATGCTGATAACCCAGAAATCACTAAAAAGATAGAAACATTAGAAAACCAAAAACAACAAACCCAAAGTGAATTAAATAAAAAACAAAGTCAAGTTAATCAGGCCAAGGATAAAAGCAAAACCAACCCAGTTAAAAGTAATCAGCAAACAGATAACAACCAACAATCTAATAATAAAGATAATGGATTTAAATGGTGATATGTTGCTATTCCTGCTGGTGTTTTATTAGTAGTAATGGGGATAGTTATTGCTTATTTGATGGGTAAGAATAAAGAAAAAAAATAAATCCATTTAAAAAATTTAATAATTTAGTAGTTAAAACTAATCTAAATTTATTAAAATATATATATGAGGTAAATAATTATGAAAAATGATAAAGAATTAAAAACAACAAAAAAACAATTTAAAATTCAACCAAATATTCTTAAAACGGAAAACTAGGTTAATAGTTGAGAATTTATATCCTGATTTAGGTTATAATGATATCAGCGAACAAGGAGGATATGGACCTTGCACTATTTCTGGTTGTTCCTATCCTAACCGTTGTTTTTATTTAGAAGTAGGATTTTGGCAAGGAGACGATAATCTTTTATTAGATAAATGGCGTTTTGAAAATAACAGTGGCGAGTTTAAGTCATTAGTAATGAATAATGTAGAAGAGGCACGAGAAGCAGTAAGAAAACTTAAAAGCGAAGTTTATAGAGTAAAAAGCAAATCAGGATGAGATACAAGTGTTAGAAATAAGCAAGAAGTAGTGATATCTAAAATTCGTAGTTTTATTGTTTCACATGAAAGAGGTAATAATGTTTATGAAACACATTTAGAACTTGGTAGTATGACTGATATTGAAAATGTTCCAGAAGAAAGTTCGGATAGAAACAGAGGAGAAAAAAGCGAAAGAGATGAAGCATATATAAGAGACCAAATGAACAAACCTCCATGAAAAAGAGATGCTAATTGAAGAGAAAAAGGCGGATATTCAACTTCGGAACGGGATAAATTTCCTTGACAAAGAGAAAAAGGTTGAAGAGACAAGTAAAATTCTTAATGTTTAACATGCTAAAAGAAAAAGTGGTAGATATTGGTAAACAATTAAAGGAAAAAAAAGAAACAATTTCTTTGTCAGAAATAAAGGAACTATGTGAAGAAGTAGGCAGCAGATATACACGTGCCAAAGAAAGAGAAAAAACCGAAGAAGTTGACCTCCAAATTTCAGAAATTTTTTTAGATGTGATTGATATAGTATTTAAAACTGCTAATGAATGAAAGACGAAAAAAATTTTTCTTACCAATGAGGAATTAAATCTTCTGGATGGATTGCTTGAAAATGAAATGACAGGAATTTTTCAATGGCTTGATGATAATCCTTTGCCAAAAATTAAAGATAGTAATTTTCTACAAGAAACAAACAAAAATAGAAAAGAAATAATGCAGTCTATTCAGAAAGAAAAAACTCATCTTTTACATCAACAAAAAACAAAAAAAGATAACAAGAAACAACTAGTTAACTACCAGAAATCTAGGGAATTCAACTGGTTGTATATAGCAATTCCTTTAGGAGCAATAACTATAATTTTGGGTATAATTATTGCTTACCTTCTAGGTAAAAAAAGAATACAAGATATTTACACGCATATGAGAAGACTTGAATTTAACCATGGTTTTTTTACCTATAAGTATATTTTATGGTATACCAAAAAAAAACTATATATAACTCCCCAGTAAACTATATATAGAAAACTAAACAAACTCAAAACAATTTAAGCAAACTTTATCCACAATGCGTGTTTTTCTCTTAAACTCCTCTATCTCCTTAAAAGTTAAATCACAGCCTATAAATTCCCTGTTAGTTTCTTGGCAAGCCTCTAAAACAATGAAACTACCAGCACAAGGGTCAATAATTAAGTCTCCTTCTTGGGTGGTGGCTTCTATGAGGGCTTTAATTAACTCTTTGGGTTTCTGATGCGGATGCTTTCGCTGATTAGCAGGTAAACTATCCTCAGTTCACACATTTCCAAAACTTCGGTTCTTAAATAATTTGCTATTAGTAGGCTGCTTTTGGAGTAAAAAAGCAAACTCTGCTTGGCTTCTTAATCAAGAACCTAAACCAAAACGGGACTTGTTTCACACTAGCAAATCAACTATTTTTAACTGAGATGCTTGGAGTAATCAATTTGGCACTCGGTCAGTTCCTAAGATGGTTTTGTTTACTCACAGCAGACAAAAGCCACTGGGTTTTAATACTCTCTCAATTTCTTTTAAGATGTGGCTAATTTGATAATCAGATTGGAAATGTAAAGGGTAATCTAACTTTAAAACAGTGCTAACTTTCTCGTATTGAGGGTCAAGAAAAACCAAACTAGCACTATTTTTTGGTAAAGAAGTCAATAACCCTAAGGCTTCTCCTTGCTGGGGAGTGTTAAATTGATAATTACTCTCTCTCTCTCTCTCTCTCTNGTTTTTTTACCTATAAGTATATTTTATGGTATACCAAAAAAAAACTATATATAACTCCCCAGTAAACTATATATAGAAAACTAAACAAACTCAAAACAATTTAAGCAAACTTTATCCACAATGCGTGTTTTTCTCTTAAACTCCTCTATCTCCTTAAAAGTTAAATCACAGCCTATAAATTCCCTGTTAGTTTCTTGGCAAGCCTCTAAAACAATGAAACTACCAGCACAAGGGTCAATAATTAAGTCTCCTTCTTGGGTGGTGGCTTCTATGAGGGCTTTAATTAACTCTTTGGGTTTCTGATGCGGATGCTTTCGCTGATTAGCAGGTAAACTATCCTCAGTTCACACATTTCCAAAACTTCGGTTCTTAAATAATTTGCTATTAGTAGGCTGCTTTTGGAGTAAAAAAGCAAACTCTGCTTGGCTTCTTAATCAAGAACCTAAACCAAAACGGGACTTGTTTCACACTAGCAAATCAACTATTTTTAACTGAGATGCTTGGAGTAATCAATTTGGCACTCGGTCAGTTCCTAAGATGGTTTTGTTTACTCACAGCAGACAAAAGCCACTGGGTTTTAATACTCTCTCAATTTCTTTTAAGATGTGGCTAATTTGATAATCAGATTGGAAATGTAAAGGGTAATCTAACTTTAAAACAGTGCTAACTTTCTCGTATTGAGGGTCAAGAAAAACCAAACTAGCACTATTTTTTGGTAAAGAAGTCAATAACCCTAAGGCTTCTCCTTGCTGGGGAGTGTTAAATTGATAATTACTCTCTCTCTCTCTCTCTCTCTGGAAATGAAACATATTGATTTTATTTTTAGGAAAATTAAGTATTATTTAGTATTTACTTTTAAAAAGTAGTCTGGAAATAAAGGATTTTTTGAGTTGGTATACCATAAAATTATTTATTATGGTTAATGCTCAAGAATGATTAGATGAAAATTATCCCAAGGAAGGAAGAAAAGAAATAAAAAGATTAGGTATTAATAATAAAGATTTAGAGGGTAACTTAGATTTAAACGACTTTGTTAATTTAGAGGAACTTAGATGTTATACTAATAAACTCACTCAACTTGAATTGAGTAATTTGAGTCAATTATCTATGGTTTATTGTGATTCTAATAATCTAAAAAACATAAAGTTTTCTCACTACATAGAAAAATTAACTTGATTAAGTGTAACAGACAATAACTTCTCTAAACAAGATTTGCCTCTGTTTAGCTATTCAGTTAATTTGAAAACATTATATATTGATAACAATAGTTTTAGTGGTAGTTTAAAGCCTTTAAGAAATATGAGCAGTTTGAATTACTTAAACATTAAAAACACTGATATTGATAGTGGTCTAGAATATTTACCAGAAAATTTAACAAGTCTTTATTGCAATGATTGATGTGCTGAGCAATTAAAAAATTATGATAATTACCAAGCTTGAAGAAAAGATAACTTATATTGAATTAACAAAATTTATTCTTTAGAAGAGCAATTAATTGGAAATCAAACTATTATTAATAATTTTCAACACGAACTAAATAATACTCAATCCCAATTATCAGAAACTAATCAGCAGCTGAATAAAACTCTTTATCAGTTAAACGATACTAACACTCAATTAAACTCCTGAAAAATTCCTTACTTTTGACCGCAACTTTCTTGAAACCAACCCAATTCAGCAGTCACTTTTCGCACTCAGTTAAATTCTTTTGATATAGGTACAATAGGAGGAACCGTGGGACTTGGTATTATAGCTCGATATCTTTATCGCGAGTATAAGAATAGAAGACAAACCTTTCCTCAAGATGAAGAAAGACAACCTTTGCTTCAACAAGAAGTAGAAAGATACTCAGGTTCAGAATTGAACCAAATTAGAAATACTCTTCAGGAACAAAACCAAATAGCAGAAATTGCTAAAATAATTTCTCTTAATGAACAACCAGAGTTTACTACTCTTAAACAAGAAATAACTCGCTTAAAAGTTCAAGAACTTAGCCCGCAAGTTGGAGAAGAAAAAGCCAAATTAGAGCAATTAATCACTAATGCTAAAAATAAGGCTGGTAATTCAGAGAAAATTGTTGATTTATTGTTGGAAACTCACAGGAAACTAGCACAAATTAACGAAACTTCCCAAAAAGATAAATTAAGTGGCAAAATAGAAGCTTATCAGGATATTCTTAAAGTCAATCTAACTCAGGAAGAAATCCGAAACCTACTTACTAAACAAACAGAACTTAGTCAACTAGAAAAACATTTGGAGAGTTTGCAGGGAAATCAGGTCGAAAACTTTCAAGCCCAAATCATCCAACCAACTTACGGAACCCCTGGTTCTAGTAAAGGAGGGAACAACTAATGCTCTCTCTCTCTCTCTCTCTCTCTCTCTCTCTGTAAAGGAGGCTATTTATGAATAATGATGAACAAAGAAAATATTTGGCAAAATTTAATGAATATTTTCCTATTGATGACCAAGAAAATGGTGTCATAAAACAAATCAAAGAAGACATAGAAAGAATCAAAGAAATTACTAACTTGGAAGAAAAATGTCATGAATCTAATCTTGCTTTATCAATACATTGCGAGAAAGAACTACATGTTGATTATATTTATACTAAAGGAAAATTAGGAAAACTTGGTATCGTTTATGAAGATACAGTCGAAAAATATCACGAATTAATCAGGGAATTAAGAACACTAGACATTGAAACCATAAAAGAACTAGAAAAAAATAAAACTAAACCCAAAAAACAAAACAAGAAATCTGATAAGCAGTCAGAAAAACAAGAAGAACCAATTCGCTGTTCAGGATTAGCTTGTTATAAAGAAATCAAACTAGGAACCAGATATTATTATCACAAAACTAAAAATGATGGCAAGAAATTTTGTTCTGATGAATGCTATGTAGACTACTATGGAGAATACTGTCATGGATGTATGAATAAATTCTTAGTCGAAGAACTTTATGTTCCTAATGCCAATAATCCCAAATATTTGCTTTGTTTTAATTGTTGAAAGAAAGAAAAACAAGAGCAACGAGAGTGAGAGGAAAGTCAAAAGTCTTATTGTGAACTCTGTGGAGCAGAATTGACAGGTGAAAATGTTTTTTCCCTATATTGTGCCTCTTGCTGAGAAAAAGAAACTGAAAAAGTTCAAAAGAGAAAAAGAAAAGAGGAGTCTAAAAAGAATAAACAGTTTGACAGAGAGAGAGAGAGAGAGAGAGAGAGAGAGCAAACCTGAACACAATTCGCCTAATGACCAGCCTATCATTAATAATCCTCAATTAAACCAATTCTTCTCCAAAGCTAAACAGAAAATTATTCAGATTTATGGAGAGAATTCCAAAGAATATCAAGAGTTATTAGAACAACAGCAATTATTATCTAATGCTTCCAGAGAAGAACAAAAACAGTTCCTCAATCTAGCCCAAGAATTAAGTAAACTAGAAAGTAAATTAATTTTTAATCCTGAAACTAAAGTTATGGATTTATCTAAACTTAGCCCTGAAGAGCAAGCTAAATATTCTCAAATAATCCAAGAAATCAGTGAGTTATTAACTAAATTAAAACAAAAACAAGCCAAACAGGAACAAAAGTCTGATAACCTTAAATTAGCTTTATGGATAGGAGGAAGTTTTATATTAGGTGCTGGTTTAGTTGGCTTAATTGTTTTGTTAGTAGTGAGGAAGAAAAAAGACTAATTAATACCTCCTATCATCTTTAATAGCAATTTGCCATACGGCATAGATAGCCAAGCATATTAGGATGTTTTCCAGAGTAAGAAATGCCATAATTCCCTTCTTATCTTTACCATTAGAACCTGAGCCAACCGAAGTGATATTTTTGTTGTTATCTTTAATTCTGTCTTCTAAGTCTTTTATTTCGTTGAGGAGGTTTTTACTTTTGTCTTTGCCTTGATTTAATTCACCTTCCAAAACAACTACTCTGTTTCTTCAATAGGTTCTATCTTCTTCACTTAAGTTAGGGTCATTCGCTTTGTTTCTAGCTTCTTCTAGTTCTTTTTCTTTTTGCTTGTTTATTTTTTCTTGTTGTTCGTGTCTGTTCTTTAGTTCATTGATTTCAGTATGGGCTTTTTCATTATCTTTCTTCAAAGTCTCAATAGTTTGACCTCTGATTTCAAGGTCTTTAGCTTGATTTTTAGTTTTGGTTTCTTCTTGGTCTAATTTACTACCAATAAGATTTCCGGCAATAGCTCCTCCTCCACTAGCTATAAGTAAAGGCACTACTACTGCAGAAGCTGTTCCTCCAGTCATAATTACACAAGCTGCACCAATAGCACAACCAGCACAAGTGCAAAGTGTTTGCCAAAGTCCCATTATTTGGTGGCTCCTTTCGTGTTTTTTTCTTTCATATTTAGTTCTTTTTTTAGTAAAGCAAGTTGGTTAGTGAATTCTTTTAATTGTAAGTGATATTTACCAATTAAATTGGCTCAAGATTTAAGGGAAGCTTTGGTGTTTTGGATGAGGGATTCAATTTGGATTATTTTTTCTTGGATTTGTTTATTATTGTTTTTATNAGAGAGAGAGAGAGAGAGAGAGAGAGAGAGCAAACCTGAACACAATTCGCCTAATGACCAGCCTATCATTAATAATCCTCAATTAAACCAATTCTTCTCCAAAGCTAAACAGAAAATTATTCAGATTTATGGAGAGAATTCCAAAGAATATCAAGAGTTATTAGAACAACAGCAATTATTATCTAATGCTTCCAGAGAAGAACAAAAACAGTTCCTCAATCTAGCCCAAGAATTAAGTAAACTAGAAAGTAAATTAATTTTTAATCCTGAAACTAAAGTTATGGATTTATCTAAACTTAGCCCTGAAGAGCAAGCTAAATATTCTCAAATAATCCAAGAAATCAGTGAGTTATTAACTAAATTAAAACAAAAACAAGCCAAACAGGAACAAAAGTCTGATAACCTTAAATTAGCTTTATGGATAGGAGGAAGTTTTATATTAGGTGCTGGTTTAGTTGGCTTAATTGTTTTGTTAGTAGTGAGGAAGAAAAAAGACTAATTAATACCTCCTATCATCTTTAATAGCAATTTGCCATACGGCATAGATAGCCAAGCATATTAGGATGTTTTCCAGAGTAAGAAATGCCATAATTCCCTTCTTATCTTTACCATTAGAACCTGAGCCAACCGAAGTGATATTTTTGTTGTTATCTTTAATTCTGTCTTCTAAGTCTTTTATTTCGTTGAGGAGGTTTTTACTTTTGTCTTTGCCTTGATTTAATTCACCTTCCAAAACAACTACTCTGTTTCTTCAATAGGTTCTATCTTCTTCACTTAAGTTAGGGTCATTCGCTTTGTTTCTAGCTTCTTCTAGTTCTTTTTCTTTTTGCTTGTTTATTTTTTCTTGTTGTTCGTGTCTGTTCTTTAGTTCATTGATTTCAGTATGGGCTTTTTCATTATCTTTCTTCAAAGTCTCAATAGTTTGACCTCTGATTTCAAGGTCTTTAGCTTGATTTTTAGTTTTGGTTTCTTCTTGGTCTAATTTACTACCAATAAGATTTCCGGCAATAGCTCCTCCTCCACTAGCTATAAGTAAAGGCACTACTACTGCAGAAGCTGTTCCTCCAGTCATAATTACACAAGCTGCACCAATAGCACAACCAGCACAAGTGCAAAGTGTTTGCCAAAGTCCCATTATTTGGTGGCTCCTTTCGTGTTTTTTTCTTTCATATTTAGTTCTTTTTTTAGTAAAGCAAGTTGGTTAGTGAATTCTTTTAATTGTAAGTGATATTTACCAATTAAATTGGCTCAAGATTTAAGGGAAGCTTTGGTGTTTTGGATGAGGGATTCAATTTGGATTATTTTTTCTTGGATTTGTTTATTATTGTTTTTATTCATANTGTTATCTTTAATTCTGTCTTCTAAGTCTTTTATTTCGTTGAGGAGGTTTTTACTTTTGTCTTTGCCTTGATTTAATTCACCTTCCAAAACAACTACTCTGTTTCTTCAATAGGTTCTATCTTCTTCACTTAAGTTAGGGTCATTCGCTTTGTTTCTAGCTTCTTCTAGTTCTTTTTCTTTTTGCTTGTTTATTTTTTCTTGTTGTTCGTGTCTGTTCTTTAGTTCATTGATTTCAGTATGGGCTTTTTCATTATCTTTCTTCAAAGTCTCAATAGTTTGACCTCTGATTTCAAGGTCTTTAGCTTGATTTTTAGTTTTGGTTTCTTCTTGGTCTAATTTACTACCAATAAGATTTCCGGCAATAGCTCCTCCTCCACTAGCTATAAGTAAAGGCACTACTACTGCAGAAGCTGTTCCTCCAGTCATAATTACACAAGCTGCACCAATAGCACAACCAGCACAAGTGCAAAGTGTTTGCCAAAGTCCCATTATTTGGTGGCTCCTTTCGTGTTTTTTTCTTTCATATTTAGTTCTTTTTTTAGTAAAGCAAGTTGGTTAGTGAATTCTTTTAATTGTAAGTGATATTTACCAATTAAATTGGCTCAAGATTTAAGGGAAGCTTTGGTGTTTTGGATGAGGGATTCAATTTGGATTATTTTTTCTTGGATTTGTTTATTATTGTTTTTATTCATAAATTTTTAATAGTTAAGCATTGGAGACAGGGATTGGTTATTAGAGAAAAGGATTTCTAGTTCTATCACTCATATTTCTTCCTATTTCTTGGAGACGATTTTTGATTTCCTCTAAGTTTCTACTAATAGTGCTGGACATAGCGGTTTGGCTATTTTGGATAGTCTGTCTAGTTTGGTTAGCAGTCTGGTCAAGTTCTTTAAGTCTGGTATCAATAGCTTTGCTGATATCTTCACTGATTTTATTGGCAGTTAGTTTCAAAGTATTTTCAACTTTTACAAGTACTTCTTCTATTTTTGGATTGCGAGGATTAATAAATTTACCTTCGAAGTTATCTAATTGTTTGCTGTCGTATAATCTTCAAAAAAACTCAAAGAACTCGCCTCATTTAATTTTTACTTTTTCATTGTTTTGATTACTACTGTTTCCTTGGTTAGTATCATCATCTTTATCAGGCTCATATTCAGCATTAGGATTACTGTTGATAAATTTGTTTCAAAATGGCAAAAAATGTCCATCAAAGATAATTTTATTGAATTCATTTATTCATTTATTGTCTTCATCATTTAAAGTTTTTGCTTCCATTCAGTGCTGAGGAAACTTATTACTAATACCTGCTTGGTCGGAATAATTTATGAATTCTCCTAGTGTTCAACTAAAACACAGAGGATTAGAAAGTCTACCTGCTTGATAAACAGCTTCATTGATGCTATCTAAATGATTAGTGGCAGCGATTCAGAGGTTTTTACTTTCTTCTGATTTGTTATCGCTACCCATACATTCTTTTAGGAAAGTTAATTGAATTGAAACTTGGCTAGGTGGTAGGAGGTTAGTTGTACATATTTGGTCAGCTTCATCGATAAGTAAAATATAACGAACCTCGCCATCCTCTTCTCTAGCAAAGCCATAATCATCTTCTAAATCATAACTTATGCTGCTAATAGTAAAAAAGAATTTTAAAGCAACATCTATATTATTTCTAGTATTAGCTTTGTTAGGAGTTAAAGTCGAGCCTTGAATTACCACTAGTGGATATCTATCAGCTTCATAAGCCAGTTTTTCTGCCATGATTGATTTACCAGTTCGTGGTGCTCCATAGAATAAGGCATTATTATCTAGATTACTCAAGTCATTAGGATCTATTTCTCCTCTTACTGGATTTACCTTTACTTTTTGTTCTCATTCTTCGATTAAAGGGCTAAATCTATAACCAGATACTTCATTTCTTAAAGTAAGTTCACTATGACCATTGGCTTTAGCTAGTTGTTTTTCCTTTTCAGATAAATCATTTCAGAGAGATGGAGGAAACTGTATTCGGTAAACTGCTCTCGCATCAAAATAAGGTGGATATGTTTTTCTTCCATCCTTTAACTTTTCTGCTAATTCGTTTCAAATACTGTCAAGACTTTGTTTATTTCTCATTAATCATCTGTCGGCTCAATTATGGGTCGGTATCAACCAATACAATCTTTTTCTTTTGTTTCTTTGCTCAAGAATAAGACTATTAGCTTCTTGTTGCACAGTAGATAAATCATCAATAGGCGTTTTATTAATTTTCTTGGTAAAATTTTCAATAGCCTTTTGGATATAGAGCAATTGGTCCTCGTTTTCTTCTAATGAGTTTTTTATATTCTTAATTGCTTCTTCTCTTAGTTTCTTGGGTTTTTCTCTCTCTTCTTCATCTAATTCTTCAGCTTTTCGTTCAATGGCTTTTAGCATTCTTTCACCAAAAGCTTTTACTTGCGAAGGTAAGAATAAAGAGTTTAAGTGTTCTTCTCAACTTTCTTTTTCTTCTCACAGAGATTTGTCTAGTTTTTCAGGGAACACCAAATAATTTTCTTTAAATGCTTCCTCTATTTCTTGCTTAATTCTGCTTCTCTCTTCCGGTAAATAGCCTAAAAAGTAATAAGTAATCCCTCCAATTAGGATTAGAGCAATTAGCATAGTGGCTTGTTTTTGTTTTTTCTTGCTTTTAGTTTCAGCAAGTTTTTGTTGTTCTTGTTCGTCAAATTCTTCGTAATACATAGCTTTATTCTCTTAATTTCTTTAAAAGCTCAACTCTTTTCAACACTCTTTCTTCCATAGCAGCTTCAGCTTTTTCTTTACGGCGTAAAACTTCGGCAGGGTCTTCTTGTTTAGTGAGGTAATAGATGATAAAGACTAAGAGGGCAAGAATTCCAATCAGGATTAGACCTCTTTTCCAGGGTTCTAATTCACCGTAATAAGGGTGGAAATTTGCTCAAGAATCACGAATTTTATCCTCTAACTTTTCAGTTTGTTCACCAAGTTTTTGTTTGATTTCTTCAGTGTCAATATCTAGGTTAAATTGTTTAGTCATAGTTAATAATGGTCATCATAGCGACTAGGTCTGGGTTGGCTATTGCTCTGGTTCATGAGGAGAAAAAGGACTACTAAGGCTACTACAGCAAAGATAATTAATTGCTGATTTGATTGGTTGTCATCATCTTTTTTTCTTTTGTTTTTTGGAGGTTTTTTATTATTTTTGTCAGGATCTTTATTATTATCATCACTATCGCTATCAAAAGGATTATTAGGGTTTTTTCGGTTACCACCTCCTCCGCTTTCGTTGTTATTGCCACTGTTTCCTGAGCCACCTCTATTTTTTCCTTCAATGGCTTTTTTCATACCCTCGATCATATCAGAAACATACTTGCTTGGATTAAATTTGTATTTATTGGAGTGTGCTTGGTGTTCTCTATATTTTTGTTGAAGTAATTTACCATCTTCCTCAATTGCTACTATGAGTGCTTGCTTTTTAGTGGGATCTTTTTCATTCATTGCTTTACGCTTATTTTCCTGCATTCTTTGCTCGATTTGGTCAATCTCAAATTGAATTCTTTTCAATTCTTCTACTCATTTGTAGGTTTCTCCTGTTAATTGACTTTTCAAAATATCAATCCCTCTTCGACATTCTTGCATTTTGCTTTCTACATAAGTACTCATCGCATCATCTGCTCAAATGATGCAAATACCAAACATGGCACTCGAAGCACCGGTTCTTACTTGCAAACCACTCTCGATTTCATTGATTTTTTGTAGCAAAATTGATTTTTGTGTATTAAACTCTTGCTCACTAGTAGTATTAGTTAATGCATCAGTAATTTTCTTACTATCCAAACTTTCCAACTTATCGAACCCTCTAGCTAAAGTTCCACAATCTTCTCGTAAGTTATGACTACCTCCTCAATTACAATGTCCTCCAGTTCAATAACCAGCATCGTTAGCATACTCTGAACCAACTCGCATAGAAGCTAGTCCACTAAATTCATTATACAAATAATCGGCAGTGTATCTAGCCATAACTAATTACTCTCTCCTTTCTTTAAAATTATCATTCAACTCATTAACCATTACCCCCTAAGTTTTCTAAACTACTACAAGTTCCCTTAATTCCTACTAAAAGATTACGGAGATTATTAATCCTTTCTCCAAGAGGAAGCAAATCACTACTTTCTTGAAGAAATGTATTATTTACAAAAATGGCAGAATCCATTTGGTATCTAATGGTTTCAAAACCATTTTGCATTCTTGTTATTTTATTCATTAACTCCATTTTATCCTTAGTTAATTCTTCTCTAGTTTGCTGGAAGTTATTTTTAGTTTGCAATACTTTAGGCTTTAATCTTTGCCATTCATTTCAAGTCTGTTCTCTAAGCATTATAAACTCCTCCCTAATTCTTGGAATTCTTTAATAAGTTTCTCTAATATCTTCTCATTTTCGGAGTTTTCTTTCATTTGGAGTTCTAATTTACGATTGCTTTCAGCTAACTTTTGGTTAGTTT
>NZ_NWVA01000004.1:153467-156838 GCF_003546845.1 endosymbiont GvMRE of Glomus versiforme | reverse complement strand
ATGAATAAAAGAAGAAGTAATTAGTTCTAATTACCACCCAGCTTTTCGTAACCAAACTAACCACAGCAATGTCCCTGGAGCTGCCCCACCTGCCATTAACAACGCAGCAACTAATGACTTAATTAATAAGTGAAAAGCCACTGGTATTCCTGCTGAAAAAGCCCGTAAAGCTGCTGATAACTACTGAACTCCGGAGCAAGTAAAATGAGTAAGAGGATTAATTTGAGGTGGAACAGTTAGAGTTAAAGAAGGCAATGCTGATGCCACAACTATTCTTAATACCCGAAGCGATGACATTTGAAATGCTTTCTTTGCCAATCCGGAAGGAAACGACGAAAATGTTATTGAGGGTAACGATATCCAAGGTGGATGAAAAGCAAGCGGTTTAAATCCAGCCCGAGGGGTAGGACTTCACGACAGCGAAGCTGATAACGCTCATCGTAAAGGGTGACGAGATTTAAGAAATAATAACGGAGACGCTGCCACAGCGAACGGACGAATTACCGCTTTAAATGTTGCTACTCACACCTTTACTTATGCTTCTCACGGTCAAGCAGACCAAGATAACATTAATCTGTTAACACACAACAAAACCGAAATTGACAACGCTAATGCTCTGTTAGCTCTTATTGCTAATCCAGCCACAACACTAGCACAATTACAACAAGTAAACACAGTTGACGGAAGCATTACCCAAAGAATTGGGGCTTTGGCTGATGCTGAATTACCAGTTGGCTTACAACAAGACGCCCTCAAAACTGTTTTAGAAAATGCTATTAATACCCGAAACGATGACGTTTGAAATGCTTTCTTTGCCAATCCGGAAGGAAACGACGAAAATGTTATTGAGGGTAACGATATCCAAGGTGGATGAAAAGCAAGCGGTTTAAATCCAGCCCGAGGGGTAGGACTTCACGACAGCGAAGCTGATAACGCTCATCGTAAAGGGTGACGAGATTTAAGAAATAATAACGGAGACGCTGCCACAGCGAACGGACGAATTACCGCTTTAAATGTTGCTACTCACACCTTTACTTATGCTTCTCACGGTCAAGCAGACCAAGATAACATTAATCTGTTAACACACAACAAAACCGAAATTGACAACGCTAATGCTCTGTTAGCTCTTATTGCTAATCCAGCCACAACACTAGCACAATTACAACAAGTAAACACAGTTGACGGAAGCATTACCCAAAGAATTGGGGCTTTGGCTGATGCTGAATTACCAGTTGGCTTACAACAAGACGCCCTCAAAACTGTTTTAGAAAATGCTATTAATACCCGAAGCGGTTTTGCTACTTACCACCCAGCTTTTCGTAACCAAACTAACCACAGCAATGTCCCTGGAGCTGCCCCACCTGCCATTAACAACGCAGCAACTAATGACTTAATTAATAAGTGAAAAGCCACTGGTATTCCTGCTGAAAAAGCCCGTAAAGCTGCTGATAACTACTGAACTCCGGAGCAAGTAAAATGAGTAAGAGGATTAATTTGAGGTGGAACAGTTAGAGTTAAAGAAGGCAATGCTGATGCCACAACTATTCTTAATACCCGAAGCGATGACATTTGAAATGCTTTCTTTGCCAATCCGGAAGGAAACGACGAAAATGTTATTGAGGGTAACGATATCCAAGGTGGATGAAAAGCAAGCGGTTTAAATCCAGCCCGAGGGGTAGGACTTCACGACAGCGAAGCTGATAACGCTCATCGTAAAGGGTGACGAGATTTAAGAAATAATAACGGAGACGCTGCCACAGCGAACGGACGAATTACCGCTTTAAATGTTGCTACTCACACCTTTACTTATGCTTCTCACGGTCAAGCAGACCAAGATAACATTAATCTGTTAACACACAACAAAACCGAAATTGACAACGCTAATGCTCTGTTAGCTCTTATTGCTAATCCAGCCACAACACTAGCACAATTACAACAAGTAAACACAGTTGACGGAAGCATTACCCAAAGAATTGGGGCTTTGGCTGATGCTGAATTACCAGTTGGCTTACAACAAGACGCCCTCAAAACTGTTTTAGAAAATGCTATTAATACCCGAAACGATGACGTTTGAAATGCTTTCTTTGCCAATCCGGAAGGAAACGACGAAAATGTTATTGAGGGTAACGATATCCAAGGTGGATGAAAAGCAAGCGGTTTAAATCCAGCCCGAGGGGTAGGACTTCACGACAGCGAAGCTGATAACGCTCATCGTAAAGGGTGACGAGATTTAAGAAATAATAACGGAGACGCTGCCACAGCGAACGGACGAATTACCGCTTTAAATGTTGCTACTCACACCTTTACTTATGCTTCTCACGGTCAAGCAGACCAAGATAACATTAATCTGTTAACACACAACAAAACCGAAATTGACAACGCTAATGCTCTGTTAGCTCTTATTGCTAATCCAGCCACAACACTAGCACAATTACAACAAGTAAACACAGTTGACGGAAGCATTACCCAAAGAATTGGGGCTTTGGCTGATGCTGAATTACCAGTTGGCTTACAACAAGACGCCCTCAAAACTGTTTTAGAAAATGCTATTAATACCCGAAGCGGTTTTGCTACTTACCACCCAGCTTTTCGTAACCAAACTAACCACAGCAATGTCCCTGGAGCTGCCCCACCTGCCATTAACAACGCAGCAACTAATGACTTAATTAATAAGTGAAAAGCCACTGGTATTCCTGCTGAAAAAGCCCGTAAAGCTGCTGATAACTACTGAACTCCGGAGCAAGTAAAATGAGTAAGAGGATTAATTTGAGGTGGAACAGTTAGAGTTAAAGAAGGCAATGCTGATGCCACAACTATTCTTAATACCCGAAGCGATGACATTTGAAATGCTTTCTTTGCCAATCCGGAAGGAAACGACGAAAATGTTATTGAGGGTAACGATATCCAAGGTGGATGAAAAGCAAGCGGTTTAAATCCAGCCCGAGGGGTAGGACTTCACGACAGCGAAGCTGATAACGCTCATCGTAAAGGGTGACGAGATTTAAGAAATAATAACGGAGACGCTGCCACAGCGAACGGACGAATTACCGCTTTAAATGTTGCTACTCACACCTTTACTTATGCTTCTCACGGTCAAGCAGACCAAGATAACATTAATCTGTTAACACACAACAAAACCGAAATTGACAACGCTAATGCTCTGTTAGCTCTTATTGCTAATCCAGCCACAACACTAGCACAATTACAACAAGTAAACACAGTTGACGGAAGCATTACCCAAAGAATTGGGGCTTTGGCTGATGCTGAATTACCAGTTGGCTTACAACAAGACGCCCTCAAAACTGTTTTAGAAAATGCTATTAATACCCGAAACGATGACGTTTGAAATGCTTTCTTTGCCAATCCGGAAT
>NZ_NWVA01000004.1:147696-152783 GCF_003546845.1 endosymbiont GvMRE of Glomus versiforme | reverse complement strand
TACAACAAGACGCCCTCAAAAATGTTTTAGAAAATGCTATTAATACCCGAAACGATGACGTTTGAAATGCTTTCTTTGCCAATCCGGAAGGAAACGACGAAAATGTTATTGAGGGTAACGATATCCAAGGTGGATGAAAAGCAAGCGGTTTAAATCCAGCCCGAGGGGTAGGACTTCACGACAGCGAAGCTGATAACGCTCATCGTAAAGGGTGACGAGATTTAAGAAATAATAACGGAGACGCTGCCACAGCGAACGGACGAATTACCGCTTTAAATGTTGCTACTCACACCTTTACTTATGCTTCTCACGGTCAAGCAGACCAAGATAACATTAATCTGTTAACACACAACAAAACCGAAATTGACAACGCTAATGCTCTGTTAGCTCTTATTGCTAATCCAGCCACAACACTAGCACAATTACAACAAGTAAACACAGTTGACGGAAGCATTACCCAAAGAATTGGGGCTTTGGCTGATGCTGAATTACCAGTTGGCTTACAACAAGACGCCCTCAAAACTGTTTTAGAAAATGCTATTAATACCCGAAACGATGACGTTTGAAATGCTTTCTTTGCCAATCCGGAAGGAAACGACGAAAATGTTATTGAGGGTAACGATATCCAAGGTGGATGAAAAGCAAGCGGTTTAAATCCAGCCCGAGGGGTAGGACTTCACGACAGCGAAGCTGATAACGCTCATCGTAAAGGGTGACGAGATTTAAGAAATAATAACGGAGACGCTGCCACAGCGAACGGACGAATTACCGCTTTAAATGTTGCTACTCACACCTTTACTTATGCTTCTCACGGTCAAGCAGACCAAGATAACATTAATCTGTTAACACACAACAAAACCGAAATTGACAACGCTAATGCTCTGTTAGCTCTTATTGCTAATCCAGCCACAACACTAGCACAATTACAACAAGTAAACACAGTTGACGGAAGCATTACCCAAAGAATTGGGGCTTTGGCTGATGCTGAATTACCAGTTGGCTTACAACAAGACGCCCTCAAAACTGTTTTAGAAAATGCTATTAATACCCGAAGCGGTTTTGCTACTTACCACCCAGCTTTTCGTAACCAAACTAACCACAGCAATGTCCCTGGAGCTGCCCCACCTGCCATTAACAACGCAGCAACTAATGACTTAATTAATAAGTGAAAAGCCACTGGTATTCCTGCTGAAAAAGCCCGTAAAGCTGCTGATAACTACTGAACTCCGGAGCAAGTAAAATGAGTAAGAGGATTAATTTGAGGTGGAACAGTTAGAGTTAAAGAAGGCAATGCTGATGCCACAACTATTCTTAATACCCGAAGCGATGACATTTGAAATGCTTTCTTTGCCAATCCGGAAGGAAACGACGAAAATGTTATTGAGGGTAACGATATCCAAGGTGGATGAAAAGCAAGCGGTTTAAATCCAGCCCGAGGGGTAGGACTTCACGACAGCGAAGCTGATAACGCTCATCGTAAAGGGTGACGAGATTTAAGAAATAATAACGGAGACGCTGCCACAGCGAACGGACGAATTACCGCTTTAAATGTTGCTACTCACACCTTTACTTATGCTTCTCACGGTCAAGCAGACCAAGATAACATTAATCTGTTAACACACAACAAAACCGAAATTGACAACGCTAATGCTCTGTTAGCTCTTATTGCTAATCCAGCCACAACACTAGCACAATTACAACAAGTAAACACAGTTGACGGAAGCATTACCCAAAGAATTGGGGCTTTGGCTGATGCTGAATTACCAGTTGGCTTACAACAAGACGCCCTCAAAACTGTTTTAGAAAATGCTATTAATACCCGAAACGATGACGTTTGAAATGCTTTCTTTGCCAATCCGGAAGGAAACGACGAAAATGTTATTGAGGGTAACGATATCCAAGGTGGATGAAAAGCAAGCGGTTTAAATCCAGCCCGAGGGGTAGGACTTCACGACAGCGAAGCTGATAACGCTCATCGTAAAGGGTGACGAGATTTAAGAAATAATAACGGAGACGCTGCCACAGCGAACGGACGAATTACCGCTTTAAATGTTGCTACTCACACCTTTACTTATGCTTCTCACGGTCAAGCAGACCAAGATAACATTAATCTGTTAACACACAACAAAACCGAAATTGACAACGCTAATGCTCTGTTAGCTCTTATTGCTAATCCAGCCACAACACTAGCACAATTACAACAAGTAAACACAGTTGACGGAAGCATTACCCAAAGAATTGGGGCTTTGGCTGATGCTGAATTACCAGTTGGCTTACAACAAGACGCCCTCAAAACTGTTTTAGAAAATGCTATTAATACCCGAAGCGGTTTTGCTACTTACCACCCAGCTTTTCGTAACCAAACTAACCACAGCAATGTCCCTGGAGCTGCCCCACCTGCCATTAACAACGCAGCAACTAATGACTTAATTAATAAGTGAAAAGCCACTGGTATTCCTGCTGAAAAAGCCCGTAAAGCTGCTGATAACTACTGAACTCCGGAGCAAGTAAAATGAGTAAGAGGATTAATTTGAGGTGGAACAGTTAGAGTTAAAGAAGGCAATGCTGATGCCACAACTATTCTTAATATTCGTCATTCTTTTGAAAATAAATTCTTAGAAATAGACCCTTTAACCAATACTCGATGGTCTCATCCAACTGATAATACTTTAAAAGGACAATTGGCTTTAACTATTAATGAAATAAATATAATTAATGATGTTAACCTAAACACTGTTAATTCTATTGAAGAAGCAGCGACATTACTAAGTCATCTTCGCACTATCAGAAACGAAACGAGAAATGGTGGTCGAGCACCTTTAATTTATTGGAATAATTTTGATATAATAAAAAAAGAGATTANCTCACACCTTTACTTATGCTTCTCACGGTCAAGCAGACCAAGATAACATTAATCTGTTAACACACAACAAAACCGAAATTGACAACGCTAATGCTCTGTTAGCTCTTATTGCTAATCCAGCCACAACACTAGCACAATTACAACAAGTAAACACAGTTGACGGAAGCATTACCCAAAGAATTGGGGCTTTGGCTGATGCTGAATTACCAGTTGGCTTACAACAAGACGCCCTCAAAACTGTTTTAGAAAATGCTATTAATACCCGAAACGATGACGTTTGAAATGCTTTCTTTGCCAATCCGGAAGGAAACGACGAAAATGTTATTGAGGGTAACGATATCCAAGGTGGATGAAAAGCAAGCGGTTTAAATCCAGCCCGAGGGGTAGGACTTCACGACAGCGAAGCTGATAACGCTCATCGTAAAGGGTGACGAGATTTAAGAAATAATAACGGAGACGCTGCCACAGCGAACGGACGAATTACCGCTTTAAATGTTGCTACTCACACCTTTACTTATGCTTCTCACGGTCAAGCAGACCAAGATAACATTAATCTGTTAACACACAACAAAACCGAAATTGACAACGCTAATGCTCTGTTAGCTCTTATTGCTAATCCAGCCACAACACTAGCACAATTACAACAAGTAAACACAGTTGACGGAAGCATTACCCAAAGAATTGGGGCTTTGGCTGATGCTGAATTACCAGTTGGCTTACAACAAGACGCCCTCAAAACTGTTTTAGAAAATGCTATTAATACCCGAAGCGGTTTTGCTACTTACCACCCAGCTTTTCGTAACCAAACTAACCACAGCAATGTCCCTGGAGCTGCCCCACCTGCCATTAACAACGCAGCAACTAATGACTTAATTAATAAGTGAAAAGCCACTGGTATTCCTGCTGAAAAAGCCCGTAAAGCTGCTGATAACTACTGAACTCCGGAGCAAGTAAAATGAGTAAGAGGATTAATTTGAGGTGGAACAGTTAGAGTTAAAGAAGGCAATGCTGATGCCACAACTATTCTTAATATTCGTCATTCTTTTGAAAATAAATTCTTAGAAATAGACCCTTTAACCAATACTCGATGGTCTCATCCAACTGATAATACTTTAAAAGGACAATTGGCTTTAACTATTAATGAAATAAATATAATTAATGATGTTAACCTAAACACTGTTAATTCTATTGAAGAAGCAGCGACATTACTAAGTCATCTTCGCACTATCAGAAACGAAACGAGAAATGGTGGTCGAGTACCTTTAATTTATTGGAATAATTTTGATATAATAAAAAAAGAGATTAGAATTTTTCAACTAGATAATTATAAAAAAATTGATAGTTTTTGAGAAGAACATAACAATAATGCTAATAGTGATAAAGGAAAAGCCTGAACCGTAATAAACAATCACTTAAACAATGTAGCGACAAATGTTTTCAATAGATTTGAAGGTTTATATGCAGAGGAGTTTTTCGTAGCCCGAAGTGGTGTTTTAGGTTCTAATCATGACTGAGTTGACGATAAATTTTTTGAACTTGGTTTTTACACAGAAAGGGAGGAGAAAAAAAAACAAAAAGCTGTTCCTTGGTTGCGTGAAAAACATATGGAGCCTAAAAATGCGAGAAGTGCCTATGATAATGGTTGAGACCTAGAAGATGTAAAGGACAAAGATGATGCTGATAACGGAATGGTAGAATCTGATACTGGAAATATATTCGATCCGCAATTTATTCTCAAAGATATTTATGTTAATTTTGCTAATCCTCTTAATTTGGACTTTGTTACTACTGTGGGTTTCCACGGCAAAGCATTTGATGTGGATGAATTGAATTTAATTTACAATAATGGTTGGGTTTATCCAAATGAGTTGAATGCTCATGATTCTTCTAATCCACGTTTTGTTACCCTTGTTCATAACGGGATAACTCGTCAGCACTATCCCTTTGTTAAGAGTCGAAATATTGCTCTTGCTGAACACATTGTTGTGGGTGGTGGTCCAACCCCATCTCCAACCCCATCTCCAACCCCATCTCCAACCCCATCTCCAACCCCATCTCCAACCCCATCTCCAACCCCATCTCCAACCCCATCTCCAACCCCATCTCCAACCCCATCTCCAACCCCATCTCCAACCCCATCTCCAACCCCATCTCCAACCCCATCTCCAACCCCATCTCCAACCCCATCTCCAACCCCATCTCCAACCCCATCTCCAACCCCATC
>NZ_NWVA01000004.1:119639-145471 GCF_003546845.1 endosymbiont GvMRE of Glomus versiforme | reverse complement strand
CTTCCCCCTCCTCAAACCCGCCGTTGTCGCCCCTCGGGTTGACTCCCTTCGGTCGTCAATTCCCTTCGGGGCTTCCAATTCGGCGTAAATATTACAAAAAAGTTGCGTTTTTCACTCTTTTTCTCCTATTTTCGCCGCACATTCAGCCTTAATTTTTATATAACTTGGACTGTTTCACAGTCCAAAAAGCCCTCCGGGCTTAATAAAAAAAAAATAATAATGATTGAGGCTTAAAATTTTTAATAAGTGATGCTGTTTTTTCCTTTTTTTGCCTGTGCTTTTTTGTATCCAAAGCACAGGTTTTAAGTATTAAATAGGGAAAATCCTTTAATTTTCCTTATTAAATGGGGCAAAATAGGGTTTTTGAAGGAAAATTTTTTTTGCTACTTTTTTTTAAATGAGACAATAGACGGACAGATATTAAAAATATCTCTATGAAAAGCAAAGGTGATAATTTGTTAGAGAGGAGTATTTTTAATTCAAAAGAGATAAATAAATCTCCTTTAAAAAGAGTAGGAAAGAAACATTTCAAAACTCCTACTTGTCAGTGATGCAGTTCACCAGAAATTAGATTGGTGCCAGTGAGTTCACTTTGGAACCTAAAACCCCCAGAAACCCCTCGTTATCAAAAACTTTGGCAAGAACGCGGCTGACCAACGAAACTGAACTTATGCTATTATTGTAAACAGAACTGTGAGTTAGCACATAGAGAAGTTAACTTGTGGCTGTGTCCCCGGTGTCATAAGTGTTTGATTTATCGTTTAGAGAATAAGCCGGGAAAGGCGGCTTATGAGCAATTGCCGGTGAATTGCTTGTGGTGCGGTTGGAAAAAGAAGCGTTTGACTAAAAAACAGCAAAAGAAAATCACCGACCAAGTAATTAAGAGTGGGCTGAGTTATCAGAGAAGTAAGAAAACCGCGAGCAAGAATTATTTTGCTTGGTGTAGTTTTTGTGAAGGAGTGATAGTTGGTAAGCAAAAAGATAAAGGAGTTAAAAACCGCAACCAAATACGCTTTTGAACTGATAAAGTTGGTGAGGAAAAGTTGATTTGTAATAAATGCTTGCGGGAAAATGGGGAATTTCAGCAGTTATTGTTAGGTAAATATAAGGGGAGGTGAAGAAAGTATAAGAGTAGGGGGTTGATTTAAGAAAAGAAACTTAAAAATCTCTATAATGGCAACAGAAAAACAATATTTTTACGGAAAAATTTCTTGTTTTTAATACTTTAATTTTTTCTATTAACTATTTATAAACCTCTTTTTAAGTATTTCCTACACGAAGTAGGAATATACTAAAAGATAAGAAAACATATGTATAGAAAAATTGTCAACGGTAAAAATAACTATTATGAACCAACTTGTTTCAGCTGTTGAAGTAGCTAAATTATTGTTGTCTTACGACCCAGAGAGGGAATATTTCTCTGACAATAAATTAATTTCAGTAGAAGAAGACGAAGTTGAACCTACCCAAGGAAATTTTCGAATTAACAAAATGCTTCATATTTGCCAAATGCTTCATTATGCTAAATACAGAGAACCTCTTTTTTTTGAAGATTTACGAGCCTATAAAAGAGGAGCCATTGTTTATCCTATTTACAAAGGTTTTTTTAATTTGTATCGACAAATGCTTAAACCCGAAGAAATTCAATTAAATCCAAAAAAGAAATCTTTCATCAGCAAAATTTATCATTACTTTAAAAATTATCAAAATGAGCAATTAGAAATTTTTTCTCACGATGATATATCCTGAAAACAAACTTGACAAAGAGAAAACGATGATGATAGAATGATAATTAACGAAGAAAACAAAAAATTTTATCGTGATTTATTAAGCCACATTGTTAGAGAAGTGGAATTTTACCAAGATGCACCCATAATGAATATAAATTAAAACTAACTAATATGGCTGTTCCCTTATATCATCCTAACCAAGTTGTTTGATTTCGAACTAATTATAACGATGGAACTGATAACCTAACTAAACATCGCCCTTACTTATTGAAAGAAGTAAACGAAAAGGATAAGTCATTAATTTTCTTTCCCATTACTTCTAATCGAACCCACTACAATACTTTTATTACTCAGTTTGAAATCCTTAAACGTTCGCTTTTTGTTTAAATAGAAAGATATATCACCGTTCTTTCGTTAACACTAATCGTTTAGTTATAGTTCCTTTTGAAGCGGTTAAGTATCTAGATTTTTGTAAACTTTGTTCTCTGATTTGTCTTGATAAGGAAGAATTTGTTGGTGTGATTAAACTCCATAATGTTTTGCCTAAATATAAAATAGATATCAAAAGAATTGACTTAACTATTGAGAAATTTGCTGCAAATTAAAATTCCTATATGAAAAAACTGGGGGAGCAAGCGGAGCATTAAGCTGGGAAGGACAACAAAAATGGTATAGAAAGCACTGGAAAATAGAATTAACCGAGTGATTGGATAAATATGGTTATTTGCCCGTTAATTATCGGTGTGCGACAAAATGGCTTAAAGATAAGCAACATTTAAGCAATTGTGCTTGTTTAGCAGAAGAAGCCCAAGAATTACACGAACTTTTTACTAGCTCTTTACAGGAAAAGGAAGAAAAAATAAAAAAATGTCAGTGTAAAGAAAGCAACAAACCCCGAACCCCTTATTATGACTATGATAATTATGGTTATACTTACTGCGAAAAATGCGAAAAAAGAATAAAAGGAGCCGGTAAGCATGGAACCATTAAAAACCGCAATAATCCTGCTTTTTGAGGCTTAAATATTCCACAAAAAGTTTTATGTGGAGAATGCTTGGCCAACTATTTAGAAAACATGCCTACTAGAAAGAAGTATTTATTTAGTGAATATCAGAAAAGAGGTTACTGGGATAAAAAATAAGCAAAAACTCTTTGCTTGACTTTTCTTATTTTCTTTCCTTATGATAATCAACTAACTCCACTTGATAAACTTTGCCAGTTTCTCAAATAAAGCATAGGCGAAATTGGTCGTTAACACGAATGCTATGCTGACCTTGACGACGACCTTTTAATTTTTCTAAATCAGTGCCAAAGATGGTTTTTAATTGGTTTAAATTAGCTGCAAAAGCAAAAAGAGTAGTCATTTCCTCTCACGCTTTTTTTTGTAAGGAAGGGCTTCATTTTTTNAAAAGAATTGACTTAACTATTGAGAAATTTGCTGCAAATTAAAATTCCTATATGAAAAAACTGGGGGAGCAAGCGGAGCATTAAGCTGGGAAGGACAACAAAAATGGTATAGAAAGCACTGGAAAATAGAATTAACCGAGTGATTGGATAAATATGGTTATTTGCCCGTTAATTATCGGTGTGCGACAAAATGGCTTAAAGATAAGCAACATTTAAGCAATTGTGCTTGTTTAGCAGAAGAAGCCCAAGAATTACACGAACTTTTTACTAGCTCTTTACAGGAAAAGGAAGAAAAAATAAAAAAATGTCAGTGTAAAGAAAGCAACAAACCCCGAACCCCTTATTATGACTATGATAATTATGGTTATACTTACTGCGAAAAATGCGAAAAAAGAATAAAAGGAGCCGGTAAGCATGGAACCATTAAAAACCGCAATAATCCTGCTTTTTGAGGCTTAAATATTCCACAAAAAGTTTTATGTGGAGAATGCTTGGCCAACTATTTAGAAAACATGCCTACTAGAAAGAAGTATTTATTTAGTGAATATCAGAAAAGAGGTTACTGGGATAAAAAATAAGCAAAAACTCTTTGCTTGACTTTTCTTATTTTCTTTCCTTATGATAATCAACTAACTCCACTTGATAAACTTTGCCAGTTTCTCAAATAAAGCATAGGCGAAATTGGTCGTTAACACGAATGCTATGCTGACCTTGACGACGACCTTTTAATTTTTCTAAATCAGTGCCAAAGATGGTTTTTAATTGGTTTAAATTAGCTGCAAAAGCAAAAAGAGTAGTCATTTCCTCTCACGCTTTTTTTTGTAAGGAAGGGCTTCATTTTTTTACAAAAATCCGGTTTCAAACCTTTTCAGTGTCTTTATCTTTAAATAGTTTTTTGGCAGTCATTTAAGCAGTTTTAAAGCGAGTTTCTTGGGTTTTATGGTAAGGATGAACTTGTTTTTTCACTATTTCTGCTTGGCGGTCTTTTCAAATGGCAAAATCATAAATTTGTTGGAGATTTAAAAATCCTTCGGGGTCAACTTGGAAGTATAGCCCGAGACGATAAGCAATGTCAGCATCAATTCGGCTTTTACCCTCAATTAAATCTTGGAGTTGATAAAGCGGCAAATTAGTATCTTGGCTTACTTTTTCGGTGGTTAAATTACGAGGCTGAAAAAAACGTCTTTCTAGTATTTTGCCAGGGTGAGTAGGAGGAAATTTGGCTTGATTGTTCATATGTTTATTTTTTACTTTTCCTTGCTTGGTATCATTGGTTTTCTGCTTGTTTTTCGGCTTCACTATGAGGAAACTGCCATCAAGCACAGCCACAGCAGAAAAAGGTGGGTTGAGACTGATAAGCAATTAAGTAGAGAGGGTTATTAAAAACACCACAAAAAGCACATTTTCCTTTGCTAACCAAGAGCAGGTTTTTTAAGTTTTGGCAATAAAAGCAGTTAGTTAATTTTTCTTTCATGGTGGTGGGTGAATAATCTTTGCTTCTAATGTTTGGTGTTCTCTTTCTAGTTGTTGGTAATAGTTGAGTTTTTGCCAGTGCTGGAACTGCTGGGCGGCTTTTTTGATTTCAGTGAGGAGGTGGCTTAGTTGATTTTCGGCTAATTGTTTATCTTTTATTGCGTTTTGATAAGCATTTTGGAGACTTGCGAGGTTTTGTTCGTAAGCATGGATTTTTTGGGTTAAATTGGTGTTGGTTTCTCGCTCATTGCGTAATTGTTGGTGCAGATTACTGTTAACTTGCTTTTCATGGATTAAATTGGCTTTGTTTGTGTTTCTTTTTTCTTGTTCGCTGGCTAAATCTTGGGTTAGTTGGCTAATAGTTTCCTTAGCAGTAGTTAATTTTTGCTGAATTTGATGCTTTTCTTGGTATAAAATAGCATTCTGTTTGCTTAATTCTGATAAATCATGGCGTAAATCGCTGTTCTCTACTTTTAAGTTGTTATTTTGAGCTTCCAACAACTTTGTTTCTCGGTGGATTTGGGTTAATTGGTTTTCTAGTTGGTGAATTTTGCTTAAATGCTCCGTTTATAGCATGTTAAGTAATGGCAAATTTGGCGTTAATGGTTCGGGTGACTTATCCAAGACAATTTTAATTTCCTCGGGTTCAGGCTGGGAATTTTTAGGTTTTTCTAACCAGAATTTACCGGTCAAAACATCGGCGGTGTCGTCATCATCATTATAGATATTTCGTCAATATAAAGCGGTAGTTCTAATGCTTTTATGTCCTAAAAGTTTTTGTAATAATGGTAACGGCACTCCGTTTTCAGCGTGATAAGTGGCAAAACTTCTCCTTAAAGTATGGGGAGTTAACTCAGCATTAGCAGGCAAGTTTGCTTCTCTTTTGATTTTGCGTAGGAAATGATAAAAGTTAAAACGATTGGTGTGGTTGGGTTTTCAATTATTTGCTTTTAGTTCCTTGATAATTTTCTTGGGAATGTAAACAATTCGCTCTTTTTTGCCTTTGGTTTTGATATGATACAAGCCTTTTTGCGTTTTACTTGATAAGTCGAAATTCACTGCTTCTGATACTCGCAAGCCTGCTTCTTTACCTAGTAAAAACAAACAATAATGTTCTTTACGCTTGCTTTCTTTGCGTTGATTAGGAATGTTTAAAATTTGCTGGGAAATTCTGGTTAAAAGTTGACAATTAGGAAGCATAATTATTAAAAATAAAAATATACTCCTCCTAACGGAAAATATTACTTACTATTAATTTTTAATAGAACACAGAAAAAACAAGCAAATTCACGCAAAAATCTAAATCATAACAAAAAATACTCGTAAAATCATGGCGTTAGCAATTCACTTTTAATTGGATGGATGTTAACCTTTTTAGCAGTCTTACATAATGGTTTTTTGGTTAAAAATAACTGTTTGCGACGAATTTTAATTAACTTTGTTAATTAGTGGTGAGTTTTGGCGAGCTTTTTTTCTTGCCAAGTCAGTAGCCAGTGGCTAAAACTGCTAAACCAAATATTGAAATTTATATTTTCTTTCCAATTTTATTTTGTTTTTTTTTTTTTTGCTAATCTAGCAGGGATGCTAACATTAGTTATGAACACTGCCTCAGCTTGACCATCAATGATACCTTTCATAATATATTGTCTAAATAGAGCTTGTTTTTTTTTGGTATGAATTAAGCGACGGAATTCTCATTTATGGCTACGATAAAGCTTAACCAAACAATCATCACAAATCCATTTATTTTCATACTCCTCATTTTCAGTTCAGTAGCCTCAATTATTTTTGCGACTATAACGACCAGAAGAGAAAACATAGTTAACAGTTATTTCTTTCGTATGACAATGAAAACAATTAACAGTAAGGGGTTGGAGAGGTTTTTTTTTATCTTGTATCATATAATTATATTTTTGTGAATAAATGAGGTGATATAAAATTGTTGATACTAAAATAATGTATATAGCAAAATAGTTATATAGAAAATTGTATTATGAATGAAATAAAAGAAATTATAAAAAGTGATAACCTAAACGGCACACACAAATATACACACATACTGGCAAAGAGAGAGAGAGAGAGAGAGAGAGAGAGAGAGAGCAAGTTCAAACCTCCCACGAGAAGCCTGAAACCGAGAAGCCAACGGTAAGCCTCCCAGTTCAAAGTTTTTTTAAATTAGATTTACAGTTTTTTGGTGGAGAAGAAAATTATTACCAAATACTAGGAATAGATGAAAATGCGACCCAAGAAGAAATTAAAAGAGCCTATCAGAAATTAGCTTTAAAATGACACCCTGATAAAAATCAAGGAAATAAGGAGACCGAAGAAAAGTTCAAAAAAATTAATGATGCTTATAACACTTTATCCGACCCTGAAAAAAAAGAAAACTATGACAATAAAGTAGTGATTTTCAATGAAAATGAAATTAACGATTTAAGAGAAAAATTAAATTTAGCATCACTAGTTTGGGTTGACATTACTAAAAAAAACGCCGAATTAGAAGCCGAAATAAATGTCCTTAAAGAGAAGTTAGATGAGGAGGAAAAATTAGCAACTGCTGGAAAAATAGTAGACCAAGAAAAATATGACAATTTATATAAAGATTGAGAATTAGAAAGAGGGAAAAATGACACACTTAAAACTGAAAATAATAAATTAAAGTGAGATAATGGTGATAAACAAAGACAAATTAACAAATTAAATGAAACTATTGCCAAAAATGATAAGGATTGGAATGAAGAAAAGGTAGAAAATAAAAAAACTTTTACTAATTTCAAAAATAATAACGATAAACTAAGAAAGGATAATGGAGAATTAAAAAAGGAAATTGATAGGTTGGAAAATGCTTTTTCTAAACTTGAAAAAGAGCATCAAAAAATTTCTGCTGAAAATGGGTGACTTACATTATCAAATCATAATTTCGAACTAAGAGCAAAAAAATTAAATGGTAAAATTAACGAGTTAGAAAATGAATTACNCCTGAAACCGAGAAGCCAACGGTAAGCCTCCCAGTTCAAAGTTTTTTTAAATTAGATTTACAGTTTTTTGGTGGAGAAGAAAATTATTACCAAATACTAGGAATAGATGAAAATGCGACCCAAGAAGAAATTAAAAGAGCCTATCAGAAATTAGCTTTAAAATGACACCCTGATAAAAATCAAGGAAATAAGGAGACCGAAGAAAAGTTCAAAAAAATTAATGATGCTTATAACACTTTATCCGACCCTGAAAAAAAAGAAAACTATGACAATAAAGTAGTGATTTTCAATGAAAATGAAATTAACGATTTAAGAGAAAAATTAAATTTAGCATCACTAGTTTGGGTTGACATTACTAAAAAAAACGCCGAATTAGAAGCCGAAATAAATGTCCTTAAAGAGAAGTTAGATGAGGAGGAAAAATTAGCAACTGCTGGAAAAATAGTAGACCAAGAAAAATATGACAATTTATATAAAGATTGAGAATTAGAAAGAGGGAAAAATGACACACTTAAAACTGAAAATAATAAATTAAAGTGAGATAATGGTGATAAACAAAGACAAATTAACAAATTAAATGAAACTATTGCCAAAAATGATAAGGATTGGAATGAAGAAAAGGTAGAAAATAAAAAAACTTTTACTAATTTCAAAAATAATAACGATAAACTAAGAAAGGATAATGGAGAATTAAAAAAGGAAATTGATAGGTTGGAAAATGCTTTTTCTAAACTTGAAAAAGAGCATCAAAAAATTTCTGCTGAAAATGGGTGACTTACATTATCAAATCATAATTTCGAACTAAGAGCAAAAAAATTAAATGGTAAAATTAACGAGTTAGAAAATGAATTACAGAGAACCAAAAATGAGTTAGAACATCAGCGAGAAAGAACCGATTTATTTTATGAAACAACTGATGATAATGGAAAAACTACTCGCAAAGAATTATCAGTAAAAGATTATAAAGAGTTAGAAAATAAATATAGAAGTTTGAAAAATAACCATAATATAAGAACTAGAAGCGATTCATCAGGGAGTGAGGAACAACCACAAATTAATAACAAATTTGATGTCGAGGTTGATGTTTCCGAAAAAGAAAATACTTCCGCAAAAGGAGAAAAAACAAATGCTTCTAAGTCAAAAAGACCTAAATTTTTCGCATTTTTTGGAAAAAAAGATAAAAATGTTCTTGGTAAAGTTCAAGAAAAAAGAGAAAACAAAAAAAGTTCTAGGGTAATAAACCTTAGCAGTGATAATAGCGAAAGTAATTCTACTTCTTTCCAAAAAAAACCTTCTTTTCCTAATCAACTAATTAATAGAAGAAATTCTCAACAATCAACTCACCAAGTCAATAGGAATAGAACCCAAGAAACCCTTTTCAGTTTTTCCAGTAATGAAAGTGATACAAGTCTTAATCCACAAACTCCTGCCTACGAAAGTCCTATTAATGAAACTAATAATATTTTTTTTCCTTCTCTGACTGACTTTGAAGATTTAGAGAAAAAGATTACTGAACTGAAAAGAAAAGTAGATATTAAGGAAAAAATAATTTTAAAAAATAGTGAAGAACTTTTGGAAAAGTCTGAGGAGATAGAGGAATTAAAAAAGCAAAATCAGGAAGTATTTAATGAGTCAGAGAGGACTAGTGATGAATTATTGATGGTTAGAGGACAATTACTCGAAACAGAGAGTGAAAGAGAAAGATTGTGAAATCAACTATTTGACAAAAAGCTCGCCAAAGAGAGAGAGAAAAATAATTTCCTTTCTCCGACTCCTTCTTTCCGAGAGAGAACTATAAGTTCTTCTTCTTCTTCTTCTTCTTCTTATCATAAAGCAATATCATTGTTTGACAAAGTAATAAATTCTCGTGAAAGTAATTTTACTACTCCGAATACCATGAGCCGAACACCTAGCCAAGCAGATGCTAATTTTAATGAGCGATTTGAAAATAACCGACAAAAACTGGCGGAAATGAGGAACGAAGCGACAAATGCTTTTGAAATCACACCGAACGAATTTTTGGCGAGTAATATAGGACAAAATGAGAACCAACAAAAAAGTCCGCAGGAAATAATTGAAGACCAACAAAAACTTATAGATAGACAGACTGAATTAATTAGTAAACAAATTAATGAATTAATAAAATTAAGAATATTAGTAGGAGATTTAGAGTTTGAAAGCAACGATTTAAGAGTAGATTATGAACTTTTAGAAAAAGAAAAAAAAGATTTAGAGGAAAAATATAACAAGCGATATAACAAACCTGAAAATGAAAGGCATAAAAATTGTAATTTGCAAAAAGGCATAGTTAATGAATTGAAGAAGGAATTAGAAGGATTGCGACATGAATTAGAAAATAAAAACCTTGATAAAGGCAAAGGGAAAGCAGGTTTGGCGGAAGATTTAACCAAAGAAAATCGCGAACTTAATGAGCAATTAAATGCCGCCCAAGTTGTAATTAATGATTTGGAAACTACTAGTGCTAATCGTCAGGAAGTTATTAATAAAAATTCAGATACTATTAATAGACTAGGAAGAGAATTGGATGAGGTAAATCAAAATTATAGGACAAGCCAAATAAATAGAGAAGCCGAAATAGCAAGGTTAAATGAAATTATTAGAAATAAGGATAAAGAAAAGGAACAAGAAGTTGAATTTAAAATAAATAGAGAAAAAGAAAAATACGAACTAGAAAAAAATAAGGTTGTTTGTTTTAATGAAGCCGAACATGAGGAAAGAAATAAAGACTTAAATGAGAAATTAACCGCTAATAAAGCCAAATTAGAAGAAAACAAATTAACAATTGGAAAATTGGAGGGTGATAAAGAACATTTGAATACAGAATTAAATAATGAGATTGAGAGAAATGGAGGATTGACCGCCCAAATTGAAGGAATTACGGAGACTAAAAATGGTTTAGAAACACAACTGAACGAGGCTAATGAAGCGAAAACCGCAACGGAAAAAGCACTACAAGAACAAATAAACAACTATACTCTTGCTATTGCTGCTAAAAAGGAAGCGAAAAATAAATTAATTACGGAAAAAACTAACCATGATACAACCAAGGGAGAATTAGGGTCAGAAATTAAACGAATTATAATTGAAAAAGAGGAATTAGAAAAAGCAAAAACAGGCTTGGAAAACCAAGTAAAAAGTTTATCAGAAACTTCCCAAAGTTATAAGGAGGAAATTGAGAACCAAAAAGCAGATTTAGCCAACCAAGTAGCGGAAAAAGAGCAAACAATTATTACTTTTCAACAGCAAATTAAAGAGCAAAAAGAGAAAGCCGAACAACAACAAAACGAATGAAAAGAATTTATTGATGATTTGGTTCACCAATTAGGAGAGGGCGACCAAAAATCCGAAACTGGCAAGAAAAAACCTAAAAAAGAAGAAATAACTATTGAAGTAAGTAAGAAAACTTTGCAGGAGATAACACAAAATTTACAAAGGAAATTAAGAACCGTTAAAAATAGTTTGAATGTTTGTGATGATAATTTAGAAAAAGCCCAAAACGAAATAAATCGCATTAAAGGTAAATTAGGGAATATTGAGGATGAATATTTGGATAAATTATTAGCCGACCAAAGAGAATTAGCAGTAGTGAGAGCAGAATTGGCTGAAATAAAATCAGAAAAAGCAAGTTTAGAAAGACAACTTAACGAATTAACTAGCACAATTACTTCCTTAAACGAGCAGTTAACTAACAAGCAAAACGACCATAAAGAAGTCCAAGACCAATTAATTTTACGCAATAATGAGTTATCTGAACTAGGGAGAAAAATTAATGAACAAAATACGAAAATTACTTCCTTGACTGGTCAACTAAACAATAAAAGAAAAGAACTTAGAGAAGCCCAAGATGAAAGAGATAAAAAACAAAAAGCATATGAAGGCATTCACCGTGATTTAAACTATGTTATTGATCAGCGATTAGCCAAACAAATACAAATAGATAATTTAAAAAACGATTTTAAAAAAAAAGAAGCCGAATTAACTCAAGCGAAAAATGAAAAGGTAGTATTGGAAAGTAAACTAACTGCCGAACAAGAAGAACATAATAAAACTAAAACTAATTTGACAAATGCTAATAATGCCAAAGAACAAACAGTAAAAGACTTAATCAACGAACAAAAAACGACTTCATCTTTAATGGCTAACACCACTACTCTTAAAGAGATAATTAAAGAAAAAGAAACAACAATCAAACAACAAGAAGCCGTTCAAAATGAATTAGTTGGAGAAAAAACTGTTGCGGAAGATAAAAGAAACGAAGCAATTAAAGAAAACCAAGAACTAAAAAATGATATTCAAATCTATCACAAAGCAGCCAATTTAAGAGAAAAAGATATAAAAAACTTGGAAGAATTATTAGAGAATTATGAGGAAAATGAACAATTTTTTGATGCTTCCGAAGAAGAACAAGAAGGAGAGAATTTGCCTAAAACAACTGAACTTAGCCACGAATATATTGAGAACACTGTCAATAGTTTACTAAGTAAAGAAAAAGAAACAGAAGAGAAAAATAATAATACTGTAATAAATCATGCTAAAGAAATAATAAGAGGAGAAGCATCAATTTTAGCTTCAATAGCAATAAAACGCTTAGACCAACAAAACCAAATGAGTTATTGAGAAAAAATAAAAAATCAGGCTCAACAAGTAGGAAAAATGCTTAATGAAACTTCAAGACAAGTTAAAAGTTACCTGGTTAATACTGATGGCAAAACCTTAAAAGCACTGGGATTTTTAGCATTAAGCGGTGGTTCTGCTTATGCTGGTTATCAAGCTTATCCTTATTTAAATTCGGTTAATCTGCCCTCTAATCAAGTAAACTTTAACGAGAATTTAGTAAATAATTTTACCAATCCATTTAATAATCCTAATAATTCAACTCCTCCTTACTATTTCAATATTTCATTTGAACTTCCAATAAATAGCACGCATAATACTACTCAAACTTTTTATTTTGATTTTGCTAACAAAACAATTAAGGAAAATTCTACTTACTATTTAAATTTAGGGAAACTAACGCATGAGAACCTGGTGCCAGAAACCATTACCCACACTAGCACGGTCACTCCAGCACCAGTTCACAACACGGTTAGCCAAACTTTAGAGGCAGAAACCATTACCCACACTAGCACGGTCACTCCAGCACCAGTTCACAACACGGTTAGCCAAACTTTAGAGGCAGAAACCATTACCCACACAAGCACGGTCACTCCAGCACCAGTTCACAACACGGTTAGCCAAACTTTAGAGGCAGAAACCATTACCCACACTAGCACGGTCACTCCAGCACCAGTTCACAACACGGTTAGCCAGACTTTAGAGGCAGAAACCATTACCCACACTAGCACGGTCACTCCAGCACCAGTTCACAACACGGTTAGCCAAACTTTAGAGGCAGAAACCATTACCCACACTAGCACGGTCACTCCAGCACCAGTTCACAACACGGTTAGCCAAACTTTAGAGGCAGAAACCAGTACCCACACTAGCACGGTCACTCCAGCACCAGTTCACAACACGGTTAGCCAAACTTTAGAGGCAGAAACCATTACCCACACTAGCACGGTCACTCCAGCACCAGTTCACAACACGGTTAGCCAAACTTTAGAGGCAGAAAACAGCAATACAAATAAAATTAACGAATTAGAAAATATTCTTAAAACTGAACAAAAAACTAACCGTGATTACAAAATACTTAATTGAATAAGAACTGCCGGAGAAATTGGAGCAGCATGATATTTAATTAAACTGGGTGATAAAAAAGAAAAATTAGGAAAAATTGATACTATTGATGAAATTGAAGAACAATTAAGAAACGAGCAACAAAATCATCACCAAACTAGAACAGAAAGGGATAATTACCGAGGCCAAGCCGAACAAGCAAAAACTCAATTAAATAATCATATTTGTCCTGTTTCTGTTTGTCTCCATCATGATTACCAAGAAATTAAACAAAAAAATCAAGAACTAAAAATAATTGTTTCTTCCTTGGAAAAAGATATTCACAACAAAGAGACACAAATTATCCAAAAGTTAATTACTGATTTAGAATTAATTAATTTAGATGAAAATGCTAACGTAGAGCAAGTAATTGAAACTATTCGTGAGTTAATTAATAAACCACCAACTACTAATATTGAGTATAAAGGAAATTGAGAAAATGAATTAGAAATAGCCAATCAAACCATCACTAAATTAGAAAAAGAACTAAAAGAAGAGCAAACTCCTTTTGGAGAAGACTTACAAGTTATTAAAAACCTTGAATTAACCAGTTTAACAGAGTTATTTGGTCAAGTAAATAATTACTATCAAGAGCAAATTCAACAAGCCGCTAATTACCAACAAGTAGTTAATGCCCGACAAGCCTTTATTCAAGAGAAATTAAGCCAAAAACAAAATACTTTATCAGTAGTTAATCAGCCTAAGCAAGAATTAATTCCATCACCAAAAAATGAAGACATAATTTTAAAAGTTGCTTTAATTGGAAGTTTAATAACTATTGGAGGATTAATTGTTAGAATGCAAAATGTAAAAAGAAACAAACAAATTAAAAACTAAGAAAACCGAAAGAAGCGAGTTTGTTTAGAGCAAAGCAACTAGCAGACGATAAACGGCGATAGAAAGTTATTTGCTCGTCGCTAATACATTTATAAAATGCTTCTCGTTTATTAGCATTAAATATACTTCGACGAAAAGAAATTCAGTGATTAGTTAAATGGTTAACTTGAAATCAAGTGCCAATGATTTCTCTGTTGCGTTCTATGGGTCCTTTAATGGTTAACTGACAAAATGACTGATTAATGGCTTGGAAATAGCAACTATCATTTACTAAATCATAAACAAAGGCAATATCATTATTTAGTGCGAGACACTAGAAATTGTAAAGATTGCCAAAAGAAAAAACAAAATTTAGTGAAAAATTCTAAACTAACTAATCGCATTAGTTTTAAAGTTAGTAAAGATTTCTTTGGTAAAGTTGCTAATAAGAAAAAGTAATAATTAAATCACCAAAACGGAAAAGAGCTTTTGAATCTTGGCTTAAAGGATTAGTGAAAAGTTTTTTATTGCCCACCTTTTGTTGTTCTCAAAGGGAGTTTTTTTTTTGGGGTTTATTATATTTACCGTTTTTTTTTTTTTCTAGCGGGTTATTCGGTATTTCTATTTTTCACAATACTCTTGATACCTATTCTGAAAACTATTTCATTGTTTTTCATCAAATTGACCTTTTTTTGTGCTTATTCATTGTTCAGTTAAAGATTGAATTTGTTGTAAATTCTCTTGAATAGTTTGGCTAAGTTCGGCTGAATAGCCAAGAGTTTGAAGTTTTTTTAAATTAGTAAAAAATTGATTAATCAAGGCTTTAATTTGTTGAGGGGGTGAAATAATTTGGGCTTTGCTGATCTGACTTGGTTTACCATTTAATCAATAATACAAAGCCCCAATTCCGACTGCGGTGCCCACTATTCCACAAGTGACAGGGAGAATAGTTTTTCATTCACTAGTTTTTTGTTGCGTAGCAAAAGAAGTATTATTTAAATTAGCATTTTGAAGGGCTTTTTTCTCGGCAATATGAGCTGCTACTTGTTGTTGATAAGTTTCTAACTCAGCCAGAGGTTTTTGATAAACTTCTTGGTGAAATCCAGAAAATGAACTATCTAAATCATAAACTTTTAATTCAGAGCCAAGTAAACTATTTAAATGGTTGATTACTGCTTTTCTAGTTTGCCATAAAATATCATTTTGGATTTCTTTTTTAAGTTCAGGAATTTTCTCAATAGGAGTATTTTCAATCACTTCTTTTCATTCTCTATTTTGGATTTTTTGCGGTTCAATATTTTCTTCAATTTGTCGGGCAATATCTAAGTGATTAAGTTGGATTTCTTGGATAGTTTTAGTTTGAATAACTTGGGTTAGTTTTTCCTCTAATTGGATTTGATATTGGTAATAAACTTGTTTTTTGGCTAGGTTTTTTTCTTCAAAAAGGGCAGTGATTTTCTTTTCAGCAGTTTCTAATGGAGGAATTTGTTGTCTTTCAATGGCTTTTTGGGCTTGATTTAAAATGTTTTGAATAATTTCTACTGGAGACTTGGGAGCCATAAAGTTTTCGGTTGTAACTGTTCCCCCATCGGAATAATTACCACCACCGGGAGCCGAAAAAGTAGTAGTAGTTTCGGAACTAGTAGGGTAAGCAGTGCCATTATTGGCTGTAAAACTGGAACTGTTTTGACTGGTATTTTCAGTTTGATTAGTGGTTTTTTCTTCGGTAGTATGAGAAGAGTAAGAATTTGTTGACTCAGAAGAAGCAGAGAAGTTGCTGTTTGGAGTATATTCATTTTGCCTGCTCCTTTCTCGTTCAGTTCTTTCTCGGGCCAAACGTTTGGCTTCTTGTTCTTGTCTTTCTTGTTCTCTTCTTTCGCTTTCGGCTTGTTCTTGCCTTTGCCTTTCTTGCTCGGCTTGTTCTTCTTGTTGATTATCCTCTTCGGCTTCATGGTTAAAACTTTCTTGCTGAGTTGCTGCTTCGGCGGCTTTGGCTTGGTCGATTAAAGTTTTTAGTTTTTCAATAATTTTAGCAATTTCTTTTCCGGTAGTTCGGGCTTTAATTTGTTCTTTTCAGCCGGCTCCCAAAATTTCTTCACAACTCTTTTCATTAATCTTTCCCTCAGAATTGGCTTTAAGTTCTCAATATTGCTCGATATGAGAGATGGCTATCAATTGTTTTTCAGTAATTTCTAACTCATCGCTAAATAGTACTTTGTCTATCATTAGGAATGTAGCGAAGAGTTTTAAATATTGAAAAAAAGCGGCTTGTTGGCTTTTTTCCGAGTTTCCTTCATAATGGTAATCATTGGGAGTCAATCCTTCTCTTTCTTCTCCTTGCGATTTAGTTGGATGTTTTCACTCTTCATAATTGGTATTTCGTCCACGATATTGTTGATTTTTCCGAGGTTTTGCTTTGGGATTTTTTTCTCTATAATGTTGTTGATTTTGGTCGTTAGTTAAGCCTATTTTTTTTAATTTTTCTAGTATTTCGGTACTATTAGAGTTTAATAAACTAGCCAAACGTTCTACGAGGGCGTTATTTAAATATTTAAATTGCGGATACTCTTCTATTCTTAATTTATTTTCTTCATAATAGTTAGCCACTGCTTTAAATATTTCTTCGGCTTGGGGGTCATTATTTTTATCAGGGTGTCATTGCTTAGTTAGTTTTCTCCAAATCTTATTTAATTTTTTTAAGTAATCAGGCTCCTGAGGAGGGTTAATTGGTGGGCTTTCAAAGGAAGCATTAATAGGTGTGTTTTGATTTGTTTTAACAATTATTAACTGCGGTTCATTTATGTCATTGGGAGCAGTTTCAATTGTGTTTGAGGTCTCTGTATTTTCTTTTAGTTCAGGTTGGGAAGTAGTATAATTTTTCTCTAATTCTGGTAAATCTACGAGCTGATAATTGTTTTGATTTCAATTTGCTTTTCAGGAATTATTTGAAATAGGACAAAAGGGAAAATTAGTAAAATTGTCTGGTTGAGAATCTATGTTAATTTCTCCTAATTCTTTAACTAGTTTATCGTATCTATCCAAAGCGAGATTAATCTCTTCATACAGTTTGCCATCATTAAGTTGACTAGAATCAATATTAGTTGAATTTTGTTGATATTGATTAATTAAATAAGCACTTCCAAGGAAAAATAAACTAGTGGCTGTTTTTGGGTTTCTTTCCGCTCATTTGGCTACTTTCCAAGCATAATTGAGAGAAGTATCTGCTAGTTTTTTTCCTTTGTTAATTGCTTGTGAGAAATAACTAGGTTGGGAGTTAATGGGATTTTCATTATTTTCTTCTGGTTGGATATTTATAATTACTTCTTCGGGTCGGATTTGTTGGTTTTCTTGGTTGTTTTGCTCTTCCAAAGCGTCGTAAAATATTTCTTGTGGCTCTTCTGTTTCTTCTTGGGCGTCTTCTCACGCTTCACTTTCATTATCTGAAAAGTCTTCTTGATTCTGGTTTTTTAAGCGTTGTTGTTCTGTTGTTAACTGGGTTAAAGTGATATTTATTTCACTTTCGGAATCACTAGTTTCGTCTTCACTATAAATTTCTTTTCTTTCGTTACTTTTTTTGTCAATATTAATGAAAACAGAATTAGTAGGAGTATCAACGTCTCAATCTGAAAAATAACCAGAATCTTCTCTCAAAACAATGTTTTCATCGTTTTCTGTTTCTGAGCCTGATAAAATTTCTTCATCTGATTCGAAATCCCTAATATTAATCACACTTTCTTCACTTTCAGAATAATCTGCTGAATTTCCCTCAATTTCGTCTTCAACTTCTAAAATTGTTTCTTGTGTTATCAATTCTATTTCATGACCCCCCTCATCTTCATCAAAATCAATGGTTAAGGTTTTTCATAAATCATTATAAGTTAATGAACTTTTATCTACTTTTAATTTATAAACAAAATCTTTTTGTAAGTTCCTTATGCTCAACTTTTCCCCAAAACTAGGTAATTCATTAATTATATTAAATTGAAGATGGTTAACTTCTAAATCTTGGTCTTGGGTAGGATAAATTTCGTAGGTAATAGTATTTTCTCCTTCAAAAGGGTCTATTTTTACTGATTTTACTTGAAATTCAATAGTGATTGGTTGGTTTTCTTCTAATTCTGCTTCTGAATTATTATCTTGTTGGTTTTTATTTTTAGTTTTGCCATTTAGATAATACATTAACAAAGCTCCTGGAACTATTTCAACAAATTTTTGGGCAACAGAAGTCTCTTGTTTTTGTTGAATATGCTGCTCGTGAAATTCCCGAACAATTTTAAATATTTCGGTGGCTCGGGCTTCACCTAATCCATTAATTTTAGATTTATCAGGGTGGATATCTCGTCAAAGATTTTTTAAATCTTTTCTACTGCCTTTGGTTAGAGTATTAATTATGTCATTAACTTTATCTAATGAAAGTCCGTTATTAATCAAAGATTTTTTAACTTCTCTTAGGGCTTGCTTTCCGGTCTTATTAAGCGATAGAGTTTGTTGATTACTAATTTTATCTTGACGAATTTCCCCTATTATTCGGCAAATTTTTCCTATTTTTTGGCTTTTTGTCAATGAATAATCACTATCCTTTACTCAGTCTTGCCAGGTTTGGTTCTCGTTAATAATTGTTCCCAATTCTTTTTCCAAATTGGTTTTTATTTCCAAGTCGCTAACTTGTTGAGTAATATCTTGACTAGTTAATTTTTGGGCAGTAATAATTTCATTTATAATTTTATTTTCTGCTTTTTCTTTTTTGTCAGCGTGTTTCTTTCAAGTTAGTCCTTTTTTATAATCCTCTTGGGCTTTTTGGTCGCTTAAATGAGGAGATATTAAAGTTTCGAGCGAATGCTTACTTTGGTCTTTTGGGGGAAGATTGGAAGTTAGAGTTTCAAGCGAATATTCACCAGCGGCAACGCTTGCGGGAATTAGCCATTCTTTCGGGCTGGGTGAAAAACTATTGCTTATCGGGTCGACAAATTGAGCAGCAGTTTCCATAATGCTAGGAACTATGTTTTGGGAATGGCTAGCGATAACTTGGGAGGCATCTAACCCTTGACGAAAAGAATTTAGATATCCCAAAAGACCTGGAACCTCTTTAAAGGCTATACTCATGGAGCGAGTTATAATTGGCTCTCGGCTATTAGAATTTACAAATTGTCAAAGCGACGGGCAAAGTTCCATGGCTTGACGCATGCCCCGAGTTTGAACCCGACTGTCAGTTGAATTAATGGCATTCTGAACAACTAAAACTCTAAGAATTCATTTTGCTAAATTATTTTTTAAGTGATAATTAGGATTAGGAATTTTAGATATTGATTTTTCGTTTCTTTCCTCTTGTTGGGAGTTGTCAATTTCTTCTATTTTTGCTTTTTCTGCTTGGTCTGAATCTTCGTTAATCAGTCTTTCTCATGTCTTTTTTCAGTTTTCAATTAAACCATTAATTTCCTCTAATCTGTCATTTATTTTCTTCTTATATTCTTCGTTAATGTTTGCTTTTTTTTGTCAATGTTCCAAATTGTCAGTTATAAGTTGTCATGCTTCAATAATGTCTTCACTTGACATTTCTGAATCTTCTGGCTTGTAATTTAGCAAATTATCTAATTCGTCCCTTTGCTTTTCTTGTCGAGTTTCTTCCTTATCAATTTTCTTTGTTAAACTATCGCAAATAAGATTAATTTCGTCTTTTATTGCTTGAAAAGCATTATTAAATCGCAACTTGTTTTTAATGGTTTTTTTAATAAACTTGTCTTTGGTAAACTTACCTAACTTTTTTTCTCAATTATTTCCTAAAATTTGTTCTTGGCTAGTTTGGTAAAACCAATAAACTTTTGCTCATTTTTCTTTAATTTTTTTGATGGCGTTGTTAACAATTGTTTTTATTTGTTTTTTTATTTTTTGTTCGTTAGTTGTTGAATTTTCATTATATCCATAATAATTACCATAGCCATAATCACTTTTGGGTGTGAATTTAGGAGAGTAATCACTTTTATTTTTACTTAAATTATTGGTTTCGGTAAAAATTGTTCTCTCTCTCTCTCTTATGTCGGAATTAGTTGCTTTTGGTTTGGTATGCTCAGGCATAAATTAATGTTTTTCTCCTTTCAAATTTAGTGTGTGTGTGTGTGTGTGTGTGTGTGTGTGTTGATTTTTATGTTCCATATAATCACTTAATACTCTTTCTACTAATTCCACTACTTCGCATCTTTCTTTAAGAGCAGTTTGTTTGACTTTTCAAAAAAAGTTTTCATGGACTTTTAGTCCTCAGGGTTTGGTTCTTTTATGATTAGTTTTCGTCATTGCTTTTATTATGAAATATTACACTTAAATCTAGGAGGAACTTCTACTACTCTCGCTTCTGTTTCTGAGTTAACAATCACTTCGCTTTCACTTACTTCTTCACCAGGCAATATGAGTTCAATCGGTGAACTAAATCGAACAGTAAATAAATCAGGATAATTGTTGACTTTCACCTTATAACTTTCTAATTGTGAACACCCTGAAAGGTCTAGTTTAATTAATCCAGGACTTTTTGCCACTAGCAACAAACGTAGTTCAGGATTATTACTTAAAACTAACTCGGTTAAAGAGCTTTTTAAATGACTAGAATTAATCCTTAATTGTTCTAAATGAGAATAAGCACTCAAATCTAATCTTCCACCTTCTATATCTTTTAATTCGTTAAATAAACTTTCTGTTTCTGGCTTCTTTGCTAATTGAACACTAATATCAATTTTCTTAGCAGTATCTTGGTCATAATTTTTTTCTATAAATTTTTGCAATGTCATAATATATATTTTTAGACATATAGATGAAAATATTATTAAATAATTATTTCTTCCAAAGCTTACTAAATCAACTTTTATTTTGTTCTTGAACTTGACAAACTTGCTTTGCTTCTACAATTTCTTCTTCAAAAACTAACGTTTCCTCTTTGTCTCGAAAAGCATAAGGATTATTATTTAACTCTTGATATTCAGCTTGACGTTCTAATTTGTTAGCAAATTTATTAACAAAACTTCTACCTTTTTTGACATAAGAATTAGCTAAATTAACCTTATCATTAACTTTATCAATTTGCTTAACTAGATTTTCCAACCTATTAATCAACTTTTCATCGTCTAAATGTAATTTACTCAATCCTTTCTTGTAAAGAGAATAGCCAAGTTGGTTTTCTACCTCTCTTATTAATTCTTTAATAGCATTAACCTCTTCGGTGAAATAATTAACTTTTTCATCCACAGCTTGGAAAACTTTTTGACCCTTTTTAGCATACTTTAAAAATGTGCTATCTGAATGATTAGAAGAAGATTGTCGTGCTAATTCTCCTCAATCAGTTCATTCTTCTTCGAGAGAAACATCAATAATTGGTTTTCATTCACTATCTATCAAAGCATCCGCTAAATTCTCTCGTAGTGTTTCTTCTTTATCAAAAGTTCCAATAGTAGTTTTAATAGTTAATTCAGGTTGATAATCTTTTTTGTTTATTTCTTCTCATTGTTGACTAATTTTGCTGTCTCGTTTTTCTTGTTCTTGCCCTAACTCTAATTCTACATCATCTAATTCTATTTCTCCTACTCAATCATCATCAACTTCGATAAAGTTCATTGGACAATTTATATCAGCTCACTCTTGTTTTCTTATATCTTGCTGTTTAATATCATTAATATGTTGAAAAAACTTAGCCAGTTTATTTAGTTTAGCGTCAAGTTTATTTAGTAATTCATTCATCTGCTTTCCTCGATGAGTCAATTGTCTTTTTTTAGAATAATCAGACAAATGAGCAACAGTCTCTAAACTATCTAGACCACTAATTTCATAACGATTATTGATGACTCTTGCTGTTTTTCCTAGCATGCTTAAAACTGGTGAACCTTTTTCTAAACCCTGAGTAATTGAAGTCCCCATCTCAATTTTCTTTTGATAGGAATTTATTTTTTTCTTGGAGTTTTGGATATAGCTTAGAATTTTCTCAATGTTGTCAGAAGATAATTTTTTACTTAAAACTTTATAACCTAACCTTTTGCCTTGATTAAGACATATTTTAGCATTGCTTATTGTTAAATTTTTTTTGCTCACTTGGTTCATATATATTATTTTAATACTTTTTTGCTAGTTCCTCTCAACTTCACTAACAATCCTCCTATGCTTACTAAACTAACTGCTAATAAACTAATCAAGATAATTCTTTCTTTATTTGGTGTTGCTGGGAGAGCTAATTCTTGTTGAGGTTGTTCAACTACTTGAATAGTATTTTGCTTCTTACTTAACTGTTTTTGAATAAAGGCTTGTCGGGCATTTACTACTTGCTGATAACTAGTAGCTTGTTGGATTTGTTGTTTAATGGTGTTGTCTACTGATTGGTTAAACAATTCTTCTAAGCTTTCTAATTCTAAGTTTTTAATTACAGCTAAATCTTCTCCAAAAGGAGTAGTTTGGTTAGTTAATTCTTTTTCTAAGTGATTGATAGTTTGCTGGCTGGCTTTTAATTGCTCTTCTAATTCACTATTGCTAAATTCTTGATAAATAGTTTGTGGGGGTTTGTTGATTAATTCTTGAATTTTGGTGATTACTTGCTCTAAGTTAGGATTATTTAAGTTTAGGTTTAAAGTTGAATTGAGTTCACCAATTATTTCCTGTCCCCTTTCCTCTTTTTCTTGGCAAACTTTTCGGTATTGCTTTTCTCAATTGTTCCTTTCTCACTTAATTTTTTCGTAATCAGTATGAGAACAAACGGGGTAAACATTGTCATTTATTTGCGAATTATCTTTTTGTTGCTGTTGTTGTTGTTTGTCTTCTAATTTATTTTTTCTAAGATAATAACCTAATCCTATTGCTCCTGCTACATAGCCACTAATAGCTTCTGCCGCTCAACCCCTCCTTTTATGCTCGGTAGTGGTGGAAGTAGGAGCCGTTGCTGGCACATTAACAGTTTTGGTTACAGTCGAAGCTTCTGGAATTGGTCCAGTAGTTACCTGCTCGGTAGTGGTGGAAGTAGGAGCCGTTGCTGGCACATTAACAGTTTTGGTTACAGTCGAAGCTTCTGGAATTGGTCCAGTAGTTACCTGCTCGGTAGTGGTGGAAGTAGGAGCCGTGGCTGGCACNTTCTTCTTTATCAAAAGTTCCAATAGTAGTTTTAATAGTTAATTCAGGTTGATAATCTTTTTTGTTTATTTCTTCTCATTGTTGACTAATTTTGCTGTCTCGTTTTTCTTGTTCTTGCCCTAACTCTAATTCTACATCATCTAATTCTATTTCTCCTACTCAATCATCATCAACTTCGATAAAGTTCATTGGACAATTTATATCAGCTCACTCTTGTTTTCTTATATCTTGCTGTTTAATATCATTAATATGTTGAAAAAACTTAGCCAGTTTATTTAGTTTAGCGTCAAGTTTATTTAGTAATTCATTCATCTGCTTTCCTCGATGAGTCAATTGTCTTTTTTTAGAATAATCAGACAAATGAGCAACAGTCTCTAAACTATCTAGACCACTAATTTCATAACGATTATTGATGACTCTTGCTGTTTTTCCTAGCATGCTTAAAACTGGTGAACCTTTTTCTAAACCCTGAGTAATTGAAGTCCCCATCTCAATTTTCTTTTGATAGGAATTTATTTTTTTCTTGGAGTTTTGGATATAGCTTAGAATTTTCTCAATGTTGTCAGAAGATAATTTTTTACTTAAAACTTTATAACCTAACCTTTTGCCTTGATTAAGACATATTTTAGCATTGCTTATTGTTAAATTTTTTTTGCTCACTTGGTTCATATATATTATTTTAATACTTTTTTGCTAGTTCCTCTCAACTTCACTAACAATCCTCCTATGCTTACTAAACTAACTGCTAATAAACTAATCAAGATAATTCTTTCTTTATTTGGTGTTGCTGGGAGAGCTAATTCTTGTTGAGGTTGTTCAACTACTTGAATAGTATTTTGCTTCTTACTTAACTGTTTTTGAATAAAGGCTTGTCGGGCATTTACTACTTGCTGATAACTAGTAGCTTGTTGGATTTGTTGTTTAATGGTGTTGTCTACTGATTGGTTAAACAATTCTTCTAAGCTTTCTAATTCTAAGTTTTTAATTACAGCTAAATCTTCTCCAAAAGGAGTAGTTTGGTTAGTTAATTCTTTTTCTAAGTGATTGATAGTTTGCTGGCTGGCTTTTAATTGCTCTTCTAATTCACTATTGCTAAATTCTTGATAAATAGTTTGTGGGGGTTTGTTGATTAATTCTTGAATTTTGGTGATTACTTGCTCTAAGTTAGGATTATTTAAGTTTAGGTTTAAAGTTGAATTGAGTTCACCAATTATTTCCTGTCCCCTTTCCTCTTTTTCTTGGCAAACTTTTCGGTATTGCTTTTCTCAATTGTTCCTTTCTCACTTAATTTTTTCGTAATCAGTATGAGAACAAACGGGGTAAACATTGTCATTTATTTGCGAATTATCTTTTTGTTGCTGTTGTTGTTGTTTGTCTTCTAATTTATTTTTTCTAAGATAATAACCTAATCCTATTGCTCCTGCTACATAGCCACTAATAGCTTCTGCCGCTCAACCCCTCCTTTTATGCTCGGTAGTGGTGGAAGTAGGAGCCGTTGCTGGCACATTAACAGTTTTGGTTACAGTCGAAGCTTCTGGAATTGGTCCAGTAGTTACCTGCTCGGTAGTGGTGGAAGTAGGAGCCGTTGCTGGCACATTAACAGTTTTGGTTACAGTCGAAGCTTCTGGAATTGGTCCAGTAGTTACCTGCTCGGTAGTGGTGGAATTAGTCAACTGATTTCTTTCTTGAGCTTCCCTTTCTGCGATATTCTTCGTTATTATTTTCTGAATATATTCGTCTAAATAATCTTTATCTCGGGAGTTCGGAGCAGAGAAATTTTGCTTTGAAATTTCGTTTTCAAATTTTAGTTGAACATTTTCCTCTAAACATGAACTTACTTTTCCTTTTAAATTGGTAATTTGAAAGTTTAATTCTGAAACACTTGTGCTACATTGTTGGTATCCATAATTACTATAAAGACCATAAACACCTAAAACACCAGTAGCAACTCGGAAAGGATGAGCCTTAATTTTACATAAAGCCGAGCCAGACACATTAAGAACTTTTTTTCCTCCCTCATAAATTCAGTTAAATCAACTAGCATCTTGGTTTTCTTTGATTTCAGATTGAGAAACAGAAGTATCTGACTCTACTAAACTTTCTGCCAGTTTACTCTCTTCTCCTTCTAAATCGTCTACTCTACCTTGAATTTCACTTTCTTGACTTTCAAGTTCAGATAAAGCCAAAAGTTCTGGTTCTCCTTCTGTTCTATCTAATTTACTTTCATTAGTAATAGAAATTACCCTCTTTTTTACTTCGGCTAATTTTTCTTTATTTTCACTAATTTCATTAGCTACCCTTGCCAGTTCTTTTAATCTTTCACTGGTATCTTTTAGTTTTACAATCTGGGGATTTTCTTCCTCGACACTAGCCTTTTCTTTGATATCAATCTCCTCTTCTAGTTCTGATGAATACGACGAAGTATCGCTCTCTTCTTCTGCAATAGAAACAATGTCTTCTTCTTTCATTTTCGATAAATAATCATCTATTTTATTTCAAGCTCCTAATATTTCTTGCTGAAATTCTAGTAATTTTTCTTTTTCTTTTATTTGTTCTTCTAACTGAGTGTTTTCTTCTTGGCTTTGTTGTAGTTTCT
>NZ_NWVA01000004.1:19273-119605 GCF_003546845.1 endosymbiont GvMRE of Glomus versiforme | reverse complement strand
GTTTGATACTTTAACTTTTTCCATTTCTTCCCTAATTCTTCCGAAGTTATGTAAAGACTGGATTTCGATTGAATCTAGTTTAAATTTTAATTCTCCTATTTCTCTTTGAAATTCTTCAATTTGTCTTGCTTGGGCGGCAATTTTCTCTTGTTTTATTCGGTTTGCCTCTTTTTCTTCATCTAAATCATTATTGCAATCAATTAACAATCTACTATTTTCTTTACCTTCATCGACTTCTTTTTGTAGTTGGTCAATAACTTCCTCTAACATTTTCCTTGCTTCGGGGAACAAAATCGTGCCTCCTTCTTGGGCTAACTTTTCTTCAATTTCACCAGTTAACCAAGCAGGTTTTTTTTGTTTACCATGACTTTGACCTCATTTATTAACTACTAACTGAATGATTTGCTTCAACTCTTGATTAGTATTTTGTGGTTTTGAACTTTTTCCTTTATTCATTTCTAACTTTGCTTTTAAACTATTCTCAAACCTATCAGCGAGTTTTTGTTGTGATTCAATATCTGTTTTTACTAGAGTTGTTGAACTCCTTTTTTGAAAACGTTTTTGGGAAAATGAAAAGTGACCTGTGCTTTCTCTAGCCGATTTCGGAGTGTGAGGAACATTAAAAGGAGTATTAGGAGAAGAAACATTTCCACTTCAACTTTGTTGCCTAGTAATTGTTCTTCCTTTCTCTATGTTTTCATTTAAAAATTCTGCGATTTTGACACTTCTCTTCTCAACTGTTTTTTTAACAACATTAATCATTTCTTCTAAATCAGCTGTTTCTTTAATTTTTTCTGCTCCTTCTAAACGAAATTTTTCATTAGCTAAATTTTTGATTCTCGCTTCTATGTTCTGGAAACTATTAAACATTTCATCTTTTTCATTTCTCATTTCTTCGAGAAGAGTTTTGGTTTTTTCTACCTTTTTCCCCAATTCTAATTCTTCCTCTGCTTGCTGATTTTTCAACTCTGCGTTAAATTGTTGATATGTCTCTTCTGATTCTCTTTTTTGGAGTTCACGAGCTAAATTATCCCTTTCTATTGTTAAATTTTCGATTTCTTTATCTCTTTGTCTTTCTCTTTGCCCAAATTCATGAGAAACTCCACTTAATTGTCCATTTCTTTTTTTAATTATTTCATTAGAACCATCCCTTTGATCTTTTACTGCTTTAAGTTGTTCTTCAAGAACTCTTTTTTCTCCTTCAATCTTGTTTATCTCTTCTAAATGCTTCTTATCCGTTGGTTCCAACTCGCCCACTTTTAAAGTATTTTCTGAGTCGTATTCATTCATTAAATCCAGTCTTAAAGCTTCTTGGAGTCTTTCTTCTAAAACTACTATATCTTCTTCTCTTTTTTCTAATAATTCTTCTATTTCTCCCTTATCCCTAATTAACCCTTTTTGGGTTTCTTCTAACTCTTCAATTTGTTCTTTCAATCCGGCTACTTCTGCTTCTTTTTTTTCTAAATCTTTTTGAAGTTCAAAAGAATCAACCTGACTGCCAAAATAATTTTTTCTTTTTTGGATGTTTTGGGAAGATGAAATATCTGGACTAGTTGCAAAAGTTGAATTATGTGTAAAACTAGTATTAAAAAAATTATTATCGCTGATAAAATCAAACTCCTCTTTTAATTCATTCAATTCTGCTAAGTGTTGGTCTTGTTGTTCTTGGTAAATATTTTTAATTTCAATTATTTTTCTTAAAACTTTTTGGGTATTTTCTGCTTGGGCAAAATTAGTTTCTTTTTGAATATTAGCTAAATCATCTAACACTTCTCCAATTTTTTTAATAAGGGGGGATTCGGTTGTCTCTGCTGACACTTCAAATTCTTCTTCCTTGTCAGCTGTTAATCTTTTTTGATGAATAAGTAAATCTTTTTTTTTTTTTTCATTTTTTGCCAAAATATTTTCAAGTAGAGCAGAAGTTCTGTTAAATGAATTATTTGCTATTTCTTCTTTATTATCAAAATGATTATCATCAAGAGAAAAAGAAAGTTCTTTTTTATTATTTTCCATGCTATTTATATTTTTAGTAGTAGTAGTAGTAGTAGAAATTTCGGGTGGTTCTTTGGTCGATTTTTTTTCCTTTTCTTTTTTAGTTAAATCGGCAATTTTATTTGAAATCTCCTGGGCTTCGCCTAGTTGACCACTACCCCCTTTTAAATCACTGACATAATAAACAATCTCATCGAATATTTTTTGGCGAATTTTATTTGCTTTCCCTTTGGTATTGATGTCAACATTCTTTAATTTTTCCTCATAGTTAGCTTTTTCGTCATCTCTCAAAACTTTCATTTGGGCACTTTTCAGTTCACTTTTGAGAATAAATTTCTTGTCGGAAGAGAGCACAGAATAATCTCCTTTGGTATTTTTGGCAACTTCCATGATTAAGTTATCTAAATAGTTAATAATGGCTTGTTTTTCTTCAACACTAATTGGCTCATTATTTTCAGAAGGAATAGGATTTTCTCCTGGTCTTTCTGAACTTTCTTTGCCTTTTATATTTGCTGCTATTCCGCTTGAAAATTCGTTAAATAATTCAGTCAACACCTCATAATCATTTGTGTTTGGCATTTCTCGGTTGGTTTTTTTGCCAAACAAAGCCTTTTCGTAAGGAAACAATTCGGCAAAACTTTTATTTTGGTCAAATTCAGGGAATAAATGATAATCTTTTGAGTTTTTGTCTAAGGTGGCTTCTAAACTATCGCAAAAATTAGTTAAAGTTTCTACTGAAATTTGATACCGGTCTTGCTTTTCCGGCCTGATTTTTACTTTTAAGTCTTCCGTGTCAGTAATTTCTTTTTGTAATCACTTTTGAAATGCTATTCAACTAGGTGTATTTTCACTTGCTTCCTTTAATTGTACTTTCAATTTTACTTGAAGAGAACTGATTTCCTCGGCTTTTTCTTCGAGAATTCGGTTAATTAATGCTCGATTAACTATTACATTTTGTTTTATCGTTTTGTATTTGGTTATTTTTCTCACTTTGCCCTTCGCTCTCATTAATTTATCAAGTTCTTCATCACTTCAATCAACTTCTTCCTCCCCGTCCTCAATGTCTTTTTCAATTTCGACTTCATAATTTTCCGTGCTTTTTAACAAAGTCATAAAATCATTAAACTGGGTTGAAAATTCGCTAACATTTTTATTTTCAGCAAGTAATTTCTCGCCTTTTCCTATTTCTTCCTCAATCTCGACTAATAAATTATCTTTGGCTTTTTTTATATCTCTAAGTTTTTCGCTTATTTCACCCATAAAATCCGCAGAACTTTTATATTTTTGGTCGACAATATTTAACTGATTTTTTAATTCCAAGTCTTTGAACTTTTTCTGACAACTTTTAAAGTTATTAAGTTCTCCGAGGTCGTTTTTCAATTCTTCTTCATTTAATCCAGCTTTATTAAAAATATCTTGGAAAAATTTATTCCCTTGTTTAATTGCTTTTGCTACTCTTTTTTCTAATCTTTCTTTAACTTCAATAGAAAACTCAATAATTTCTAAATACTTGCGAGTGTCTCTAATGGCCTCTGGTTGAGTTTTTCCAAAAATTTTCTTAGCATAAAATTCTTCGGCTTGCAATAACCCTTTTCCCGGTTCACTGAATTCTTTAAAATTTTCGAGAGCCCGTTTGACTAATTCTTTATCAAATTTAATTAAGCCTTCTTCTTTATGGTGAAAATCAGAAAAATCATCTCCTTCTCAAATCTTAGAATAATCAGAAATAGTTTCTTCGGTCAAATCATTAACTTCAAATTCTTGTTTTAAAATAAGTTCAATTCTTTTTCCAAAATCGTTATCAACAAAAAGTTGTGATTTGGAGAATTTAACTCATCCTTTTCGATTGAGATACATATCATCATAGTCTTCTCAATTTCTATCTTTCAATAAGCAAAGGTCATATTTCGATTTTTGATGTTCGTTTCCGAGAACTTGGTTAGCATTATTAATTATATTAAATTTTTTTCGGTCGCCACCTTTGTCAGGGTGATTTTTAAGAGAAAGTTCTCGGTAGGCGACTTTAACTTCTTCAATACTGGCTTCTTCTGGTAATCCTAATACTTCATAATAGCGTATAGCTGCGGCTTTTTCAAGTGCTTCCTCATTTTCATATTCTTTCAAAATTTTATTAATATAAAATTCATCTATTCTTAAATTAGCAAGATTATCCTCATTATTAAGTCAAATTTTTCAATAATCATTTGACGAGTTATAAGAAAAATCTTTTTCATTAGCATGATAATTGGCTTCAATGTTAATCAGGTCAATTAATAAGGGGGGTTTATCGGCTAATTTTTTAGTGAATATCTCCATTGATTTTTGCTTGAAAAGTTTAGTCTTTGCTTTTCACAATGCTCTGGTATCGGTGGTTGGTATTCGTAATTCCGCTAAATAGTCTTCTCATTCTTCATCGGAAACCTCAGCAATAGAATAACCTTTTTCATTCGCTTTCATTTTCTCTAAATCAAAAAAATCTTTCTTTTCACAAGCCACACAAAGAGGAGTTAAAAGGTTGGTTTTCACTCAGTCTCCAATTTCTTTTTCATTTTTGCCTAAACCTCCCATTAAATAAATTGTGTTAAGCCAATTTTTGAATATTTGACCTTGCTCGGGTAAAAAGAAATCCATTAATTTTTCAGTATCTAATTCAGTATTTTCAATGCCATTTTTTACTTTTTGGATTTCTTTGGTAATGAATTCTTTTAAATCTTGGGAAACAAAATTTTCAATTATTTCTTGGTCTAGTCCGGCAATTTCCGTCTCGGAAACTCCAAAATTAATTTTATAGTCAATTTCTTCTTTTTTGCTTTTAATTAAAATGTCGTAGGCATCTTGGAGTTCTTTAAATTTTTGTTTGTTGTCTTCGGAACTATTATTTTTGGAATGGTGTTCGAGAGAAAGTTTTCAATAGGCTTTTCTGATTTCAATTACCGAAGCATTTTCTTCTAGACCAAGTACTCCGTAGGCTTCATTTATTTTTGTCATTATATATATTTTACTACTACTACTACTACTACTTTTTTTATCATAATCTAAGAAACATATAAACAAAGTTCTTTATAACAATTCCACTCTTATAATCTCCAAAAAATATATAAAAAAGGTTCTTAAAAAATGGCAACTAAAAAATAATTTTATTTATTTTATAAATAAGCGTTAATTAGCAGGTGAAAAAATTGCCCTTTTTTCCTCATACTTGGTTTCAAAAAAGTCTAAAAATATATTATGGATGTTCTTATCCAGTTTTAGTTTACCAAGTAAGAAGTTAGTCGGTGGTAGTCGCCTATCAATCTTTTTACTCTAATCCAATTAGGGATTTCAAAAGGTTGACGCTAATCTTTCGTGCCTAGAACTTAGGTATCCGAACCAGGTTGGGAAGTTCCTAGTAGACTAATTTCTAACTAGTTTCTAACGAACCTTATTGCTAAGTCGTCTTCGAACTGCCTAACTTTTTATATTGTTATGGAAACTTAAAATAATTGAAAACTTTTTGTGGGGTTTTTTTTTTAGTTCCATATTAGAATTTTATATATGGTTGGTGCGATAAATGGAGATAATAAAAATATTAGTCAGAAAGACGAGAGTATGCTCTTTTATCAATTAAAGAAGTTTGAAGTTCTAATGAAAAGAAGAGCTGGGCAGTATTGTGTATTTGATTACGGAAGAAACAAAATTATTCCTAGTGGAGAACAAAAAACTCATAACGAGTATAAAATAGCCAAAAATAAACAAACTAAAAAAGTTATTGATTGACTAAAAAAAGCCAATGCTATTTTACAGAAAGAAGACCCCTTGGGAGGAAAAATATTAGTAAACAGTAAAGCAAATGCCCGAAAAACTAAAAATAACTTCGTATCCGTGTAAAGATTGATTAGGCAAGTCTTATTTGCTAATTAATAATCGTCAAATAAATTTATTAGAAATCAGCGACCATTATCAGCAAAAACTTGGTTGGGAAAAGATTACCCATGATTTAATTAAAGAATTTGTCAAACAATTAGACAATGACCGCTTTATTGCTGAACGCCGCAAAGGAAATTGAGAATACTATAAATTCGAGCCGGTATATTATAAAGATAAAACTTACAAAATGATTTGATGTCTAAAAGATAGGGTTTCGCTAATTAGAATTCGCACTTGCCATCGCACTAAAAAAAAATATACAAAAATTAAATATGATGGAAAAGAATAATGTTGCTTTCCTTGATCATGAGGATATAATTAAAGAATTGTCTAGTCATAAGTATAAAAAAGGGAATATTGGTTTATCTCCTGATGCTTCTTTGGAAAAAAGAACGAAATATCGGCTTTGTAAATCCATTTTGGCTTATCAACAAGATAATAAATTATCCATTGCCGAAGCGACTAAAAAACTAGCTATTTCCGAAAAAAAGTTTTATGAAATTGGGCGAGGAAATATTAATCGGTTTTCTTTGGAGGAATTATTATTTTACTTGGAAAAGATTGCTCCGGATTGTGAACTAGGGATAGTTAAAAATTCAGAGTATCCAAACAGGGATGTTGGAGTAAGTTGGCAAATTAAAAATTAATTATAAATGTTTATTCTTAGTTAATTTTCATTTATCAAGCAGAAGGCTAGTCATCGTAGCCAACACCTAACTTTTTTATTTCACATTATAAGCTATCTGTTGGTCTTTCGTGCCTAGAACTTAGGTATCCAAACCGTTCCGGAAGTTCCTAATTAGTAGTGGAAAACTAATTAGTTATGAACTGCTTAGCTTTCGTATTCGCTTGTTTTATCGTTTAAACAAACGACAGAGCCAATGAATTAAGCCCTGTGCTATACTTATTAATAATGATGTTTAGTGGTATAGCAAAAGATTAAAAATATCATTATTAGGAAATACCTGATGGATGATGATTATTTGGTCTACAACCGCAAAGGAACATTTATGACTGAAAAAGGTTATTTAATTAATTTACTACATTATTCAAATTAAGCGTCGTTTTTATTCTGAAATTGTTCCAGTATATACATAGGTTCTCATTCTTTGTTTTTTCTTTGGATCTTTAATAGTTTCTCAAAATAATTCTTTATTGTAATAAAGGGCTAAAAGACAGGCATCGCATACTTGATTGTCTTTCTTCCTAGCTTCTTTATCTTTTCAAAACTCAAGATTATCAGCTTCAGGATTAGTTCAGTATTCTCAATTGTTTTTTTTGCTATATCCTTTGCTAACTACCACATATTTAATAAAAAAAGTTTTTTTACACTGAAAGCACTTAACTTTTAAAGGTTTAGGAAGTCCTCTTTTACTTACTAATTTAGACAACTCAGAAGGTTCTTTGTTTTTAGAAAACTTCTTATATCATTTTCGTTCCATATAGTTTTTTTATACTATTATTTATGTTTTTATAACTTGGAAATTACATTATTCATAGACAATTCTAGGGATGATTCCTAAGACAAAAGATAAGACAATTCCTAAGAACAATACTAAAATTTTATATATGGAAAAAATATGAGTATGATTAGCACAGCAAGAGAGAGAGAGAGAGAGTAGTTTGGTTTGAAGACCGCAACAATTCTCGCAATAACAACAATTCTAATAGGAATAATCAAAATTCCAGTGATGGAAATAATGACAATCCTAAATGTAGTAGATGCCAGATAAATGAAGCCCAACATGCTGGTTTAAGTATAGAAGGAGAAAAAATTTGAGATGGTAATCTCTGTGACCCATGTCTTCAAGAATTATTAAAATGCCAAGAGTGTAAAACTAAATCTTGTGTAGGAACAGATGGTAAAATTAAACAAGTAATTAAGGATAAAAAAAAACTTTATGTCTGTGAAGATTGTTATAAGAAACTAAAAGTTGATGAAAATAAGGTTGCTGAATTAGAAAGGAAACTAGATAAATATCTTGATACACAAAATAGACAAAATATCAAGCAAGGTTTAAGTAAAGAAGAACTAATAGCATTTAAAGAACTTTTAGAAAGTAATTTAGATGAATATCAAAAAGCAACTCCTGAATTAGAAAAGGCATTAAGAGGAAAGCAACAACATGGTCGCCAAGCAGGCTGTTTTTTGTCTGAAATTGAACATAAAATTAAAGCATTAGAAAAAGAACAAAAACCTGAAAACACTATTGATGAAAAACCCAAAGAACAACCAAAGCCCACAAATCCCAAATGTGATATGTGTAAAAAAGAAACTAACAAGTTAAATAAACTATCAGACCTTGTTGGTCCTGGACCTCAAGAAAAACTTTGTGATGATTGCTTTGAGAAGTTTAGAAAAAACATGAATAAGCCAAACCCAAACAGAAATAACCCTAACTTAAACAGACGCAAACATATTTGTGAAAAATGTGATATATCCTGCTGAGTTGAAAGTGAAAATGCTTATCTTTACAGAACAATAAGGTATGAGTATTATGACCCTTATGGTAATTTCAAGAAAGAGGTTCATATTTTCAGTGATAAAAATTGTTCTTGTGCTGAGGAATTTAAAAGAAATCACCAACAAGATTGTGGTTACTGTGGCAAAAGAGAATGACCTGAGATGAAAAAAGGTTGAGCTATAGATTTTGAACTAAGAATAACATTTTGTTCACCAAGTTGTAATTATAAATATCATAAAGAACTAGCAGATAAAAGCATATGAAAGTTATCTGAAAGAAACCAAACTAAACAAAATAATTCTGCCACTTTTGAGGATGAAGATACAAACAAAGATGCTATTTGTAGTAAATGTGGTGAAACAAACTTAGGTGGTTATTGAACTGGTAGCAAAAAATATGATAAACTTTGTAATGATTGTAAAAAAGAAATTCATTTTAAATGAGAAGGCTTAAAAGGTTCAGAATTATATCTTTGGGTTTGAGAAAAAGGCAAAGTCGTTCTAGTAGAATCTGGTCAGCCTAATAGTGATAAGTATGTAAAAACCAAAGGATATTATACTGTAATATGATATGAAATTCCTAATTGTTGTTTTGGTGAATGTAAGCATCCTAATACAACAAAGACAAAATCTAGTTCACCAAAACCTAAACTTACAATTGCTAAATTTTTAGCTAAGAAAACTAAGTTATTCCCTGTATCGTTGACTTTATCTGTTGATGATAAATCTAGTGTAAGCAAAGCAGAAATAGAAAAAAAATATTCTGAAAAAGAAATCTTAATTCTAATAGCACTTAGCAAAAAATTAGAGAAAAAGACTACTGTGCTAGTCACTGATAAAGAACTATATGAGGAAGAAAAGGAAACGGCTAACTTATTTTATGAATTAGCTAAAAGTAGTGAAGAAAAAGCAATGAAAACTTTTGAGGATAAATACGGCAAAGGTGAACTAGATGCTTTATTGAGTGGTAGTCAAGAACAACAAACAAAGAAGAACTATTTGCCTTGAATAATTGGTGGTGGATTAATAGCAAGTGCTATTGTTGGCAGCTTAGTGTTTTATTTTGTAAGCAAAAAGAAAAAAAGTTAGTAATAAATTACTAACTTACATGAGGAATATTGTTATCAATTTTTCATAAGGAACTTTATGAAACGTTAAAAATAATATATACCGACCACTCTTGGGCGTGTAGTTCTTTGATTGGTTCTATCTACCCCATTTGCTTGGTCGGTATACATGACTAACTAGGTTTAGATGTATGGTCACTTTTGCTTCCAACCATATATTCTAGTTTCTTAGTTAGTCCTAAAAATGAGGATAATGAACCTTGGTAGCATTCTTTTATTTTAAATTAGGTTATTATCCTCGCTTAATATAAGACAAAAATAGATTTTCAATAATTATCTTATATTCTTATTTTATAAGCAGAAAGAGAAAATTTGATTAAATTGACTTGTTTTTTTTATCGTTAAAACTAAATAGAGCGTAAAATATAATTATATGAGTAAAGAAAAGTTTTATATAGTAAGGTGTAAATCATCACCACAAAAGGGTTTGTCAACCCAACAAGAAGTTGTTAACTTTTGCCAAGTTAGCGAAAGAACTCTTCAAAGGTGAAGAAAGAATAATGGTTTAAAGAAAAAATCAGGACGAAAGTCTAAGATTGATAAGGAAATAAAGAAACTACTACTTGATTTTATTAAAGAAAACAATACTAAAAACCAGCAGGCAATGGCTAACTATATTTGTCAGCAATTAGGATTGAAGATAAGCCAACCTACTATTTCTCGATTTTTGAAAAGGGAAGAAGTTACTTATAAGAAAGTTGCTTATCAATACTCAGAACAAAAGCCAAAAATAGAAGAAATCGAATTATTTAAAAAGAAAGTCAAGTCTCTGCCTTCAAATTCTTTTATTTTTGCTTTAGATGAGATGTCTTTCCATCTGAATGAGGCTCCTAGAAGAGGCTATTCTTACAAAGGCTCACGAGCTATTTCTCATCGACCTGGCAATAAAGGCTCTAACATAACATTTGTCCTTTGTATTCAGATTGTAAAAGAACAAGGAATAATTAGCTATGAACTATTTGAAGGTGGATTGGAAACCCAAAGATTTCACGACTTTATTGTTAACCTCAGGCTTCCACCAGATAGAGAACATTATCTGATAATGGATAATGTGCCAGTTCATCGGGCTAGACAATCCTGCTTAGATTTAGGTCTAGTCACGATTAAAGAACTGTTGAGAAGTAAAGCGATTATACCACTTTATCTTCCACCGTATACTCCTCAATTGAACCCAGTTGAGTTGTGTTTCAATTTCCTTCGACAGCACATTGAAAAGTATCAACCACGAACTTTTGAAGAGTTAGATATATTTTTAAAGCAAGGAATAGAAATTTTAAACCAAAAAGACTTGACTAAGTATTTAGAACATTGCTTAAAATACTATTCAAAAGATGGATAAAAGTAATGAATAGAGTAATAAGAATGAGACTTTGGCAATATCCTCATGTTAAGGCGACAGAATTTCCTGAGGGTTATCAATTAAGTTGAATTGTTTTTAAGTTAATTAACAAAAGAGAACGAGTATTATTTGATAATCATGTGGGCAAACCGCCACATTATCATGATAACGAAAAAGAAGTGTTTTTTACCTGAAAGTCTTTGCTAGAAACTGAAAAATGTTTTTCCAAATGGTTTATCAAAAATTTGGTTATTTTAATTATGAGTAGTTATGAGTAGTAAAAATATAAATAAAATGGAATTAAGCAACAAAGCCTTTATTTTCTGCTATGACCCCTATTTTTCTCCCAAGCAAATGTCTGTGGAGTTTAGGGAAGTAATTCATGGCAAAAAGTATTTGCAACCCGAAAATGTAATGATGGCGAATGATTTAGCTGTTATTCATCAAATAATTAGCAAAGCTCGTTTAAAAGTGTTTGCTTGTATAAAGGAAAATAAGCCTGCTAATGTTCATAAGTTAGCTCATTTACTCCACCGTGATTATACTAATGTTTGAAGAGATTGCCAAGTTTTAGCGAATTGTGGCATTATTGAGTTGAAAGAAAAAGATAACGAGACGCAACCAATTTTGCTTTATGAACAAATTGTTTTGGATTTTCCTAGTAGAGAAAGAAATTTGCCAGGAAGCGGAGTAATTGAGAGAGTTTAGGTTTAATAAATATTTGATTCTTAAATTGCTTTATATATGATTTGATGTCTAAAAGATAGGGTTTCGCTAATTAGAATTCGCACTTGCCATCGCACATTGCCAAAGTGGCTAATTTAATCATTCAACTGTCGGAGCTTACTTGGGTGATTTAAACCTTTCCATTAGGGAATTTAATGTCTTAGTCAAAGTCAAGATAAGTAAAAATAAACTAGCTTTTGTAATTATTATTAATCTAAATCCAAAATTAATTTTATTTTTTCATTAATTTCTTTCACTTTTTCTGGGCGGAGTTCTCCTAAATATATTGCTTTTTCTAGAAAAGTTTTTTTTCTAAGCATATGGATAACACTAGCACTTACTTTTATTTTTTTGTTGGCTATCTCACAAGCAACTTCAAAAAACTTTCTCACTGTTTCGACATTTTGACTACTGGCCGTATTAAAAATTACATTGCTGGAAAATTTATTATGCACTTTTCCGCTCAGAATAACCACTAACGGGGAAACATTTTCTTCGGTCTTTTTCAGAGGGTCGAATCAATAGACTTCTCCTTTGCTGACGGTAGATCGAACATTGTCTTTGTTACTCTTCTTCATTTTTACCATCTGCTTTTATTTTGCTTTGGTGAATAAGATTTCAACTTTCAAGCTGGTGGTCTCTGTAAGTCTTTTCTTTCACACAATTTTGGTAATCATTAGCAATCTCTTTTTCTTTTTCTTCTACTCATTTTTCGATTAGTTTATTAACAATTTCGCTGATTTTTCCCGAAGGAATTATTGATTTGAGACTTTCATAATTATTTTTCTCAATAGTGACCGTTAAAGTTACTTTCTTATTTGCCATATTAAAATTTTAAGTTGTTGCTTAAATTTTTTGCTTAGTGGAAGTAAACTTAATACTACGACATTGTTTTTTTTTGTTTCTGGTTAATACACATTGAAAATTGTAAAATGTATAAGTTAAATTGTAAAATGTATAAAATTTAGTATATGATAGCGAATGAAAAAAAAGTTGAAGCATACAAAATTTTAGAAATTGCGGATGACAACAAAATAACTGAATTAGAAGAATTAAGAGAAAGGAACAAAGATAAATTTATTAAAGAAATTGAAAAAGCTCGCCGAAAAGTATGGGCAAAATGACACCCTGATAACACTAGTAGATTTGCGAAAGAATTAATGGAAAGATTTATCAAATTTAGGCTTGAAGAAACTGGTTGTAATTTACCAGACTGTTGCGAGAAAAATGCCTTAACCAAAAAAATTAATCCTTGTAGTGATGAGTGTAGGTTAGCCTACGAAAAGTTTATGGGTCACTGAGAAAAAATCGACCAAGCTTATGAGATTATCATGGGCAATAAAGTCGAAGAAAAAGCAGAGGAAATAATTTTTGCTAAGAACAATATTATAGAAACTGATTCTAATAAACCACTTTGAAAAAGAAAAGATGAACTAATTGCTTGAATTTACAGATGACTAGATGAAATTAACGAAGCCAAAAATGTTGGCGAAAGTGAAAACCATAAAAGAGGAGAATTTATCAAACTAAAAAAAGACTTTGAAAACTTTTTTAAACCCGAGTGGCAAAGAGAAATTCGAGGTAAAAAAGCTAATTTTACCCAAGCCAATTATGAAAATCTCGATGATTATGTTCTCCACTTAAACAAAAATAATTTTGAAGTAGCTGGTTCTCACTTGGCTCAGAAAATCATGACTTTTTGGATTAAGGAAAATTGGAATCGCTACGGAACATATTGGGAAGAGAAAAAAATAGGAGATTTTTTTAGTTTCAAAAAGATTAGTGAATTAAAAGTTGAAAGTTGAAGACGCTTAACTGATACCATGAAAAAGATTGTCGAATATTCACAATTTAGCCCTGCTGACCGTTTTAATATTACTATGCTTTTCCAAATTAATAAACATAATCTTTCCCGACTCGAAGATGAAGTTGATTGGGAACATATTTTGGAAGATTTAATTGCCGTCAATAAAAAGCTTTGCCGAAAAGATAATAGTCATTATAATCGTTATCAAGCCACCAAAAATTCGATTGAAGATGCCAAAAGAAGACAGAAAATTCGTTTGCATCGACTAAAAGACCAAAAGGCAAAAAAAGAATTTTTGCTCCAAAGAGGGTTCAAACCAGAAGAAACTGCCTGTTGGCACAAAGAAGATTTAACTAAGTTGAAGAAATGGTATGAAGAAAGAGGAGATAACGATAAAGAAAGTGAATTAATAGAGTTAGAAGAATGATACAAAGTCGAGGAGGAAAAAATCAAGCAAAAATTTAAAGCCGAAGTGATTGAAATTAAAAACCATTCTGAATTTCCTGTTTCCTTAGAAAATTTTTTACACCTTCAAGAAAAAGAAAAATCAGTTAGCGAAAATGTTTTCAATGATTTTAGTTTTATCAAAGATTTTCTTGCTAAACGAGAACGTGAAAGAGTAGTTGGAGGAATAAGTGCTTATCACGGTGATAAAAATGAAGAAACTGAACATCAATTCAAAGCAGTTTTGGACGACTTAGTTGACATGTATGAACTGACTGCTGACCAAAAATATGATGCTTTATTATTTCGTATTAGAGACCAAAGGTGAGAGCGTAGAGATGATACCGAAATTAAATGAGGAGCCGATACCGAATACGAGATGATAGAATTAATCAATGAAGTTGTCAAGTTGAATGGCTCACAATTAACTAACGACCGGAGCAAACAAAAATTAAATAGTGAGCTAAACAAAATGGGAGGAGAAAGAAAGAAACTTTTTTTCAAAACTGGCGTGGCGAAGAAACTAATCACTGATTATCAAAATGCTCCATTGTTGCTTACCTCCGGTGAAGAGTATATTGACCAAAAAAAAATTGATGTTAAAGAATTAGCTATCTCTTTTGAAGAAGAATTTAATATCGAGTTTGGTTTAGAAGACCAATCTCTGTTAGAACAAACTATTCAGGAAGTAGTAGGGGCTTGTCAAGTAAAACTAATTGAATGAAACGGAGAAACAGGAGATTCCGAAATTTCTTCCCAAGTGGTGAAAAAAAATTTAAAAAGAAATTTAGTTCAAACAAAAGAAATTTCTCCCCGATGAGATGTTTTGACTAAGTCAGCATACTCTCAACAAGAAACTTATAATTTACTAGCGAAAAATATTTTTAATATTGCTAAACTTTCTTCCCAAACAGTTGACTCTCTAATTAGACAAGAAAATGAAAAAAGAGAAAATTGACGAAATTTCTTTACCGAAGAAGAGAAAAAGCAAATCGTTGATTCAGCTGAAGAGCGAAGAATAAATTTTGAGCTTTCTGAACGAGAGTGGCAAAATCATTTGAGCCAAGAACGAGAATTAATTGCTAAGCTAATCAACAAAGACTATCAGTTAGTGGAAGAAATACGTAAATTGCTAAGCAAAATGGAAATTGCGACTTCCCAAGACAAGAGATTCTTAGAAGAATTTAATTATCAAATGCCAACTGAGATAAGAAAATATATGGCAATTCTAGATGAAATTGAGCAAATAGAATCAGTTTTTTCTACCGATATCTTAGTGGATAAAAGTCGATTAGTATTAGAAAATGAAATTCTTAACGAATTTTCGGCTAAGGTAGAGCAGTTAAAAGAAAAAAATAATGCTTATGCCAAAGAGGCTAGAAAAGCCTTAAAAATATTAAAAGGAATAAGCAAGGAAGGTCGCCAGGCATATAAAATTCCAAAAAAAGACAAAGGATTATTGGTTCCTGAACCTATTAAACATGATAAAGTCTACCAATCATTAATTCAAGGAAATCAAGAAACGATTAATAAACAGCAAGGATGACCGGAGAAAAACACCGAATCTGAAACTGTGATTAAGGGGTCAACCAATACTCCTGCTAAACCTAGCAGATTAGGCGAAATAATTACTTCCCAATCTCGTTTTTCCGACCCTGATATCGGCTGACTAACGGATGATAACCTTAATTATATCCTTGGTAATCATGAAATTATTCAACAAGCTTTAAATAGCCAAAACCAGAACGATAGAAAATGAAAAGTTAGAACTGACCTAGCTAATATTTACCATTGCTTTTACAAAGCTAAAAATAAGCAAGAATGAGGCATAGCAGAATTTCTCCAAGAATTAGAACTAGACAAAACCAAATACACTATTTTTCCTTTGCGGGTATCCGGAAATCACTGAGGCATGTTTATTTTAGAGAACGATGGAGGAAATAAGCGAGTTTATTATACTTCGTCGGGTGGTGGAGTGGAAAGAGAAGTAGAACAAATCAAGCCTTTAATTGAACAAGTTATGGGAAAGGAAGTAGTCGAAAACATGCTAATCATTGAACCAATTAGTAAACAAAATAATGGTTATGATTGCGGAGTTTATTTGGTTTTCTATATCCAAGAATTACTTGCCACCGGTAAACTGGAACTAAAAAACTCCATTACGGAAGAAAAATGTCAACAATTCCGACAAAAATGAAAAGAAAAGATTGGTGATAAATGGTGCTGGTTAGATAATTTAGGAGAACAAGATATTAAGGGTAATGACAGGGAATTACTTTACCTTGTTAGCAAAAAAAAAGATGTTCCTCTCATTTTTGAACAACCAAGCACCAAAGAATTGATAAATACTGGAACCCAAACTGAACCGATACAAGAACAAGGCGGAAAAGAAAAAGAAACAAGTGACTCAAGTCAAATTATATTCAGGGAAGTAAACCATCACCTTATCTGAGAAGGAATTGTCAAAATTAGGAAAATACTCAACCATCCTTACATAAACAAATTAGAAAAATCGGAATTAAAATTAAGGAAAGATGAGAAATTAGCGGAAGGAAAAAAGGAAATTTTGGATGAAATAGCACGCCTGATAGCTTCCGAGTTGTCCGTAAATCAAAGCATCAAAACTTTATCTAGGTTAATAAAAGAACATGACGATTTAGTGACTATAGAAAGTTATTTGCAAAATTTAAGAACCGATCGAGTTATCGATGAAAATGTTCTCCAAAATTACAAAATTCTCGGAGAAAGGACAGCTAAATACGAAAATTACTTCCTAAATAATCCTATCAAAAGAACCGAAAACCAAGCCGCAAGGAAAAACGAAAAAGTTGACTTTTGATGACAAGCGGCTCTTAATGAGTCCAATCAACAAAAAGTTAAAGATTTAGAAAATAAATCTGAAAATCATAACCCCGATAACGAAACTATCCAAACCGATGAGAAAGAAGAATCGTTAATAAAAAAAAATCCTCCTCTAGCCAAAAAACTCCCCTGATTAAAAAAATTACTTAATTTTGAAAAGAATGAAACCGAGGAAAAGAACTTTAACTCTTTATCAAGAGATACAACTGAGTTAGTTAAAAGAGAAGTGCTTGCAGAGCTAAATGATGCTGATTTTATTTGGACTTTTTACCATAATTCGTTATTGGAAAAGCTTTTCCATGAAACAAAAATTAGCTCAGCAAAAAGAGAGATTTATCAGAAATTGAAATTATTGAAAAAATACCATGATTTCCGAAGTGCCGGGGGACCAGCTGGTTCTGTTACTAACGAAGAAATTGAAAAATTCATGGGTAAATATGAAATTAAACGCACGATTCTAAATACTTTCAATCCTACCCAATATGGAATAGGCTATAACTACATGGCTCAGCATGCTACAGAAATAGTGGTTGACCAAGGAGTTAATGAAGAAAAAAGCCAAGAGTCCACTTATTCTAATGTAAAAACCCAAGTTGGAAGTAGCCCAACCGAAGAACAATTTGAAGCGGAAGAAAAATGAAAGGCTGAGGATCAGGAAAAGCTAAAAGAGTCAACGAAACAAAAAGAGTTTGATAAACTGAAAAATGAAATTGATGAATTAAACCGCAAATTAGAAGAAAAAAACCGAGAAATCAAAAATTTCCAAGTGAAAATAAATGATGGAGAGGAAACAAGTCAAAATTTACAAAACGAGTTAAACTTACTCAAAGAGCAGACAACTCGTCTACTTCTCCAATTTAATCATTTGCATTCTCAATACAATCGCGAGAAATCAGAAAGGAAACGCTATGAATGAGAGCTAATGGATAGTAATTGGGAATTAAATAGTTTGGCAACGAAATTAAATCAAGCAGAAGAAAAATACAGCAATTTGCAAAATCAATTAAATCAATCACAACAAAGATTACAAGAAGTTGAGCAACAAGTAGAAAATTTAACTAACGAAAATAATGTCAACAGTTTAGCCGATTATTTATTCAAACAACTCAAACAAGCAATTAAAAATCCACTAAAAACAACAGCTTTGATTACTGCCTTTTTGGGAACATACAAGATTGGTTACCGACAAGGATTAAATTCAGTTAATTCTTCTATTTCCTCCCCAGTATCAGACTTAGTTATAACTAATAATACTTTTACCGAAAATACTTGTCCTTTTTATCCTTATACGGAGAATTGAATATCTTTTCCGAATAGCAAATTAATTGAATTAAGACAAGACTATACTAACTGTCGAGCCGAATTGAGTAATTTAACTAATGAAATAAGCAAGTTTCCCAATATCACCAAAGAAGAATACGAAAACTTATTAGTCAAACGGGACAACTTGAATACTACGGTTGAAGATTATCATAAACTACAAAGCCAAATAATTAACCTCCAAAATACTCCGAAACAAACTTTTCCTGAGACGCAACTGATTAATGAAAAAAAGATAACTGAAAGAAAAAATATTACTTTGCCAGCACAAACTATTGTCGAAGAAGTTGTTTTTCCTGTCCAAACTCAAAATAATACAAATACAGAGCCTCTGTCCCCAGAAACTTCGTTTGAGAATTACACCGAAAATCAGCAAATAGGAACTTTGCCACAAGAGACCGAAACTCAAATTGTAAAAGAAATTGAGCCGGCAATAACTTTGACTCTCACTCCGAATACGGGAATAGTTTCGCAAACAGAAATGGTTACTGAAATTCTTCCGATGGAGACTAAGACCACAACCCATAATTCTGCTACTACTGAGACTAGCACCCAAAATATCACTCTTCCGGTTCAAGCTTTGACAGAAACTGAAATAGCTCCTTCACAAACCGCAAACATTACTTCTAATGAAACTTTTTCCTCCGAAATTCTAACGCAAGTTGCTACCGAAACTTCACCAACTATTACGGAAAAATCAACCGAAACCAGTCGGCTTACGACAATGGTTAACGAAACCATAGAAAATCAAGAAAAAATTCTTACGGAAAAAGAAAAAGCCAAAGTTGCTGACAAAAAAAAATCAGATGTCTATCAGAAAACTCAAAAAGAAAAAGATGCTTGCCGAGCCAGACAGAACCAAATTCTCGAAGAATTAACTATTGAACAAACTAACCGCTCCCAAACTCAACAAAGCTTAGCGGGAAAAGTAACTCAGTTAAACCAAACCGAAATGGAATTAGCCACTGCCCAAGCGGAAAAAGAAGAGCATAATCAAATTCTGTTGAAAGAACTAGAAAGTATTCTTAAAAATCAACCAAAACAAACTTCTAAACTAAATTATCAGCTAACCGGTTGAGTAGAAGACCTGGAAAAATATTGAAAAAAGCAAAATGCTTCTCTTGAAGAACAATTAAGAAACGAAAAACAAGCCCACCAACAAACTACAAATGAAAGAGATAATTCTTATCAAGAGCGAGATAACTACCGCACCCAAGCCGAACAAGCTAAAACCCAATTAAATAACCATGTTTGCCCAACTATTAATCAGGTTAATTGTTCTCATGCTGATTATGAAGTAATAAAAACTGAAAGGAGTATTTTAGCAACGCAATTAGCCGCTGTTCTTAACGAAAAATCAGCCATTATTCAGCAAATAAATACTTCCTTAAATCTAGGTTTAAATCAGCCAAGTTTAGAGCAAGTAATCACCAGAATTCAAGAATTAATCAACAAACCCCCACAAACTATTTACCAAGAATTAAACAATAATGAATTAAAACAAGCCCAAGAAACCATTACCAAACTGAAAAAGGAACTAAAAGAAATTCCTTTTGGGGAAGATTTAGCTAAAATTAAAGAAATTGATTTAAAAGGTATCAAAAAAGAATTAAATATTCAGTTATCCCCGCAAGCAATTCAACACCTAGAACAAGCCACCACTTACCAACAATTTTCTACTGCTCGCAATGCCGAAATTAAAAAGCATTTACAGCAAGACCTTAATAACTTAGCCGCAGTTAATCAGCCAAAAGAAATAGTAGCTCAGTCCATAAATAAAGAAAGAATGGTTTGGCTTGGTTTATTACTAACTGCTTTATTAACTATTGGAGGATTATTAATTAAAATAAAAATAAAAAAGAAAGAAATATAAAAATATAGATAAATATATGAAGTGTCATGAATGAAATCAAAAAAATCAAGGAAAAAATTTTCCAATCAAGTCAAGAAAAGGAATTTTCTATAACAAAAAAGAATAGCTTAATCATTAAGATTAAAAAAGTCTTTGAAAATAATATCAAGGATTTAAATAATTTCCTTGAATCTGCTAAAATTTTGCTAGTGCAGAGAGAGAGAGAGCAAGTTAAAACCTCCCACGAGAAGCCTGAAACCGAGAAGCCAACGGTAAGCCTCCCAGTTCAAAGTTTTTTTAAATTAGATTTACAGTTTTTTGGAGAGGAAGTAAATTACTACCAAATATTAGGAATAAATAAAAACGCAAGTCTAGAAGAAATAAAAAAGGCTTATAATAAATTAGTCTTACAATGGCATCTTGATAAAATAGGACAAGAAGGTCATTTAGCCAAAAATCAAAAAGAAGCCGAGGAAAAAATGAAAGAAATCAATGAGGCTTACACAATTCTTTCTGACCCAAAGGAAAAAAAACTCTATGACGACAAAATTGAAAGTGATAAAAATGATGGAACTTGAAAAAAACATGTAAAAAATCTTATTAATAAAATTAAGAATCAAAAGATAGTTGATGAGATAATTGATGAGTTAGCAAGTAATAAAAAAAAAGAAGACTTAGAATTAGTTGCTAAGTATGGACAACAACTTTTAGAAGAAAACGAGAAATTAAAAGAACAAATAACCGTCCTTAATGAAACATTAGAAAAAAAACAATCCGAAGATGAATATTACCAACTTGTTTACGAAAACAGTGAAAAAGATATAGAAATTAATGAACTTCAAGACCAAATCAGAGAGTTAAAAAAAAAACTCAGAAAACAAGAAAAAGATACTGAGAAAATAAGAGAAACCTTAGATGTCTTAGAAAATGGTCGAAAACAATCAAAACAAATAAAAGAGAAAAAAATAAAAGGTTTAGAAGAAAAAAATCAAGAATTAGAAGTTGATAACGGGGTTTTAAGAAGAAAAATTAGCACTCTTCTCAATACTCAAGACACTCTTCAATTAACAAATAGTCAATTGAACCAAGATAATAATAGATACCAAGACCGAATTAACTATTTAGAAGATGAAGAAGGAAAAATGTGAGCTAATTTTGAAATACTAATTAAGGAAATAAATGAAAAAGATAAAGAAATTGAGAAATTAAAACAACCATATTTAGAATTGGAAATTACTAACAGCGAAGAAGAAAAAGTTATCAAAAGAGTAGATGAACAAAAATACAAGGAATTAGAAAAGCAAAATCGAATTCTTAAAGAAAACAATAGACAATTAGAAAATCAAGTAAATAGCAGTTCACTGGGTGAAAACATTTCCCATAATTCTTCTTCTGTTGATGACAATTCTTTCCCAAAAGGCAACATTTTTAGAGAGGTTAATAAAGAAATTGACAAAGTCAAAAAAGAATATAATCAAAAAACATTCAATGAAGTATTAAATATTCTTGGTGTAAAAGGAAAGAGCGAAAATAAAGACCATCAGTTATCCCAAAGGAGTAGCAAACAGGGTAATTATTCAGATGAAGGTAGATATTTTTCTCCACAACCACCGTTAAAACCGTTATCTCTTATTATTCCAAAGCATCAGCCAACCAAAGCAATAGATTTTCCTTTTGGACAAGGAAGTTCTGGTAATGATAGTAGTGACAATTATCCTTCTAATCCTAATTCTTCTTCATACTCAGAAAACATTTGCGATAATTATTTTGATAATGAACTTGCTAATGTTGCGGAGCATGAAAAAGTGAAGAGAGAAAAGAAGCAATTGGAATTCTTGTATGCCAGTGGGTCTTTGGAGCTAGAAAACAAGACAAAAGAAATAGAAGAGTTAAAAAAATCAGTAACTAAACTATCCAAAATGGTTGAGGAAAACAAAAAAGAGAACCAAGACCAAAAAAATAACAACGCAACTCTCAAAAAAGCCTTAAATGATTGAGCCGCTAATATTCACCAACTAGAAGAAGAAAAAAACTTATTAGAACAACGAACTGAAGCCACAAAATCAACCAACTTTTTAACAACTCCTTCTGATAGCAGTATTCAAGAAGAAGAGGTTAATCAAGAAAATTCCCTCGAAGGAACTAGTGATTGAGCAAAAAAAGCCCTAAAAGAAGCCAAAAAAATTCAAGAAGCATCGGAAAAATCTCTTAATAATTTAAGAAAAACAAAAACTAGTGAAAGACTAGCCAAATCTTTAACCAGTTTAGAAAATACAATAGAAAAAAACAAAAATGACTGACAAAATGCTCGGAACGAACTGGGGGAAGAATTTACGGAAATACCTCTTAACCTAGAAGATTTTACTTTTGATTCCGATAACTCCAATGAGAACAGCAATGAACTCTCTACCGATGACATTTTGGAAGAAAATGATGAATTAGATTACAACGATTCCCAAGTTAAACAATTAACAGGACTTTTAGACCAAGTAGAAGCACAGATTCAACAGGATAAACAGTTGGATGGTGCCATTTCCGGAAGAAAAACCCCGCAGGAGGGACATTTTGAAAGTTTACAAAGAGATTTAGAGCAAATGAATGATTACTTTGAAGAAGTTGGAAAAAGGTGAACAGATTTTTTTGATGAAGCACAGAATATTGTTTCTATACAACAACAAAAAGAAAAGTTGAACATGCTTTTAGAAGAAAATGATACAGAAATAAACTCTGAAACTGAAAAAATTGCGGAAAATCAACAAGCGATTAAGAAGCAAGAGAAGAAGTTAAAAAAAAACATTGTCAAAGAAGAAAAGAAATTTAAAGAAACTCAAAAAGATTTATCAAAAGGAAATATAGGTAAAAAACTCACAAAGGGATTAAATAATTTTAAACAACAAAACTTAGAAGGTAAAAAAAAACAAGAGGAAGAATTTAATAGAATAAAGTGAGAATTGGAGAAAAAAATAAGGAAGAGTGAGCATAAAATAGCCAAACTTAAAGAAAAAAATAAAATTCTTGTAGAGTGTTTAGAAGACACTCAACAATTAGAAAGTATTTCCTTATCTCAATCTGGTCGAATACAACAGTTACAAAAAGAATTAAATAATTACCAATTGTCCTACATTCCGACAAAACAACAACAACAACAACAACAACAACAACAACAACAACAACAACAACAACAACAACAACAAAAATTAGAGGATATTAAAAATGAATTACTAGAAGCAGCAGAAACGGCAGGCAATAGTTCTAATTCAAGCAAAGAATTTAGTGAATTAGTCAAAAAATACTTCAAAAATTTCCAAGAACTTGAAAATGATAAAGAAAAACAAAGACAAGAATATGAGGAAAAAATAACTAAACTAAGTTGGGAAAAAAATAAATCTCAGGAACTTTTAAAAAAACTTCAAAAAGAACTTGACGAATTACAAAAGGAAAATTTAGCAAGAGAGAAAAAGTTTCAAGAAATCAAGCACAAGGAAACGAACATGGAAATTGAAGAACTCAAAAGAAAAATAGGGTTAGCAGAGCAAGAAATTAAAAGATTAAACAAAAAAAATGGACATCATAGAACTAGTAGTGATTTCTTCTTTTATTATTCTCCTCGGTCAGCAACACCAATTCCAGATGAAGAGAAGAATTCAGCCGAACCCAAAGGTGAAAGTGATAAGATATGTAATATTCCTTGCCATGAGACATTAGAAGAAAGAGTTAAAGAGTTAGAAACTGAATTAGAGAAAGCCCAAGCAGAAAATAATAATCAATTAAATAAATATCTAGATACTTTACAAGAAGATTGCCAATATTATTTACAAAGGGGAACCATGCCTAAAAGATGAGATATTTACTGAGAAGAAGCCGCAAATACTTTAAATGAGTTTAATCAAAATCAAGTTAAAATTGGCTTGCAAAACATTTTAGATAAATTAAATTTCGAAGCAACTGAATTAGATAGTATGGATAGAAAAGCCCGCCGAGGGCATTTACAAGAACAATTAAAGAAACTTTTTGATAAAGAAGAATCCCAGACTGAGGAGAACGAGCAAGTAATTGCTGATAATAAGGAAAATTCAGTTCAAGACGAACAAGAACCAGAGGAAGAAAATCAGAAAGAAAAAGTAAAAGAGTTAGCCGACCAATTAAGCAAAAATTTCGCAGAATACCAACAATTAAAAGACGATAAAAAAAATTGAACTAATATTCATGCTAATTTTACCCCAGAATTAGTTAAAAAATGGCAACAACAAGGTTTAAGTTACGAACAATGCCACGACTGAATAAATATTCACAACCCCAAAGACCAAGAACAAGCCATTCAAAAACCCAAATTTTTTGCTTGATTGACTTTTGTAATTGAACTTACTCCTGACGAAATTTTAAATGACAATAGTATTAATTTAACCGATTTAGAGCAATATTTTCAACAGTATAAGGAAGAAACTAATCCTCAACGAGTTATTATAGATTTAAAAAAAGAATTAGAAGAAAAAGAGAGTGAACTCTTGAAACATGAAGTTAAAATTAAAAATGATGGTGAATTATTAGAAAAATTAGGCAATAAAATAGAGAAACTAGAAGAAGACGTAGATAATTGACGAACAGATTACAATAATTTAGAGGACGAAAAAACCGAAGTAGAAAATGAAAATCAAGAACTTAATCAACAGTTAAACCAACAAAAACAAGACATTTTAATCTATCACAAGGCAGCTGATTTAAGAGAAAAAGATATAAAAAACTTGGAAGAATTATTGGAAGACTATGAAACTAATGAACAATTTTTTGATGCTTCCGAAGAAGAACAAGAAATTTTTTATGACGCTGAAACTGGTGAAGAAAATACAGAGGATACTCAATTAGAAGTTATTGATAATACTCAACAAAAACAAATGAGTTATTGAGAAAAAATAAAAAATCAGACTCAACAAGTAGGAGAAATGCTTAATAATACTTCTAAACAAGTTAAAAGTTATCTGGCTAATACTGATGGTAAAACCTGAAAAGCACTGGAAATTTTAGCATTAAGCGGTGGTTCTGCTTATGCTGGTTATCAAACTTATCCTTATTTAAATTCCATTAGTCTGCCCTCTAATCAATTAAATTTTAACGAGAATTTAGTAAATAATTTTACCAATCCATTTAATAATCCTAATAATTCAACTCCTCNAGTCAATACGAAAGGTTCAATTCTTTCCAGTCTCTTTTGCAAGCAAGCTAGTAAGTATTTGCACTTTTTCCGTAAGTTCTTTTTTTAACTTTTCCTGATTTTGGATAGTTTCTTTTTTGTTTGCTTTGCCAGCAGTTTCTACTCACGAGGTAACTTCTTCATTGTTATCTAAAAATTCTATGGCTTGGCAAGAGAATCCAAAACTAGTTTTTTTACATTTTAAAAAGCAGACTTTCTTTTCTGAGGAATAATCTTGCAAATATTTTTCCCCAAAAGAGCAGACAAACCTACCTTCTTTATTCTCTAAAGTGGCTTTGTAGAATTTCATGAATTGAACTTCGTGGTAAATTGGTTTGCTGATAAAGCGAGCTATTGTTTTTCACATGGTTTATTTAAGTTTTTGTTATAGTTGATTTTATCCATTAAATTGGCTTAAACTTTAATAAATTCTCTAAATTGCTCCCTTTCACGTACAAAGCGGTAGTTCTCACATTAGCATGTCCTAAAACTTTTTGGAGTACTGGCAAAGGCATGCCACCAATGGCATTATAAGTAGCAAAACACCTCCTTAAAGTATGGGGGGCAAACTCTACATTTTTCGGAATATTTAAACTCTCTTTTGCTTCCCTTAAAAACTCAAAAAAATTAAATCTATTAGTCTGATTTGGTTTTCAATTATGACTCTTCAAAACCTTAATAATCTCTGGAGCCACGTAAACGTATCTTTCTTTACTTCCCTTGCCTCTCAATAAATATAAACCCTTATATTCCAGGGCAGGATGTTCTAAATTGTAGTCAAAACTCAAAGCTTCACTGACTCTTAATCCTGCCTTTCAGCATAAAAGAAACAAGCAATAATGGATTCATTTTTTGCTTTCATGTCTTTTGTTTTTGCGATTAACTAAATAATCATGAACCTGGTTAAGTAATTGTTGACTAGGAAGTTGTTTTAGTGGCTTTTTAGTTTTCATTATTTTCCTCTAATTCACAAATAAGATGAAGCAATTGGCTTACTTCACTCATTATCTCAAGCGAAACTTCTCCTAATTTACCTCACTCTCATTTTATCCTTTTCTTACTAACTGAACGAATTTGTTCGGGTAGAATAGTTGATTTCTTGCCAGCAAAGTTTATTTCTAAGTGAAAAGGAACAAAAGGAACTGGTTTAGAAGTCATGGGAATAATGACTATTCTACTGTGAAAAGTATTTAGCCAATTGTTAGNAAGCGAGCTATTGTTTTTCACATGGTTTATTTAAGTTTTTGTTATAGTTGATTTTATCCATTAAATTGGCTTAAACTTTAATAAATTCTCTAAATTGCTCCCTTTCACGTACAAAGCGGTAGTTCTCACATTAGCATGTCCTAAAACTTTTTGGAGTACTGGCAAAGGCATGCCACCAATGGCATTATAAGTAGCAAAACACCTCCTTAAAGTATGGGGGGCAAACTCTACATTTTTCGGAATATTTAAACTCTCTTTTGCTTCCCTTAAAAACTCAAAAAAATTAAATCTATTAGTCTGATTTGGTTTTCAATTATGACTCTTCAAAACCTTAATAATCTCTGGAGCCACGTAAACGTATCTTTCTTTACTTCCCTTGCCTCTCAATAAATATAAACCCTTATATTCCAGGGCAGGATGTTCTAAATTGTAGTCAAAACTCAAAGCTTCACTGACTCTTAATCCTGCCTTTCAGCATAAAAGAAACAAGCAATAATGGATTCATTTTTTGCTTTCATGTCTTTTGTTTTTGCGATTAACTAAATAATCATGAACTTGGTTAAGTAATTGTTGACTAGGGAGTTGTTTAAGGGGTTTTTTATTTTTCATAATTTTCTTCTAATTCACAAATAAGATGGAGTAATTTGCTTACCTCTTTCATTATTTCTGGTGAAACTGCTCCTAATTTGCCTCACTCTCATTTTACTCTTTTCTTACTAATTAAACGAATTTGTTCCGGTAAAATAGTTGATTGCTTACCGGCAAAGTTTACTTCTAAGTGAAAAGGAATGAAAGAAACCGGCTTAGAAGTCATGGGAACAATGATTATTCCACTGTGAAACGTATTTAGCCAATTATTAGTAATTGCAATACAAGGTCTAATCTTTCTGATTTCCGTCCCGACAGTTTTTCCTAGGTCTATCCAGTAAACTTCTCGCCTTTTAACTATTTTCTTACTCGTCATCAATGTTATCTCACAATTCTACTTCTTTTTGATAGACTTCATCTTTTTCTAAAGCTTTACAAGCTTTTTTTCAATCTTCTTTGGTTAATTTGCTAAGGTCAGTTGCTTTATACTCGGTAATCAATTCAAAGTTTTCAGGACTTTCCAGAGTGACGAATACTTCCTCTTTACCAAGCTTTCCCTTTTCTACCCGATATTTTAATTCTTGCAGCAATTCTGCATTATTTACTTTTCTTAATTCAGTCATATAATTATATTTTACCTTTCAATCAATATAGTTAACATAATTTAATAATAGTTATAAACAAAAAAGCAACTGATCTCTTTATAGTTAACAAAAGAGACCATTAGGTGGAGTGGAAAGGAAAATAAATTTTTGATAGAAAGAATTAATTTCATCGTGGAATTTGGCAGAAACATGGGGAATAATTTTTTTGATTTGCTTTGCATTACAAACAATAAAATAATATTCGTTCAGAAATCTAGCGAGTTTGTTTTTTGTTTCTTGGTTGCATCTATTACATTTCATAGTCATTTGCTTTTTTCTTTTAATCTTTCCCATTGCCAAAATTAAAATTATGCATTTGGTTAGGAATAGAAGAATTAGATTGAATCACACAGTTTTGGGATGACTGTTGTTGAATAAAAGAATTGTTTTCTTTTTCAAACTTGCCTTGAAATTCTTTAATAAGTTGTTTCTCTTCTTGATCCAACTCCGACTTCAGTTGTTTAAAGTTTTCCCTAAGCAGATCAATAGTTTTTTTCATTTCCTCGGGAGATAAATAAGTCTTTTCTCCATCTCAAGTATTGGTAGCGACTTCGTAAACTCCATAGTCAACATTAAATAACTTTGTTTTTTTTCCATCTAACCTGTTTTCTAAGTTTAAAACTTTAACAATAGCAGAACTAATCCCTAGTTCTTTGTTTTCTTGAATGACATCAATTAGAGAATTATAAACTTCATCAAAACAAGATAAAACAGTAGTGGTTTTGTCATTAACTAGGTATTCTCTAAATGCTTCAATACTTTCGGCAGAGAACTTTCTTTTAAGAGAATTGCTTACAGCAACTGTTATTTCTCCTAGTGCCTTGACTGGATTGCCCGCCAATTTTAAAGGAACAAAAGAAACAGCTGTCCCTATAGCATTAGCTATATTGCCTGCTTCAATAGCTTTAGCATATTCTCCAATATTAATGGAAGTTTCTAGTTCATTACAACAAGATTGCAACCTTTTAATAGTTATTTGGCGAATATTGAAGAAAATTCTTTTTGCTCCTAAAAAATCATTGACTTTGACAAGGATTTCTTTTATAACTCGTTTTTCTATATTCCTTATTCTGTCATTCAGCAATTCTATAATAATAATATTGCCCTTTCATTCTTTGTCGGTCTCCGCTTTTTCTTTCAATTTTTGTAAAGCAGTTATTCTTCAAATTGGCTTTCTTCTATTTTTTTGGCTAATTTCCTGATCAACAATGAACTCAATTTCTTTCAAAAGAAGATCTTCTATTTTCTCTAACTGTTCTTCAAGTTTTTGCTTCACCTCTTCTAGTTCTTCTAACTTTTTGCTTGATTCTAAACTAGAATCCAGAACAGACTTGAGAACTTCAACTTTTAAAGCAAACTCTCCTGACTCTTCTGTATTTTCTAGTTCTACCAACTCTCTTTGAATCCTACAGAGTTTTTCTAGAATTTCGGCTTCAATTTACTTACACAGGTTACTTAATAATTCTTCTTTAAATTCAGTCAAATGCTGTAATCTTAAGTCAAGTAATTTTTCCTTTTTCTGTTTTTTTCCCCTTTCTTGCTCAACAAAAATAATATCTTTTTGCTTTTTGAGTAAAAGACTTAAAGAGCTTTTAGTTTCATTACTAATCTTTTGTCCTCCTTTATCACCAGTTTTGTAAACTAAACTTTCTATTTGCTTATCTAATTCTTCTCGTTTTTCTTTTTTTAACCTTTCGAGGTGATTTTCCTCAATGTCTTTTCAGATTTTCTCTAACTCAACCAACTTTTCTTTTAATTCAGTGTGGAGTTCACTGATTTCTTTTTGGAAGTCTTCTGCTGCTGATTTGGCTTGGGATAATCGCTCTTCTAAATCAAATTTTTCTTGCTCTAATTCTGATAAAGAAGTTTGTTGAGATTGTAAGTCTTGTTGATGTTTAGTTAGTTGATTTTGAAGTTGAATATTTTTTTGCTCTAATCTTTCTTTTTCTTGTTGAATTTGCTCTATTTTTTTAGTTAACTTGACTTCTTTTGCTTGAGTTACTTATTCTAACTTAGCATATTCAATTGACTTTCAAGAAGCATTTTTGTAATTTTCAAGAGTTTCAATATTTAACTCTCCATCACTATCATAAATATCATCGAGAATTTGTTCGATGGTTTCTAAATTATTCTTAGAATTTTCGTAAGTATTTAATTTATCTTGGTCGATTTCATCATCAGAATCATAAATGTCTAAAGTTTCTCCTATAGTATTCAGTTGCTTATTGCAATTTTTCTCTTCCCTCTAACTCTCTTTCTTTTTCTGCTAAAAATTCATGAGTTTCTTCCGTATCATTAAGCAAAGAAAGTGCATTTTCACGAATCTCTTTGATTTCTTTATCTTTTTCTTCTAACTTTTCTTCTAGATTATCTAACTGAGTTTTTAATTCTTGAAACTCGTCTTTTAAAAGTTCACGGGCTTTAACTTTCAAAGTTTCAATAGTCGCTAATATATTCTCTTTTTTTGTCTCTAAATCACCTGAAGAAAGAGCAGTTTTTAGATAATCTTGCCAAGTAGTTAAGTTTTGATCAGCATTATATTGACTTTTTAATTCTTTTATTAAGTCTGTTAAATCGGCTTTTTCGGAAAGGTAACTTTCTTCTATTTGAGTAATAGTCTGGTAGATTTTAGCTTTAAACTCTAAGGCTTGTGCAGCATGATTTCAAGCATTTCTGGTTTGGGTTCAGGCTTGGGATACTTGGGCTGCTTGGGCTGCTTGGGCTTGGGCTTGGGCTTGGGCTTGGGCTTGGGCTCAAGCTTGGACAGTTTGAACTTGTGCAGCATGATTTCAAGCATTTCTGGTTTGGGTTCAGGCTTGGGATACTTGGGCTGCTTGGGCTGCTTGGGCTTGGGCTTGGGCTTCTTGGGCTTGGGCTCAAGCTTGGACAGTTTGAACTTGTGCAGCATGATTTCAAGCATTTCTGGTTTGGGTTCAGGCTTGGGATACTTGGGCTGCTTGGGCTGCTTGGGCTTGGGCTTGGGCTTGGGCTTGGGCTCAAGCTTGGACAGTTTGAACTTGTGCAGCATGATTTCAAGCATTTCTGGTTTGGGTTCAGGCTTGGGATACTTGGGCTGCTTGGGCTGCTTGGGCTTGGGCTTGGGCTTCTTGGGCTTGGGCTCAAGCTTGGACAGTTTGAACTTGTGCAGCATGATTTCAAGCATTTCTGGTTTGGGTTCAGGCTTGGGATACTTGGGCTGCTTGGGCTTGGGCTTGGGCTTGGGCTTCTTGGGCTTGGGCTTGGGCTCAAGCTTGGACAGTTTGAACTTGTGCAGCATGATTTCAAGCATTTCTGGTTTGGGTTCAGGCTTGGGATACTTGGGCTGCTTGGGCTGCTTGGGCTTTGGCTTGGGATACTTCAACAACTACAGTAAACTTGATCACTAAAGATAATTCTAATCTGCTTTTTTTCATAATATCTCTTTTTAGATAGTATTCTAGAAAAATAGGTAAAAAAAACTTTATTTATTTTTCCATTTGCCACTCACAGGGTCTTTAATTCACTCATCTTTTTCAGTGAAAGAGAAAGTTAAAAGAGAGTTTAAACTATCTATTCGTAATAAACGCCGATAGAAAGTTATTTGCCCGTCTCTAACGCATTTATAAAAGGCTTCTCGGGTATTAAGGCGATATTTATCTTGGCGAAAAGAAATCCAGTGATTAGTTAAATGATTAACTTGGAATCAAGTGCCATTAACTTCGCCATTGCGTTCCGTAGCACCTTTTATGGTAAGTTCACGGATAGATTTTCCTTGTCAAACAAAGCACATATCTCCTTTGGTATCCATAGATAAAGGTGATATCAACAAGATTATTCATGCTTTACCTCCTTAACACAGTTAACGCAATAATAATCACTAGCAATTTTTTTCATGGTGATAGTTAAATGTTTTTCATAACAATTTTGACAAGTTTCCGTTTCGGGACATTCTTGATGTTCTACGGATTTTAATCAAAAGGACAGGCTATAACGAGTTAAATTCCTCTCCACTCTATCCGCCGAATTCAGACTTCTCTACTTCATTAGCGTAATCACTAACTCATAATTGATAATTCTTTTCAGTGATATCTTGCTCGGTGATGGGCTGTCTACATTGCGGACATTGGAAATCTTTTAAATAATGGTTTTTTTCAAAAGTTCCCGTGAATTTCAGCAATTCGGCTCTCATTTTAGTAGGAACCTCCTTTCAATTGGTTATTCTCACTCACCGAGTAGTTGACTTGACAATTCTGACACTGATACTCACCAAAACAACCAATACTCTTGCGATATTCACACTCCAAAAGCACTTTTCCTTGTCGTCTAGCTTCTAAACGAGCGAATTTTCTTTCTTCATATTGGAGTTGGCTTTGAATATGGTCTAATTCAAGTTGTAAAATTCGGTGTTGTCTTTCCACACTCTCGCTGACCAATTTAGCAAAGGTTTCAATTCCAATCGCAAATTTAAAAGCAAATTCAACTTTGTTTTTGAGAAGATACTCTAACCAATTATTATCGGGTTGCTTTTTGGCTTTTTCTCTTTCTGCCAAATCGGCTAAGAATTGTTTGCCAAATTTATCCGCTGTTTCTAAACAATTGGCTAAATTGTTCGCTTTTTTGGCTTTGATTTGACAAGTTTTTAACTGCTTTTGGGTTTGCTGTTCTTGCTGCTGTAACTCAGCAATTTGGATTTCCAATTGGGTTTTTTTCTCCTGAGGGAGAGAAGCCCCGTTATTTTGATTTTTTTTATCGTTCATATCTATTTTCATGAGTGAATTTCAGGCGTCGCCGTATGAGACTTGGCGTTGGCCCCAAGGGTGGGGCGAACTGGAAAAAATATGAACTTGCTGAGGATTTTTTTCACTTTTTTATTCATAAAAAACCAACAGGGGTTCGCAAAATTTTCTTATTAAAATTGATATGAAATTAGACGATAAAGAAAATCCTTGAAAAAGGGAAAATTACCCGTAGGGAATAATTTGGGGTATCGGGGAAACTGGCACACTGGGACAGTTTGGGCGATGGAGTTTAAAACTAACGCAATAAAACCAAAGAAAAGAAAGTAAAAACTTCTATTATGTTAGGAATTACCCAAATTAATAAAGAAGTAAACAAAAAAAGTAAAATCGGCAATGAGGATACTACGAAAAAAGTATTAACGGCTTTCTTAGAAACTATTCAGCAAAAGTTAGTTCAGGGTGAGAATATTAACTTTAAAGGTTATTTCACTTTAAAAAGAAACACAACCCAGCCCAAAGGTAATAAAAATTGTGATGAACACCAAAGAGAATTAGAGAAGTTTAAACAGGCTAATAAAGGAAAAGGAGTTGGATTTTACTCTAAATCAAACACTTTTCGTAATTTGGTAGCTAAAACAAGAAATTGTGCTAAATGTAAAGGGAAAAAGCAACAATTAATTAAAAGTGCTAAACCAACTAATAGAGTTAGTTTTAAGGTTAGCAAGGGGTTTTGAAAAGTAAGTAAAAAGAGATAAAATTAAGTTTAGGTAAGAGAAATTTCTAAGCACCTATATAGCAATCTCACTAAAACTTAACAATAAGAGGTAAACAAAATGAACAACCACAAAAGATTAAATGCCCAAGCCAGCAACCACGAACAATTTGCTACTGAAAACCGGGTTTTCCAAGAATTAAGAGAAATTAAAAATGAAATCAAAGAAGTCAAGAAGTTTCTTATTATTAATAGCCTTCGTCGTTTAGCAAACAATTACGAAAAAATTACCCAAAATAAACAGGAAAAATTAGCAAGAGATTGAGAATTAGCCGAAAAAGACGAAACCAGGAAAAAAGAAATTGCGGAATGAGATGAAATTCAAGAACAAGACGAAGCCCAAATAAACAATGGTAGCAATTAAAGCAAAAACCACCAAAAAAATAGCAGTTAAACACGGTGAAGTATACTTAATTCGTTTTGACCCACTAAAAAAAGGTAAATTTAAAAAGATTGTTAAGAATACCGAAATTAAAGACCCACATCCGGCCGTGGTAATTTCTAACAACATCCAAAATCAAAAAAGTAGTCGGATTACAGTAGTTCCTTTTACTCACACTCTCAAACCTTTTTATGAGAGTTGAGAAGTTTATTCTAATTTCAACAATGAAAAAGGAAAAATTATGTGTGACCAAGTTAAAAATATTGATAAAAAAAGAATAATAAAACACTTGGGAACTCTGAACCCAGAAACTTTAAAAGAAGTAGAAAGAAAAATCCTTGATGGCTTGGAATTAATTAAATCTCTGGCTAATGAACAGTTACTTTTAGAATTAGCCCGCCGGATTAAAACCAAGGAGTTAGATTGAGAAAAAATTCTGGCAAAAATTGAGGAAGTGTAATTAAAATTAAAGACAGAGGAAAATTATACAATATGAAAGGTTATAAAAATATTGAGGAAATAAACAAAGAGTGAAGCAAATATGGCTTTCGCGTTAATGAGAAAGGGGAAATATTAGGCACAGTAAAAGGAAAAGAATATAAGTACGGAAAAATAAGATTAGCCAACGAGGAAGAAGTTAAAGAAATTGAGAAAGAGAGAAAAAGTAAAAACAAACAAAAAATAACCAATTAATCAGATTTAGAAAACCCACCAGTAAAAAATTTAACAATAAACCACATCAACACACTTGGCACTAAAAGAAAAAGAGAAACATACAAAATAATCCTTATTTTGCTGATATAAGCAATAGTGGTTTTATTGAAAACTCTATTCATTTTATTTAAATTTTTGGCTGAATGTTAAAAATATAATATATAATAATTGTTGATTGAATAAGCTAGTCAGTCGGTCGGATTTAGTGAACTTTCCTAGACTTGGCTGGCTGGCTTATTGAGTTAGCAATTATGGAAAGTTCACAAATTCAACTAACTCCGACTGCTAAATTAAGCAGACACGGAAGACACAAAAATCTTAATTACCATAAAGAGTATTATCGCCAAAATAGAAAAAAATTATTAACTCACAGCCATGATTATTATGAGGTTAAAAAATTACTAAAAGACCATTTAAAACTAGGAAAAAAAGAAACTAAAATTGGTGTTAAAAAAAATTTCTCTCTCGAGCAAGCATGCGATAATATCTACAATAACCTCTCTTTAAATAGTCGTTATTGTTTGTGTTGACAAAAAGCATTAGACAGAAAAGATATTCGAGTGCTAACCAAAGGGAAAGTTCCACAAAGAAAAGGTTGACCTTGGATTTATGAAAAACTAACAGCAGAAGAGTTGTTAAAGAAATACGGAGAATGAGGAACTAGAACCGGTAAGAGAATAGGGAATAAGTGATATGTGATTGCTGATTTAGATTTAAGGGGGCTTACTCAGCCATTATGTCAACATTTAGATAAGAATTTTTTGCTGATGAAAAAACGGCAGGGAATTAAGCATATCAGAACTAAACGGGGTTATCATGATATCTTTTTACTTGATGAATTGCCTCCTAATGGTGCTATTTATCATACTGACAAGTTTGGAGTGCGAAGAAAAATAGGGGATATTTTGGCAGTTGGGCGGCAAGCCCAGGCATTAGGAAGCATTGATAAAGAGGAAGCGGGAGAAGGAAAATGAGCTTGACAAGCAAAGAATATTCAAGAAATTAGTGAGATATGAGGCAAGTATTTTTTAGAAATAGAGTGTGAAGAAAGTCATAAATTTTTAACAAAAAGAGCAGAGAAAAAAGAAATTAATAATATAAATCCTAATGAGAGCCAAAAATCAAGCGAAAAAACAAACAAAAACACTTATAAACTCCTTAAACTGGAAAGTATTAGGATAATTAACAAGCAATCTACTAAAAGAGCCAACCATTACCGAGTAAATTACTTGGATAAGTGGCTAAATAAAAGTTTCTTTTTTTTGGATAGTTATTTTCGGGATAAAAAAGAAAGAATTCAACCTAATTTAATCACCAATTTAGTTTTAGCCCAGGGTTATAAATACCAATTCTACTTAAATAATTACTAATAGGAACTATACCACATAGGAACTATTTTTGTTAAAAACAAGTTAAAACTATATATTATGGAACAATTAATAATAATCAAAACTAATAATCCTCAAAAAATAAAAAAATTTTTAGACCAAGAAAAGCAAAATTATAAAGTTTTCAATCAAACCCAGCGAAAAAAAGATTTATTTGCTAATTATGATGAAGCAGTAAAAGATAAAGAAAGAGAAGCCGAAATTTCTCTATGAGACCAAGCCCAAGAGGAAGATGATGAAGAAAATCAAGACTGGGAATGATATGATAATTAGACGCGGAGAAGTTTATAAGTTTCGGGTCAGCCGTAAAGAAACGGAAGGAACCGAACAACAAAAAAATCGTCCTGCGGTTATTATTTCTACTAACCGATTAAATAAAAAAAAGGTTCGTTATGTAGCCGTGCCAATTACTAGTAAGAAGTTTGACTTGATTCGAGATTTTGAAGTTCCTGTTTTAGTAGAAGGTAAAAGAGGCAAGGCTTTATGCGACCAAGTGCGGGTTTATAATAAAAGCCGAATAGTTAGAAAAATGGGAAATTTAAGCGAAAAGGAGATAAAAGAAATTGGGGAGAAAGTTTTATACTTACTAGATTTTGAGGAGTTAATTGATTTGTATGGGGAGGTTTATGGTTAAAAGTATGAAAATAATTGCTTGCTTATCCCAAAAAGGCGGGGGAGGCAAATCTACCCTTGCCCGTGCTTTGGCAGTAGAACTCACCAAACAAAAATTAAATATTTTACTAGTAGATTTAGATATCCAGCAAAAAACTAGCCAAGAATGAAGCGAAAGGAGAAAACAACAAAACATTAAGCCTATTGTTGACTGTCAATCTTACCCTTTTTTTGATGAAAAATTAACTAAACTTCCCTATGACTATTTAACAATAGATGGTCCTGCTCGCATTAGTGAAGGAACTTTAAATATTGCTAAACGGGCTAATTTAATAATTCAACCGGTTGGGGCTTCCTTGGATGATTTAAATCCAGCGATAAGAGAATTCCATGCCTTAGTTAAAGCCAAGATAAATAAAAATAAACTAGCTTTTGTAGTTAATCGCATTAGTTCTAACGCGGAGGAAAAAGCCACCCAGAACTATTTAGAAAAAGCGGGTTATTATGTTTTCTCTATCTCTCTATCAGAGAAAATAAGTTATCGAGAAGCCCAAAATCAAGGGTTAAGTATCAGTGAAGTAAAATATCCTCGTTTGAAAAAGCAAGCCCAGGAATTAGTAAAAGAAATAATAAAGAAAATAGGAACTAGTTAACATAGGAACTATTTAAAATAATAATATATGACCCAAAAACAATTAAATTCCCATCCTAATCAAGACTTCGTTTGTGATAACTGCCAAAGAAAATTCCACCAAACTACGGCTTATTCACCCCAACTCGGTGGTTTTTTAACTGAAACTTATTGCTCTAATTGTATAGAATTAGCCGAAGAAAAACCAAAAAAGCAACCAATTAAAAGAAAAAAAACCAAAGATTTCGGCACTCCTCCCTTAGAAGTTAGTGAAAATTTGCGTTCATTAGAAATAGACAAAAGAACTTTACGAAAAACAGGGAGGACTAAACAATTTAATACTGGGGTAAGTGAAGAGTGATTAAAGAAATTAAAATCCATTGCTTACAAAGAAAGATTACACTATAACGAATTATTAGAAAAAGCCCTTAAATGCTATGAAAAGCATAGGGGAAAATAATTGAACTATTTTTTAGCAAAAAATTTTTCTCTTTCGCGTGCACATATTCATTATTTAGAATTTAGAGAAAAACCCAGTAAAATTATAAATTTGGTCCACCAAATTATAAAAAAAAAATTTTTTGGGTGTAAAATATATATATGAGGTAAAAAGTATGAATGAAATCAAAAATATATTATTAATTGGTCGCACTGGCGGCGGAAAATCAACATTAGCGAATGTATTGACGAATACAAACAAATTTATTGAGAGTTCGCGAACTACTAGTCAAACTAGAAATGTCGAAGAAGGATTAGTAGAAATTGACGTTAGCAGAGATGGGAACGAAAAAAGAAAGTATCGAGTAATTGATACCATAGGAATTGGAGATACTAAATTAACTCCCCAAGGAGTATTAACTAGGTTAGCAGAAATGGCTGGTCGGGTTAAGAATGAAGGTTTAAATCAAATTCTCTTCGTGACAAAGGGCAGGTTTTCCAAGGAGGAAATTGAAGCTTACGACTTATTAAGTTCAATTATCTTTGATAAAGATGTCCTTAAATATACCACAATTGTAAGAACGGGTTTTCCGGAATTTGAAGATGAAGAAGCCTGTGCTGATGACCGCCAAGCTTTAAGAATAGAAAACGCTGATCTTAATCATATTCTTGGTTCAGTTAACGTTATTTATTTGGATAATCCACCCTTAAAAGGACGTGCGAAGGCAGTAGAAGATGCAAAAGAATGTCGAGAAGAGTCAAGAAAAAGGTTGTTGACTTATCTAGCTACTCGTCAAGGGAATTATCGACCAAGTAATATTGATACTTTGGACGAAAGAGTTAATGATTACAAAACTCACGAGGAAAAACTCAAAGACAAAATGAAAGAACTTGAAGCCGACCGAAAACGCCAAGAAGAAGAATTTCGCAAAAAAATCTCTGAACTTAAAGAAGAACAAGCCCGAGAATTACGGGAAAATCGGGTGAAATTTGAGGAAGATATTCGTAAAACCAAGGTCGAGGGTGAAGAAAATTTACGCAAAACTAAAATCGAAATGGAAGAAAAGCAGCGTAAGGATATGGACGATTTGGAACGCCGAAATAAAGAGCGGGAAAAAGAAATAAAGGACGCCCATGAACGGGAAGCGAGAAGTATTAAAGAAGCTGCCGAACAGCAAACAAGAGCCATTCAAGCTCAAATGCAGCAAACTCAACAGGAGACCGAAAGACTGCGAAAAGAGTTATCGGAAAAAAGCAGTTCCTCAAATACTGAATTAATTACAATGATGATGCAAATGCGAGCCGATGACCAAGCCCGAGCAGAAAAAAGAGAAGATGCCGAAAAAGAATGACGAAGAGAACAAGCGAAAGCAGACAAAGAAGCACGGGAAAGAAGTGATAATCTACGATGGGAACTTCAAAGTAAAGCAGAGGAACGAGAAGCAAATCGTCGTCGAGAAGATAAAGAACGAGACGAACAGCGTCGCAAGGATGAGGCGAAAGCAAGAAACGATTATTTGTCAACGATAAATACACTTAATAGACAATTAGGTGATCAAAGAGAAGAAAATAAGGAATTAAGGAATGAAAATTGAGAAAAAGAACAAGAATTAGACGAACAAAAGGAGGCAACACAACAGGCACAGCAACAAGCAGATAACTATTATAGTAGACTGCATTTTTGACAAAAATAATAATTTAATCTTTTGACTAACGAACTTCTTGAAAAAAAACTTTCAAACATCTTTATTAAAATAGCAAAAAAAGAAATTACTTTTTGGCAAGCTACTGACTTATACTCTGAAGCTCAAAAAGTATGTGATAATGCCAGCAAAGAGAAAATTACTGATAAAGCCAGAGAAACAATGGCAAAAATCTTTATCATTTTTGTTGGCAAAAACGAAGATTATTGTGGAAATTTAGTAAAAGGTGAATTTAAATTTGCTAATAAAGATTTAGACAAATTAGAAGCAAATTTCAAAGAAATTTTAAAAATAATTGATTTAATCCATGATAAATGTCCGCAAATTATCGATGCTGATTATGTTGCTAAAACCAAAGAAAACATAAAAGAAAGCAAAAAACTAATTACATCGGGAAGAGAATTTGCTAACCTTAGAGATAAAATAAATTGCCTTAAAGAAAAGAAAAATTTTTCTTGACAAGGAATTGAAGAAGTATGAGATGAAGTAAAGAAAAAAGCCTCCGTTTCTCAGTCCGTTGGATGATTAACTGAAACCGCCCAAACACAGAAATGGGGTTTTCTAGGCGAAATTGCTGAACTTTGCTGAGAAATTGCCGAAGCAGTAGCAAAAGGAGGTAAACAAGACATTCCTTCTGAAATTTATCCCTCTACTCACGAAGAATTAAACTTTTTCCAAGAAATTGCTGATGAAGTTTCTAAAATGGTTGATTGACTGGAAGAGAAGTTTGTTGATAAAATAAAAAACAAAGAAATAAAAGAAAAAAACGAACAACTAAAATCTTTCATCCAAGAACAAAGAAAAAAACTTGGTTCTTCCCAAAAACCAACTAATAAACCAAATCTCCAAGACCAACAAAAAATTCAAAATCAGCAAAAAGAAATTGATTATCTTAAACAGCAATTAGCCGAATTACAAAAACAAATAACAGAATTAAAGCAAAACCAAAAAGACACTGATGCTAAACCAGAAATCACTAAAAAAATAGAAACCCTAGAAAGTAAAAAGCAAGAAATTCAAAGTGAATTAAATAAAAAACAATCCCAGCAAAAAGAATTAAAGGATAAGGCTAATTCATCACAATCTAATAATTCTGATAATGGATTTAAGTGATGATATGTTGCTATTCCTAGTGCTATTTTATTAGTAATTATGGGAATAGTCATTGCTTATTTGATGGGTAAAAATAAAAAAAAACATTAAAAAATTATAATTTTGGAATTAGTTAAAAACTATCCAAATTATAAAAACCAATTAATTTATCTTAAAATATAAATATAAAACAAAAAATCATGAAATCAACCCAAGAATTTATCGAACATTTAAAAATATTATACGAAAACTGTCAAGTTTATTTTGATATTCAAGAAAAAAAGATAGTTATCAAACGGCAAAGAACCAAAGAAGAACGAGCCAAAGAAACTGAATTAGAGGCTGAGTTTAAAGAGTTTAGGATAAAATTACAACAATTACGAAGTGCAGGAGTAACAACCGATTTGCCTGAACCTCCTCCGACCAATATTGAAGAAATTTATGGTGATGGTGCTTACCAACCAGGAGAAGTTTATTTTCAGTGATTAATCACTAAACTAGATGAATGAGAAACCCAACAAAATAAAAAAGTGGAAAATGTTAATTCGTTAGTTGATTTTTTAGAATGAACGGCAACAGAACAAGATAAATTAAGAAAAGAGGAAGAAGAAACTCACGAAAAAGAATTTCAAGAATTAATTTCAACTCTTTGGCAATTAGAATTAGAACAAGCTCAAAAAGAAATAGATGATGTTTGAAAAAACAATATTCACCACGATTTTACTCCGGAATTACAAAAACGATGAGAAGATAATGGATTTGGCTTTGAAGAAGTAAAAGAATGAATTGATTTTGGATTAAAACCCCAAGATAGCGGATATGCGGCTTGAATTCGTGATTTATTTGAAATGTCTCCTTTGGATTATTTAAATTATCTTTTTGTTTCTTCTCCTAATGGTAATGATAAGATAATGAGAGACCAATATCAACAGTATTTACAAGTTGATAGTGAGGAAGAAGATGAAGATACTATTTTAGCAAAAGCACTTGCTTTATCTTTGGAAAATAACGACAATTTCGGGGGAGAAGAAGCAAGAAATATTCTTCTAATTGGTCGCACGGGCAGCGGTAAGTCTACTTTGGGAAATGTTTTGGTGAATAAAAACGACAATTTTGAAGAAGTATTTAAAGAAAGTGCTCGGAGCGTGAGTGAAACCAAAGAAGTTAAAACCGAGAAATTTGTAGTTAACATAAGTAAAGATGAAACAGAGCAAATTAATTATTTAGTGATTGATACTATTGGATTTGGGGATACGCAGTTAGAAACCAAGGATATTCTTAAATTATTAAAGGGATTAGTGCCAATTATTAAGAAAAATGGGCTTAATCAAATTTTCTTTGTTAGTGATGGCAGGTTTACCGAAAAAGAAATTGATACTTATAAATTGTTGGAGTCAGTGCTTTTTGACCGAGGAGTGGTTGATTACACTACAATTGTCCGCACGAGATTTCCTGAATTTGAGAGTTCAAGTGATTGTGATGAAGACAAGGAAAAATTACGTGAGGAAAATGGGGAATTAATGGGTATTCTCAAAAACAGCAAAATCATTTATGTTAATAATCCGCCCATGGTGGGTCGTTCGGCAAGGACAGCCAAAGAACTTCGTGAAGAATCACGAAAAAGACTACTGACTTATCTTGGCACTTGTAAAAAAAGTTATAAACCAGATAATATAGACGATTTAGACACCAGAATTAATGATTTCATGGAACAAGAAGAAAAACTAACCAAAGAAATAACCGAAAAAGAACAAGAAATCCAAAAACGCGAAGCCGAACTCCAAAAAGAAGTCGCTGCTATTGAAGAACAAAAAGCCCGTGATTTAAGAATTACCGGAAGGAACTTCGAAAGACAAGTCCAAGAATTACAAAGTCAAAGTGAGAAAAAAGTCCAAACTACTCGACAAGAAATCGAGGAAGTTAATCAAGCCCAATTGCAAAGGTCGCAAGAAGCCCATAACCAAGCTCTTAATCAAATAAATAATTCTTGTCAAAATAATTTAAGCCAAATTCGTAACAGTTTTAATAATGTCCGGGTTGGTGAACCAATTTGTCGTTATGGTCATGATAATAATATCCAAGTTTACAATAAATCTGGTTTGTTAGTTCCAGATTATCAATCGGATTTTATTGGACACATTTATTGTCCTACTTGCGGACAAACCCAAACAGATTTTACTTTACGCAATGCTGCTACTTACACACTTGAAGAATGAGGCAGGAGGTCAGCCGAGCAAGCGGCAGAAAGAAATCGCAGAATGGAAGAAGCCATTAGGGAACAAAATCAGCGACAACAAGACATGATTAATCGGATAAGTCAGGAAAGGACAAATAGAGAAGCAGAATATTCTCGGGAATTAGAGCGACAAAAACAAACCCAAGAAGAAATAGTTAATCAGCAAAGAAGACTTAACGAGCAAAGGTTAAGGAACGAGAGGCAAGCCAGCGAAGGTTGAATTAGTTCAAGCAGTTTAGAAAGAGAAAATAGGCTCCAAAGAGAATTAAATAAGAGAAAGCAAGAGTTAGAAGAACAGATAAGGAGAAGTGAAGACAGAAAAGATGCTTCTCGGCAACAAATGGAGGCTTACATTCAACAAAAGTTAAATCAGAATTTTCCTCGGAGGGATTAAGTTTTAAAAGAAAGAACCAAAGAAAATTCTCGCATATTTTCACCTTTTTTCTGACAAAAAAAAATTCCCCTATTTTCCCACCAAAACCTTTCATTTTCACCCCTTTTTAAGCGAAAATCGCCCGTTTTCCTTCCTTTCTCCTCTTCAACCCGCCGATGCTCGCCCCTCAGGTTGACTCTTTCCTTCGCCGTTGTCGCCCCTTCGGGGCTTCCAATTCGGCTCTTTCAGTCGTCAATTCCCTCCGGGGCTTCGCACTTCGGCTTAAATATTACAAAAAAGCTGCGTTTTTCACTCTTTTTCGTCGTTTTGCCCCCCTTTTCTCCTCTAATTTCGTCCCATGTTTGGTCTTAATTTTTATATAACTTGAACTGCTACGCAGTCCAAAAAGCCCTCTGGGCTTAATAAAAAAAAAATAATAATGATTTAAGCGTTTTTTCCTTTTCTTTTTTTGTCTGTGCTTTTTTGTATCCAAAGCACAGGTTTTAAGTATTAAATAGGGAAAATCCTTTAATTTTCCTTATTAAATGGGGCGAAAAGGTGATAAAATGAGGAAATTTTTTTTGCTACTTTTTTTTAAATGAGACAATAGACGGACAAATATTAAAAATATCTATATGAAAAACAATCATGATAATTTTTTAGTGAGTAGTGATTTTAATTCAAAAGAGATAAATAAATCTCCTTTAAAAAGAGTAAAAAGACCACTTTCTTTTTAGCAACCTGGCATTTAATTTCGAGAGAAAAAACCGATAAGCATGCGAACTTTAAAATTCGAACAACTTCTCCTACCCTAGATAGAGAGTAAAAACAAATATATATGACTGGACGACAAGTAAACATTTATCTCCAAGAAGAGATCTATTTAGCAGTAAGGCATTTAGTCGGTCCTCGAAAAATTAGCCGCTATATTAACGAAGCAATTGAAGCCCGATTAAGCCAAGAACAAAGCCAAAAGCAAACTGAACTGGAACGAAAACTAATCCGTGGTTATCAAGCCATGGCAAAAAACAAAAAACTTAAAACTGAATTAGCAGTCTGGGAAGAAACTTTAAAAGATGGTTGAAAATAAAGAAATCCCACAACAAGGCGAAATTTGGTTAATCGAATTTCCCAAAACCAAAGAAAGCCGCAAACCCGTCCGTCCTTGTCTAGTAATTAGCAATAATCTCCAAAATAAGCATGATGAAGAAATAATTGTGGCGGCTATCACCACCCAAGAAGTAATTCCCGGAGAAGTCCAATTTTTCGAGATCCCAATCATCGCTAATCAAGAAACCGGACTAAATGAAACTAGCCGGATATTGCTTAATCGAATTCACACCGTTGATAAAAAGTTGCGTTTACTCAAAAGACTAGGCAAAGTAAAGCCAGAAATTTGAGAAAGTGTGCTCAAATCTTTTTGGTTAGCTCTTACTAATAAGCAAGCTTAGTATGAAAAAAGTAGTAAAATTTACTAAATATCCTACTTGTCAGTGATGCAACTCACCAGAAATTAGATTGGTGCCAGTGAGTTCGTTGGTGAACTTGAAAGTGGAGCAAAGAGAACGCTATCAGAAACTTTGGCGAGAAAATGGTTGACCGACTAAACTGGAACTTTGCCGACTGTGTAAGAAGAATTGTGAGTTAGTTCACCAAGGAGTTAATGCTTGGTTGTGTCCGAGATGTCATAAATGTCTTGTTTACACCTTGGATAATAAACCGGGAAAAGAGACTTACGAACAATTGCCTGCTAATTGCTTTAAATGTGGGTGAAAGAAAAAACACTTAACTAAAAAACAGCAAAAGAAAATCACCGAACAAGTAATTAAAAGTGGGCTGAGTTATCAGCAAAGCAACAAAACTGCTGCTAAAAACTACTTTGCTTGGTGTAGTTTTTGTGCAAGAGTGATAGTTGGTAAACAAAAAGATAAAGGAGTTAAAAACCGCAACCAACTACGCTTTTGAACCGACAAGACTGGTGAGGAAAGGCTAATTTGTAATAAATGCTTGTGGGAAAATGGGGAATTTCAGAAGTTATTGTTAGGAAAGTATAGGGGGAGGTGAAGAAAGTATAAGAGCAGGAGACAGATTTAAAGTAAAAACTCTATAAATGATAGAAAAACAATATCTTTACGGCAAAGTTGACTACACCGCACTAATTAAAGCTCGCAACTTCCTTGCGGACATTATTCAAAATGCTCGTAATGATTACGAGAAAACAGGAACCATCAAAGCTTTTGAATTCTGCTATGAACTAGCTTGGAGAGTGATGAAAAAAGTATTAACTTTTCACGGCATAGATACTGACAATGTGCGAGATACTTTTCGGGAAACGGCTAAATTAAAACTTATTACTAGTGCCGAAGTTTGGTTTTCTTATTTAGATAAGAGAAATATCACTGTTCACACTTACCGCAAAGAAATCTTGGATAGTTTGTTTTTCTCCATCACCCAAGAATTCTTAAAAGATTTAGACTACTTATTAGCAAAGTTAGAAAAGGAGGCACCCAAATATGCTCCAAATGGAAACTAGACACCAAGAAATTATTCGTTCAATCTTGGCTAAATATCCTTATAAGTTTTACGCTTACGGTTCCCGAGTGAAAAATCAAGCCAAAAAATACTCTGATTTAGATGTTTGCTATTATGAAGAAATGCCTTGAAACACTTTTAGTCATCTCAAAGAGGATTTAGAAAAGTCTTATTTACCTTTTAAAGTAGATTTAGTGTATTGAGAATGGATGACTCCGGAATTTCAAAAGATGATTAAAGGAAATTTAGTTCCGATTAGTCAATAGGAAAAAATTAATATGGCCAAACTAGAAATCAGAAAAAACTGAGAAAAACAAGCCCAAAATAAGCATGATTACGCAGAACTAATTAAACTTTATAACCGTTTGGATAACAGTCAAAAATAGAATTTCAGCAAAAATTAACTAGTTTGTTGGAAAAGCCAATTTTAACTCCGCAAATTGAAGAACACTTGTTCTCTTTAAGCCAAGAACACTACGAGCGAATGTTTGCTTATACGCAACTGCTTTTAATTTGTTAATTTAATTATGACACAAGCAAAATTTCCCCCGTTCTCGCCCTGGCAAAACAGTATGGAGAAAGTTTTTTGAACCATTGAATTTAAGTGTGGAAGAATCTGCTAATGCTTTAAAAATTCCTCCTTATCAATTCCAAGATTTAGTGGATGGCAAAAGCAAAATTGATTTAGAAATGGCTTATCGCTTGGGACGCTATTTTCAAATTGAGCCGGAAATGTTTTTAAATTTACAGCAAAGATATGACTTGGAAGTTTGGAAAGATAGACAAGAAAGTTTGGTTAAAAGACAAGTTAAACCACGCTCAGAAATAGGAAAAAGGCAAATTCAGCCTTAATTTATTTATTCTTTATTTTCCCTTAGGCTTTTATTCAGGCTTGAAAAAAGAAATCGGCTTGCTCTTGAACAATCCTTTTAGTTTCGTTCTTTTCTTTAAGAGAGACATAACCTTCAATTTGCTTGATTTTCACTGTGTATTTAGACTTTTCAGCACCTTTTTCAATTCAAAAACCAACACCACCACGAGAAGTTTCGGCGTGGATATGAATACCTTTGTGTTCTTCTAAAACTTCGCCAATTTTGAAGTAAAACCAATAGCTTTTGATTTTCCAAGTCGGCATATTATTCGCACGGAGCGGCAAAACCGTTCAGAAACTTCTCAATGCCTAATACTTCGTCAAGGTCAGGAAAATAAATGTTTTTGCCTCGTCAAATTTCGTAATTTTTTAACTTATCAGCCGTGGCATTTTCTACTCCTCATTTAGCAAATCAATCAAGGGGGATGCTTAATTCTCGTCCGTCGTTTAGTTTAGCAATTAATTTCTGGGCTTGAACTTCACAAGCAAGAATTTGCGGTGGCGTTAGTTTTTTGGCTATTGCTTTGGGCGGTCTTTTAGATGGTGAGACTTCTTGGAGATGTTTCATATAGAGATTTTTATTTATTCCTTGCTTGGTATCATTTATTTTCTAGTGCTTTTTCGGCTTCGCTGTGGGGAATTGTCATCAAGCACAGCAACAACAAAAAAAAGTGGGCTGTGACTGATAAGCAATTAAATAAAGTGGATTGTTTTCTACGCCGCAAAAGGCACATTTTCCTTTGCTGACAGAAAGCAGGTTTTTTAGGTTTTGACAATAAAAGCAAGTTAAGGTTTTTTTCATGGCGGAGGGTGAATTATCTTTGCCTCCATTTTGGTTTGTTGTTCTAATTGCTGGTAATAATTAATCTTTTGTCATTGCTGTAATTGTTGAGCGGCTTTTTTGATTTCAGTGAAGAGGTGATTTAATTGCTTTTGGATTAACTCTTTAACTTTCAGTGCGATTTGATAAGCATTTTGGAGATTGGTGAGGTTTTGTTCGTTGATCTGATTTTTTTGCGTTAAGTTAGTGTTAGTTTCTTGGAGAGATTGGTTGATTTGCTTTTCGTGGGCTAAATTGTTTTGAGTGGTAATTAAATTTTGTTCTAGTTGGCTAATGGTTTCCTTAGCAGTAGTTAATTCTTGGTGTAATTGCTTTTTCTCAGTGGTTTCTTGGGCTTTTTGTTGGCTTAAATTGCTTAAATCTTGCTGTAAATCAGTGTTCTTTTCCTTTTCTTGGGCTAATTCTGATTTTAGGCTATTGTTTTTGCTTTGGATTTGGCTTAATTGGTTTTCTAGTTGGTTGATTTTGCTTAAATGCTCTGCTGGTGCTGGTCTGAATGTCGGTAAACTTGGCGTAAATAGAATAGGTGGTTGGTCTAAATTCACTTTAATAGGTTCCTCGGGTTCAGGTTGCGACGGTTTGGATTTTTCTAATCATTGTTTTCCTGCTAGAATGCTTCCAGTGCCGTCATTGTCGTCTTCGGCATAAATATTCATTCAATATAAAGCGGTAGTTCTAATGCTTTTATGTCCTAAAAGTTTTTGGAGTAATGGTAAAGGTAAACCATTTTCAGCATGGTGGGTGGCAAAACTTCGGCGTAAAGTATGGGGAGTTAGTTCAGTATTAGCGGGGATTTCTAAACCTTTTTTAATGCTTTTTAGGAAATGGTAAAAGTTGAAGCGATTAGTTTGCTGGGGTTTTCATTCACATTTTTTAAGTTCACTGATTACTCTTTTAGGAACATAGACATAACGTTTTTTCTTGCCTTTGGTTTTGATATGGTAAAGACCTTTTTTTGTTCTTTGATTTAGATTGAAATTTACTGCCTCTGATACTCGCAAGCCTGCTTTATAACATAACAAAAATAGTCCGTGGTGCTCTTTACGCTTAAATTCTCCGTGTTGATTTGGGATAGTTTGAATTCTTTGGCGAATTTGCTTTAAAAGTGTCAAATTAGGAAGCATATATTTAAAAATAAAAATATACTTTCCCAGTATTTATTTAATCATTTTTCTCCTTATTAGTTAATTCTCGTAAACTCTTAACTAACTCTTTTTTAACCCTTTAACTTGGAAGCAGGGCGTAGCCCTTACAGAATGGTTTTTTGGTTAAAAGATTATACTAATATTTTACTCAGTAAAAGAGTTTTTTGCGGCATTTTTTCTTTTTCCTAGCCAGTAGCCAATTCCTAAAACAGCCAAGCCAAAAATAATTAAACCACCAACTAATAGATAAATGCTATTATTAGAAGTTTGGTTATTGCTTTGGCTGTTTTTGGTTGATGCTTCTGTTTTGATTTCTGTTTTTTGTGGCTGACTAACTATTTTTTGTAGGTAAGCCATATGGGCTTGGGTTTGCTGATTAGCATTGCCCCTAGAAACTAATTCTTTGGCATGAACCAATAAATCCATTAGCACAGTGCCTTTTAAGCAGTTAAGTTGGATTTTTTTCTCTTTTATGCCTTCAATGATTTTACTAAACTGTTCGCTGGTTAGGTTATTAAGGTTTTTCGCACTAGCCGGATTTTTGCTGATATTAATGCGTTTTAGGTTAGGAAAATCAGTAAATAACTTGGCAAAATCTATTTCTTTAATTTGGTTGCCAAAAAGGTTAATACTTTGTAATTTCTCTTTATTTGGCAAACTATTTAAGAAATCCAGGTTTTCAAACTGATTATTAGCGGCATTAAAGTTTTGGAGAGTAGTAAAATCGCTTAAATCTGCGTTGCCTGCTAGGTCTCTATTGCTGATATCTAGGTAATAAATTCTTCCTTTGCGGGTGATTTGGTTTATATGTTGTTGAGCGTCATTATTCATATAAATAATTTTATTTAAAGTCGCCAATTTTTAGTTTCAAAAGTTTAAATAAAATTTGGTTAATCTTTTCCAATTGCTCCTCATTTAAGCGTTTAATTGCTCGTCCAAGCAGTCTTGTTTTATCAATACCTTTTATTTGATCGACCATAATTTTTCCATTTCTCTCATTATTGGCTAAATTTTCCACAAAAACTTCAAAAGGATAAATAGGCTTTAAAGTAGTAGAGCAAGGCATAACAATCACTCTATTTCCCTCCTCATTATATCAATTATCAGAGATAATTACGCCTGGATGGTCGCCTTTTAATTCGGTTCCTACTGTTTCCTCATCAAATTTCACTCAATAAATTTCTCCGTAGCGATATAGTTTTTCGGTCATTACTTATCTTTAACTTTGCTGGCAATTTTATCCCAAGCGGCAATTTCTTTATTTCTTTGCTCGTCTTGACTAGCAGCACGGACAGCTTGGCGTCAATATTCTTCTTCGTTTTCGCCTTGGTGATAAGTCTGATAATTTATTTGTTCCTGTTCGAGAAAAGTCCTAACTTTTTGGCTGTTTTCAACTTCAATAATTATTATTTCTTTCATAATAGTTATTTTTGTTTATTTTTAGTATGTTTGATGGGTTTTTTAGCCTTTTTCTTATATTTACCAGTGCTTTTTTGCCAACTTCTATTTTTCAAGCGACTAGGAGAAAAGTTTTTGGTAATTATATACCACTTTAAACTACTTTTTTCCTTTTCTTATTTTCCTAGGTGGAGAGTTTAACAAGGCTTTTATTGCTCTGTCAAATTCCTCATGGCTTACTGGTATATTATCTTGTTCTTTATGAGACATTTTATTTATTTTTTTTGTCATATAAGCAATTTTAGCAATTACGGATAATTTTGCTTATATAGAAAGTTATATAGTTTAAATTATCAGTAAAAATATAAGTATATGTTAATCAATATTTTTGTTGGCTGTTTGAAACAGCAGAGAGAGAGAGAGAGAGAGAGAGAGTAAAAATCCTCTGAAAGGAGGAAGTAAGTAATGAACCAAGATTACTACCTTAACCAAAAACTATCTGACTTAAAATCTCAATTGAGAATAAAAGAATATGAGCGAGGTAAAATATGAGGCGGTGCTTGGTGATTGTCAATAATCATCATTCCACTTTTTGCTATTCTTGTTATAGTTAAATTTAGTAAAGCCAGAAGTTTAGATAAAGATATTGAAAATTTACATAATCAAATAAGAGATATTGAAAGAGAAATGAGAAATAAAAATAGTTAAAGTGTGGAAAATGGCTCAATTACTAGCAAAGATATTATTGGTTGAATAGTTGCCATAGTAATTAGTTTGGTTCCCTCGTTAATCAAAATAAAACAGGTAGAAAATATGTTATACAAAGAAATAATAGCTCGCAAAGATTTAGAAATCAAAATGTTAAAGCGAGAAAACAAAGAATTAAAGAAAAAATTAGAGGAAAAAGAGGAAAGAAAAAGCTAGGAGGAAATTAATCGCTCATAACCTAAATTTTTACCTACCATTGAGGAAATAACCAAATTAAATCTGTCCTGTTCGCTGTCCTTTCTTGTGTTAAACCTTAAAACAAATTCATCTATATATTTCTGTGTGTGCTTTTTGCTTATTCAATGATAAGTGTTATTGATACCCTTTTTAAGATGAGACCAAAAGCCCTCAATAGAGTTAGTAGAAGCATTTTTGTTTACATATTGCTTAATGCTATGATTAACTATTTCATGGTTATATCATTGGCATAAGTCTTTGTAAGCATGTCATTCATCAGTATAAACATTAGAATTTTGCTTGATATTAGCCTTAATTATTGGCTCAATTGTTTCCTGCCTAGTATTCTGAACCACTTGGGCGATTAGGTTGCCATTTCTTTCAATCATGCCTAACACTGGCACTTTATCTTTTCAACTGCGACCCTGTGAATTAGGAACTTTTTTATTTCAATGGCGGTTCTTATTCTTGCCACCAATAAAAGTCTCATCAATTTCAACAAGACCTTTTAGCATGTCTTTAATAAAGTTAGTTTGTTTAAGATTCTCGCGTAAATCATCTAATAAGTTTCAGGCTGATTTTTGTGTAATATTAAGGTCTCTTTTTAATTGGCATGATGAAACACCTTTTTTATGAGAAGTAAAAAGATAAGTGGCTATGAACCACTTTCTTAATGGTAGTTTAGTATTAGCAAAAGCAGTCCCAGTTTTTACATTAAAGAATTTGCCCGTGTTTTTACATTTATATCGGTTAATACTAGGACAAAAATAAACTTTTGAGGTTGGGTCATAGGGAGAAACTACTTTTCCATTCCACCTATGCTTTTCTAAAAAGTTAATGATGGTTTGTTCATTGGGAAAGAATGTTAATAAATCTGATATACTTTTAAACTCTGGCATATGTAGATTTTTGCTTTTTAGTTTAAAATTGTATATAATTACCAAGTTTTTAATATGGGCTAGGGTCTTTTTTACTCATTCTTGCTTTTGTTTTTGTTGCTGGATTTGCTTTTTACCAAAGAATTTTCAATAAATAACTCACCCAAGCAAAAACGCCAGCAAAAATAGTAAAAGTAAAATAATTAGGAGAAATCTAGTGTTTGACATGAAAAAAACACCAACTATTTCTTTTGCCCCACTGTTTCTTTAAATAACTCTTGAGAAATTTCTAAGCAATATTTTTTGTTTTTGTCGTTTTTAACATAATCAGCCTTATTGACAATAGTATCCAAGGCATAAGCCACTCTAACTGCTAAACGAAAAACTTCTTCGGGGTCTTTGCTTTCTCAGGCTCTTTGAGAACAACGAATAATTTGTTTTAGAGTTTTTGATTGAGGATTGGTTTCTAAGCAAGCAATGATTTTAGGCATTTCAATTTTAGTTAGAATTTGTTTAATTTGGGAAGATTTATCCATAAAAAAATTTTTTACTTTCACCACCAAAAACACTTAGCGTTCCACTTCAAAATACCCTCTCCAAGTCTCGCATTTTACGAGACCCACGAAGTCTTGTTAATTAATGCGACACGATAGGTATATAAGTAAAAAGCAGTATTAAGAGCCTTCAACAAGCCTAGAAAGAAGAAAATGACTGACTGATAAATTATAAATGTAGTGATAATGCTTAAGTATATAAGCAAGCATTAAAAATATGTATTATGTCCGGACACAATGTTAATATTTATTTTTCTGAAAAAACTTATCAGAAAATCAAACCTTTAATTGAAAAAAGAAAAGTTAGTGAATTTGTTAATAAAATAGTTGAAAAAGAGTTAGAAAAGGAACAAAAGCAAGAAAAAGAACAATTAAGAAAACAACTAATCGCAGCTCATAAAAGAATAGCCAAAAACCAGAAATTAAAGAAAGAACTGGCTCTTTGAGACGAAACAGTTGACGACTACATTAATAATGAAAAAAACTAAAAAAATACCCAAAAAAGGCGAAATTTGGTTGGTAAAATTCAAAAGAGCCAAGGAAACCCCAAAAACCTTTCGCCCTTGTCTAGTAATTAGCAACGACACTCAGAATGAGTTTAATGACTTAATAGTGGTAGCACCAATCACTACTGAGAACATTGAGAATATTGAACCCTTTGAAGTTTATATTGAAAATACCCCTGAAACTGGCTTAGACCATCCCAGTAAAGTTCTATTTATTTTTCCCATGACCATTGATAAGGAATTGCGTTTAGTTGGTCAACAAAGGCTCGGGTTAGCCAACAAAAAAGTCATGCAAAAAACCAAAATAGCATGAAAAATTGCTTTTGAATGAGAATAAAACCTTAAAATTTATTTTATAAACAAATATTATGACAAAAACAAATTCTGAATAGAAGAAATAAGATATCACATAGAGGATTTAAAATTTGGAAATGATTCTTTACCAGACCAATGACAATTAGATTTTGAAGACAAAACTAACGAACAAACAAAATCCCAAGCAATATTTTTTTTAAATAAAATGTGAAATGATTGCCATAATAACCAAACTTTTTTTACCCTTAAAAGAAATAAGAAAAGACCTAGTGATTTTACCAATAGGAGAAAAAAAGAATACTATTCTGCTATTGAAACCGAACTGTTTAAGGAAGAGAGAGAGAGAGAGAGAGAGAGAGAGAGAGAACACAACCAATTCCATCTAAACCAACTGAACCCAAAAAATTAGATAATACAAACAAAGAAAATCAAACCCAATCTTTAACTAATTGAGGATGAAATAAGGCTCAACAATTAGGAGAAATTGCTGATAATGGTTTTCGGGTCTTCAAAAAAGCAGTCAGACACCCGCTTGAAGCCACTATGATAGTGCTAGGACTAACTGGGGCAGGATATACGGCTGGCTACCGGGACGGACAAAATTCCAATAATTCTTTGGCTCTTTATCAAGGTTCATCAGTTCCAGACTGTCCAGTTAATTTTAATCCCCAAGAATTCCACCAACTCCAAACTAATTTTAACCAAGCCCAAGCTGAAAATCAAAGGCTGTCCCAAGCAATTAACGCTCTCTACCAAGCCAATTTTAATAAAGACCATAAAGACATAGAATTAGTGGCTCAAATTAAACAAATAGAGAATGAATTAGCCACTGTTAAGAGACAAAAAGAAGAAACCGAGGAAAATAACCAAAATGATTTAGTAATAGAGGATTTGGAAGATAAATTAAACCAAACCCAGCAAAAAGTAGTCAATTTAGAAGAGCAATTAACCAACCAAGAAGAAACTCACCAGCAAAAAATTAAAGATTTGAAAGACCAACTGGCAACTAGTCAAAATAATGCTAACCAAACTTTCCAAGATACCGAAAAGAAATTAAGCAAGCAAATCCAAGATAAAGAACAGATTATTAGTCAACTTCAAAGTAATCTTACTCAAAGCAAAAACAATTTAAACCAAGTCAAAACTGATAAAGAACGCTTACTTAAAGGAGTTAATGAACTTAATACAGAAAGACAAAAGAATTATGACAAAATCAAAAAACTCAATAATAAAATCTCCGACTATGAAAAGGCAGAAGCCCAGCAAGAGCAAAGTATCAAAAATTTAACAACCGAGTTAAATACCGCCAAAATAAAAGCCCAAAAAGAGCAAGCAAACTTAGCTACACAATTAAACATTTGAAAAGAAAAAGCCGAGACCAATCAACTTGCTTTTCAAAAAAAAACTGATGAATTAACTAATACTTTAAAATCCCTTGCTGATTTACAGCAAGAAAACCGTAACCTCAATCAATCTGTTACTGACTATCAAAACCAAGTAAAAGATAAAGAGAAAGACTTTGCTAATTTAAATGCTAAACTAGAAACCAGCCAAAAAGAAAATCAAGAGCAATTTAACCAACTAAAAAAACACCAGCAAGCCAAAACTCAACTGGAGGACCAACTAACAGATTTAGGAAAAGATAATCAACAATTAAACCAAACTATTAGCGAACTACAAGGCAAAATTACTCTAACCGCCCTAGAAAACAACCGAAAAGCTAAAGATTTAGAAACCAAATTAGCCAATCAAGCCTCAGATTATAAGGATAAAAAACAAAAATTAGCAAATAAAATTATCAACTTAAAAGCCGACTATGAAAAAGCAAATCGTCAGCAAGAAGATAAGATTATTGATTTAGAAACTTCCTTGGAAGAAAATAAATGAGAAAAGGAAAACCTTAATTCCGCCATAGTTAACTTACAAAAAGATTTAAAAAACCGTGAGCAAAAACTTACGAAAACTTACCAAGAATTAAATGAAAAGCAAAGAATATTAGAAGAAACTGATAACAAACTCCAAAACCAAACTGCCATTAACCAGCAAAAAGAGCAAGCTATTCAGCAATTAGAAACTAGTCTCACTGACACGAAAAATACTTTGGATAATACCCAAGCACAATTAACTCAAAGCCAAGAACAAAATACTCAACTAACTGAACTTAAAACCGAACAGGAAAAAAATATTGCTGATTTAGAGGAAAAGCTGGGAGACTTACAATTTGATAAAGAAGAATTAGAAATGACTATTGGATTTTTACAGCAAGAAGCAAAAGACCAAAAACAAACTTTAACTTCTCAAATAAAGATATTAGATAATAAATACCGCCAAACTAGAAATAATTATCAGAATAGCCAGTTAGAGTTAGCAAAAAAAAGCCAGTTAATTAAAGATAATGCTGAAACTATTGAAAAATTAGAAAAAGAAAATAGCGACCTTCATCAATTTGCTACTAAAAAAAGAGAACAAGCGACCCAAAACAAAGCAAAAATACATCAATTGGCTAATAAACTAAAAACCCAAAAACCAAAAGGGCAAGATTGACAAGACACTAAGGCTAGTTTATTAAGATTAGCCTTTGAAATAGGAGGGATAGGATTACAGTATCTAGCCAACAAAGGCACTACTAAAATTTTAGAGGAAAAATTACAAGATGAACAAAATCACAGCAATAACTTACAAACTCAAATTAATAATCATGTTTGTCTTGTTGGAAATGCCCCTGATTGTCCTTATCCTCATGATGATTATAGCCAAATTATAGAACAAAGAGATAAGGCTTACCAAGAAAAGGAAAGTCTTAGCCAAGAATTAAACCAACTTAAAGCCGAAAAAGACCAAGCAATTAAAGATAAAGAAAGCCAAATCATTAATCAACTTAATCAAGACTTAAAATTAGGCTTAAAAGAACCAACTTTAAAAGAAACTATTAGCAAAATTCAAGAGTTAATTAATAAGCCTCCAACTTATTGAGCAGACGATAGCAAAACAGAAGAATTAGAAAAAAGTTTAGAGCAAAGTCAAGCAACTATTACTAAACTAGAAAGAGAATTAGCCAGCCAAGAATTTAAAGATACTCCTTTTGAAGAAAGTTTAGATATTACTAAAAATGACACTGTTAAAAATATTGAGTTAGCAAGTTTAGAAAAACAACTAGGTATTAGTTTAAGTAAAGAAATAAGAGAGCAAATTCAACAAGCCACTAGTTATCAGCAAATGGTTAAGTTAAGAAATAATGCTATACAAAAGCATTTGGAGAAAAATATTAATCTTAATCAAAGCGTTAATAAAGAAACAACTGAATTGGCTCCACCACCAACAACAACAGCAAATAAAGAAAGAATTATTTTGATTAGTTTATTAGTAGTGAGTTTAGTAAGTATTGGGGGATTGCTGACAAAAATCGCTAAAAGTAAAAGCAAAAATACTTAAAAAGACTAATTTAATCTCTCAATAACTTTAATTCTTTCCTCAATATCTTTCAGCAAATAATAGAGGTCAATTTTAGCTAAATCAACATAAATATTCTTTAAATGATTAAGAGCAGGATTACTATCTAAAACTACTTGATTTTTAGCAAAATTGCTGATTAAAAATCTTAAATGCGGCTTTTTCGAGCATTCTAGATAAATAGAAAAAGGTTGAGAATCAATGCGAAAGGTTCAATTCTTTCCAGTCTCTTTTGCAAGCAAGCTAGTAAGTATTTGCACTTTTTCCGGAAGTTCTTTTTTTAACTTTTCCTGATTTTGGATAGTTTCTTTTTTGTTTGCTTTGCCAGCAGTTTCTACTCACGAGGTAACTTCTTCATTGTTATCTAAAAATTCTATGGCTTGGCAAGAGAATCCAAAACTAGTCTTTTTACATTTTAAAAAGCAGATTTTATTTTCTGAGGAATAATCTCGCAAATATTTTTCCCCAAAAGAGCAGACAAACCTACCTTCTTTATTCTCTAAAGTGGCTTTGTATAATTTCATGAATTGAACTTCGTGGTAAATTGGTTTGCTGATGAAGCGAGCTATTGTTTTTCACATGGTTTATTTAAGTTTTTGTTATAGTTGATTTTATCCATTAAATTGGCTTAAACTTTAATAAATTCTCTAAATTGCTCCCTTTCACGTACAAAGCGGTAGTTCTCACATTAGCATGTCCTAAAACTTTTTGGAGTACTGGCAAAGGCATGCCACCAATGGCATTATAAGTAGCAAAACACCTCCTTAAAGTATGGGGGGCAAACTCTACATTTTTCGGAATATTTAAACTCTCTTTTGCTTCCCTTAAAAACTCAAAAAAATTAAATCTATTAGTCTGATTTGGTTTTCAATTATGACTCTTCAAAACCTTAATAATCTCTGGAGCCACGTAAACGTATCTTTCTTTACTTCCCTTGCCTCTCAATAAATATAAACCCTTATATTCCAGGGCAGGATGTTCTAAATTGTAGTCAAAACTCAAAGCTTCACTGACTCTTAATCCTGCCTTTCAGCATAAAAGAAACAAGCAATAATGGATTCATTTTTTGCTTTCATGTCTTTTGTTTTTGCGATTAACTAAATAATCATGAACTTGGTTAAGTAATTGTTGACTAGGGAGTTGTTTAAGGGGTTTTTTATTTTTCATAATTTTCTTCTAATTCACAAATAAGATGGAGTAATTTGCTTACCTCTTTCATTATTTCTGGTGAAACTGCTCCTAATTTGCCTCACTCTCATTTTACTCTTTTCTTACTAATTAAACGAATTTGTTCCGGTAAAATAGTTGATTGCTTACCGGCAAAGTTTACTTCTAAGTGAAAAGGAATGAAAGAAACCGGCTTAGAAGTCATGGGAACAATGATTATTCCACTGTGAAACGTATTTAGCCAATTATTAGTAATTGCAATNTTCACAGCACGGTTAGCCAAACTTTAGAGCCAGAAACCATTACTCACACTAGCACGGTCACTCCAGCACCAGTTCACAGCACGGTTAGCCAAACTTTAGAGCCAGAAACCATTACTCACACTAGCACGGTCAATCCAGCACCAGTTCACAGCACGGTTAGCCGAACTTTAGAGCCAGAAACCATTACTCACACTAGCACGGTCACTCCAGCACCAGTTCACAGCACGGTTAGCCAAACTTTAGAGCCAGAAACCATTACTCACATTAGCACGGTCACTCCAGCACCAGTTCACAGCACGGTTAGCCAAACTTTAGAGCCAGAAACCATTACTCACACTAGCACGGTCACTCCAGCACCAGTTCACAGCACGGTTAGCCAAACTTTAGAGCCAGAAACCATTACTCACACTAGCACGGTCACTCCAGCACCAGTTCACAGCACGGTTAGCCAAACTTTAGAGCCAGAAACCATTACTCACACTAGCACGGTCACTCCAGCACCAGTTCACAGCACGGTTAGCCAAACTTTAGAGCCAGAAACCATTACTCACACTAGCACGGTCACTCCAGCACCAGTTCACAACACGGTTAGCCAAACTTTAGAGCCAGAAACCATTACTCACACTAGCACGGTCACTCCAGCACCAGTTCACAGCACGGTTAGCCAAACTTTAGAGCCAGAAAACAGCAATACAAATAAAATCAAACAATTAGAAAATATTCTTAAAACTGAACAAAAAACTAACCGTGATTATCAGATATTTAATTGAATAAGAACTGCCGGAGAAATTGGAGCAGCATGATATTTAATTAAACTGGGTGATAAAAAAGAAAAATTAGGAAAAATTGATACTATTGATGAAATTGAAGAACAATTAAAAAACGAACAACAAACCCATCAGCAAACTAAACAAGAACGAAATAATTACCGAGACCAAGCCGAACAAGCAAAAACTCAATTAAATAATCATACTTGTCCTATTTCTGTTTGTCTCCACCATGATTACCAAGAAATTAAACAAAAAAATCAAGAACTAAAAATAATTGTTTCTTCCTTGGAAAAAGATATTCACAATAAAGAGCAGCAAATTATTCAAAAGTTAATTACTGATTTAGAATTAATTAATTTAGATGAAAATGCTAACGTAGAGCAAGTAATTGAAACTATTCGACATTTAATTAATAAACCACCACTTACTAATATTGAGTATAAAGGAAATTGAGAAAATGAATTAGAAATAGCCAATCAAACCATCACTAAATTAGAAAAAGAATTAAAAGAAGAGCAAACTCCTTTTGGAGAAGACTTACAAGTTATTAAAAACCTTGAATTAACCAGTTTAACAGAGTTATTTGTTCAAGTAAATAATTACTATCAAGAGCAAATTCAACAAGCCGCTAATTACCAACAAGTAGTAAATGCCCGACAAGCCTTTATTCAAGAGCAATTAAGCCAAAAACAAAATACTTTATCAGTAGTTAATCAGCCTAAGCAAGAATTAATTCAATCACCAAAAAATGAAGACATAATTTTAAAAGTTGCTTTAATTGGAAGTTTAATAACTATTGGAGGATTAATTGTTAGAATGCAAAATGTAAAAAGAAACAAACAAATAAAAAACTAAGGAAACCGAAAGAAGCGATTTTGTTTAGAGCGAAGCAACTAGCAGACGAGCAGAGAAAAGAGAAAAAATTTAAAACTTACTCCGTCATTTCCCACTAACGGGGTCTTTTATTCATTCATCACTTTCCGAGAAAGAAAAGTTAAGCAAAGTGTCAGTGTTCTCTGTTCGCAATAAACGCCGATAGAAAGTTATTTGCCCGTCTCTAACGCATTTATAAAAGGCTTCTCGGGTATTAAGGCGATATTTATCTTGGCGAAAAGAAATCCAGTGATTAGTTAAATGATTAACTTGGAATCAAGTGCCATTAACTTCGCCATTGCGTTCCGTAGCACCTTTTATGGTAAGTTCACGGATAGATTTTCCTTGTCAAACAAAGCACATATCTCCTTTGGTATCCATAGATAAAGGTGATATCAACAAGATTATTCATGCTTTACCTCCTTAACACAGTTAACGCAATAATAATCACTAGCAATTTTTTTCATGGTGATAGTTAAATGTTTTTCATAACAATTTTGACAAGTTTCCGTTTCGGGACATTCTTGATGTTCTACGGATTTTAATCAAAAGGACAGGCTATAACGAGTTAAATTCCTCTCCACTCTATCCGCCGAATTCAGACTTCTCTACTTCATTAGCGTAATCACTAACTCATAATTGATAATTCTTTTCAGTGATATCTTGCTCGGTGATGGGCTGTCTACATTGCGGACATTGGAAATCTTTTAAATAATGGTTTTTTTCAAAAGTTCCCGTGAATTTCAGCAATTCGGCTCTCATTTTAGTAGGAACCTCCTTTCAATTGGTTATTCTCACTCACCGAGTAGTTGACTTGACAATTCTGACACTGATACTCACCAAAACAACCAATACTCTTGCGATATTCACACTCCAAAAGCACTTTTCCTTGTCGTCTAGCTTCTAAACGAGCGAATTTTCTTTCTTCATATTGGAGTTGGCTTTGAATATGGTCTAATTCAAGTTGTAAAATTCGGTGTTGTCTTTCCACACTCTCGCTGACCAATTTAGCAAAGGTTTCAATTCCAATCGCAAATTTAAAAGCAAATTCAACTTTGTTTTTGAGAAGATACTCTAACCAATTATTATCGGGTTGCTTTTTGGCTTTTTCTCTTTCTGCCAAATCGGCTAAGAATTGTTTGCCAAATTTATCCGCTGTTTCTAAACAATTGGCTAAATTGTTCGCTTTTTTGGCTTTGATTTGACAAGTTTTTAACTGCTTTTGGGTTTGCTGTTCTTGCTGCTGTAACTCAGCAATTTGGATTTCCAATTGGGTTTTTTTCTCCTGAGGGAGAGAAGCCCCGTTATTTTGATTTTTTTTATCGTTCATATCTATTTTCATGAGTGAATTTCAGGCGTCGCCGTATGAGACTTGGCGTTGGCCCCAAGGGTGGGGCGAACTGGAAAAAATATGAACTTGCTGAGGATTTTTTTCACTTTTTTATTCATAAAAAACCAACAGGGGTTCGCAAAATTTTCTTATTAAAATTGATATGAAATTAGACGATAAAGAAAATCCTTGAAAAAGGGAAAATTACCCGTAGGGAATAATTTGGGGTATCGGGGAAACTGGCACACTGGGACAGTTTGGGCGATGGAGTTTAAAACTAACGCAATAAAACCAAAGAAAAGAAAGTAAAAACTTCTATTATGTTAGGAATTACCCAAATTAATAAAGAAGTAAACAAAAAAAGTAAAATCGGCAATGAGGATACTACGAAAAAAGTATTAACGGCTTTCTTAGAAACTATTCAGCAAAAGTTAGTTCAGGGTGAGAATATTAACTTTAAAGGTTATTTCACTTTAAAAAGAAACACAACCCAGCCCAAAGGTAATAAAAATTGTGATGAACACCAAAGAGAATTAGAGAAGTTTAAACAGGCTAATAAAGGAAAAGGAGTTGGATTTTACTCTAAATCAAACACTTTTCGTAATTTGGTAGCTAAAACAAGAAATTGTGCTAAATGTAAAGGGAAAAAGCAACAATTAATTAAAAGTGCTAAACCAACTAATAGAGTTAGTTTTAAGGTTAGCAAGGGGTTTTGAAAAGTAAGTAAAAAGAGATAAAACAACTTCTCATATCTAATATGGATGTTCTACCACTAACCTTGTTAATAATAATCATTGTTCTATTAATTATTGGTCTAGTATGGCTATTCTTCTTCCTGCTGCCTAAAAAACAGGAAAAACAATTCAAACTTTATCTTGATTCTCTTAACAAACAAAAAGAAACTAGCAAATTCGAAGAAAACAATGAAGAAACCAAAAAGACCATCTTTGAGTTAAAAGAAAAAATAGAACAACTTTCCCAAAAATTAGAAACTAGCAAGGAAGTAAATAAAACTTTATTGGAAAATGTTGACAAAAGCATTAAAGGAGAAATTGCCAATCAACAAAAGCTATTCCATGAAAAAAATAAAGAGTTAACAGAGAAAATTAATAAGGATTTAGAAACTCGCCTTAATAGTAATCAACAACTAATAAAAACCCATTTAGAAAATTTAAACAAGGGAATATCACAACCTTTGGAAAGACTTAATAATGTTCTTTTACAATCCGATGAACGAGGAAGATGAGGAAATACCCAATTAGACCAATTGCTATCTTTATATCTACAGAAAAATGACAGGATTTACCAAACAGAATTTAAATTAAAGAAAAAAAGAACCAACGGAGAAGGCTTAAGAGTAGATGCTATTGTATTTAGTGCAGATAATAGAAATAATATTGCTATTGATAGTAAATTCCCGCTCAAAAATTATCTCACTTCAACAGATAGCAATTTAACAGAAAAAGAACAAAAAGAATTTGAGAAGAAGTTTGAAAATGATGTAAAAGAACACATTAACAAAGTAGCTGAGTATGTTTCCGATGAAGATGGAACCAAATATGCTATTATGTTTGTTCCTTCAGAGGTCATTTTTAGCAAAATTAATGAACAAAGATATTATAATATTGTTGAAGTGGCTTTAAAAAAAAGAGTTTCCATCTGTTCTCCAGCAATTTTACTAGTTATCATTGACCAATTACAGTTATGAAATAAAATTTGGGAACAGTATAAAGATTTGGATAAAATTACTTCCGAAATTACCAAATTCTGAGATAATCTTAAACTTTTTAAGGAAAGATGAGACAAAATTGTTAAGGCAATTGAGACTAACAACGAAGCCATAAGAAAACTAAATATTAGTACCAGAAAATTAATTGAGGGCGGAGAAAGAATTAAAAATAGAGAAAGTGCTTCATTAGAATTAATAACTGATATTGCCACAGAAGAAACAAAAAAAACTTCTGAAGACTTACCAGAACCTGATTAATTTCTCGAATAAAGCTAAAAATTTAATAATGGTTAAAACTAAAAAACAAGTCAAAAAAACTACTTCAAAATCAACTTCTACCAAGTTAAACATTTATCGAAAACTAGGATTAATTCAAGCCAAAGTTAGTCAGATATTTAAGAATAAGTTTAATAAATTTCAAAACTATGAATATTTTACAGAATATCAAGCTCTAAGCATCTTAAAGCCTTTACTCGAAAACCAAAAACTAACCTTAACTTTTAGCGATGACCCAACCCAAATCACTACAGAAAAACTTGAAAAAGAATGAATAATTAAATACTTGAAAAAAGCTACTATCACTAACAGCGAAGAACCAGAAGAAAATCTCACTTTCCACTTGTGAGCCTTAGGACAAAATATAGATATCGCCAAAGCCAAAGGTTCCGCCGAAACTTATGCGATTAAGTATTTTTTGACTAAATTCTTTTTAATTCCAGTAGTTGATAATTTAGACCCTGATAACAGAAATATACTAACAAAAAATAAACAATTAAGTTAAATAAAAGATAAAATTTCATTATGCCTAAAAAAATTTCCTCTGAGCCCCAAGCTTGTGCTAAATGCCTTAAAAAATACGGTCCTAACCTGATTGATTGAGAACCTTGTAAAAATTGTTCCTGAGTAACCAAAGAGATCAAAACTGAAAACGATGAACTATTTCAGCAAAAAAAAACTAATGAAAAATGTTGTATAGAATGTCAGGAAACTCTTAATTTTCTGGAACTAGAGAAAGGGAAATACCTCTGTGGCAAAAATAAATGCTTACGAACCTACATTGAAAAGAAAAGCGAAAAAAAATAAAAATTTGGTTTTATTAATTACTAGACAATTCAAAATATTGACCTATAAACCATTTTTAGCTTTCTCATAACACTTTTTTACTTTTTCTTGAATTGACTTGATTTTTTTAAAGCTAGGTTTTACTCCTAATTTCATTCATCGCCAACTAGGGTAAATGTCAGGGTGAATACTTAATCATGGTTGCCTTATTTGTTTGCTTCGGTGGTGAGTAAATTTAGATAACAAACGCTCTTTACTTCTTGCTTTTTGTTTTAACTCATCAAAATACTCAAAGCAATGGCGAAAGTAAGGAGTTAAGTCTTGTTTTTGAAGATTTGCTATTTCTCTATCAATTGCTGATTTTAATTCTTCATAGGTTCAGGAACGAGATTTTTCAATATTGTTCCGAATATTGTTAAAGCACAATTCGACTGGGTTCAGTTGCGGAGTATAAGAGGGCAAATAAATTGACTCAATGTTCCCTTTTGTCAGGAAAAGAATAAAATTAAGCAAGTTGTTTTAGAAAAGTGGAAAGATTTTAATTCTTTTTACTAGAACTTGGAATACCAAAAGGTTCTTTGTGGAGAATTTGAGCATTTTGTATCTGTTCAAGAACCAGTTTATTTTCTCCTAGTAGTTTCTTGCCACTTAACAATTCTCCTCATAAATCATTATAAAAAGTTACTTGGTTATTTTCAGAAGTTAAGTTACCACCTTCAACTAAACTTATTTTTGCTGGCTCTCCTGATAATAAATTTTTGTTGTTAAGTTTTTCTTCTAATTCTAGTTCTCAATCAATTAACTTTTCACAATCACCCAAAACTATTTCTACTCTTTTCATTGGCTCTTCATCTCACTTTTCTTCTAGTTCTTCATAAAGTTGATTAAATTCTTTACGAAGTTTTCGCGTAGCAGGAAGATTTTGCTTTTTGGCTTTGCTAAATTCTAAATGAGTTTTGATTAATTCTTGTAGTAAGTCTTTTTCTGGGAAGAAGTTGAGAAAAGCGTCAATAATTTTCTCTTTTTGCATTTTAATTGAGTTGGTCAGTTCCTGAACTCTATTTTCTAAGTCTCTAATTTTTTGCTCTTGATTTTGTAACTGGATTTCTTGTTTTTTAGTAAATAACTTTTCTCTTGGCTCTTCATAATCAGAGAGAGAATTAGCAGCCAGAGCAATTAATTCAGCATTATCTTGCCTTCAACGTGGTCAGTCATAATTCATGAGAGGATTATTTTCAACTTTATAGTCTTTTAATTGCTCAGCCAGTTTTCCTGAACAGTAAAAAATTTTTTTAAAATAGCCTCCGGTCAAACCTAATCTAGAAGCAGTAATATTGACTTTAAAAAATTCTTCGGGTAAATATTCTAAGCCGTTCTCAACATTAGTGCCAACTATGCTTAATTCTTTTAATATTCCTTTTCCTCCTCAATCACTTCTTTACAATCAACACAATAAGTAGGATACTGGTTTAACTGGTCTAAATCAGGAGCAGGAGAATAAACTCTGTCTCTGATGAACTTTCTTTGACAGTTATCACAAATAAAGTTTACTTTTCAGAATTGATTCAGGAGTGGTTTTTTGGTTTCTCTTTTCTTACTTTCAGAAAGCAAAGTTTTTTTATATATTTCCATGGCTCTTTCCAAAATCTCAATCTGATAACAATTTTTTTCAAAGGCCAGTCTTCTTAATTCCTCCGCAAATTCCGGACGACAAGTAAAAGCAATGCGCTTATTTCTGCCCGTAAATCTTTTATCACTGGGGGCTAATTCTGGGGCTTGAATATTTTCACTGGCTTCGACTGGTGCTTCTCCTAATGATTTTAAATCTTTTTTTTTAATTTTATCTCACTTACTCATAATTACAACAATATAACAACATATAGTTATGTTTTAGCATTAATCTAAATAATCNCAGCCAGAGCAATTAATTCAGCATTATCTTGCCTTCAACGTGGTCAGTCATAATTCATGAGAGGATTATTTTCAACTTTATAGTCTTTTAATTGCTCAGCCAGTTTTCCTGAACAGTAAAAAATTTTTTTAAAATAGCCTCCGGTCAAACCTAATCTAGAAGCAGTAATATTGACTTTAAAAAATTCTTCGGGTAAATATTCTAAGCCGTTCTCAACATTAGTGCCAACTATGCTTAATTCTTTTAATATTCCTTTTCCTCCTCAATCACTTCTTTACAATCAACACAATAAGTAGGATACTGGTTTAACTGGTCTAAATCAGGAGCAGGAGAATAAACTCTGTCTCTGATGAACTTTCTTTGACAGTTATCACAAATAAAGTTTACTTTTCAGAATTGATTCAGGAGTGGTTTTTTGGTTTCTCTTTTCTTACTTTCAGAAAGCAAAGTTTTTTTATATATTTCCATGGCTCTTTCCAAAATCTCAATCTGATAACAATTTTTTTCAAAGGCCAGTCTTCTTAATTCCTCCGCAAATTCCGGACGACAAGTAAAAGCAATGCGCTTATTTCTGCCCGTAAATCTTTTATCACTGGGGGCTAATTCTGGGGCTTGAATATTTTCACTGGCTTCGACTGGTGCTTCTCCTAATGATTTTAAATCTTTTTTTTTAATTTTATCTCACTTACTCATAATTACAACAATATAACAACATATAGTTATGTTTTAGCATTAATCTAAATAATCCAACAAACTAGTAATTAGTTGCTTGGCTTGGTTGGTTAATCCAGGATATTTAGTTTCAGTAATACTTTTGCCTTCGTTTTGGGCTTGCTTGTAACTGGTTTTTTCCATAAGGTAAAAAGACGAATAATGATAACCAGCATTTTTTAAGTAGTTTTGGATTGCTTTGGCTTCAGCGGGGGTAGATAAGCGAGTTAAAACAAACAATAGTTTCTTCTTACTAACTTCGGCTTTAACCAAAGCATTAAATTCTTTTACTGCCGGTATTAAATCATCCCTACTGGCTCCGGTAGGTTGAATTACTAAATTTGCTTTTTGGGCTATTTCTAAGGTGGCATGGCTAGTTCTAGCAGGTCCATCAATAATAGTTAAATCATATTTGTTGGCTTCTCTTAATGCTTGTTGAGCAGTAGGAAAAATCTCTACTTTAAATTTACTTTTTTTTCGCAATTGTAATCACTGATAACTAGTGGCTTGTTGTTGGTCACAGTCAGCCAGCAAAACGCTTAATTTTTGCTTTTGGGCTTCGACAGCTAACGCTCGGGCAAGAGTGCTTTTTCCCACTCCTCCTTTTTGGCTGATAAAGGCAATGATAGTCATTATTCTTTTATCTCCTTATGTTCCTCATTGTTTTGTTCTTTTTCTTGCGTTTCATTTTCTTTTAATTCTGATTTGGTTTGCTTGGTTTTAAGTTTTTTTGCTTTCTCTTCTTGCTTGGCTTGATATTCTTCTAAAATATCTTCGGTAAGAATATCATCAATTAAGTTCCTAATACTTAACAATTGCCTTTTAATTACTTGGTTTTCTATTTTTAATTCAGTGTTTTCTTGGATTAGGGATTTTTTGCTGGTTTGGTATTTGTCTCGGTATTTTTTAATGGTCATAGTTATTTACTTTTCTTTCCATATATATAATTTTACACCTAACAAAAATACAGCAATATAAAAACATGTTGTTATATAGTTATATTATTCTACTAAAAAAGTTATGCTTTCAGCCAAACCGCAACAAAATACTTATAGCCCCTCCAATTTTTAAATTAGATAAGTATTTAGTAAGAAATAACTCTTTTTCTCTTGCTGATTTAAATAATTTAAGATAATGCTTTTTATCATTTTAGGCAATAATATAGAATTTTACACCAACAATTAAACTCAAACATTTTTCCTAAATTAAATAATTCTCGGTAGTCAATACATATGGCTAATATTCCGTTCTTTTTTAACATTTCTCTCATAATTATCAAACCAGGCAACATAAACTTCATTCACTTTTTATGCCTTGAAGGGTCATCAGCTTTCACATAATCTCCTAATCTAGGGTCATTGGGGTCTTGGTCTTATAACGAAAATCTTTGCCAGTGTTATATGGTGGGTCAGCAATAATTAAGTCAATTTTGCCGTGATCCTGCTCGAGGAATTATCTTTTTGGTCTCTTGGAGTTTTATTTTACCACTATGGAAAGAAAAATTTGATAACAGTTGAGACAATTATTAAGGACAGTACTACTCTGTGCATAATTAATTACCACTTTCATGGTTAGTTTTTACTAATTGGCTTAGTGTGGGTTGGGCTTGCCTCTGTCTTCTCACTCATGAGCATCAGCATATAAGAACTATGGAAAAAACTAACTCTCTAAAACTCCGCTCCAACATTTCTCGTCGGCTGATTTGGGTAAGAAATTCTTCTTGGGAAAAACTTTTTTTCTGTTGGGATACACAAAATTACGCATAAATTAGTCAATCAAATTTGTCCTAATGACAAATTAGACATAACTCTAATTCTACTCTATTTTGGGTTCACTCCCAACAAAGAAGATTTTAACAAAAAAATATTGGCAAATCGTCGAAAATGTTGACGGAATTTGGTTTGGTAGCAATTTTTAAATTCAGGGATTTTTTGAAAAAAAGTTGGTTTTTTTGAACAAAAGACTGTTTTTTGGGTTCGCATTTTTTATTAGCTGTTTTAAATTGTTATTTGGCATAATATTACCCTACAAAAAATTAATTTCCGCTTTATAACTCCATTTTTATTCCTAGAAATTCCTGCTAATACTGAATTAACCCCACATACTCTCCGCCGTTCATTTGCCATCCACCATGCCGAAGCAGGATTACCTTTACCATTACTCCAAAAAATTTTAGGTCACCAAAGCATTAGAACTACCGCTTTATATTGAATGAATATTTATAATGATGATGACGACACCACCGATATTCTAACTGGTAAACACTGACTAGAAAAGCCCAAACCGCCACAACCTGAACCCGAAATTAAAGTAAGTTTAGAAGAGTTTTCCGAGTTTCCAAACATCCCGCCAAATTTACCACCATTTAGTCCAATCCCAGCAGAGCATTTAACCAAAATTCACCAACTAGAAAACCAATTAAGCCAAATCCAAAAAGAAAATAACAATTTAAAGTCCGAAAACACCGATTTACAAAGTGATTTATCAGAATTGAGCGAGCAAAACACAAATTTACGCCAACAAAAAGCCCAAGAAACCACTGAGAAAAAGCAATTACATCAAGATTTAGTTGCTACTAAGGAAACCATTAGCCAACTAGAACAGGAATTAGCTGGTGAAAGGGAGAAAAGAACCACCGTCGAGAATAATTTACTCACTTAAAAACAAATCAACCAATCTCTCCAAAAAATCAACACTAATTTAACAGCCAAATTAAGCCACAGTGAACAAAACCTCACCAACCTCCAAAATGCTTATCAGCAAGCCCTAAAAGTTAAAGAAAACGCCCAAAAACAGTTAAATCATTTTATCCAGGACATAAAAACCTTTGCTAAAATGCTTAACCAATGACAAAAGATTAATTATTATCAGAAACTAGCCAAAGAACAAAACCAAACGCAAGCCAAGATAGTCCAGTTAGTTAAACCCCCACCCATTAAAATTTAAACAATGAACGAACCAAAAAATAAAGAAATAATAATCAGAGGCTTTGAAGAATTATATGATGTAATTTTCACTACCGATGACTTTAAACATATTAAACTAGAATGACGAGATTCCGATAAATATATAGAAGCCCCAATCGAAGCAATGGATTCTGATATCAACATGACTTTTAATGATGTAATAGAAACTAAATATTTTATGACCTCAAATCGAGAAATAAGAATTTGAGTACACACCCAAGAAAGCGTTAAAACCAATGAAACTTATGACCGAGTTTTTTTGTGATGTGGTTATGACCAAACAGCTTACAAAGGCTTTTTAAATAAAAAAAAAGATGGTAGTGGCTGGGTTTCTTATTTAAAAGTTAAACCGCAAATGAGTTCAAGTCAACAATAAACCCATCTCAAATTTTTCGTTAATAGCAGACAAATTAACAAGGATAACCACTTTGTAAAAATTAAATAAAATCTTAACATGCCTACTCTTTCAGAAAACCAATTAGTAAACATCTCTGAAAAGATTAGACTAGGTTGCTTTTACACTATCCAAAATATATTCAGTTATCCCCATTTCCAAGAATGATTTAATCAAGCCTTAAAAGAAAGCAATAATCTAGTTTTGGAACCCTTTGCCGGTTCCAATAATCTAATTAAAATGCTCCAAGACGAAGGCTATAATTTTGACTTTGTGGCTTATGATGTAAATCCTGCTTGTTTTGAAGTGAAAAAGCGAGATACAATTAAAGACTTTCCCCGTGGCTACAAATTAATCATTACTAATCCTCCTTACCTTGCTAAAAACTCCGCTTGTCGCAAAAAAATTGACTTCTTAGCCACCAAATATGATGATTTATATAAATTATGCCTAGAAATAATGCTAAAAAACTGTGCTTATGTGGGAGCAATTATCCCTGCTTCTTTTATTAATGCTGATTTATTTTTAGATAGATTACACTCTTATACTTTACTGAGTAGCCAAATGTTTAATGATACCGAAAATCCGGTATGTTTGGCTTTATTTTCTCCGCAAAAGTCCAGTTCTGTTTATCTTTATGAAAATGACAAATATGTTGGTGAATTATATTCTCTTAAAAAACAATTAGCCAAAATTCTTACTTTTACCCCAAGGAATTTAGAGATTAAATTCAACGACCAAAACGGCAACATTGGTTTATGTGCCATTGATAACACAAGAGTTCCTTCTATTGCTTTTATTGACGCTCAATTAGTTCCTAAAAAAAAAATAAAAGTTAGTTCTCGCCATTTAACCCGAATATCCGTTAAAGAGAAAGTAAGTTTAGACTTATTGAATAGTAAATTAGCCCAAATCAGAAAAATTACTAACGATTTTTTGCTTACTCCTTTTCGGGGTTTAAGAAAAGATGGTAAATTCCGTCGTCGTTTAGATTTTCAACTAGCGAGGAAAATTATTGAAGCCTGTATATAACATGATAGATTGAGAAAAAGCCCTCCAAGAGCAAGTTAAAAAAAACCTGCTAGAATGTGAAAAGAAGTTAGATAACAAAGAGTATCGCACTAAAATTGAAAAATGATGTCGCAAGTTTGGTTTTGATTTTGCCACTATTTTTGCCAAAGCCAAAGGCTACCAATATTTTCGGGCTTTCTTTGCCAAAGACCCGAAAAAGCAGAACATTTATGAAAAAATTCTTACCGAGCATATTACTTCATTCCCTTTTGTTTCTAACTTTCAAAAATTAAGTAGCGGTGGGAAAAATGCTCTCTATATTGACCGCGGAGTTTTGCGAAAAGGCAGTGAATATCCCCACAATAAACCGGCTAAATCAGTTGACTTTTCTTGAACTATTAAGAATGACAAAGGAGAAGTTATTAATCTTTATGCTTTTCATAAATACATTGAGGAAAGTGGCGGAGCCCAAGATAATCAATTCAAAGAAATTAAACATTGTATCGAAGTGGGAAGAAATGGCAGCCAAGAAGTAAATAGGAGAGTTATTTTTATCTGTGATGGCGCTTATTTCACTGACAAGAAAGTAAAAGAATTGAAAAACTTAATTAGCAATTGAAATTGTGTTGTTTTAAGTAGTAAAGATTTAGAAAAGTATCTAAGAAAAGTTTTGAAAAAATAACTTATTATATAAGCATGCTAATAAATAACAATAAATAAAATACTTTATTTTCTTATACTTCGTGTAATCAACATAATAATTAAAGGCAAGAAAAGTAAAATCAAAAGAAAAACTATATAACCTATAATTCAGGATTTTTGCTGCTGTTGTCGTATAATAGAACACTTTTTACACACGGTTTCACTTCCCATTCACCAGAAGAAGAAACCATCCGACCTTTGAACTTCTTCGCCAGGTGTGATTGGTTTATGACAACGAGAACAAATCATATAAGATTTTTAAGCAGCATTGTTTTTTTATAGGAATAAAAATCATTATATAATAACTCTAAATATGCTCAATAATAATGATACCTTTTGAATAGAACTAATTGAAACTACTAACCAGTTAGAGAAATTAAGCACTAAAATAGATGGTAAGCATTATGTCGGTTTCCTAGACTGACGGGAAAAAAAAGAGCCTGACGGAACAGTAAGAAAATGAAAAAGTGCTAATATGAGAGTGTGTAACTGAGAAAAATGTCAAACTTGTAATCCGCAAATAGAAGAAAAGGAGATATTTTAAATAATGCTGGTATTTGTCATTATTAATAAACAAATTTTTTCTTTGCTCCTAAAAATTAAATATATGTGGTGCTAAAACTACATATATAAATGAAGCAAAAGCGGTATTTGGTTTATTCTATCAGTGAAACATTTATTACTGATAAAGGTTATGAAATCTGTTTATGTATGAAACTTTGGCAATACATTGATAAAGTTTGACCTGAGTTTCCCGAAGGCTACAAAATGGAATGAATTGCTTTTAATTTAACTGAACCAAATAAAGAATTTGTTTTATTGGATAATCATCCTGGTAAGTCGCCACATTATCATATCGACGATAAGAAAAAGCAAAAATTCTTTGCTTGAATTTCTTGTCCTGAAACCGAAAAAATGTTTTTAACTTTGGTGCGACAACACTTTGGTGATTTTGATTTTGAATTATAGTTATGAAAAAGTTTATTTTTAAATATGACCCACAAGCTTCCCCTCGTAGGATGTTTCAAGGTTTTTGAGAAGCAGTGGATACCGGCAAAAAACACATTCAACCAAAAAATTTAATGATTGCTAACCGTTTGGAAACCATTTATCGAGTAGCTAGTCAAGCCCGAATGGACTTATTAGCCTGTTTAGTAACAAAGCAGCCCGCTAATATTCAAGAATTAGCCCAATTGCTTAATCGTGATTATGCTAATGTATGAAGAGATTGCCAAGCCCTAAACAGTTTAGGGATTATCAGATTAAAGAAAATCACCAAAGAGGATAAAAAAACCCAGATTCAACCACTTGCTCTTTATGAAAAGATTGTGATTGAATTTCCGATTAAAATGGCAAGAGGAAAAAGTGTTTCGGTTCCTTTGGGAGCATAATTACCTAAATCAACCCCCTACTCTTATACTTTCTTCACCTTCCCCTATACTTACCTAATAATAACTGCTGAAACTCCCCATTTTTCCGCAAGCATTTGTTACAAATCAACCTTTCCTCACCAACTTTATCATTCCAGAACCTTAATTGATTGCGGTTTTTAACTCCTTTATCTTTTTGCTTGCCAACTATCACTCCTTCACAAAAACTACACCAAGCAAAGTAGTTTTTAGCAGCAGTTTTATTGCTTTGCTGATAAGTCAGCCCACTCTTAATTACTTGGTCGGCTATTTTCTTTTGCTGTTTTTTAGTTAAGCGTTTTTTCTTTCACCCACATTTAAAGCAATTCACGGGCAACTTTTCATAAGCTGCCACTTCCAGCTTATTTTCCAAGCGGTAAATTAAGCATTTGTGGCATTGTGGACACAGCCACAAGTTAACTTCTCTGTGTGCTAACTCGCAGTTCTGTTTACAATAAATAGCATAAGTTCAGTTTCGTTGGTCAGCCGCGTTCTTGCCAGAGTTTTTGATAACGAGGGGTTTCTTGGGGTTTTAGGTTCCAAAGTGAACTCACTGGCACCAATCTAATTTCCGGTGAGCTGCATCACTGACAAGCAGGAGTTTTGAAATGTTTCTTTCTTACACTTTTTAAAGGAGATTTATTTATCTCTTTTGAATTAAAAATACTCCTAAATTATCACCTTTGCTTTTCATAGAGATATTTTTAATATCTGTCCGTCTATTGTCTAATTTAAAAAAAAGTAGCAAAAAAAATTTTGTGAAAAAGCGAGATTTTGCCTTAAATTGAAAGGATTTTCACTCTTTTTCTCACACTTTTCCCAGCAATTCACCCTTAGCAAGCAAAGGATTTTGGCCGGACAATTTGTTTCATTCACTTTTATAAAAAAAATAAATTATTTATTTAATTAATTGAACGGCGAAAGTTGAAAGGATTTGCCGACTAAAAGGAGACAAAAACGAGAAAAAACGAGGAGAAAAGAATGGTTTTTTTGTAATATTTTGGAAATGAGCCGACTTGGAACAAAGCGACAAAGGCGAGGAAAGGAGTCAACCCGAGGGGCGAGCATCGGCGGGTTGGGAAAGGAGGAAGAGAAGATTTTTGCTTAAAAATGGGTAAAAATGAAAGGTTTTGGTGGAAAAATGGGGGGTCTGGGGGGTTTAAGCCCAAAATAAAAGTTTAGTATAAGCAATTAATTGACGATAATGTTGTTCCGAAAGAGTGTTTAATTCTTGAACCATTTTGGCTTCTTGGAAATCTCGTTTTGTTAACTCTTGCCAATAGTTTTGCCACTTGTTTCTTTGGTTAGCATCTAAACGATTGTAAAAAGCTAATAGCTCTTGTCTTTCAGATCGTAATTGCTGATTGATTATTGGTTCGTTTCTCATCATGATATAAGTAATTTTACTAATTGTTGGTGACTATATTTCTTTTGGCAATATTGTCATAGATAAGCCGTTAATTCACTATGAGGAGAAGAATGACCTCAATAGATATCTAAATTATGTAAGACAGCATGAGCAATCTCGTGACAAAGCAAATAACTTAAATCTCCTTGAAGAAGTGGCTGGCAATAGGCAGGATTGAAAGTAATTCAGCTTTCATTAGTTAAGGCTCAAGTTAGACCGGCAAATTCTTTTGGCACTCGCTGAAGCAATTCAGCAAATTCTTGTTTTTGCTGCGGATCATTAAGGCTTAAACGAAGAGATTGAGCAATTTGCTGATTATTAGAAATTTCAGTAAACAGTTTTTCGCTATAAAATCCCTTGAAAACTACTTGCTTATAAGGAATAATGTTGAGATAATGACAACCAATTTGATAACAATCTTGGATAAGGTCAAAGAGAGACAATTGGTTTGGGGAGCTCATAGGTAGATTTTAAGTATTTTTGGCGAAATTCACTTAAAAATGGGAGTAAATAGGGCGAAAAGAGGGGATTTTGTATTATTAAAGAGCAGAGCAATGCGACTGGATTTTTTTTTTGCTACTTTTTTTTAAATTGTAAATCATTTACCAGTTTTTACCCCATGCCAATTCAATAAGCGAAAAGAGCAACTACCAAAGAAGAGCAAGGTTTTTCTCCCTTTCCAACCTCTGGTTTTATCAGCTCACCTTTGGAAAAAATTCCTTTTGAAAATTTATTTCTTACTCGAACCCGGAATTCCATAAACTTCTTTTTGAATTATTTGAGCTTGCATCATATCAACTTTATGATTTTCCGGCTTTTTATTATCATTGGTTTTCACTTCATTTTTTCCATAATAAGAAGCTTTACGATACTCAACTATTGCATTTTCTAGTGATTTTAGGTCATTGACAATTCCTCATAGTTCACTACCTTCTTTGCCTTTGTCTAAGTCTTGAACAAGCTTTTCTCGTTCGCTGACTAATTCATCAACATCTATTTCATGGTTATCATCTTTGTCGTATTCCTTTAAAAACTTTTCAATTCTTCTACTTAAATCTTTTATCGATTTGTTTACCGAACCTTCTTCTTTCAACTCATCAATTTCAATCGGAGCAAGTATTCCCAGCAACTCGTGATAATTATCTAAAAAACCATCAGCATCTGCCAAAAAGTCATTTCATTTTTTTCCTTTGGTCTCAAGTTTTCCTCCTATACTGGAAATTGCTAATTCGGTAAAGGGATAAATGGCTAAAATTCCTCCACCAATAGCACCGTAATCCTGAAAGGTTAGGATAGCACCTACTACTGCGGAACCACGACCAATGAATTGAATACCATAAGTTACTCAACGTTCTTTTCGTAGTTCGCCAGGAGATTGTAGTTTGCTTAGTTCACTTGAATTATTTTTTTTCTCACTTGTCAACAAGTCTCTGAGGTTATCGTATCAGTCATTTTCGAATGACTTTTCCCATTTATTAATAAATTGCTTAACATTACCCCGAATGACAAATAATCTTTCCAAAGGAATAATAGAAGCAATCATGTTGTTTTGTTTGTCTACTCGTCATTTATCAAGATCATAATATTTATCATCTTCTTTTCTTTCTTCTATTAGACACCTACTTTTATCTAATTCTTCCATAATTTTGGTTGATTGATGAGGATAATTACTATTACAATAAACTTTTTTACAACTTTCTGGCAAGTACTCCAATCCTTCTCTCAGGTTGGTATTGCTAATGTTTAATTGCTCCAATTTATTCAAACTTTCAAGAGGCTTTAAGCTTCCTTCAAAAGGGCAATTGTTAATATCTAAGTGGGTTAATTCTTTAAAAGAAGTGAATATTCTTAAATCTTGCGAAAGGTTGGGATTATTTTGAATTCGCAATACTTCTAACTTATCAACTGATTGAAGAAGGTTTAAATCACGTAGTGCATTCTGGTCACATCTAAGTCCGATTAACCTTGGACAATCACTTAAATCAAGATTAGTTAATTGATTACTTGAACAATCAAGTTTTTCTAAACTACTAAAACCTTTTAATCTNCATCAGCATCTGCCAAAAAGTCATTTCATTTTTTTCCTTTGGTCTCAAGTTTTCCTCCTATACTGGAAATTGCTAATTCGGTAAAGGGATAAATGGCTAAAATTCCTCCACCAATAGCACCGTAATCCTGAAAGGTTAGGATAGCACCTACTACTGCGGAACCACGACCAATGAATTGAATACCATAAGTTACTCAACGTTCTTTTCGTAGTTCGCCAGGAGATTGTAGTTTGCTTAGTTCACTTGAATTATTTTTTTTCTCACTTGTCAACAAGTCTCTGAGGTTATCGTATCAGTCATTTTCGAGTGACTTTTCCCATTTATTAATAAATTGCTTAACATTACCCCGAATGACAAATAATCTTTCCAAAGGAATGATAGAAGCAATCATGTTGTTTTGTTTGTCTACTCGTCATTTATCAAGATCATAATATTTATCATCTTCTTTTCTTTCTTCTACTAGACACCTACTTTTATCTAATTCTTCCATAATTTTGGTTGATTGATGAGGATAATTACTATTACAATAAACTTTTTTACAACTTTCTGGCAAGTACTCCAATCCTTCTCTCAGGTTGGTATTGCTAATGTTTAATTGTTCCAATTTATTCAAACTTTCAAGAGGCTTTAAGCTTCCTTCAAAAGGGCAATTGTTAATATCTAAGTGGGTTAATTCTTTAAAAGAAGTGAATATTCTTAAATCTTGCGAAAGGTTGGGATTATTTTGAATTCGCAATACTTCTAACTTATCAACTGATTGAAGAAGGTTTAAATCACGTAGTGCATTCTGGTCACATCTAAGTCCGATTAACCTTGGACAATCACTTAAATCAAGATTAGTTAATTGATTACTTGAACAATCAAGTTTTTCTAAACTACTAAAACCTTTTAATCTTAATCCTCCTTTTAAGTTTTGTTGGCTAATATCTAGTTTGGTGATTTCTCCCCTTTCTTTGCACCCATTGTATCATCCATAACTGCCATCTCAACCCTCATCAGTGGTCATTCTTTGACATTCATCTTCTTCCGGATATTCTTTATCCAGCCACTGTTGAGCCGAACTATTAACAAATTCTTCTTGTCAAGTTCTCCAAGACTTTAAAAGATTAGCAAAATCATAATTATTTGGTTCTCCAAATTTTCTTAGTTCTTGTTCAATAGCTTTTACTTTAGCGTCTTTTATTAGATTAGTTGAGCAATGAAATTCTTTTAAACTACTTGGCAAATACTCTATTCCACTATCAATATCAGTATTGTAAATATATAATATTTCCAACTTATTCATATTCTTTAAAGGTTCTAAACTGCCATAAAAACGATTGTAAATATCTTGTGGGGGTTCTCCTTCACCCCAGTTTCCTAAATCTAAATCTTTTAAATTAATTAAGTGGCTTAAAAAAGACAAATTCTGTTGAGGAAAATTATTGTTGCTAATTCATAATTCTTCTAACTGAAAATGATTGGTTAAATCTAAACTAGTTAGTAGATTATTTCAAAAAATAAGCACTTTTAAATTATCACAATTAGTTAGATTAAGTTGAATTATTTGATTATCTCGGCAATCAAGAGAAACTAACTGCTTACAATTGCTAACATTTAAATCAGTTAGGGGAGTTTTCAAACGTCACCCTTCAATTTTTACTTTCTCTAAATTGGAATATTTGGATAAATTTAGTGAACTTCCTTCCAACTTGTAGTCAGTGAGACCTTGGTCTTTTCTTTCTTGATTAATTTTTTTAATGTCAATTACTTTTATTTTCTCTTCTTGGGTGAAATACTTTTGGTTTAAGTATTCTTGGATGTTGACCACGATAATTTAATTTTAGTGCGGGATGCATGAAAAACCAATTAATTTCTCTCAAAAAACTAATGTTGAATCTGATTGCGTGATTAGAAAGATTAAAACTGATATCACCTAAATAATATCCCAATTTAACCTAATTTACATTGTGGACACTACTAACCAAACTGAAAATAATCGAAAATTGTTAAGAAGTAGAAAAACCAGAATTATTAAAAGAAATCCAACTCCATCTAAAAGAGGAAAAATGCAATATTATTCCTCCTTGCCCTTCTTTTTCATTACTTGATTAACAATTACTCCAATTAAAATAATTCCCGTTAGTGGACCAGCAATAATCGCTACTTTGAATAAAGTTGATTTCTTTTGTCATCAATTTTCTTGTTTTTGGTCTTGGGTTTGCAGTTTTTTCTCTTTTAGATTTTCTAAATGCTTAACAGCAATTTTTACTTGTTGATTAAGAGATGCTACTTGAGCTACTAATTTCTCAGTTTGAATTTGTTTTAACTCATTATATAAATATCCTATTTCTTTATTATACTCTCTCTTGCTTAATGCCTGGTCGATTTTTTTTAATATTTGCTTGGCTTTATCCAAGTTAACTTTTTTCTCTTCTTCATTAGTAGTAGTAGTAGTAGTAGTAGTAGTAGTAGTAGTAGTAGTAGTAGTAGTANCGCTATCAATATCAGTATTGTAAATATACAATATTTCCAACTTATTCATATTCTTTAAAGGTTCTAAACTGCCATAAAAACGATTGTAAATATCTTGTGGAGGTTCTCCTTCACCCCAGTTTCCTAAATCTAAATCTTTTAAATTAATTAAGTGGCTTAAAAAAGACAAATTCTGTTGAGGAAAATTATTGTTGCTAATTCATAATTCTTCTAACTGAAAATGATTGGTTAAATCTAAACTAGTTAGTAGATTATTTCAAAAAATAAGCACTTTTAAATTATCACAATTGGTTAGATTGAGTTGAATTATTTGATTATCTCGGCAATCAAGAGAAACTAACTGCTTACAATTGCTAACATTTAAATCAGTTAAGGGAGTTTTCAAACGTCACCCTTCAATTTTTACTTTCTCTAAATTGGGATATTTAGATAAATTTAGTGAACTTCCTTCCAACTTGTAGTCAGTGAGACCTTGGTCTTTTCTTTCTTGATTAATTTTTTTAATGTCAATTACTTTTATTTTCTCTTCTTGGGTGAAATACTTTTGGTTTAAGTATTCTTGGATGTTGACCACGATAATTTAATTTTAGTGCGGGATGCATGAAAAAACCAATTAATTTCTCTCAAAAAACTAATGTTGAATCTGATTGCGTGATTAGAAAGATTAAAACTGATATCACCTAAATATATCCCAATTTAACCTAATTTACACCAATTGTGGACACTACTAACCAAACTGAAAATAATCGAAAATTGTTAAGAAGTAGAAAAACCAGAATTATTAAAAGAAATCCAACTCCATCTAAAAGAGGAAAAATGCAATATTATTCCTCCTTGCCCTTCTTTTTCATTACTTGATTAACAATTAACCCAATTAAAATAATTCCTGTTAGTGGACCAGCAATAATCGCTACTTTGAATAAAGTTGATTTCTTTTGTCATCAATTTTCTTGTTTTTGGTCTCGGATTTGTAGTTTTTTCTCTTTTAGATTTTCTAGATGCTTAACAGCAATTTTTACTTGTTGATTAAGAGATGCTACTTGAGCTACTAATTTCTCAGTTTGAATTTGTTTTAACTCATTATATAAATATCCTATTTCTTTATTATACTCTCTCTTGCTTAATGCTTGGTCGATTTTTTTTAATATTTGTTTGGCTTTATCTAAGTTAACTTTTTTCTCTTCTTCATTAGTAGTAGTAGTAGTAGTAGAAATTTCCGTGAAAATATTATCTACTATGCTTGAATCTATATTTTGTATATCTAATTCTTGAACAATTTGTTCTCCTTGGGAAATAGATGGAGTATCTTCTGGTTTCTTTGGATAGTCGGTTGGAACAGGAGGTTTTTGGTCTTTATCTTTACCATCAGTAGGAGAATAATAAGGAGATGGGGTTGGAGATGGGGTTGGAGATGGGGTTGGAGATGGGGTTGGAGATGGGGTTGGAGATGGGGTTGGAGATGGGGTCGGAGATGGGGTCGGAGATGGGGTCGGACCACCACCCACAACAATGTGTTCAGCAAGAGCAATATTTCGACTCTTAACAAAGGGATAGTGCTGACGAGTTATCCCATTATGAACAAGGGTAACAAAACGTGGATTAGAGGAATCATAAGCATTCAACTCATTTGGATAAACCCAACCATTATTGTAAATTAAACACAATTCATCCACATCAAATGCTTTGCCGTGGAAACCCACAGTAGTAACAAAGTCCAAATTAAGAGGATTAGCAAAATTAACATAAATATCTTTGAGAATAAATTGCGGATCGAATATATTTCCAGCATCAGATTCTACCATTCCGTTATCAGCATCATCTTTGTCCTTTACATCTTCTAGGTCTCAACCGTTATCATAGGCACTTCTCGCATTGTTAGGCTCCATATGTTTTTCACGCAATCAAGGAACAGCTTTTTGTTTTTTTTTCTCCTCCCTTTCTGTGTAAAAACCAAGTTCAAAAAATTTATCGTCAACTCAGTCATGATTAGAACCTAAAACACCACTTCGGGCTACGAAAAACTCCTCTGCGTATAAACTTTCAAATCTATTGAAAACATTTGTCGCTACATTGTTTAAGTGATTGTTTATTACGGTTCAGGCTTTTCCTTTATCACTATTAGCATTATTGTTATGTTCTTCTCAAAAACTATCAATTTTTTTATAATTATCTAGTTGAAAAATTCTAATCTCTTTTTTTATTATATCAAAATTATTCCAATAAATTAAAGGTACTCGACCACCATTTCTCGTTTCGTTTCTGATAGTGCGAAGATGACTTAGTAATGTCGCTGCTTCTTCAATAGAATTAACAGTGTTTAGGTTAACATCATTAATTATATTTATTTCATTAATAGTTAAAGCCAATTGTCCTTTTAAAGTATTATCAGTTGGATGAGACCATTGAGTATTGGTTAAAGGGTCTATTTCTAAGAATTTATTTTCAAAAGAATGACGAATATTAAGAATAGTTGTGGCATCAGCATTGCCTTCTTTAACTCTAACTGTTCCGCCGTAAACTCATCCTTTTACTCATTTTACTTGCTCCGGAGTTCAGTAGTTATCAGCAGCTTTACGGGCTTTTTCAGCAGGAATACCAGTGGCTTTTCACTCATCAATTAAGTCATTAGTTGCTGCGTTGTTAATGGCAGGTGGGGCAGCTCCAGGGACATCACTGTGGTTAGTTTGGTTACGAAAAACTGGGTGGTAAGTGGCAAAACCGCTTCGGGTATTAATAGCATTCCGTAAAACAGTATTGAGTGCGTCTTGTTGTAAGCCAACTGGTAATTCAGCATCAGCCAAAGCCCCAATTCTTTGGGCAATGCTTCCGTCAACTGTGTTTACTCTTCGTAATTGTTCTAGTGTTGTGGTTGGATTAGCAATAAGAACTAACAGAGCATTAGCATTGTCAATTTGGGTTTTGCTGTGTGTTAACGGATTAATGTTATCTTGGGCTGCTTGACCGTGAGAAGCATAAGTAAAGGTGTGAGTAGCAGCATTTAAAGCGGTAATTCGTCCGTTCGCTGTGGCAGCGTCTCCGTTATTATCTCTTAAATCTCGTCACCCTTTACGATGAGCGTTATCAGCTTCGCTGTTGTGAGTTCCCACCCCTCGGATTGGATTTAAACCGCTTGCTTTTCATCCGCCTTGGATATCGTTACCTCTAATAATATTTCCGCCGTTTCCTTCTGGATTGGCAAAGAAAGCATTTCAAATGTCATCGCTTCGGGTATTAATAGCATTCCGTAAAACAGTATTGAGTGCGTCTTGTTGTAAGCCAACTGGTAATTCAGCATCAGCCAAAGCCCCAATTCTTTGGGCAATGCTTCCGTCAACTGTGTTTACTCTTCGTAATTGTTCTAGTGTTGTGGTTGGATTAGCAATAAGAACTAACAGAGCATTAGCATTGTCAATTTGGGTTTTGCTGTGTGTTAACGGATTAATGTTATCTTGGGCTGCTTGACCGTGAGAAGCATAAGTAAAGGTGTGAGTAGCAGCATTTAAAGCGGTAATTCGTCCGTTCGCTGTGGCAGCGTCTCCGTTATTATCTCTTAAATCTCGTCACCCTTTACGATGAGCGTTATCAGCTTCGCTGTTGTGAGTTCCCACCCCTCGGATTGGATTTAAACCGCTTGCTTTTCATCCGCCTTGGATATCGTTACCTCTAATAATATTTCCGCCGTTTCCTTCTGGATTGGCAAAGAAAGCATTTCAAATGTCATCGCTTCGGGTATTAAGAATAGTTGTAGCATCAGCATTGCCTTCTTTAACTCTAACTGTTCCACCTCAAATTAATCCTCTTACTCATTTTACTTGTTCTGGGGTTCAGTAGTTATCAGCAGCTTTACGGGCTTTTTCAGCAGGAATACCAGTGGCTTTTCACTTATTAATTAAGTCATTAGTTGCTGCGTTGTTAATGGCAGGTGGGGCAGCTCCAGGGACATTGCTGTGGTTAGTTTGGTTACGAAAAGCTGGGTGGTAATTAGAACTAATTACTTCTTCTTTTATTCATTCTCTTATACTTTCAGCATATGAAAATAATTCTCCTCCTTCATAATTTTCAAGATTTAAGGTAAATCTATCATCGTATTTCTTGAATCTTTTAAAATCATTAATAACTTCTTCTCATGCTTCATCATCTTTTCCTTTTCGTCGCTCAGGCTTTTCATTTAATCAGATTTTAAATTGCTCTCAATCAAAAGTTATTTTTCCCTCTAACTTTTTCTTTCTCGCTTTTAAAATTCTTAAATTATTACCTAAATTTCCGCTGTGATGAATGTTGTAACACCAAGTATTTCAGGCTCAACTTTTAATTTTATTATTTCCATCTTGATAATTTTCTAAAAATTTAATATACTGGTTGATTTTTATTAGGTCATCTGAAGAACTTATCCTTTGTTCCTCAATTTCTCTTTTTATATTTTCTAATTCTTCTACTTCTCGGGTTCATTCATTTCCTCCTCCAAGTTCAATATCTCTAAAAGCATCTTCAAGATTAATTTTTAAAATCGGTTTTCTCTTATCAACGTAAAACGGCATATCCTGAACTGCTTCAGCCTCTTCTTTTATAGTCCAGTTTATTGAACCTCTACTCTCTAATTTCCTAAAATTTTCTAAAAATTCAATTCTGCTTTGCCTACCTACTTCTTCACGAGTAAGAGGATTATTAATTCTTTTTTCATTTCAATTCAATCCCTTAATAGTAATTTCTCTACCTCAATTAAGAGCCGAAAAAATTCCCGGTTCTACTCTTCCTCCCGGACTTTCAGTTTGTTGAGATAAAAGCAGTTCGTTTCAGGACGAATTTTTCAATTTTTCTACTACTGGTTTTTCCAAAAGCAAATAATCAACTTTTTTTTCTAGATATTTACTAAATAATTCTTCTCCTTGTTTTTCTATTTCAAACAATAACCTTCCTCCTTTTTTGTCTTCAATAACTTTCAATAGAATAAAGGATATATCTACTTCTAATTGCGGCGGACCTTCAACACACAAAACGTCTCTTCCTAAATCTTTTAAAAGAACTTCGTCTATTTCTAATCTAACTTCTTCGCCTTTTCTACCTTCTTGATTTTCTATTAATTTTCTTTCTGTAATAAATTCTTTCGGAATTAATAAAGTATTATATTTTTTTCCTCCTTGAAAAGGTGTTCCATTTTTATAATTAAAAACAATGCCACCTCGTGAATTAGGACCACCTGAATCGGATTTTAGTGAAATATTTCAATTTTTTCCTCCNTTATTATCTCTTAAATCTCGTCACCCTTTACGATGAGCGTTATCAGCTTCGCTGTTGTGAGTTCCCACCCCTCGGATTGGATTTAAACCGCTTGCTTTTCATCCGCCTTGGATATCGTTACCTCTAATAATATTTCCGCCGTTTCCTTCTGGATTGGCAAAGAAAGCATTTCAAATGTCATCGCTTCGGGTATTAAGAATAGTTGTAGCATCAGCATTGCCTTCTTTAACTCTAACTGTTCCACCTCAAATTAATCCTCTTACTCATTTTACTTGTTCTGGGGTTCAGTAGTTATCAGCAGCTTTACGAGCTTTTTCAGCAGGAATACCAGTGGCTTTTCACTCATTAATTAAGTCATTAGTTGCTGCGTTGTTAATGGCAGGTGGGGCAGCTCCAGGGACATTGCTGTGGTTAGTTTGGTTACGAAAAGCTGGGTGGTAATTAGAACTAATTACTTCTTCTTTTATTCATTCTCTTATACTTTCAGCATATGAAAATAATTCTCCTCCTTCATAATTTTCAAGATTTAAGGTAAATCTATCATCGTATTTCTTGAATCTTTTAAAATCATTAATAACTTCTTCTCATGCTTCATCATCTTTTCCTTTTCGTCGCTCAGGCTTTTCATTTAATCAGATTTTAAATTGCTCTCAATCAAAAGTTATTTTTCCCTCTAACTTTTTCTTTCTCGCTTTTAAAATTCTTAAATTATTACCTAAATTTCCGCTGTGATGAATGTTGTAACACCAAGTATTTCAGGCTCAACTTTTAATTTTATTATTTCCATCTTGATAATTTTCTAAAAATTTAATATACTGGTTGATTTTTATTAGGTCATCTGAAGAACTTATCCTTTGTTCCTCAATTTCTCTTTTTATATTTTCTAATTCTTCTACTTCTCGGGTTCATTCATTTCCTCCTCCAAGTTCAATATCTCTAAAAGCATCTTCAAGATTAATTTTTAAAATCGGTTTTCTCTTATCAACGTAAAACGGCATATCCTGAACTGCTTCAGCCTCTTCTTTTATAGTCCAGTTTATTGAACCTCTACTCTCTAATTTCCTAAAATTTTCTAAAAATTCAATTCTGCTTTGCCTACCTACTTCTTCACGAGTAAGAGGATTATTAATTCTTTTTTCATTTCAATTCAATCCCTTAATAGTAATTTCTCTACCTCAATTAAGAGCCGAAAAAATTCCCGGTTCTACTCTTCCTCCCGGACTTTCAGTTTGTTGAGATAAAAGCAGTTCGTTTCAGGACGAATTTTTCAATTTTTCTACTACTGGTTTTTCCAAAAGCAAATAATCAACTTTTTTTTCTAGATATTTACTAAATAATTCTTCTCCTTGTTTTTCTATTTCAAACAATAACCTTCCTCCTTTTTTGTCTTCAATAACTTTCAATAGAATAAAGGATATATCTACTTCTAATTGCGGCGGACCTTCAACACACAAAACGTCTCTTCCTAAATCTTTTAAAAGAACTTCGTCTATTTCTAATCTAACTTCTTCGCCTTTTCTACCTTCTTGATTTTCTATTAATTTTCTTTCTGTAATAAATTCTTTCGGAATTAATAAAGTATTATATTTTTTTCCTCCTTGAAAAGGTGTTCCATTTTTATAATTAAAAACAATGCCACCTCGTGAATTAGGACCACCTGAATCGGATTTTAGTGAAATATTTCAATTTTTTCCTCCTAATTCCCCCCCTCCTGCAAAACTTCTTACTGTAAAATTTAAAACTACTTTCATATTACTATAATTTATTTTTATAGTAGAGAGAGAGAGAGAGAGAGAGAGAGAGAGAGAGAAATTTGGAAAAAGATAAAGTTTAAGGTTTATTCTTTAATTTCTAACAAAGTATCAAGTAGTAGTTTCTAATAACCAACAGAATGCTAAAAAAAATGTGATTGTTATTGTTCCCTTAACTAGCAAAATCAAAAAAATTTATCCTTTCCAAGTTAGCACTTTTTTTCAAGGCAAACCAGGCAAAGCCAAATGCGAACAAGTGCGAGCAATTACTATTGAACGATTTAGGAAAAAATTGGGACAATTGAGCGAAAAAGAAATAAATGAAATTGAGGAAAAGTTAGTTTTTGTTTTGAATCTGGAACGCTTAATTAAAAGGAAAGTTCAAATGATAGTTCAAAAGTATTTAAAGTTGAGTGGATTGTAAGCTAAATGAGTAATAGCAAAGGACAAAGTCTTGCGATTGTTCGGTAAAATTACTATTATGAATAAAAAAGAAATAGTTACTCCTATTATGTGTGATACTTGTAAAAGTAAAAAAACAGAGCCGTTAGATTTATTTGGAAATAAATTTTGCGAACACTTTCCAAGTGAAAGTTTTAAGAGAGCAGTATCAGAATATAAATAAAAATGCCTTTCTAACCCTTCCCCAACCTCTCCAAATAAACCCGTAAACTCTCCTCAATAATGGCGGTTCTCTGACCTTCCGGTAAAGAATAATAAAAATTAAGCAAACTAGGATTTAAAGAAAATCGCACGGTGATTTCTCTCTTGGGAACAAATTTGTCTCTTTCAGTAAGGTTAAGGTCTATTTCTCCTTGCTGATAAGCCATTAAACTTTGCCGAATTAGTTCTGATAAAGAGCGATAAGTATAATTGTTTCTCGTCCATTGAGATTTAAGCATATTCTCCGCTTGCTGGCATAAATGAGCGTTTAAAGCAAAGGTGATACGAATGGAGCGGTTAAGCTGTTTTACTTCCTCAACGTTAATTCGTTTAGTGATTTTTCTCATAATGGTTAAATAGAAATTGAAAAGTTTCTTGGGCTTGCTGGCTCTCTTTTTGCGTAAAAAAGTTTGTTGGACTGCCATTTAAGAGAGAGCCATACAAAGCCGGACGTTGGGATAGAGGAGACAATACTGTTCCTGCTTTCATGTCTCGTCTCGTCTCGTTTAATTGTTTAAGACCTTCGCGTTGTTCTTTGGTTTTTTGGTAGCGGTTGGGGAGAAAGTAAACTTTTTTTTGTTGCTCTTTTGGTAAAGACTGAAATCAAGGAATAATTACTTGTAAATCAACATAGTGGGGAACAAAAGGAACTAATATTATGTTGGCTTGTTTAATATGAGTTAAATAGCCGCCACTTACTCCGGCGGTATCAGTGATTTGGTAATCTACTGGCGGGGGAGACGAGACGGGACGTTTTTCTTGTAAGCAGTTATTAACCCAGGCTTGGAGGGCTTGGTTAGGGTCAGTATCAATTAATTGGACTTTTTTGTTTTGGTGATTTAAATATTCGGCTAGTAAAGCGGCAATGGTAGTTTTACCTGTGCCACCTTTATTACCAGTGATTACTATTTTAGTTAGAGGCATGACGAGACGAGACATTATTATATAATTATAGTTTTAATGATAGATAACTTTACTAATAATTATTTTAATCTTCCAATTCTTCCCAAGTTGCTAAGGGTTTATACATAGTAAAAAAATGCTTATCTAATGTTTTTTTGATATTTTTATAAGTTGTAGACTCATACATTTTTCTTTTTAGAGAATACAACAATTCATTATTTATTGTGCCTTCGGAAGTTGCCTTTTTGGCTTCTCCTTTTTGTTTGTAGTATTCAGTCATTAATAATGCCTCTAACTCTCTTTTAATTCTTTTTTATCTGAGCGAAAAAGATTTATCTCAGGACAATTTGGATAAGTGTCGTCTTTATCTTGTCTTAGATAAGAAGCATACTCCTCATTAATAAAATCTCTAACTTCTTGTAAACAAATTTGAACTTCGGGGATTTCCTCATTCATAGCTATTTTTTACTGGTTTGCTTGGAAAATTACCTATTTCTTTTTACTAACCTTAGCAGGCTTTCAAAACCCCTTACTAACCTTAAAACTAACTTTATTAGTAGGTTTAGCACTTTTGGCTAATTGCTGTTTTTTGCTTTGGCAATCTTTGCAATTTCTAGTGTCTCGCACTAAATTCTTAAACTTGTCTGATTTAGCAAAAAAGGTAATACCTTTACCTTTATTGGCTTGTTTGAAATCATTAATGGCTTTTTCATGTTTGCCGCAATTCTTACTACCTTTGGGTTTGGCAAGGCTTCTCTTAATGGAAAAATAATTTTTAAAGTTAATATTCTCACCCTGAATTAGTTTTTGCTTGGCGACTTCTAAGAAAGCATTTAATACTTTTTTGGTGGTATCCTCACTGTTGATTTTACTTTTTTTGTTTACTTCTTTACTTATTTGTTGAATTCCTAACATAATAAGAGTTTTTACTTTCTTTTCTTTGGTTTTATTGCGTTAGTTTTGGAGTAGTTAAAATTCATCATCGCCCAAACAATCCTTTTCGTCTTGTTTCCCCGATACCTAAATTAATCCCTACGGGTAATTCTCCTTCTACGGACAGAAGTCTTTTAAATAATTTGTCTAATCAAAAGTCGCAGTTTTTGGTCTTCTCCATTTTTAACAACTTCTTAACTTAAACTCACCACTAATTAATGCTAATTATGATAATCTAGCAACCAATTTTTATATTCACAAAAGCATTTTTGCCTATGATTTTTGACGGAAATTTTTCCTTGGTTAGTTTTTGCTTTGTTGGCTGGAATCTTGCCCACATTATTTTGCTTTCTATTTAATTAATCGCAAAACTTTTTTTACCCACTTAATTTTAAGCAAATTCTCTTTATTTTTTTCTTTTTCGCAAATTATAACTGCCTTGCCTTTTTCCTTTCTTTGGCATTAAGAATTAAGCCATTTCTCGCTTTTCTAAAATTGCTTTTTTTGGTTGTTTTTTTAGAAAGTTAAGTTAAAGTTGATTTACAAGAATAGGAAAATAAATAATGACTGAAAATTGAGAAAGTATTCACAAGGATTTTAAATATGAATATTACCAGAAATTATGAATAGAACAAGGCTTTAACTACCAATTTACTCAAGAATGAAAAGAAACTTTAGGAAAAGGATTTAAACCTGAAAGCGATTGAGCTTTTTGTGTTTGATTAAGGGACGAAAAACACTTGTCTTCTCATGAAGTTCAACAACAAGGAAATTTAGAAATTTTAAAAACAGAATACCAGAAGGTTTGGACTGATACCCATCCTGATTTTGCTGAAAAAGAATATTCTGGTAGTAAAACCAACCAGCAACACTGAGAAGAAGCGGGCTTGACTTATCAAGATGCACAAGCATGAATTTTAATTAACTTTGGGCCAAATGATCATTGAGTAGTTAAAGATTGAAAATACCATAGTTTTACTCCTCAGCAAGTTCAAGACTGAAAAGATATTGGCTTAGATGAAGATAACTATGAATTTGCTGTTTATTTAAGATATAAAGGCCATCAACCTAGTCCAGATTTAAATTTAGAAAAATTAGAAAAAGAATTTCACATTGTTCAAAATTATTTAGATACTATTTTTCCTAAAAAAAAAAGAGAAGAAATAGCAAAATTAGATATTAGCAGAAAAAATCTCACCGGGAGCTTAGATTTAAATGATTTTGTTAATTTAGAGAGGTTAAATTGTTCAGATAATCAACTTTCTCACTTATATCTAACTAATTATAATAAACTTATTGAGATTAAATGTTCTAGCAATAAATTGAAAGCTATAAACTTTCCTGAGCAAGTTGAAAAATTAACCATCTTAGACATTAGGAATAATAACTTTCCTAAACAAGATCTATCTTTATTTAGTCATTTGGTTAATTTAAAAGAACTAAAAATTGGTAATGACCATCGAGCCAAAACCAAACAGGGCATTTATAATCGTTTTAGTGGTTCTTTGAAGCCTTTGCAGAATTTGAGTCAATTATATGAACTTGATATTAGCAATACCGATATCGATAGTGGTTTAGAATATTTACCTGATGGTGTTGAAGATTTTTGATGTTCAACAAAAAAAATGCCAGATGCTAAAGTAAAAGCTATTAAAGAAGAATGAGAATATTTCAACAAAGATCTAAAAAAATGTAAAGAATTTAATGGTTCTGCTCGAAAATGATTAGATGAAAAGTATTCTGAAAAAAAAAGAAAAGAACAAAATGAATTAAACATCAGTTATGAAGAAATTAACAAATATGAAAAAGAAGAAAACAAAAAAATAAAACTAAAGGGTGGATTAAGACTAAAAGGATTTACTAATTTAAAAAGATTAAATTGTTCAAATCATCAATTAACTGACCTTGATTTAAGTGATTGTTATAGCTTAATTAAGTTTAAGTGTGAGGGCAACGAGCTTAAAGATTTAAATTTTCTCAAGCCTCTTGCCAAATTAGAAGAACTTCGAGTCCAAAATAACCAAAAACTTTCTGACAAAAACCTGAATTTCTCAATTCCTCTCATTAACTTAGAAGAATTAGACCTTAGTGATTGTTCTCTAAAGGGAAGTTTAAAACCTCTTGAAAATCTAACTAAACTGGAACTATTAAATATCAGTAACACTGATATTAAAGAAGGATTAGAATATTTACCGGAAAGTGTTAAAAACTTCTACTGTGAACTTGATTATCAATACGGTTCAGTAGAGATTGCTAAGGAACTCAGTAAGTTTTCTGAAGGAACTAATGAAGAATCAGGTCATACTAAATATAATCTCGACAAATGAAGAACAGACAAAGCCAATCACCTTACTGCTTCCGCCGCTCCCTTAGAAAGATTATTTGTAATCAGAGGCAATTTTAAACAATTCATCAATAAATGAAGAAAACCAGCTAATGATGATTGATTTGATAAACTAGAAAAGTTCATTACTAAGCAAAAAGACCAATCAACAGACCCTGAACTAAATAACGAACTAAGTCAGCTCCAGTCTCCCAAAGAACTCTGAAGAAACCGTTGAGCCATCTACGGCACCCAATTCGTTGGTCGCGGTGCTGCAGCAGTTGGTGCATTTTTAACTTTTCAAGATCAAGGCACTATTGGAGGAGGTATTTTAGCTGTTTATCCTTTTGCCGAACTAATAGTTTCCAATCTTGATGAAAGATTGAGAGGCAAAGAGAATAAATGAAATGAATTTTTGACTGATATTGATGTTTTTTTAGATAATTATCATGAATTGCTAGCTGTAACTAAATCCATTAAAATTGGTGAATTAGGGAAAATAAATAAAGCTTTTAAAAATTTACAGGAAAAAGTTGATGTCTTTTTAGAAGAACACGATCAATCAGATGAAAATGGAATAAAGAACGGAGAAATAGATCTAGAAGAATTAGTTGTCAAAAGAATAGAATTAGCCCAAAGCTTAGATAATAAAGAAAGTAAACTTTGAGAAATAGTAAATGCTATGCAGAGTTTAGAAAGTCAAGTAATTGCTTATCGACAAGGAGTAGATATTGAAGAAGTAGTTCTTGATAAACAAAAATCTCAACTAATCCAAAAAACTAAAACAGACGAATACTCTAAACAACCAAACGTCTTTCACAACTGAAAAGACAAAATCAAACAAACTACAACTAATTGGGGGAACTGAATTAATTCTAAAACCAAGGGTCCAAAAGCAAAAGACGCAGAAGAGATTTCAGAAGCAACTCAAGAATGATTTATAATTTTCCCGAACTTGAATCCGCAAGAAGACTTAGGTTTTATTCTTTGACTAAGAGATAAAAAAAGCCAAGAAATTGAAAACTTTGCTAATCCCCGATGAATAAAAGAAAAAATTGCCACTGAAGAACTAGAACTCAATGAACTAAGGAAAGAATATCAAGAAGAACTAACAAGCAAAGCAAGAATTATTATTAACATTGATAACGAGCAAGGAAGTAGCACTGCTTCTTTGATTTCTTCCCGAGCCGACCTTTTAAATAGATTTCAGCAAGAAGAAATAGAATTACAAAATCAACAACAAGCCCAAATCATCCAACTCCAACCTTTTGGTATCCCTGGATCCTCTAAAAAATAATCGCCGTGCCTACTCAACCAACTGAATTCCAACAACTAAACACCAACCTTGTATTCTTATGGTCGCAAATTAAACATCCCTACTACTTAATTTAGCAAAAAGAATTACATATTTTTCACCTAATCGCAATTTTGTGGCAAACTAGATTAAAATATTTAGTTATTAACAACCAAAGTTAAAAAATTAGTGGCAAGAAAAAAGAAAAGAGTGTAAAAAATAATATTATGACTGAATTAAGACAAATTGATAACGAAAAATTGCTTCAAGAATTAAGATACCGAGTAGAACACCACGAAATTGATGAAAGAGAATTAGAAAAAGCTTTAGAAGAAATAAAATGACGCATTAGTTGTCGTTTAGCTAATCAGGATAAAGAGCGAGATAAAGAATTGGCCGCTTGGGACGCCGTAGAAACAGAAATTGATGACGAGTAAAAAGCGAACATTTAAGCGAGGAGAAATTTACTGAGTAGATTTTAGCAAATTAAAAGGTGATGATGCTTCTTCAGGAAGTGAAATAAACGGTAAAAAAAGACCTGCTCTCATTATCTCTAACAATTGGTATAATGTAAGAATATAAAAGAGTAAGTGTTTTAGTGATGTCTTCTAAAATAAAAAATATTCGTCATTTTGAGATACATTTAGGGAAAGTAGTTGACAATGATCCTAAGAAAAAAGAGAGCAAAGTCATGTGTGACCAAATTCGTAGTATTGATAAAAGAAAGTTAAAGGAAAAAGGCGGGAAATTAACAAAAGAGCAAATGGAAGAAATCGAAACAATGTTAAAAAGATTTTTAGTTTTGGAGGAATTTAATTATGAATAAATGCGGTGATTTCGCTCCTTGCTCTGAATGCCAAGAGAAAGGTCATTTAGAATGTTGTGATGAATGTCAAAGGAGTTTGTGCATGAATTGCTTAGGGCTTTATCATGGCAGTGAATATTTGTTTTGTCAAAGTTGTTTCGATAAGAAAAACAACGAAGAAAAAGCAATCATGATGGGCGAGAAGAAAGGAGAAATTATACTTCACAGGTTGAAAGGAGTAAATAAGTAAACAATATGAAAACTAAAAAACCTCTCACCATCCTTCCTACTAATCAACTCCTTAACCAAATTTGAGATTATTTACTAACTAGACCTAATAAAAAAGGTGAAACCAAAAAAGCGGAGCATGAATGCTTGTTTTTACTTTGCTGAAAAGCCGGACTAAGAATTAGCGAAGCCATTAGTTTTGACTTAAATCTAGAACACGGAGAAACAGAATACAAAGGCTTATATTTACTTCGCGGCAAAAGACAAAAAGAGAGATGAGTATATATTTCACCCGAAATAGTTAAAGAATTAAAAAAAAGAGGATGGAAATCCCAACAAGTTAATCGGGTTAGTTTTTTTGATTTCTTGCAGCAAGTTAAGAAAGAACTAAACATCCCTGAACGCACAGAACTGGTTCCTCATACTCTCCGGCGTTGTTTTGCTACTTATAATGCTTTAAATGGAATGCCTTTACCAGTAACAATGAAGAAGTTACCTCGTGAGTAGAAACTGCTGGCAAAGCAAACAAAAAAGAAACTATCCAAAATCAGGAAAAGTTAAAAAAAGAACTTCCGGAAAAAGTGCAAATACTTACTAGCTTGCTTGCAAAAGAGACTGGAAAGAATTGAACCTTTCGCATTGATTCTCAACCTTTTTCTATTTATCTAGAATGCTCGAAAAAGCCGCATTTAAGATTTTTAATCAGCAATTTTGCTAAAAATCAAGTAGTTTTAGATAGTAATCCTGCTCTTAATCATTTAAAGAATATTTATGTTGATTTAGCTAAAATTGACCTCTATTATTTGCTGAAAGATATTGAGGAAAGAATTAAAGTTATTGAGAGATTAAATTAGTCTTTTTAAGTATTTTTGCTTTTACTTTTAGCGATATTTAGAGAGGGAGAGCTAATTCATTTTAGGTAACTGACCATTTTGTTTCTTACTTATCCTCTGAATATCTCCTATACTTCTTTTGAAAACTATTTCATTGTTTTTCATTAAATTGGTTTTTGTGCATGGCTATTCACTGTTCAGTTAAAGATTGAATCTGCTGTAAATTCTCTTGAATAGTTTGGCTAAGTTCGGCTGAATAGCCAAGATTTTGAAGTTTTTTTAAATTAGTGAAAAATTGATTAATCAAGGCTTTAATTTGTTGAGGAGGTGAAACAATTTGGGTTTTGCTGATCTGACTTGTCTTGCCATTTAATCAATAATATAAAGCCCCAATTCCGACTGCGGTGCCAGCCACTCCCAAAGTGACAGGGAGAACGGTTTTTCATTCGCTAGTTTTTTGTTGCGTAGTAAAAGAAGTATTATTTAAATTAGCCTTTTTAAGAGTTTTTTTCTCGGCAATATGAGCCGCTACTTGTTGTTGATAAGTTGCTAACTCGGTCAGAGGTTTTTGGTGAACTTCCTTGGCAAAATGGGAAAATGAACTATCTAAATCATAAACTTTTAATTCAGAGCCAAGTAAACTATTCAAATTATTAATCACCGCTCTTCTAGTTTGCCATAAAATGTCATTTTGGATTTCTTTTTTAAGTTCAGGAATTTTCTCAATAGGAGTATTTTCAATCACTTCTTTTCACTCTTGACCCTGAATTTTTTGCGGTTCAATATTTTCTTCAATTTGTCGGGCAATATCTAAGTGATTAAGTTGGATTTCTTGGATAGTTTTAGTTTGAATAACTTGGGTTAGTTTTTCCTCTAATTGAGTTTGATATTCGTAATAAACTTGCTTTTTGGCTGGGTCTTTTTCTTCAAAAAGGGCAGTGATTTTCTTTTCAGCAGTTTCTAATGGAGGAATTTGTTGGCTTTCAATGGCTTTTTGGGCTTGATTTAAAATGTTTTTAATAATTTCTACTGGAGATTTGGGAGCCATAAAGTTTTCGGCTATAACTGTTCCTCCACCGGAATAATCACCACCACCGGGAGCCGAAAAAGTAGCAGTGGTAGTTTCGGCTGTAAAACTGGAACTGCTTTGACTGGTATTTTCAGTTTGATTAGTGGTTTTTTCTTCGGTAGTGTGAGAAGAGTAAGAATTTGTTGACTCAGAAGAAGCAGAGAAGTTGCTATTTGGAGTATATTCATTTTGTCTGCTCCTTTCTCGTTCAGTTCTTTCTCGGGCCAAACGTTCGGCTTCTTGCTCTTGTCTTTCTTGTTCTCTTCTTTCACTTTCAGTTTGTTCTTGCCTTTGCCTTTCTTGTTCGGTTTGCTCTTGTCGTTGATTATCTTCTTCGGCTTCATGGTTAGAACTTTCTTGTTGAGTTGCTGCTTCGGCGACTTTGGCTTGGTCGATTAAAGTTTTTAACTCTTCAATAATTTTAGCAATTTCTTTTCCGGTAGTTTGGCTTTTAATTTGTTCTTTTCAGTCGGCTCCTAAAATTTCTTCACAACTCTTTTCATTAATTTTTCCCTCAGAATTGGCTTTAAGTTCTCAATATTGCTCGATATGAGAAATGGCTATCAATTGTTTCTCGGTAATTTCTAACTCATCGCTANTGTCATTTTGGATTTCTTTTTTAAGTTCAGGAATTTTCTCAATAGGAGTATTTTCAATCACTTCTTTTCACTCTTGACCCTGAATTTTTTGCGGTTCAATATTTTCTTCAATTTGTCGGGCAATATCTAAGTGATTAAGTTGGATTTCTTGGATAGTTTTAGTTTGAATAACTTGGGTTAGTTTTTCCTCTAATTGAGTTTGATATTCGTAATAAACTTGCTTTTTGGCTGGGTCTTTTTCTTCAAAAAGGGCAGTGATTTTCTTTTCAGCAGTTTCTAATGGAGGAATTTGTTGGCTTTCAATGGCTTTTTGGGCTTGATTTAAAATGTTTTTAATAATTTCTACTGGAGATTTGGGAGCCATAAAGTTTTCGGCTATAACTGTTCCTCCACCGGAATAATCACCACCACCGGGAGCCGAAAAAGTAGCAGTGGTAGTTTCGGCTGTAAAACTGGAACTGCTTTGACTGGTATTTTCAGTTTGATTAGTGGTTTTTTCTTCGGTAGTGTGAGAAGAGTAAGAATTTGTTGACTCAGAAGAAGCAGAGAAGTTGCTATTTGGAGTATATTCATTTTGTCTGCTCCTTTCTCGTTCAGTTCTTTCTCGGGCCAAACGTTCGGCTTCTTGCTCTTGTCTTTCTTGTTCTCTTCTTTCACTTTCAGTTTGTTCTTGCCTTTGCCTTTCTTGTTCGGTTTGCTCTTGTCGTTGATTATCTTCTTCGGCTTCATGGTTAGAACTTTCTTGTTGAGTTGCTGCTTCGGCGACTTTGGCTTGGTCGATTAAAGTTTTTAACTCTTCAATAATTTTAGCAATTTCTTTTCCGGTAGTTTGGCTTTTAATTTGTTCTTTTCAGTCGGCTCCTAAAATTTCTTCACAACTCTTTTCATTAATTTTTCCCTCAGAATTGGCTTTAAGTTCTCAATATTGCTCGATATGAGAAATGGCTATCAATTGTTTCTCGGTAATTTCTAACTCATCGCTAAATAGTACTTTGTCTATCATTAGGAACGTAGCGAAGAGTTTTAAATATTGAAAAAAAGCGGCTTGTTGGCTTTTTTCCGAGTTTCCTTCATAATGGTAATCATTGGGAGTTAATCCTCCTCTTTCTTCTCCTTGTGATTTAGTTGGATGTTTTCACTCTTCATAGTTGGTATTTCGTCCACGATATTGTGGCTTTTTCTTGGGTTCTGAATGAGGTTGTTGATTTTGGTCATTAGTTAAGCCTATTTTTCTTAATTTTTCTAGTATTTCAGTGCTGTTGGAGTTTAATAAACTAGCCAAACGTTCCACGAGGGCGTTATTTAACTTAAATTGCGGGTATTTTTCTATTCTTAATTTGTACTCTTCATAATAGTTAGCAATTATTTTAAATATCTCTTCTGCTTGGGCGTCATTATTTTTATCAGGGTGTCATTGTAGAGTTAGATTACGTCAAACTTTGCTTATTTTTTTTAGGTCATTACCAGGCTGTTTAGGATTAATTGGTGGGTTGTTTATAATTAACGGTTCTTGTGGTTCATCATTAACAGTTTCGAGAGTGGTTAAAATATTCTTGGGGTTTGCTTTTTCCGGTTGAGGAGTAGGATAATTTTGCTCTGGTGGTCAATCATTAGCCCCGCATTGGTTTATGAAAGGATTAGAGAAATTAGGCAGACAAATATCAGAATTTAAGCCCTTTGTTTCAGGTAAAGCAGGTTGGTTTACTGGATTTTGTTGATATTGATTAACTAAATAATAAGTTCCAAGTAAAAAGAAAGTAGTGGCTGTTTTTGGATTTCTTCCCGCTCATTTTGCTGTTTTTAAAGCATAATTGAGGGGAGTGCTGACTAGTTTTTTTCCTTTATTAATTGCTTGTGATAAATAACTAGGTTGGGGTTTGGAATTTTCATTATTTTCTTCTGGTTGGATATTTATAATTACTTCTTCGGGTCGGATTTGTTGGCTTTCTTGGTTATTTTGTTTTTCCAAAGCATCATAAAATATTTCTTGTGGCTCTTCTGTTTCTTCTTGGGCGTCTTCTCACACTTCATTTCCGTTATCAGAAAAGTCTTCTTCATTCTGGCTTTCTAAGCATTGTTGTTCATTTCTTAACTGTGATAAAGGGATATAAATTTCACTTTCGGAATCACTGGTTTCGTCCTCACTATAAATTTCTTCTCTTTCGTTACTTTTTTTGTCAATATCAATGAAAACAGAATTAGTAGGAGTATCAACGTCTCAACCTGAAAAATAACCAGAATCTTCTCTCAAAACAATGTTTTCATCGTTTTCTGTTTCTGAGCCTGATAAAATTTCTTCATCTGATTCGAACTCCCTAATATTAATCGCACTTTCTTCACTTTCAGAATAATCTGCTGAACTTTCCTCAATTTCGTCTTCAACTTCTAAAATTGTTTCTTGTGCTATTAATTCTATTTCATGACCCTCATCTTCATCAAAATCAATTTTTAAGGTTTTTGGTAAATCATCATAAATTAATGAACTTTTATCTACTTTTAATTTATAAACAAAATCTTTTTGTAAGTTCCTTATGCTCAACTTTTCCCCAAAACTAGGTAATTCATTAATTATATTAAATTGAAGATGGTTAACTTCTAAATCTTGGTCTTGGCTAGGATAAACTTCATAAGTAAAAGTATTTTCTCCTTCAAAAGGGTCTATTTTTACTGATTTTACTTGAAATTCAATAGTGATTGGTTGGTTTTCTTCTAATTCTGCTTCTGAATTATGTTGGTTTTTGTTTTTAGTTTTGCCATTTAGATAATACATTAACAAAGCTCCTGGAACTATTTCAACAAATTTTTGGGCAACAGAAGTCTCCTGCTTTTGTTGAATATGCTGCTCGTGAAATTCCCGAACAATTTTAAATATTTTGGTGGCTCGGGCTTCACCTAATCCATTAATTTTAGATTTATCAGGATGAATATCTAATCAAAGTTTTTTTAAATCTTTCCTGCTACCTTTGGTTAAAATGCTAATTATGTCATTAATTTTATCTAATGAAAGTCCATTATTAATCAAAGATTTTTTAACTTCTCTTAGGGCTTGTTTTCCGGTCTTATTAAACGATAGAGTTTGTTGATTACTAATTTTATCTTGACGAACTTCTTCTATTGCTCGGAAAATTTTTCCTATTTTTTGGCTTTTTGTCAATGAATAATCACTATCCTTTACTCAGTCTTGTCAAGTTTGATTTTCGTTGATGATTGTTCCTAATTCTTTTTCCAAATTAGTTTTTATTTCCAAGTCGCTAACTTGTTGAGTAATATCTTGGCTAGTTAAATTTTGAGTGGTAATGATTTCATTTATGATTTTATTTTCTGCTTTTTCTTTTTCGTCGGTGTATTTCTTTCAAGTTAGTCCTTTTTTGTAATCCTCTTGGGCTTTTTGGTCGCTTAAATGAGGAGATATTAAAGTTTCAAGGAAATGCTTGCTTTGGTCTTTTGGGGGAAGATTAGAAGTTAGAGTTTCAAGCGAATATTCACCAACGGCAACACTTGCGGGAATTAGCCATTCTTTCGGGCTTGGTGAAAAACTATTGCTTATTGGGTCGACAAATTGAGCAGCAGCCTCCATAATGCTAGGAACTATGTTTTGGGAATGGCTAGCGATAACTTGGGAAGTATCTAATCCTTGACGAAAAGAATTTAGATATCCCAAAAGACCTGGAACCTCTTTAAAGGCTATACTCATGGAGCGAGTTATAATTGGCTCTCGGCTATTAGAATGCATAAATTGCCAAAGCGACGGGCAAAGTTCCATGGCTTGACGCATGCCCCGAGTTTGAACTCGACTGTCAGTTGAATTAATGGCATTCTGAATAACTAAAATTCTAAGAATTCATTTTGCTAAATTATTTTTTAAGTGATAATTAGGATTAGGGATTTTAGATATTGATTTTTCGTTTCTTTCCTCTTGTTGAGAGTTGTCAATTTCTTCTATTTTTGCTTTTTCTGCTTGGTCTGAATCTTCGTTAATCAGTCTTTCTCATGTCTTTTTTCAGTTTCCAATTAAACCATTAATTTCCTCTAATCTGTCATTTATTTTCTTCTTATATTCTTCGCTAATGCTTGGTTTTTCTTGTCAATCTTTCAAATTGTCAGTTATAAGTTGTCATGCTTCAATAATGTCTTCGCTTGACATTTCTGAATCTTCTGGCTTGTAATTTAGCAAATTATCTAATTCGTCCCTTTGCTTTTCTTGTCGAGTTTCTTCCTTATCAATTTTCTTTATTAAATTATCACAAATAAGGTTAATTTCGTCTTTTATTGATTGAGAAATATTGTTAAATCGTTTTGTTTCTTTAGCGATTTTCTTAATAAACTTGTCTTTGGTAAACTTACCTAACTTTTTTTCTCAATTATTTCCTAAAATTTGTTCTTGGCTAGTCTGGTAAAATCAATAAATATTTTCTCATCTTTCTTCAATTTTTTTGATGGCGTTGTTAACAATTGTTTTTATTTGTTTTTTTATTTTTTGTTCGTTAGTTGTTGAATTTTCATTATACCCATAATAATTACCATAGCCATAGTTGCTTTTAGGCTTGATTTTAGGAAAGTAATTATCTTGGCGACTGGAACCAAAATTATTTTGATGAGGAGGGGCAGAAAAGGTAGAATTAGGTAAACCTATACCCTCCTCATTTTTATTTTTACTTAAATTCCTCTCTCTCTCTCTCTCTCTGCTTATGTCAAATTTAGTTGCTTTTGGTTTGGTATGTTCGGGCATAAATTATTGTTTGTTGTTCTCCTTAATAGTTTTGTGTGTGTGTGTGTGTGTGTGTGTGTGTGTTTTTTTTTTTACACCCATATAATCACTTAAAACTCTTTCTACTAATTCCACTACTTCGCATCTTTCTTCTAAGGCAGTTTGTTTGACTTTTCAGAAAAAGTTTTCATGGACTTTAAGCCCTCAGGGTTTGGTTCTTTTATGATTAGTTTTCGTCATTACTTTTATTATGAAATATTACACTTAAATCTAGGAGGAACTTCTACTACTCTCGCTTCTGTTTCTGAATTAACAATCACTTCGCTTTCACTTACTTCTTCACCGGGCAATATGAGTTCAATCGGTGAACTAAATCGAACAGTAAATAAATCAGGATAATTGTTGACTTTCACCTTATAACTTTCTAATTGTGAACACCCTGAAAGGTCTAGTTTAATTAATCCAGGACTTTTTGCCACTAGCAACAAACGTAGTTCAGGATTATTACTTAAAACTAACTCGGTTAAAGAGCTTTTTAAATGACTAGAATTAATCCTTAATTGTTCTAAATGAGAATAAGCACTCAAATCTAATCTTCCACCTTCTATATCTTTTAATTCATTAAATAAACTTTCTGTTTCTGGCTTCTTTGCTAATTGAACACTAATATCAATTTTCTTAGCAGTATCTTGGTCATAATTTTTTTCTATAAATTTTTGCAATGTCATATATATATTTTTAGACATATAGATGAAAATATTATTAAATAATTATTTCTTCCAAAGCTTGCTAAAAA
>NZ_NWVA01000004.1:11731-18177 GCF_003546845.1 endosymbiont GvMRE of Glomus versiforme | reverse complement strand
ATATATATTTTTAGACATATAGATGAAAATATTATTAAATAATTATTTCTTCCAAAGCTTGCTAAATCAACTTTTATTTTGTTCTTGAACTTGACAAACTTGCTTTGCTTCTACAATTTCTTCTTCAAAAACTAACGTTTCCTCTTTGTCTCGAAAAGCATAAGGATTATTATTTAACTCTTGATATTCAGCTTGACGTTCTAATTTGTTAGCAAATTTATTAACAAAACTTCTACCTTTTTTGACATAAGAATTAGCTAAATTAACCTTATCATTAACTTTATCAATTTGCTTAACTAGATTTTCCAACCTATTAATCAACTTTTCATCGTCTAAATGTAATTTACTCAATCCTTTCTTGTAAAGAGAATAGCCAAGTTGGTTTTCTACCTCTCTTATTAATTCTTTAATAGCATTAATCTCTTCGGTGAAATAATTAACTTTTTCATCCACAGCTTGGAAAACTTTTTGACCCTTTTTAGCATACTTTAAAAATGTGCTATCTGAATGATTAGAAGAAGATTGTCGTGCTAATTCTCCTCAATCAGTTCATTCTTCTTCGAGAGAAACATCAATAATTGGTTTTCATTCACTATCTATCAAAGCATCCGCTAAATTCTCTCGTAGTGTTTCTTCTTTATCAAAAGTTCCAATAGTAGTTTTAATAGTTAATTCAGGTTGATAATCTTTTTTGTTTATTTCTTCTCATTGTTGACTAATTTTGCTGTCTCATTTTTCTTGTTCTTGCCCTAACTCTAATTCTACATCATCTAATTCTATTTCTCCTACTCAATCATCATCAACTTCGATAAAGTTCATTGGGCAATTTATATCAGCTCACTCTTGTTTTCTTATATCTTGCTGTTTAATATCATTAATATGTTGAAAAAACTTAGCCAGTTTATTTAGTTTAGCATCAAGTTTATTTAGTAATTCATTCATCTGCTTTCCTCGATGAGTCAATTGTCTTTTTTTAGAATAATCAGACAAATGAGCAACAGTCTCTAAACTATCTAGACCACTAATTTCATAACGATTATTGATGACTCTTGCTGTTTTTCCTAGCATGCTTAAAACTGGTGAACCTTTTTCTAAACCTTGAGTAATTGAAGTTCCCATCTCAATTTTCTTTTGATAGGAATTTATTTTTTTCTTGGAGTTTTGGATATAACTTAGAATTTTCTCAATGTTGTCAGAAGATAATTTTTTACTTAAAACTTTATAACTTAACCTTTTGCCTTGATTAAGACATATTTTAGCATTGCTTATTGTTAAATTTTTTTTGCTCACTTGGTTCATATATATTATTTTAATACTTTTTTGCTAGTTCCTCTCAACTTCACTAACAATCCTCCTATGCTTACTAAACTAACTGCTAATAAACTAATCAAGATAATTCTTTCTTTATTTGGTGTTGCTGGGAGAGCTAATTCTTGTTGAGGTTGTTCAACTACTTGAATAGTATTTTGCTTCTTACTTAACTGTTTTTGAATAAAGGCTTGTCGAGCATTTACTACTTGCTGATAACTAGTAGCTTGTTGGATTTGTTGTTTAATGGTGTTGTCTACTGATTGGTTAAACAATTCTTCTAAACTTTCTAATTCTAAGCTTTTAATTACAGCTAAATCTTCTCCAAAAGGAGTAGTTTGGTTAGTTAATTCTTTTTCTAAGTGATTGATAGTTTGCTGGCTGGCTTTTAATTGCTCTTCTAATTCACTATTGCTAAATTCTTGATAAATAGTTTGTGGAGGTTTGTTGATTAATTCTTGGATTTTGGTGATTACTTGCTCTAAGTTAGGATTATTTAAGTTTAGGTTTAAAGTTGAATTGAGTTCACCAATTATTTCCTGTCCCCTTTCCTCTTTTTCTTGGCAAACTTTTCGGTATTGCTTTTCTCAATTGTTCCTTTCTCACTTAATTTTTTCGTAATCAGTATGAGAACAAACGGGGTAAACATTGTCATTTATTTGCGAATTATCTTTTTGTTGCTGTTGTTGTTGTTTGTCTTCTAATTTATTTTTTCTAAGATAATAACCTAATCCTATTGCTCCTGCTACATAGCCACTAATAGCTTCTGCCGCTCAACCCCTCCTTTTATGCTCGGTAGTGGTGGAAGTAGGAGCCGTTGCTGGCACATTAACAGTGTGAGTAATGGTTTCTGGCTCTAAAGGTTGGCTAACCGTGCTGTGAACTGGTGCTGGAGTGACCGTGCTAGTGTGAGTAATGGTTTCTGGCTCTAAAGTTTGGCTAACCGTGCTGTGAACTGGTGCTGGAGTGACCGTGCTAGTGTGAGTAATGGTTTCTGGCTCTAAAGTTTGGCTAACCGTGCTGTGAACTGGTGCTGGAGTGACCGTGCTAGTTTCGGTTACAGTCGAAGCTTCTGGAATTGGTCCAGTAGTTACAATCCCGGTAGTGGTGGAATTAGTCAACTGATTTCTTTCTTGAGCTTCCCTTTCTGCGATATTCTTCGCTAACTTTTCTTTATAAAACTGAGCTTTAACTTGGTATCTATTCGACTGAGTTATTATTTTCTGAATATATTCGTCTAAATAATCTTTATCTCGGGAGTTCGGAGCAGAGAAATTTTGCTTTGAAATTTCGTTTTCAAATTTTAGTTGAGCATTTTCCTCTAAACATGAACTTACTTTTCCTTTTAAATTGGTAATTTGAAAGTTTAATTCTGAAACACTTGTGCTACATTGTTGGTATCCATAATTACTATAAAGACCATAAACACCTAAAACACCAGTAGCAACTCGGAAAGGATGAGCCTTAATTTTACATAAAGCCGAGCCAGACACATTAAGAACTTTTTTTCCTCCCTCATAAATTCAGTTAAATCAACTAGCATCTTGGTTTTCTTTGATTTCAGATTGAGAAACAGAAGTATCTGACTCTACTAAACTTTCTGCCAGTTTACTCTCTTCTCCTTCTAAATCGTCTACTCTACCTTGAATTTCACTTTCTTGACTTTCAAGTTCAGATAAAGCCAAAAGTTCTGGTTCTCCTTCTGTTCTATCTAATTTACTTTCATTAGTAATAGAAATTACCCTCTTTTTTACTTCGGCTAATTTTTCTTTATTTTCACTAATTTCATTAGCTACCCTTGCCAGTTCTTTTAATCTTTCACTGGTATCTTTTAGTTTTACAATCTGGGGATTTTCTTCCTCGACACTAGCCTTTTCTTTGATATCAATCTCCTCTTCTAGTTCTGATGAATACGACGAAGTATCGCTCTCTTCTTCTGCAATAGAAACAATGTCTTCTTCTTTCATTTTCGATAAATAATCATCTATTTTATTTCAAGCTCCTAATATTTCTTGCTGAAATTCTAGTAATTTTTCTTTTTCTTTTATTTGTTCTTCTAACTGAGTGTTTTCTTCTTGGCTTTGTTGTAGTTTCTCGTTTGATACTTTAACTTTTTCCATTTCTTCCCTAATTCTTCCGAAGTTATGTAAAGACTGGCTTTCGATTGAATCTAGTTTAAATTTTAATTCTCCTATTTCTCTTTGAAATTCTTCAATTTGTCTTGCTTGGGCGGCAATTTTCTCTTGTTTTATTCGGTTTGCCTCTTTTTCTTCATCTAAATTATTATTGCAATCAATTAACAATCTACTGTTTTTTTTACCTTCATCGACTTCTTTTTGTAGTTGGTCAATAACTTCCTCTAACATTTTCCTTGCTTCGGGGAACAAAATCGTGCCTCTTTCTTGGGCTAACTTTTCTTCAATTTCACCAGTTAACCAAGCAGGTTTTTTTTGTTTACCATGACTTTGACCTCATTTATTAACTACTAACTGAATGATTTGCTTCAACTCTTGATTAGTATTTTGTGGTTTTGAACTTTTTCCTTTATTCATTTCTAACTTTGCTTTTAAACTATTCTCAAACCTATCAGCGATTTTTTGTTGTGATTCAATATCTGTTTTTACTAGAGTTGTTGAACTCCTTTTTTGAAAACGTTTTTGGGAAAATGAAAAGTGACCTGTGCTTTCTCTAGCCGATTTCGGAGTGTGAGGAACATTAAAAGGAGTATTAGGAGAAGAAACATTTCCACTTCAACTTTGTTGCCTAGTAATTGTTCTTCCTTTCTCTATGTTTTCATTTAAAAATTCTGCGATTTTGACACTTCTCTTCTCAACTGTTTTTTTAACAACATTAATCATTTCTTCTAAATCAGCTGTTTCGCTAATTTTTGATTCTCCTTCTAAACGAAATTTTTCATTAGCTAAATTTTTGATTCTCGCTTCTATATTCTGGAAACTATTAAACATTTCATCTTTTTCATTTCTCATTTCTTCGAGAAGAGTTTTGGTTTTTTCTACCTTTTTCCCCACTTCTAATTCTTCCTCTGCTTGCTGATTTTTCAACTCTGCGTTAAATTGTTGATATGTCTCTTCTGATTTTCTTTGTTGGAGTTCATGAGCTAAATTATCCCTTTCTATTGTTAAATTTTCGATTTCTTTATCTCTTTGTCTTTCTCTTTGCCCAAATTCACGAGAAACTTTACTTAATTCTCCATTTCTTTTTATAATTATTTTATTAAAACCATCCCTTTGACTTTTTACTGTTTTAAATTGTTCTTCAAGAACTCTTTTTTCTCCTTCAAGCTTGTTCATCTCTTCTAAATGCTTCTTATCTGTTGATTCCAACTCGCCCACTTTTAAAGTATTTTCTGGGTCGTATTCATTCATTAAATCCAGTCTTAAAGCTTCTTGGAGTCTTTCTTCTAAAACTGTTACATCTTTTTCTCTTTTTCCTAATAATTCTTCTATTTCTTTCTTATCCCTAATTAACCCTTTTCGGGATTCTTCTAACTCTTCAATTTGTTCTTTCAATCCGGCTACTTCTGCTTCTTTTTTTTCTAAATTGTTTTGAAGTTCAAAAGAATCAACCTGACTGCTAAAATAATCTCTTCTTTTTTGGATGTTTTGGGAAGATGAAATATCTGGACTAGTTGCAAAAGTTGAATTATCTGTAAAACTAGTATTCAAAAGATTATTGCTGATAAAATCAAACTCCTCTTTTAATTCATTCAATTCTGCTAAGTGTTGGTTTTGTTGTTCTTGGTAAATATTTTTAATTTCAAATATTTTTTCTAAAACTTTTTGGGTATTTTCTTTTTGGGCAAAATTAGTTTCTTTTTGAATATTAGCTAAATCATCTAACACTTCTCCAATTTTTTTAATAAGGGGAGCTTCGGTTGTCTCTGCTGACACTTCAAATTCTTCTTCCTTGTCAGCTATTAATCTTGTTTGATGAATAAGTAAATCATTTTTTTTTTTTTCATTTTTTGCCAAAATATTTTCAAGTAGAGCAGAAGTTCTGTTAAATGAATTATTTGCTATTTCTTCTTTATTATCAAAATGATTATCATCAAGAGAAAAAGAAAGTTCTTTTTTATTATTTTCCATGTTGTTTATATTTTTAGTAGTAGTAGTAGTAGTAGAAATTTCGGGTGGTTCTTTGGTCGATTTTTTTTCCTTTTCTTTTTTAGTTAAATCGGCAATTTTACTTGAAATCTCCTGGGCTTCGCCTAGTTGACCACTACCCCCTTTTAAATCACTGACATAATAAACAATCTCATCGAATATTTTTTGGCGAATTTTATTTGCTTTCCCTTTGGTATTGATGTCAACATTCTTTAATTTTTCCTCATAGTTAGCTTTTTCGTCATCTCTCAAAACTTTCATTTGGGCACTTTTCAGTTCACTTTTGAGAATAAATTTCTTGTCGGAAGAGAGCACAGAATAATCTCCTTTGGTATTTTTTTTGGCAACTTCCATGATTAAGTTATCTAAATAGTTAATAATGGCTTGTTTTTCTTCAACACTAATTGGCTCATTATTTTCAGAAGGAATAGGATTTTCTCCTGGTCTTTCTGAACTTTCTTTGCCTTTTATATTTGCTGCTATTCCGCTTGAAAATTCGTTAAATAATTCAGTCAACACCTTATAATCATCTGTGTTTGGCATTTCTCGGTTGGTTTTTTTGCCAAACAAAGCCTTTTCATAAGGAAACAATTCGGCAAAACTTTTATTTTGGTCAAATTCAGGGAATAAATGATAATCTTTTGAGTTTTTGTCTAAGGTGGCTTCTAAACTATCGCAAAAATTAGTTAAAGTTTCTACTGAAATTTGATACCGGTCTTGCTTTTCCGGCCTGATTTTTACTTTTAAGTCTTCCGTGTCAGTAATTTCTTTTTGTAATCACTTTTGAAATGCTATTCAACTAGGTGTATTTTCACTTGCTTCCTTTAATTGTACTTTCAATTTTACTTGAAGAGAACTGATTTCCTCGGCTTTTTCTTCGAGAATTCGGTTAATTAATGCTCGATTAACTATTACATTTTGTTTTATCGTTTTGTATTTGGTTATTTTTCTCACTTTGCCCTTCGTTCTCATTAATTTATCAAGTTCTTCATCACTTCAATCAACTTCTTCCTC
>NZ_NWVA01000004.1:0-11697 GCF_003546845.1 endosymbiont GvMRE of Glomus versiforme | reverse complement strand
CCAACAAAGCCTTTTCATAAGGAAACAATTCGGCAAAACTTTTATTTTGGTCAAATTCAGGGAATAAATGATAATCTTTTGAGTTTTTGTCTAAGGTGGCTTCTAAACTATCGCAAAAATTAGTTAAAGTTTCTACTGAAATTTGATACCGGTCTTGCTTTTCCGGCCTGATTTTTACTTTTAAGTCTTCCGTGTCAGTAATTTCTTTTTGTAATCACTTTTGAAATGCTATTCAACTAGGTGTATTTTCACTTGCTTCCTTTAATTGTACTTTCAATTTTACTTGAAGAGAACTGATTTCCTCGGCTTTTTCTTCGAGAATTCGGTTAATTAATGCTCGATTAACTATTACATTTTGTTTTATCGTTTTGTATTTGGTTATTTTTCTCACTTTGCCCTTCGTTCTCATTAATTTATCAAGTTCTTCATCACTTCAATCAACTTCTTCCTCTCCGTCCTCAATGTCTTTTTCAATTTCGACTTCATAATTTTCCGTGCTTTTTAACAAAGTCATAAAATCATTAAACTGGATTGAAAATTCGCTAACATTTTTATTTTCAGCAAGTAATTTCTCGCCTTTTCCTATTTCTTCCCCAATCTCGGCTAATAAATTATCTTTGGCTTTTTTTATATCTCTAAGTTTTTCACTTATTTCACGCATAAAATCCGCAGAACTTTTATATTTTTGGTCGACAATATTTAACTGATTTTTTAATTCCAAGTCTTTGAACTTTTTCTGACAACTTTTAAAGTTATTAAGTTCTCCGAGGTGGTTTTTCAATTCTTCTTCATTTAGTTCAGCTTTATTAAAAATATCTTGGAAAAATCTATCCCCTTGTTTAATTGCTTTTTCTACTCTTTTTTCTAATCTTTCTTTAACTTCAATAGCAAACTCAATAATTTCTAAATACTTGCGAGCGTCTCTAATGGCCTCTGGTTGAGTTTTTCTAAAAATTTTCTTAGCATAAAATTCTTCGGCTTGCAATAACCCTTTTCCCGGTTCACTTAATTCTTTAAAATTTTCGAGAGCTCGTTTGGCTAATTCTTTATCAAATTTAACTAAGCCTTCTTCTTTATGGTGAAAATCAGAAAAATCATCTCCTTCTCAAACCTTAGAATAATCAGAAATAGTTTCTTCGGTCAAATCATTAACTTCAAATTCTTGTTTTAAAATAAGTTCAATTCTTTTTCCAAAATCGTTATCAATAATAAGTTTTGATTTGGAGAATTTAACTCATCCTTTTCGATTGAGATACATATCATCATAGTCTTCTCAATTTCTATCCTTCAATAAGCAAAGGTCATATTTCGCTTTTTGATGTTCGTTTCCGAGAACTTGGTTAGCATTATTAATTATATTAAATTTTTTTCGGTCGCCGCCTTTGTCAGGATGATTTTTAAGAGAAAGTTCTCGGTAGGCGACTTTAACTTCTTCAATACTGGCTTCTTCTGGTAATCCTAATACTTCATAATAGCGTATAGCTGCGGCTTTTTCAAGTGCTTCCTCTTTTTCATATTCTTTCAAAATTTTATTAATATAAAATTCATCTATTCTTAAATTAGCAATATTACTCTCATTATTAAGTCAAATTTTTCAATAATCATTTGACGAGTTATAAGAAAAATCTTTTTCATCAGTGTGATAATTGGCTTCAATGTTAATCAGGTCAATTAATAAGGCGGATTTATCGGCTAATTTTTTAGTGAATATCTCCACTGATTTTTGCTTGAAAAGTTTAATCTTTGCTTTTCACAATGCTCTGGTATCGATGGTTGGTATTCGTAATTCCGCTAAATAGTCTTCTCATTCTTCATCGGAAACCTCAGCAATAGAATAACCTTTTTCATCCGCTTTCATTTTCTCTAAATCAAAAAAATCTTTCTTTTCACAAGCCACACGAAGAGGAGTTAAAAGGTTGGTTTTCACTCAGTCTCCAATTTCTTTTTCATTTTTGCCTAAACCTCCCATTAAATAAATTGTGTTAAGCCAATTTTTGAATATTTGGCCTTGCTCGGGTAAAAAGAAATCCATTAATTTTTCAGTATCTAATTCAGTATTTTCAATGCCATTTTTTACTTTTTGGATTTCTTTGGTAATGAATTCTTTTAAATCTTGGGAAACAAAATTTTCAATTATTTCTTGGTCTAGTCCGGCAATTTCCGCTTCGGAAACTCCAAAATTAATTTTATAGTCAGTTTCTTCTTTTTTGCTTTTAATTAAAATGTCGTAGGCATCTTGGAGTTCTTTAAATTTTTGTTTGCTGTCTTCGGAACTATTATTTTTGGAATGGTGTTCGAGAGAAAGTTTTCGATAGGCTTTTCTGATTTCAATTACCGAAGCATTTTCTTCTAGACCAAGTACTTCGTAGGCTTCATTTATTTTTGTCATTATTTTATTTTTACTACTACTACTACTACTACTACTTTTTTTATCATAATCTAAGAAACATAACAACAAAGTTCTTTAAACAATTCCACTCTTATAATCTCCAAAAAATATATAAAAAAGGTTCTTAAAAAATGGCAACTAAAAAATAATTTTATTTATTTTATAAATAAGCGTTAATTAGCAGGTGAAAAAATTGCCCTTTTTTCCTCATACTTGGTTTCAAAAAAGTCTAAAAATATATTATGGATATTCTTATCCAGTTTTAGTTTACCAAGTAAGAAGTTAGTCGGTGGTAGTTAGTATTTCCTCTTTACTTTCCGATTTATGGATTTAGAAAGGCATTACTAATCTTTCGTGCTTAGAACTTAGGTATCCAGACCAGGTCGGAAGTTCCTAACTTGATAATCCAAGTTAGTTTACGAGCGAACTTGCTTGCTAGCAATCGTCTTTGAACTGCCTAACTTCTTTATTTGGTAGGGAATAGTTTCCCAACCACAGGGATTAAGCCCTGTGCTATACTATTAAATTTGGTGTTTAGTGGTATAGCAAAAGGTTTAATTCTCGTAAAACAGAATTATCGTTGTTCTATAATTATTATTTTATCTTTTCTAGGTAATAAAAATACCATTATAGCTCCTAATGAAAGATGATTACTTGATTTATAACCGTAAAGGAACATTTGTGACTGAAAAAGGTTATTTAGTTAGTTTAAGAATGCGACTTTGACAGTATCCTCATCGCAAAGAATCTGAATTCCCTGAAGGTTACCAATTAAGTTGAATTGTTTTTAAGTTAACTAGCAAAAGAGAACGAGTATTATTTGATAATCATGTGGACAAACTGCCGCATTATCATGATAACGAAAAAGAAGCGTTTTTTACCTGAAAGTCTTTGCTAGAAACTGAAAAAATGTTTTTCCAAATGGTTTATCAAAAATTTGGTTATTTTAATTATGAGTAGTAAAAATATGATAATGACAATAATCCCTAGCAAAACTTTTATTTTCTGCTATGACCCCTATTTTTCTCCCAAGCAAATGTCTGCGGAGTTTAAGGAAGCAATTCACGGCAAAAAGTATCTGCAACCCGAAAATGTAATGATGGCGAATGATTTAGCTGTTATTCATCGAATAATTAGTAAAGCCCGTTTAAAAGTGTTTGCTTGTATAAAGGAAAAAAAGCCTGCCAATGTTCATCAATTAGCTCATTTACTCCATCGTGATTATACTAATGTTTGAAGAGATTGCCAAGTTTTAGCGAATTGTGGCATTATTGAGTTGAAAGAAAAAGGTAACGAGACGCAACCAATTTTGCTTTATGAACAAATTGTTTTGGATTTTCCTAGTAGAGAAAGAAATTTGCCAGGAAGCGGAGTAATTGAGAGAGTTCAGGCTTAATAAATCGCACTAAAAAAAATATACAAAAATTAAATATGATGGAAAAGAATAATGTTGCTTTCCTTGATATTAAAGAATTGTCTAGTCATAAGTATAAAAAGGGGAATATTGGTTTATCTCCTGGTGCTTCTTTGGAAGAAAGAACGAAATATCGGCTTTGTAAATCCATTTTGGCTTATCAACACAAGATATTTTCACGCGTATAAGAACCTTTAAACTTTTTCATGATTTCAGTCTATAACTTATATTTTATGGTATACCAAAAAAAACTCTATATATAGCACTCTATATAGATTAAAAAAATTAGTTGGTATACCATTAAAATTATTCATTATGGAAAATAATAGAGATTTGGAGCAAAAAGATATTCAGTCAAGAAAAAGAAATGTTAAAACTCTTCAAAAATGATTAGATAATAGATATCCAACTAAAGAAGATAAAGAAAAAGTTAAAGAAATAAACATTAAAAAAATAAATCAAGAAAGGGAAAATCAGGGTACTATTGAAAAACTTTTCGGAGAAACACTAGATTTGGCTGCTTATCCCAACTTAGAGATAGTGTGAATCCGAGGAGAATGATTAAAAACTCCTCTAACTAACTTGAATGTTAATAATTGTGAACAATTAATTTGACTTGATCTTCGAAACAACCAACTAACTAATATTAATTTAACTAACTGTGCTAATTTAGAGAAGCTTCAATGTGTCGGTAATTTATTAGTCGGTCTAGATTTAACCAATAATCACCAATTAAAAGAATTATGGCTAAGTAATAACAACTTCTCAGAGCAAGACTTAACTTTTGTTAGCCACTTGACAGATTTGAAAGGTTTGTCTTTAGGAAGTTATGATCAGGTAAGAATTCAACAAGATATTTATAATCGTTTTCATGGTAGCTTAGAGCCTTTGAAAAGTCTAACTAAACTGGAAAGGCTATATATTAGAAGTGCTGATGTTAATGATGGTTTGGAATACTCACCAGATAGCCTGAGAGATTTTTATTGTTCAGCAAAGGAAAGACCTGGAGCCAAAATAAAAATTCTCGAACAAGAACTAAGAAAATTTGGTGAACCAAATAATTATAATTTTGCTAATCTTTTAAAAGCCTGGAAAGCTAGAAAAAAAGAATTTACTAGTAGTCCTGCTCAGCAATGATTAGACAAGTGATACCCTGAAGAAGGAGAATGCCAAAGAGGGACAGCAGATGAGGGATGAGATGGCAGTTATGGATGATATAATGAATACAAAAAAAGAGAGCAAATCACTCAGCTTGATATTAACAACCAAGACTTAGAAGGCGGATTAAGATTAAAAGGATTCACTAATTTGGAAAAGCTCAATTGTTCAGAAAATCAATTGACTAACCTTGATTTAAGTGATTGTCCGAAATTAACTGGGCTTAAATGTGATCAGAATGCATTGAACAATTTAGCACTTTTTCAAACAATTGATAAACTAAGGGTATTACTAGTTCAAAATAATCCGAATCTTTCGCAAGATTTGAAAATCTTTACTTCTTTTAGAGAATTGACTCATTTAGATATTAGCAATTGTCCTTTTGGAGGAAGTCTTAGACCTCTTGAAAACTTGAATAAATTGGAAATAATAAATATTAGCAATACCAACTTGCGAGAAGGTTTAGAATTTTTGCCCGATAGTTGCAAAAAAGTTTACTGTAATAGTAACTATCCTTATCAATCAACCAAAATCATGGAAGAATTAGATAAAAGTAAATGTTTGGTGGAAGAAGAAAACAATAGACATTATGAAATTGATAAGTGACGAGTAGACAGAGCCAATAATGTCTCTGCTTCAATCATTCCCCTCGAAAGATTATTTGTAATTCGTAGCAATCTCAAACAATTCCTCAAAAGATGAGACAAAGAATATGAAGGTGCTTGATATGAAGAACCTTTCAGTAAATTAAAATCTAAAGAAAACAAACCTACAGAGCTAAGTAAACTAAAGAATCCTAATGAAATTAACTCTTATTGATACATTGGAGAAAGTGGTCAGTGAGCCGCCCGTGGGGTTGCCGTTACTGGTGGGGTTTTAGCGGCTACTACTAATCCAGTTTTAGGAGGTGTTCTGGCTGCTTCCTCGCCCGTAGTGGAAGTCTTTGCCTCACAAATGAAAGAAAGACTTTACGAAGCTAAACAGGCTAAATGAGACCAATTTATCGACGATGCTGACATGTTTCTGGATAATTACCACGAACTACTGGGAATACTTAAAAAGATTAAAGTTGGGGAATTAGGAGCAATTAACCAAGAATTAAAAAATTTGCAGGAACAAGTTAATCATTTTTTAGAAGATTATGATGAAGATGGCAATGGTGAAATTGACATGGAAGAGTTAACTAATAAAAGAGATAAACTTAGTCAAGAATTAAAGCACTTGAGAGCCATTGTTGTAGCAATGGAAAAAGTCGAAGACAAAGTGATTAACTACCAGCAAAATGGTTTAGTAGAGATTAAAGAAGAGTCAGCTGAAACAGGAGAAAACAGCCAATCACAACCAAATAAGTTAATCAATGAAGAAACGATATCAAAAGAAAACCTAAATTTTCTTAGCCGAACTATTACCCAAATTAAAGGATTTGTCCAAGAGTGTGAAACTAAACAAAAATGTCCACCTTGCTTGTTCTGAGAAAAATACCAAAGTAAAAAAGCCGAAACTAAACCAGTGGAATTGGAAAAGACAATAGTCGAAGAACAATTAGAAAAAGAAGGAAATCCTCAAGAAGCAAAATCAGAATACCAAGCTCAAATAATCCAAGCCCAACCTTTTCCTAGCTCTAGTAAAGGAAATAATTAATGCTCTCTCTCTCTCTCTCTCTCTCTCTCTCTCTCTCTCTTTAAACAAAGCAAAAATTACCTACAAACAACCAAATAATGAGGAGGAATCATGAGTGCTGCAATAAAACTATACTTCATAGAACTAATCAACAAAGTCTTTGATGAAGCTTACGAAGAAGTTAAAAGAATAAGAGAGATAACTAATCTTCAAGAACAATCCGAAGAAGCCCAAAAAGCCATGGACAAAGCTAGAATAAAATGAAATAATGAAGTTTATCATTTTTGAGTCCAGCATAAAGAAAAATTAGGAGTTCCTTGATATAATATTGACCAAGAGTTTACTGGTCTCCATCTAAAATCTTATGAAGGACAGTATTCACCATATAAAATTTTAGCAAAAATTTGGTGAGAAGCTAGTGAAAAAGCAAAACAATTAGGAAAAATCCAAAATAGCATCTGCGATAAATGTAAAAAAAAGCTTTCAGAAGATAATTGTTATGTTTATATTTACGAAAATAGAAATATTAAAAAGTGAGCCATTGAGCAGGCTAAGGAATTTGATGTAGATCGGTTTCATATTCTTTTTTGTTCTGAAAATTGTTTTAAGCAAAGTTATCATTATCCGCAAAAATATAAATCAAGAAGAAAAAAGTCTAAACCCAAAAAATCAAGCAAAAAAACTAATCAACAACTAGAAAATCAAGAAATTGAACAAGAAGAATACACTTATTGCCGAGAATGTGTTTCAAAAGTTAGAGAAGGAGAAGAATACTGATATCACACTTCCAAAAATGATAACAATAAATTTTGCTCAGAAAAATGTTTTATAAACTATTACGGAGAATATTGCCTTACTCATAAGCCACCAAAGAAATTCCTAACAATTTACCGTTTAGAAGAAAAAGACCATTTTGGCTACTGTTGAGACTGTTATCAAGAAAAAATTAGAAAATTAAAAGTCTTGGAAAAAGAAAAAAAAGAATTAGAAGAGAGAATAGAGAAGAAAAAAAGAAAACAAGAAGTTTTGGAAAATAACAATGTCAATAATCCTAATAGAGAGAGAGAAATGGAAACCAAAAAATGTTTGTTACAGAAAATGATTATACACCATGGATAGAGTTGGGAGAATGCGAGAGTTGGAAGGATGGTGTATAATCAAAAAGGGTGAGTGAGAAGGAAGAGAAAGTGGATGTTTTTGCTAGTCTTGTGGGTGGCAATTTCTAATTCAGAGGTGATTGGTGGTGTTATCTTTGAAAGAAAATTAAACGATACTTTTTGTCTTGGTAGGCAACTCTTTCTCGCACATAGATATCTCGGATGCCATGCTTGGTTCGTGGTTTCATTCTTTTTCTCCCGTGAATTTTTTCTTTGAGGAGATTGAGAATTAATTCTTTGGTGATTACTTTCTTGTGTTCGGCTTGAAAATGGCTAGTAATAGTTATTTCGGTAATAGTCCATTTTTAAAAGTAAAAGTGAATAAGCAAGAATAAGTTCATTGTTGTTCTTGATACTTTTCCGAAAATTCTTTTTTAATTAGTTTAAACCACTCAGACATGAGAAGCATCTTTTTTTTGTTCTACGATTACTTTTATTTCGGCAGGGGAAAATAATTTGCTAATTGCGTTAATTAGTTCATCAGAATTTACTTTATCAATGCGAGTAAATAAAATATCCTCGGTTTTGGATAAAGTTAAATTAATTCGTTTGGCAATTTCTTTGTCAGATAAGTTGTTATCCTCTTGGTAGCCTAAAATCTTTTCGCAAAGTTCATACTTAACTAACTGGGAAGGAGTGGGATTTTCGGGTAAATCTCAGGAACCTTTGCCAAGGTCTTGGGAGTTTTCTATTTCTGCTAATACTTCTTTGAAGGATTTTTCTTGTTTGGTTTTCATAACTTTTTTATTATTTATTTTTTACGATGTTTCCCATAACACTCCAAAGATTTTTCTAGGATTTCGGTCATTAGACATTTTTCTTTTAGAGCATACTCTTTAAGTTTTCAATAAGTTTGTTCTTTAACTTTAAGATTTAATTGTTTAGTGCGACCACTAATTCTTTTATCACTAGGGGCTAATTCTGGGGCTTGTAAATTTTGACTAGCTTCTTGGGGAACTGCTCCGAGGCTTTTCTTATGAATTTTGTTTCAGTGATTATTGGCTTTCTCGTTTGCTTTTACACAATCACCGCAATAAGTTGTCTTTAATTGGTCTAAATCAGAATCCGGAGAATAGGCTACTTTTCTATTAAATTCTTTTTGGCATTTGTCGCAAACAAAGTCTACTTTTATGAAGCGGTTTAATTTCTCTCACATATAGATATTTTTATATCGCTATTTAGATACCGCTATCTTTTATAAGTAAGAAAGGAGATTGTTAATTAGTTGCTGGGCTTGTTTTTGGAGGTTTTTATATCTAGTTTCAGTGATAGATTTACCTTCATTTTGCGTTTGCCGATAACTGGCTTTTTCATAGAGAACTAGGGGAGAATAATGATAACCACTAACTTTTAAATATTGCTGGCTGGCTTCGGCTTCGGCTTTGGTGGCAAGGCGAGTTAAAATGAATAATAATTTTTTCTTGTTTACGCCTGCTTCTTTTAAGGCATGGAATTCTTTCACTGCTGGCACTAAATCTAACCTGCTTGCTCCGGTGGGTTGAATTATTAAATCGGCTTTTTCGGCTATTTCTTTGGTGGCTTGGCTGGTTCTTGCGGGTCCATCAATTATTATTAAGTCATAATTACGGCTTAAAGGTCAAATATCTTTTACTTGCTGGAATACTTGACAATTAACTCTTTTTTTAATTTGGCTTCACTGATAACTGCTCGCTTGCTGGGGGTCGCAATCGGCTAGTAAGATTTTTAGTTTCTTTTTGGTGGCTTCGGTGGCGAGGGCTTGGCTTAAAGTAGATTTTCCCACTCCTCCTTTTTGGCTGATAAAGGCGATTATAGTCATATAGCAAGATAGCGGTATTTAAATAGCGGTGTTTTTAAGGTTATTTTTTTCTTTTAGCCGTAGGTTTAGAAGCAGTTCAAAAATCTTTACTAGGTTTGAAACTAATGCGATTAGTTGGTTTAGTTGATTTTAATAAGTCTTGTTTTTTCTTTTGACAATCTTTACAATTTCTTGTNTCTAAATCAGAATCCGGAGAATAGGCTACTTTTCTATTAAATTCTTTTTGGCATTTGTCGCAAACAAAGTCTACTTTTATGAAGCGGTTTAATTTCTCTCACATATAGATATTTTTATATCGCTATTTAGATACCGCTATCTTTTATAAGTAAGAAAGGAGATTGTTAATTAGTTGCTGGGCTTGTTTTTGGAGGTTTTTATATCTAGTTTCAGTGATAGATTTACCTTCATTTTGCGTTTGCCGATAACTGGCTTTTTCATAGAGAACTAGGGGAGAATAATGATAACCACTAACTTTTAAATATTGCTGGCTGGCTTCGGCTTCGGCTTTGGTGGCAAGGCGAGTTAAAATGAATAATAATTTTTTCTTGTTTACGCCTGCTTCTTTTAAGGCATGGAATTCTTTCACTGCTGGCACTAAATCTAACCTGCTTGCTCCGGTGGGTTGAATTATTAAATCGGCTTTTTCGGCTATTTCTTTGGTGGCTTGGCTGGTTCTTGCGGGTCCATCAATTATTATTAAGTCATAATTACGGCTTAAAGGTCAAATATCTTTTACTTGCTGGAATACTTGACAATTAACTCTTTTTTTAATTTGGCTTCACTGATAACTGCTCGCTTGCTGGGGGTCGCAATCGGCTAGTAAGATTTTTAGTTTCTTTTTGGTGGCTTCGGTGGCGAGGGCTTGGCTTAAAGTAGATTTTCCCACTCCTCCTTTTTGGCTGATAAAGGCGATTATAGTCATATAGCAAGATAGCGGTATTTAAATAGCGGTGTTTTTAAGGTTATTTTTTTCTTTTAGCCGTAGGTTTAGAAGCAGTTCAAAAATCTTTACTAGGTTTGAAACTAATGCGATTAGTTGGTTTAGTTGATTTTAATAAGTCTTGTTTTTTCTTTTGACAATCTTTACAATTTCTTGTATCTCGCACTAAATTCTTAAACTTGTCTGATTTAGCAAAAACGGCAATACCTTTTCCCTTATTGGCTTGCTTGAAAACATTAATGGCTTTTTCATGTTTGCCGCAATTCTTACTACCTTTGGGTTTGGCAAGGCTTCTCTTAATGGAAAAATAATTTTTAAAGTTAATATTTTCTCCTTGGATTAGTTTTTGCTTGGCTACTTCTAAGAAAGCATTTAATACTTTTTTCGTAGTATCCTCATTGCCGATTTTACTTTTTTTGTTTACTTCTTTACTTATTTGTTGAATTCCTAACATAATAAGAAGTTTTAACTACTTAACTGGCAAACATTTCTCGTATCCAGCGTTTTTTGGCAGGTTAATTACATTTTTGTTCTCATTTAAAGAGAACCACTGCGTGTCAAAATAAAGTTTTATTTTTAGTAGAAGTGTATGAAAAAACCAATTAATTCCCACCAAAAAACTAATGCTGAATACGACCACTCTTGCCAAGAATGTCGTAAAAACGAAGCCGTGATAAAACTTGAAGGTAGTGGCTGAATGGCAAGTATTCAAGGGAAATTCTGCGAGGAATGTGCCATTAAAAAAATTAAGTATTGATATTGTAAAGATATGCCTGAATTTCACTTAATTTGTGCTGATTGTGGTCGTTATAAAGACCAACAAGCAGAAAATAACCGAGTGTTGCGAGAAGTAGAAATGTCGGAATTATTAAAAGAAATCCAGCGTCGCATGAAAGAAAACAAAGAATAATAGAATCCTCTCCATCGTATAAGTGAAAAGTAAAACACCATCATGGACTTAAAAATTTAAAGTCTTGTTAGCCGACTGTGATAGTCAGCAAGCCACTAGTTATGAGTGAAGCAAAATTAAAGGCAAAATTCCTTGTCAAGTATTTAATTCAGTTAAGGATATTTGACCGCTAACTAATAAATATGATTTAATTGTCATTGATGCTCCTGCTCGCACTAGTCAAGGAACTTTGGAAATAGCCAAGCATGCTAATTTAATAATCCAACCAACCGGAGCCAGCCGAGCAGATTTAATTCCTGCGGTCAAAGAAT
>NZ_NWVA01000003.1:0-177431 GCF_003546845.1 endosymbiont GvMRE of Glomus versiforme | reverse complement strand
TTTAGATGATGAAGTGGATTGATTAGATTTTTGCTGGCAATTAGAAGCATGCTCTTTTAATTCTTCGGTTTGGTCTCCATAACTATTAGATTTGATTATTTTGATTACTGCTTGGCAGGAGGGGCATGTTTCATTATTATAATTAATACCATGAACAAAACTTGAATATTGAACCTTATTAGGATTATCAGGGTTTTTATTATGACAAAATTCAGCTTCAATAAACTCAAACTTTTCTAACTTTTCTTTCTTTTTAACTTCTCAATTCTCAGTTTTTTCAAGTAATTCTTTCTGTTTTTTTATACATTCTTCACAAGGATTATCTTTGCTACATTTTATCTTTTCTGACATGATATTAAATTTTAATGATATGTCATAATAATATATTGCTGATATATCAACACTGAAATTATACTAATTATTTTATAATTAGTTAAAAATATAAATATGCCAATTTCTAATTTAGATAAATTACATTATTCCTTTTGCTCTGATTTGGGATATAAAGTGGTTGCTGATGGAGAATGACCAACAAAACTTGACTTTTCTCTATTCAAAGTTAAGCAAAAAGTAGATGAAGGTTTCAGTGGAATAGATGTATTTAATGATGAAAAACTTTTTATACCTGGATTTTATGAAGTCAAAAAAGTAGGGCAAGATTTTTGAGACACTCTAACTGAAAAAGAATATCAGACTTTTATTGCTCCTACTGATTATAATGCTGATGGGAAATTGTTTTATGAATTTCAAACCAAATTGCTTGTTTCAATTCCTAACGAAATTTTTCAACATAAGCATTTGCCGACTCACTCTACTTTTCAATTTTACTTTCTTAATAATTCTTTGTTTACGGCTAACCTGCCTTATTTAGATATTGGTGATTTTGAGAATAATGGTAGCCAACAAATCAGAGTTCATTGAGCAATTAAGGCTAATCCAGCAGGAACTTATGTTGTTTTTCGTAGTGGCCACATTTTCTTTAAATGGAAAATAGAAGTTAGGCAGGGAATAGTAAACATGTCCCTAGTAAAAGTAATGATTGATGGAGTAAGCCAAACCATAAAAGGAGCAACCCAAGCAGCAGCAAGTTTCTTTGGCATTGATACCAGTGGAGCTGACAAAGCCAAAGAGGAAATGGCTAGCAATTTAGTTGGCAAAGATAGAGGTGGTAGTTTTATGGAACGAGAAAGGAGCCAAAGAATACAAGAACAACAGACAGCAAGAATGTTCCAATCTGCTTTATCACATGCAGGAGATAATCCAATTGAACCAAGTATATTCTATGCCAACACAGTAAAGTTTCCTTATAACTTATTTGATTTTTGGCTTAGAACTGAACAAAAAGCTTTCATTTGTCGGTTTTATTACAGCAACAACCTTTTAAACAACCTTAAACATAACAATAACGAAAATCCTATTACTTATCCACTAAACATAACTTTTGAGAAACTCGGATATATCCTCCGACCTGGTTATTTTCAAGGTAAATTAACCCTAGACTATGACCCAGATGGAAGAATGGCAGAATGCTTTGCCCGAGGAGTGACTTTTTATGAAGACAAAAAAGAACATTTTATTAATCCTGACTTGGGAGTTAAAGAAGCAGTAAATCGTGTTCAGTATTCGTCTTTTTGCCATGGTCAAAATTACACAGCCCAAGCCATCACCGACGGAGACGAACCCTGAACCAACGAAATCAACCGAACCAAAGGCTCCAACTATCACCAAAGAGCTCACTTTTTCATAACTTTCGAGGATGGCAGTAAAGACCATTGATTAGTTTTATTCCCCCAATCTTTCCAAGATAGTGATTTACACGAAGGACACACTCATGGAGGATTTGACTTGAAGTTCAACAAACCCGTCAAAGAATTCATAGATGTTTACACCTGTATCGGCTGTGGAGCTGCCAGCACTCAAGGATATGGTGTTAATACTCCTGGGTTTTTAGATTTACACCGTGATTATGATGGTGGGAATGACAGTTTAGACCGTATCCATAAAGGACTGCCTTATAATCCTTGATTTGATAAACTAACCAGTGCTAGATTAGAGGGTAGTTATTGAAAAACAGCTGACAATGATAGGTGTTTAGGTTCCTCGGGTGATGTTTGAGAATTCACCGGACAGTATATTCGCGGTAAAGACAACAAACCTTTCAATGAAGCTTATGGATTTATCCCCACCGGTGGCACAATTAGGTGAACAACCAAAGGAGGAACTTCTCGAATCGAATGACAAAAAATTCCCGGTCATGATGACTTCGACCAACTAGACTGAAGCCCACCAGCAGGCTCTGGTGGAGAGACAGAAATCCCTCTATCTGACCCGGAAATAAATGTCCCTGAACCAGGAGAAGGAGACATTGTCCCTGATAATGATTTCCCAGAAGTTGACCCCTTTGACCTAGGCGGAGGAGAACCAGAAATACTACCTATTGAGCCTGATATTCCTCCGGACATAGATGTTCCTGATGATGAACCCGGACCAGATATTGATATTCCTGACATTGAACCACCCGAAATTGACCCACCAGAGATAGACCCTAATGAACCTGACCCAGGACAAGACCCAGATCCAAATGATATTGACCCTGGTGATGTTGACCCAGGAGGAGATGATGAAGATGGAGATTAAAAACTAAACTATTAATGGTTTCAATTTTTGAAAAAAAAGACCCAAGGAGAAATTGGAGAGGTTATGATTTTATTCTTCGTCCAGGAGAATTTGCCGAAGACCCTAATAAAGAAATACACATTCATGTTATCGGAGAAAAAGGTAGCATGAAAGTTAGATTAAATCCTCCAGAAAGAGACAAAAGCCAAGAAACTGACCTTTCTCTGTCTGAACAAAGAAAGATTGAAAAGTTTATCCAAGAAAACCTAACTGACATTAAACAAAAAATTAAAAAAGAGTTAACTAATAGAAACATCAAAACCAACCGACCATTTTAAAAATGACTTATGACAAGATTAAGAGAAATTAGGCAAGAAATTCCTTTAAGTAAGTCCAAAAGCATTTTAACAAAAAAACACTGGCATCCTAAAATACTTTCTTGCCAAGTAAACAAGAAAAAGATTACCGTGTTTTTAGAAGACAAAAGAGAAATTAGTTTGCCTTGGGAAACAATTTTTAAGCAGTGATTTATTCGGGAAGACATTAATCCTGAACAATTAAAGAACTATAAGATTTGAGGAGGAGGATATACAGTGCTTTTTCCTGAAATTGATGAGGACATACCAGTAAGAATATTTACTGAGGGAATTAATTCTGAATGTTGTTGTTAGAGTTGATAATTGAAGTTAGTTTTCTGACATGTCAATAATTAAAACTATAATTATCATGAGTAAAGAAATAAAATGTGTAAATCATAATTGTTCTTATTGTCAGAAATGATTAAAAGAAAAATTAGCCAATTGTGAAGATTGAGAAATAAAAAGAAAAGAAAGTTATCGGAAGTTTGAATTGTGTTTTTGTCCTAATGTTGGTAATAGAAATAGAAAAGATGAGGTAAGACATCCAGAAACAGGTGGCTATAATTATAAGCAAGAAAAATGCCCCTCCTGCCAAGCAGTAATCAAAATAATCAAATCTAATAGTTATGGAGACCAAACCGAAGAATTAAAAGAGCATGCTTCTAATTGCCAGCAAAAATCTAATCAATCCACTTCATCATCTAAAAGTTATCCAACTAACAAACACCAACAACAGAGAGAGAGAGAGAGAGAGAGAGAGAGAGAGAGAGAGAGCAAAAACTATTTACCCTGAATTTTAGGAGGAATAGCAATAATAATCCTAATAGTAGGATTAGTGTGATACTTCACTAGAAAGGAAAATAAATAATGGTTAATGCTCAAGAATGACTGGATAGGAATTATCCTAAAGAAGAAAGAAATAGCACCAAAGAATTATTTGTTAATGAAGTAAATTTTACTGACACTTTAGACTTAAGTGATTTTGTTAATTTAGAAGAGTTATATTGTTATGATAATCAATTATTAACAAATTTAAATTTAGATAATTGTACAAAGTTAAAGAAGATTCGTTGCCCATGTAATCAGCTAAACAATCTAGATTTAACTAATTGTAGTAAATTAGAAAAACTTGAGTGTTTTTATGATAATTACTTGCAAGACCTAAAACTTCCTGCCCAAGCCGAGCAACTAACTTATTTAGATATCAGAAACAATAACCTTTCGGAAAGAGATTTATCCATGTTTAGTCATTTGATTAATTTAGAAAGTTTGTTTGTTAATGATAATCGTTTCGTAGGTTCCTTGAAACCTTTGCAAAATTTAACTAAATTGGAGGATTTGGATATTAGCAACACCGATATTGATAGTGGAGTAGAATATTTATCAGATAGTGTTGAAAGCTTTCGTTTTTCAGCAGATGAAAGAAAAGATGCCAGATGCCAAGTTTTTTTTAATTTCTTTCCTAACGAGAAAGGAATAATAGAAGTAGATGAAGATGATCGAATCATAGACTTTCCCCAAAAACTCCAAGCCTACAAACAAAAAATAGCTAAGGAAAAAGCCCGTGAACTCTTGAAAGAAGAACTCCAAGAAAAAGACCAACAAATTCAAGAATTAAAAATCCAACTAGAACAAACACAAAAAGAAAATAAAGAACTCAAACAACAATTAACCATTACTCAAACTGAAAATCAAAGCCTCCTCAATCTCTACAATAATCTTTGAGAACAGATAAATAATTCAGAAATTATCCAAGAAGCAAAAATCCTCCAACCCACTTACGGCACTCCTGGACCATCTAAAAAATAACAATTCCTTTACAATTTCACTCAATTTTCCTTGCTCCTAATAATTCCACTCACCAACTTAATTTTTCCTTATAATTTTGCTTGTTTTTCCCTTTAGGTTTTATTCACCTTCCCCTGAACTCCCTTAATCAATCCAAGAAATCAATCTCTCCCCCGATAATCTCTAAATCTCAACATTCCTTCTTTAAGCAGTTTCACTCATTTCTTAACAATCTCTTCTTTTTTCCTTAACCTACAATTCTTTAACTTACTTTTAGCTACTTCCTCTCAATCAAAGCAAAAGTTAATAAGAGTGCTATCAGTCTGCTTAGTGTTTTTGGTGAAATGCAGCAAAGCATATTTCTTGTGGACTTTCCTTTCTCCTAATTCACAAAAAAAGAAGTCTTGGATGGAGTAAACTATCCGATACTTTTTCATTTGGTCTTCATCAATCATAAAATCATCTCAATTAACTGTGCTAGGGTTGATTTTCTCTTCTAAGGCTCGGGAGTGAGCATCATATTCACCTTCAATTAAGTTGAGATATAACAATCATTCTACTCCTTGCTCGTCTTTGGCAATCTCTAATACTCCGGAGTTATCATTCTTGCTCTTTTTCTCTTCTGCCAACTTCCGTAACTTATGAATATTCTTAAAAACATCTAAAAACCAAGCACTAAATAAATAAGGATTAGCCAGAAAAGTGATTTTAGTTTGAAGTGGCAAGGCTTTGCCATCCTTGCCCTTCCTGCCCTTCAAACTATCAATTAAGTCCTTAAACATTCACTGTTCAGTTCGACCCCCGACATAGAGGAATTCTTGGTCAATCGGAATAGCTTCTTCAAAGACGATTTCTTGGTAAACAGTTCGGGCAATGGCTCCTCGGGCTCTTTGGTAAGAAAAGAGGTCGTAAAAATCTATTCTTTTAGTTCCTTGGTAGAATAGTCCTCGTTCTTTGATTTCGAAGTGATTACGGTTGAGATTAGGATACTCTTCACAAAACTTGGCTACTAAGTCTTCAAAAAAAGGTTTGGTGGAAAGGAGACTGTCATGTCAACGACGACGAATTCAAGCAAAACGGGAAGTGTTGTTAGGTTTGATTATTTCCTCTAAAAAGAACCAGCCCTTAGTGTCAGACTTTCCTCTTTTACGGCTTGTAAAGTAGATGTGAAAGAGTGGAGAGAGTTTGTAAATTCCTTTCCAGTTAATTAACTTACTCATATTCCCTCCCTAATCAGTAAACTAACCAAGCATCTAGTTCATGGATACTAATTCTCTGGTTCTTTCAACTTCACCCTTTACCTCGGCCTTTCTTAAACTCTAAGCCTGCTATGGTTTTGGTTCCACTAAGTAGTTTGGTTTTTAAGGCTTTCACCTGATTAACTGGCACACTCTTCACCTTCTCCACCGGCAATACTTCTAGGGTTCCCAGCAACTTTAATAAACTGGTCATGTCCTTGCCTTTGGTGTTAATAAAATTCGTGTGTTCGTAAAGCAAAACAGTGGGCTGATAGGTTTTGACTAAAGAAACAATAAAATCATAGTGTTTTTGCCACTCTTTTCCTTGATAGTGATTAAACTTCTCTTGTTTGCCATTCTTAAAATAAATTCCTGTGGTTCCTGTCCCTGAGGGGTCAATACTTAATATTCTATTCATTTTCTTTACCTCCTAAATATTTTTCCCGTATACATAAGGGCCAACAAGGCCAGCGGGGGAAGGATTTGCTGACGCTGAAGTCAGGATTTATCCTTACCCCGCTGGGTAAGTGATATCTCACAGACAACCAGCCAGTCAGCATCTCCGTCCCGCTAGTGCCTTGGGTGGGTTTATTTTTTTTTAATTTACAAAGTAAATTATTTTTTCTTGGATAGTTCATAATGCTTACTTTTTGCCTTGGGGATAGAAGTCTAAAACTTGTTTGTTGGTGATTCATTTTCGATACTTGAAAACTAAATTCTGGCCTAAGATGGCTAATTTAGTGATTTGGTTTCATTTCTCTTGGGTGAGGTTTTCTTTTCGGGCTTGGAGAGTTTCTTTAGTGTTTCCTCCTCCGAGTTTGAGGACATAATAAGTTTGACCTTTGTTTTTGCCTTCTTTATATTTCTTTTCTGAGATTTCAGTGATGGAGCCAAAGAGGGAGTAGGTGGTGTAGTTTTGGGGTTCTTCAGAGGTGAAGTAGTAAGAGACTATTTTCTTTAAGATTTCTCCGTAAAGGTTGGTTTGGATTTCGGTTTTGGGAGAGCCAAGTTTAGTCAGTAAATATTTCTCAGTTGCTTCTTTGTTGGCTAGTTGTTGGTTTTCAAGTTGGGTTCAAAAGTTATTCATAATAAGGGTTTTAGCCTACTAAATAGACTAGCAAGTTAAGGATTATTTTAATATATCACTAACACACGAAAGCATATGAAAGTGATATATTAGTGGTATATAAAAAACTAAGAAAATGCTAAAATATTATATATAGATTGAACGGAAAAACTAATCATGGTTAATTCTAGATAAATTGTGATTATTTAGTTGAAAAGGATTGTAAGTATATTTTATGGTATACCAAAAAAATCTATATATAGTTTGTGGGGAAGTTATATATAGAAAACTAAATAAACTCCAAGCAATTTAAACAAACTTTATTTGAAGTCTGGAAAGTGGGCTTTTTAATTTTAGAGATAAACTCTTCCATCTCTCCATAAGTTAAATCACAGCCTATAAATTCCCGGTTAGTTTCCTGACAAGCCTCTAAAACAATGAAACTGCCAGCACAAGGGTCAATAATTAAATCACCCTCATTAGTAGTGGCTTCAATCAAAGCCTTAATTAACTCTTTGGGCTTTTGATGAGGGTGGTTTCTCTGACTAGTGGACAAACTGTTTTCAGTTCAGACATTACCAAAGCTTCGGTTCTTAAATAATTTGCTATTAGTAGGCTGCTTTTGGAGTAAAAAAGCAAATTCAGTTTGATTCCGAAAATAAGCACCAAAGCCAAAATAAGGTTTGGCTCAGATAAGCAAATCAACTATTTTTAACTGAGATGCTTGGAGTAATCAATTTGGCACTCGGTCAGTGCCGAGAATAGTTTTGTTTACTCACAGCAGACAAAAGCCGCTGGTCTTCAACACTCGCTCAATTTCTTTTAAGATGTGGCTAATTTGTTAGTCAGATTGGAAGTGTAGAGGGTAATTTAACTTTAAAACAGTACTAACTTTCTCGTATTGAGGGTCAAGAAAAACCAAACTAGCACTACTTTCCGGCAAAGAAGTTAATAACTCTAAGGCTTCTCCTTGCTGGGGAGTGTTAAATTGGTATCTACTCTCTCTCTCTCTCTCTCTGGAATTGGACATATTGATTTTATTTTTAGGGAAAATTAAGTTTAGTAATTTGGAAACAAGGAAGTTTTTTGGTGGTATACTAAAATAATTATATTATGGATAATTTATGAAAAGAACAAATAGACGATACAGAGAAGGGAGAGAGAGAGAGAGAGAGAGAGTTGAAAAAGAAACAATAAATCTTCAACAATGATTAGATCAGCAATATCAGGCTAAAGAAGATAAGGGAAGAATTAAAGAAATAATCATTGGCGAGCGTGATAGATTTAAATCCAATTTAACACTAACTAAAGAACAAGCTAAAGAACTAGAAGGAGGAAACCTAAATTTAAGCGAATACCCTAACTTAGAAAAATTATGAATTTGAGGAAATTACCTAAAGACTCCTTTAACTAAATTAGAATTAGGAAAAAAACCTAAACTTACTCTTTTACAATGTTCCCTTAACCAACTATCTACTTTAGATTTAAATAACTGTCTTAATTTAAAGGAAGTTCATTGCTGAAAAAATGAATTAACTGAATTAAAAGTAGATAAGTTAAAAAAACTTGCTGAATTAAGTTGTAGTGATAACCAATTAAAAAGCATAAGTTATCCAACAAATCCAGAAAAATTAACTTATTTAAGTATAGAAAATAATAATCTAGATGAACATGACATATCAACTTTTAGCAAGTTTACTAATTTACAAGAATTGTTTATTGGTAATGACGATGGAAAAAAAATTGAAGAAAACAAATATAACCGTTTCCTTGGTAACCTAGAAACCTTGGAAGGTTTAACTGAGTTAGAAAAGCTTCACATTAGTAATACTAATATCAGTGGAAGCATTAAATGCTTACCAAAAAGCATCAAAATGATCTATTGCTCTAGCCGAGAAATACCTAAAAGCCAAGTGCAGAAGATTGAAGAGAAGTTAAAGGCAAACAAGATTTTCTCTATTGTTAGTGAGGGTATGTATAAAAGAATTTGAACTGATATTCATGATAATTTTGCTAAAAAAGATTTAAATGACAAAATTTATCAACGATATTGAGAAGAAGCAGACCTAACTTATCAAGAAGCTAAAAAATGAATTAAAGTTGGATTTGAACCAAAAGATTATAAAGAAGTTAAACTCTGAAAAAACCATAATTTCACCTCCCAAGAAGTTAAATCTTGACTAGATATTGGTTTAGATAAAAATGATGCTGTATTTGCTGCTTATTTTAGATACAAAGGATATCAGCCCAGTTCAGAATTGAAACAAGAGTTAGAACAATTAAAAAAAGATGGCATACCTGCTCAAGAATATTTAGATTGAAGGTATCCTGAAGAGATAAGAAATGAAGTCAAATACTTGAATATTTCCGAACAATATCTTGGTGGTCTTTTAAAATTAGAAGAATTTGTCAATCTAAAAGTACTAAATTGTTCCAAAAACAAACTTACTTCCCTCCAACTTAATTGTCCGCAGTTAAAGGATCTTAATGTGAGTGATAATGAACATTTAGCTGGTTCTTTAAAGCCTTTTAAAGAGATGAAAAGGTTAAAACGATTAGACATCAGCAATACTAATATTAGTTTTAACATGTGAGAATATTTGTGATTTTCAACTAAAACTGCGTTTCGTTGCACTACAAAACTCGAAGAAATTATTAACCAATTAAATTCGCTTACTAATTACAGTAGTCAAGCAATAAACTATTGGAAACATTATTGAGAAGGATCATATTTTTTTGCAAAAGTTAACTTAATGAAACTTTTAATTAAAAACAGCTAACTCGAAGTTGAAACAATTGGAAAAATAAAAAACTTTAATCATTCATGCTTATTAACTCCTGAACAAAAAGAAGTGTTAATTGGAAAGTTAATGCTTGATAAAGAACTAAGAGAAGCATGCAAAGAGTTTGGACTGTGTAGTAAGTGTCATCAACCTAATATCGGAAAAGACTGATGTAAGTCTTGCACAAGAGGTAATCCTGAAGTTGATCAATTCATTCAAAAGCAACAAACACTAAAGTGAATACCTTATAAAAATTTTATCAATACCAAACACTTAGCAGACGGTGGATTTAGCACTGTGTACAAAGCCAAATTGAATGGTGAAAAGGTAGTTCTAAAAAAGTTGAATGGCTCTCAAAATACGACAAAGGATTTTCTGCAAGAAGTTGCTTGTCATAAGTTATTATTTAAAAAAGGAACTGAATTTATTGTGGAATGCTGTGGAATCTCAGAATATCCAGATACTAAAGAATATATCATGGTAATGAAGTATATTTCGGGTGGCAATCTGCGACAATATTTGCAAGATAATTATAATAAGCCAAACTTTGAGGAAAAAATTAATTTTTTACTGTGGAGCATAGCATCTGGACTGAATACAATTCACCAACAAAAATTAATTCATAAAGATTTTCACTCAGGAAATATTATTATGCTAGATAATTTTAGTTATATTACTGATTTAGGTTTATGTAAACCAGCAAACGAAGCAAGCAAAGAAAATAAAATATTCGGAGTGATGCCTTATGTTGCTCCAGAAATATTGCTAGAAAAGCCTTATACCCAAGCTAGTGATATTTATTCTTTTGGGATAATTGCTTATGAAGTGTTATCAGGATTACCTCCTTATTATGATAGAGAGCATGATATTCATCTAGCAGTAGAAGTATGTAAAGGTCTACGACCCCAGTTTCAAATCAAAATACCTCAATTGTTAGAAGATTTAATTAAAAGATGCTGAGATGTTGATCCTGCCCAAAGACCAACTGCCCAAGAAATAAAAAGAACTTTACAAAAGTGAGAGGAAGAAATCAGCAAAAAAGAGAGTACTGAATTCACTCAACAACTCCAAGAAGCCGAAGAACACAATAAAACCTTACCTGATGAAATCAAGTATCCTGATACAACAAAGAAAAAGAACCCAGGAGCAGTTTATACTAGTAGACTTTTACCAACAGGAGAAATTAGCAGACTATTGCAAAAGTTCCAGAGTAGTGAGCAGTATAAAGTTTCAAAAGAATTTGATATCAATAACCTTAATTTAGATGAACTTAACTTCCAAGAGCAAGAACAAACTTCTCAAGAAGCAAAAATCATCCAACCCACTTACGGAACCCCTGGTTCCAGCAAAGGAGGCAATCACTAATGAACACCCCTAATTATGGAGAGAGAGAGAGAGAGAGCAAATCTAAAAAACACTTAATTTGAGTAATTATTGCCTTAGTTTTCTTAGCAATTATTGGTGGTTTAGTATATTTTCTTACCAGACCTAAGGAAACTAAGCAAAATAACTCTCTTGCCACCACTAAAACTACTGCTAACCAGCCAAATACTCAATTCTTCCAAAATCAACTAACCAAAATTAAAAAAGCCAAACAAGAGTTAAATCAAGCTATTCTTCAACACGAAAATATCTTAAAAGAAAGACAAAAAGAAGCCACTAGTCTTAAACAAACTGAATCTGAAATCCAAGACATTCAAAGATTAGAAAACTTTCTCACCAACTTAAAAACTAAAAAGCAAAAAATAGAAAGCATTTTACCTAAACTAGAAGAGCAAATAAATAATCTTGCCCAAGAAATTGAATTAAAGGAAGAAATCATCCAACAAATCAGAAAAGAAATCAAAGAACTCAATCAAGAATTAGAAATACCTGAAGAGCCCAAGAAAGTTCCAACTAATCCGCAAAAAACTAACCCTAACCCAATTTCACCTAAAACAGCAAATAACCCTGCTAATCCAAACAACAAAGACGACAAAAACAATTCTCCTGCTCAAATCTTCCAAAATCTTCGGCAACAAAGCCAAGAATTGACTACTTTACTAGACGAAATAATTGAGAATTATGAAAAGAAATTAAAAGATTTTGATGCTGCTGAAAAGCAAGCTAAAGAAGCTGGTGCTGAAGATTTTTGACAAGAAACTATGGGCAAATTTATAGAATTCTTGAAGTTTCATCTAGATATGTCGAAAAGACAAAAAGAAAACTTATTAGAACACTATGCTTCAGAGAAAAACTACAACGAATTTCTTAAACAGGGTTCAGAGAGTCAACAAACTCATGTTTCTATGTTCGAAGATACTTTAAATCATGTTCTAGATGAAAGCAGGATAAGATTGAAAGAACTTATTCGCGACCATTATCTTGGTAATTTTATTAAGATGGGTAATGAAATGCTTGACGGTTTAAAAGAAGCGAAAAAGAACGGTTTAGAAGTTGACCAAGCAGAAGTAAATAAATTAGAAAAGCAACTTAAAGAAATCCAAGAGGTATGAGAAAACATTCGTGATAAATTAGAAGACTTTGAAAACAAAAACATAGTTGAAAAAGTTCAACTTGTTAAAGAAGCATGGAAAACTGCTCTAGAATTAGAACAAAAGACGCAAGGAGGCAACCATGAATAAAGCCTGCGTTAACTGCCAAAAACAATCCTCAATTTGGCACTATATCTACGACCCTGATACTAAAAAAATAGAAGTCACTTTAGCCGACACAGAACCCCAAGGGAACCAACTAGTCTTTTGCAGTAAAGATTGCTATGAAGAAAAATTCTTTCCTGAAAAGAAAAAAGAGCAACATAAACTCTCTCACTATGCCGTTTGTGATAAGAAATCCTTAGTTTACCACTACATTTGAGACAAACGCACCAAAGTCTTAGAAGAAAGCACTAGTAACGCTACTAATCCTGAGCATCAATGAGTATTTTGCACCGAAAAACATTTTAAACAGTGAGAAAGCCAAAGAAAACAAGAAGCCGAAAAAGAATTAAACTTAACTTGAAATAAACTAAACTCAGAAAAAGGAAATTTAGAAGTTCCTAATTTTCCTACTTTAGAAGAATTGCGACAAAAGCAAGAAAAGGAAGAATTAGAAAGTTATATTAAGCAAATCTTACAAGAAATTCAGCAAGTTAAACAGAATCAAGCCAATGTTTCCTCTAAAGCAGGCAATGCTGATAACAAAGAGAATAAATCTTTCTTTGAAAAGAATAAAGTGCTTGTTATCATAGGAGGAGTAGTAATCTTGGCAGTAATAGCAGGGTTAGTTTTTTGAATAGTGAAGTTGAAAAAGGGCAAAGAGAATTAAGTCAAAGTAATTTGCTTAACTTTCTCTAATAATCATTCCCTAGTACACTATCTACAATAGAAATTATCTCTCTTATAATGTCTACAACTCTATCTTTGGATATTGATGCCATACTAGGAAGTGATGTCATAGTATTAAGAAGTCCAGGAATACGAGTGCTTCGTTGTTTAACTTTATCAAGGGCTCCTCTTAAATCCATTATTTTCCTGATGAATTCATACTTTTCATTAGTTTCTTTCCTTAACTCTGCTTTAATTTCAGTGTTTTCTTTGCTAATTTCTTTTGTTGTTTCACCTAACTTCTTCACTTTCTCTTTCAATAAAGCAAACTCTTTTCTCCTCTGTCTTAATTCCTCTTTTAATCTCTCTAATTCATTCATAATTAACTAAAAAAATTGGGGTCACTAATACTCTTAATCTTGGCTTCCAAAGCTGCTTTGCTATAAGAGCCACTACCTAAACACTTATTAATTAGAGTAGTCAACTCTTTCGCATTTCAGTAATAAAACTTGGCTCCGGTAGTCATGCTTACTTTCTCGCCACTTTCTCCGCCGCTCATTACTTTGGAATTAAAGATATTTAACCTCATTTCGGGGTGTTGGTTAAATAAACTTCGCACACTTGGTAAAGCGGAGCCACTAGGGGTGGTATGGCTGATATTATTGCAACTTGCAATCTCATCATCATCTAAATAATACTCATAAACAGCAGCGAAAGCTTTCTTATGAACTTCTCCTGCTGCCATCTTCTGTTCTCGGGCTTTGCTGGTAGTTTCACCTAGTTTTGAGGAAGCTTCTTTTTCTTCGGCAATTTTGCTTTGCATTTCTTGGTAAGCAGTCTCAGCTAAATTAGCTTCTTTTCGTAAGTGTTCGATTTGAGCATCCTTTTCTTGCTTTTCTTTCTCTAATTCTTGCTCTTTAAGCATTAAGTCTCGTTCATTCTTGCGTTTTAATTCTAAGATTTCTCTTTCTAATTGGGCTTTTCTTTCTTGGCATTCTTTTTCAATTCTTTGGCGAGATTCTTGGTCTTCTAAAGCAATTTGGGCTAATTGTTTTTGCATTTCTTCTTCAATTAATCGGGCTCGAGTTGCTAATCTTTCTTGCTCTTGTTGGTTTTCTTTTTCTAAGCGGTCAATTTCGGCTCGTTTTCTTTGTTCGGCTAATTCAGCTTCTTTTTGCTTGATAGCAAGGGCTTCTTCAGCCATTTTTTTCTTAGTTTCAATTTGTTCGGCTTGACTAGTTAAGCGTTTTTCTTCTTGCTCTTTTAACTCTTTTTGACGAGCTTCAAAGGCTTGTTGACGAGCTTTTAGTTCTTGTTCTTCTAGTTCTCTTTCTCTCTGGCGGCGTTCTTCTTCGGATTTTAATTTTTGTTGTTTAGTGTCTAAGTTTTGCTCACGACGATTGAATTCAAGGTTATCGAGTTTCTTGCGGGCTTCTTCGCGGGATTGTTTTTTCTTTTGCCTTTCGGCTTCTTCTTGGCTTAGGTTAGAAAATAAGTCATCATAACGAGAGCCTTGATTAGAAGATTGCGATTGCTGAGAAGTTTGTTCTTGCTCAGCATCAGTTTCTTTTCAAGTAGTTTGCGAGGAACTATAAGCCGGTAAGTGAGAAATGCTGGCTTGAATTTTATCCTCTACATACTTGGCTAAACTAGGGACTAATTCTTCTAAATTTACTTGCTTTTCTTCTATTTCTTGACCTATTTCACCTCTTTTGGCTAACTCTTCACAGTTTTTAGTTCATTGGGCTTGAAGCTTTTCCGCTTGGAAAGTTAGATAGTTTTCTCAGATTTCCTGTAATCAGGAGTGTCCCGATAAGAATTGTTTTCAATCTAGTTGCTCTGCATTAGGAGGATTATTTTGGCGATATTCTTGGAATTGCTCTTTTAAGTCTTCTAAAACAATAGTTTCATCGTTTAAAACTTGTTCTGGGGCTAACTCAATGTTATCTCTTAAATAAGCATAAAAAGCTGGCTCTTGAATAGCTTGATTTTGGTCAGTAGGAGCATGGATATTTATTCAGTCTTGGCATTGTTCATAAGAAAAACCATAACTAATCCATTCTTCTACTAACTTTTGGGTGAAATTAAGGCTAATATTTCGTCATCTTTCTCAATTAGTTTCTCTTTCCGGATTAATATTTCCTCAAGCAAAAGTTAAAAGGTCAAAAAAACTATATTTTTTCAGTGACTTAAAGCCATTAACTGCTAAAAGAGTGGCATGGTTTTGGTCGATGGCTTGTCAAGAGGTTCAAGTTTCCTCTTGGTTTTCAATTCCTAACATAATTCCTCTTTGGTCTTCGTGGTAAGTTATTCTTTCCCGATAAATAGGTAATTCTAGTTTAGCAGCTGATTCAGGGTTATTCTGAGCGAAATTTAACAAAGAAGGCAATAAACTAGCTCTAATTTGTTGGTTTCTTTGTCTAGTTTTTTCTTTTTCGGCTTCTTGTTGTTCTTTAAATAACTTCTTTTGTTCTTTTTCTAAAACTTGCTTCTTTAAGGCTTTATAAGGGTCTTTTGGCTTGCCAAACTGAGTATTTAAATCAGGAAGAACTTGCTGTTGATTAAAGAAGCTGAGACTTTCATATTTAAGTTTAAGTGCTTGGATATTTCTAAGTAAATTGGTTGAATGCTTATACTCTTTGCGTAAAGGAGCCAGGGTTTTAAGGATATTCTCGTTTTGAGAAGAAAGTTTAACTTTTGACTTAGCAAGATTTTGTTTTTCTTCTTCATTAAGTTTAATCTTTTCTAAGCCTATTCTTAGTAAGGTTTGCCGGTGCTCTTCAGTAGTTTTTCAGTTAGAAGCATTAAAAAGAGTTATTCCTAAATTTTCTAGTTTGCTTTGCTGCTCAGTGCTTAGGGAAAGAGCAGTAACAAAGAATCTTAAAGTGTTCTCTTTTTCTTCATGAGTTAAATCAAAGTTTTGTTGTTCAGTAAGGAATTGCTGACGGACATTCGTTAAATTTTGCTTGTCTTCCAGGGATTTTAAGCCCAAGGCTTCTAAGCCGGCATTAAGCAATTTAAGTTTTTGTTTAGCGGTTAGTTTAGAGAAAGTTTGGCGGAGTTCTAGTTCATGATTTTTAATTTTTTTATTTTGGAGAGCAATAACTAGAATCTGTTCCTCATTTAAATATAGTTTGCTTAAGATTTTACTTTCTTCGCTAGTAAGTTTAATCTCTTCAATAACTTTAAGCAAATTATCCTTTTGAGTGCTAGGAAGAATTGATTTAAACCAAGTTTTTACTCGTTCAAATTCAGTTTGGAAACCAGGAAAATGTTCTTCTAAACCTTCGGTGTTGATAGCACTAGCATCAATGGAAGCTTTATGTGCTTCGGCTAAGGTTTGTTGAACTTTTTCTTGCTGTGCTTTTAATTCTTATGCTACTTGCTCTTGTTCTTGGGCGATTTGTTCTTGTTGTTGGACGTATTCGGCTTGTTGTTTTTCTTCTTTGATGGTTTGGACGGCTTGGAATAACTCTTGACGAAGTTGAGCGGTTTGTTCTAAGGGTTTATCTTGAATTTTTTCTTCTCAGTTATAAAGTTTAGCGGGAAGTTCTTTTTCCGCAATTTGGTTTTTGGTTAGTTCTTTTTTTATTTCTAGTTGGGCGACTTTCTTTTGAGCAGTTTCTTGTTTTTGATTGATTTGGTGTTTTTTTCACTGAGTATAGCCTCAAATAGCCAGAATTATGGCATTGTATCCAACCACAGCGGGTCACTTATGTTCGGGTTTTTCTACGCAGTTATAAGTTAAGACATTACCCATGATATAGCCTATTATTAGAACGTATTTATCTCATAAATCAACATATTGCATTAAAGTGTCTTTGTGGTAATAAGCAATGGCTAAGCAGATGTTCAGGATAACTAAACCAGGTAAACCATTACGCTTATAGACAATGTATTCTAGCAAGAAGATAATCAAGTAAAGCATAAACAAAGTCATTTGGTTTTGCGTAGCCGCAGCGGCTTCTTCTAATTCTTTTACTTCTTGTTCCGCTTCGGCTTGTTCTTGAGCTTCTTCCGCTTGTTCGTCCGGAGGTGATTCTTCACTTTCTTTTTGTTCTTCAAGCACTTGCTCTTGGGCTTGACTGATTTGTTGTCATTGTTGTTCTAAGATTTCTTGTTGTAGTTGAGCGGCTTCGGCTTGTTGTTGCTCAATTTCTTCTTGGAGTTCTTGTTTAGATTGAGAGGAAGCAGAAGCTGAGCTTTGTTGTTGGACTTCTTGGATTTCTTTTTGTAGTTCCTCGATTTGTTTTTCTTTTTGGCTAGTTTGTTGCTGTTGCTGATTAAGTTGCTCTTGTTTTTGCTCTAATTGCTTTTGAAGTTTATCTACTTTCTCTTGACTTTCTGCTTGGGCTTGCTTGGTGGCTTTTCTTTGTTTAGCCGTAAAAGCTTCAGCGGCTGCTTCTTTAGCTTTCTCTAACTTTTTCTTTTCTTTGGTTAGGGCTGATTTGAGTTGAGTGACTTCTTTTTGAGAAGTTGCTTGTTGTTTTTGCTGACGAGTGAGCTGAGCTTTAGCTTTGGCTCGGACAGTGCGGAGTTCTTTTTCTTTTTGTTCGTTTAGTTGCGTAGGGTCTTGATCCTCGTTTTCAGTATCAGAGGCTTCTGATTGCTGGTCTTGTTCTAGAGGAGTAAGATTTTCATTTACTTGGGCTTGGATTTCTTTGATTTGGGAGAGAATTTGGCTTTTAGCACTTTCTACTTGTTCTTTAAGAACTTGATTGGTTTGGTCGGTTTCAGGAGCAGTTTGTTCTTGATTAGTTTGCGAAGGAATGGCAGTTTCTTCTTTTCGACGGTCAGGAGTAGTTAAAGGAGCTGATTCGTGTTCGTTTTTAATGCGAATATCTCAGCCTCATTCTCGTAATTCTTCCTCGGTGTATTCCTGGGCTCAATGAGAGTTAGGATTTAAGGGCATTCCTTCCGGTCGAGGCATTTCTTTAACTTTTCCTTCTTTAACGCCAACCTTTCATTCTCTTTCTGCCGGCTTTTCGGGGATTAATTTCTTAGTTTCTTGGAGAATATTTAACTGAGCTAATAGTTTGGTTTCTTCGGCTTTGAGTTGGAGAGATTTTTGGATTTTAGCAAAAGCTAGTTTTTCTTTACTGAAATCAGTTAATTGTTGGGCTTTAATTAAATTGTCTAAGCGTTCATTAGCTCGCTGGGCTTCTTGCTTAGCTTCTTTGGTTTCTTGCTTGTTTTTTTGCGTTTGTTCTTCTAAGTTTTTAATTCTTTTGCGTTCTTTTTGGAGGTTTTCGGTAAGTTGGTTGACATCACGAGTGGCTTTGCGAGCCATAGATAAGGCTTCTTCGGCTTGTTCTTCAATGTCAAAAATAGTGTTTTCTAAGTTATCCATGCGGCGGTTAGTTTCTTCGGCAATTTCGCCCATTTGCTCGGCTACTAAGTCTAGTTTGCGAGTTTGTTGATGGATAAGTTCAAATTGCTCTTCGACATCGTCAGTTAATTCTTGGAATTCAACGTTTAAGCGTTTTTGGTCGTGTTTAATGTTTTCCACTTCTTCTTCGTATTCTTCTAAGATTTCTTGGGTTTGGTTTATTTTAGTGTTGATTAGGTTATTGGCTCGTTCGAATTCGTCGCGAGTTTCTTCTATTTCCATTTGAATTTTAGTTTCTTGGATTTTTAATTGGTGGGTGAATTCTTCTTGAGTATTCTCTATTTCTTGGTGGACTTCTTCTAGTTTGCGGTCGGTTTTAGTTTGGTAGCGTTGGAAATCTTCTTTAAGCTCTTCTTGTTCTTCTTTTAAGTTATTTAGTTGGATTTTATTGGCTTTGATTTTATCGCGAAGTTCATTATCTATGGCTTCTCTTTCGAGCTTTTCTTCTAAGATATCCCGGGCGTTTTTGGTGATTTTTACTTCAGCGGAATCTACTCTTTCGTTAACTTCTTCGAATTGAGTTTGAACTTCGGCTTTAAATTCGGAGTGAGCTTGAGAGAGGTTGTTAATGGAGGATTCTAAGCGTTGTCCTTGGGATTTAAGGTTGCCGATTTCTTCGCCTTGGGAAGAAAGTTTGCCTTCTAATTCGGCTTTCATTCCTTTCATGCCTTCACCAAGCTTGTTAAGGTTTTCGGTTAGTTTTTTGCCTTGGGAGTTGATTTTGCTGTTAAGTCGGGATTGACCGTCCTTTATGTCTCCTATTTCAGCACCAAGTTTACTGAATGCACCACTAATCATTAAGTCTTTTGTGTGGTCGATAGCACCTTCCAATGCAGCGAGAGGAACAGCTAAAAGGCTAGCTATTTGTGGTCCACCATAACCCATAATACTTATACCTTGTAAAGCCGGAAGGCCTATTCTCCTAACCGCTTTGGCTGCTGCATCAATCATACCAAGACCAAAAGTTCCAGCTCCACTTGCTTGAATTTCTTCAAGAGACATGTCTGGATTAATTTCTGGTATAGTGATATCGATATTTTTTCCAGAAAGAAAACTTGCGGCTTTTCCTATGGAAGCATTATAAGTTTTTATCGCAGCATTAAGTGCCGTGACAGCTCCTCTCGCTACTGATTCTGTTAAACCTCGTTTTTTGTTTTTAAGTTCATCACGATTCTTGGTTGATTCTTCTCATTCAAGATCATATTCTTTGGTGTCAAAAGTGAAGTTGTTGTTTTCATTATTGTTATTTTTTTTATTTTCGTTGTTAGTCATAGTTTTTTAGTTTGTAAAGTTTGTGATTAGTGGTTAATTAGTGCTAGTTTCAAGGCAAGATTATTAAAATTATTCATTATGGTTAATGATGAAATAGATAGCGATAGAAATTTAAAGTTAAGATTAAGGATACAAGAAGCAAAGCAAACAATACAGGAGAGAGAGAGAGAGAGAGAGAGAGATTAAATAAAGCAAAGTGATATCATTATTTATGGGGTTTTATAATCGGGATTTCTTTATTTCCTCTAGTTGGTTATTTTGAAACAACGGGCTTTCTTATTTGGCTTGCTTTTGCAATTGGCACGTTTATAATCATTGGCATTTATCAAATGTATAGTGAAGAAGGAAAAAGAAAAAGTCAAATAGAACAAGAAATAGAAAAACTTAAAAGGGAAATTAAAGACTTGGAGAACTCAATAAGATAATAAGAGATGGCTTAGAAAAGGACAAGTTAAAGGATAGCAAAGCAATAAAGGAAAGGGCTAAATAAGGGCATTTATTTTTGTGAAAGGGAAAAGCGACTATTTATTTTTTTTGTCTTTATCACTTTTAAATATTTTTTTAAATAATCAGCTTATTGTCGCACCAATTATTCCAATTATCCAACTATTCAAGGAGTTCAGTTTATCTTTTTGGCAGCTTCTACCGCAGCAGTGCGGTAGTATTTCTCCGCACAAACTTTGCTACAAAACTTTTTACCGTCATTTTTGTCAGGGTTAAAGACAAATTTGTCCCCTATTATTGGCTTCAGGCATTCATCACAAAGAACCATTATTCTTTACCTCCTTCTAGAAGCAAATAATTTGTGTTATGATTCTTATGTCTGTTTGTGTGTGTGTGTGTGAATGATTTTGTAAAAGGGTTGGTTTCAATGCTTATCATATTTAATATTTTTCTTTAATTTATTTTTTAATTGTCTTTATCAAATCTACTTTGCCGATAACAATCCATGATACCTAAAATATGTGGTTCATTATCAGCGACACATCAAACTAATCGGTAAGCTTTAACTCCTCAATAAACTCTAAAAGAATAGTAAGTTCAGTAGTAATATCTGCCTTCTGAATCTACTTTTTCTCCATCTAATTTTTGTGCTAATTTTCTAATTAAGTCATCTGTGATTAACTTTTCGGTTAATTTAGGAGTCAATTTAATTCCTCTTTTCCTTAAAGCTTCTAGATATTCTTGGTTATGTTTTTCATAATAAGGACTAACTTCTAGTTTAGTAAACCATCGTTTATTAATTATCGCACTATAGGAATAAGGTCTTAAATTAGTGGGCTTTTGAGGCAATTTCTTTTTGAGCATAAGGAATATTAATTCTTAATTGGCAAGGAACATGTAAGATATTAGCATAATCTGCTAACTCTTCCAAAGCAAACTTATCAATATGAGAATATAAAATTGCTTCGGTTCTAGCAACAGTTAATCNGTTGAACTTATATTTTTCAAATGACTTTTTAGTGATATGTTTGAAGAATATCCAACAGCAAGTAAGTGGTTTAATGGTTTTTTTATAACAATTGGAGTGATTTGTGTGCTAGGTGTTATTCTTTGTATTATTTATCATCCAAAGTTTTGCCGAGAAGCAGAAGAGTTAAGAGCCAAAGAAAAGCAACTAGAACAAGAAATAGAAAGGCAATAAAGGAAAGGGCTAAATAAGGGCAGGGATATAGATTATTTTAATTGTCTTTATCAAATCTACTTTGCCGATAACAATCCATGATACCTAAAATATGTGGTTCATTATCAGCGACACATCAAACTAATCGGTAAGCTTTAACTCCTCAATAAACTCTAAAAGAATAGTAAGTTCAGTAGTAATATCTGCCTTCTGAATCTACTTTTTCTCCATCTAATTTTTGTGCTAATTTTCTAATTAAGTCATCTGTGATTAACTTTTCGGTTAATTTAGGAGTCAATTTAATTCCTCTTTTCCTTAAAGCTTCTAGATATTCTTGGTTATGTTTTTCATAATAAGGACTAACTTCTAGTTTAGTAAACCATCGTTTATTAATTATCGCACTATAGGAATAAGGTCTTAAATTAGTGGGCTTTTGAGGCAATTTCTTTTTGAGCATAAGGAATATTAATTCTTAATTGGCAAGGAACATGTAAGATATTAGCATAATCTGCTAACTCTTCCAAAGCAAACTTATCAATATGAGAATATAAAATTGCTTCGGTTCTAGCAACAGTTAATCCTAGTTGCTTAGCAATATCTTTGGTGGTTAATTCGTTATCTTGCTTGTAGCCAAGGATAGTTTTGCAGAGTTTATACTTCGCTTTCTCTACCGGAGTAGCATTAGAAGCTAAGCCGATATTAGTTCTTCTCTCGCTGCGTGCTATTCTTTTTACTACTCGCTCAAATTCTTCCTTGGGAGGAAAAACAAATCTTTTAGAGCTATTTTTATTTATTGGCATAATACATTAATTTTAAGGCGGAGGGATTATAATTGGGTTAAGTTTATCTAATAAATTGTTTAATTTGTGCCTGACAAAGTAATTTAATTTATTCTTTAATTTCACAAGAGCAACTTGGAATGCTTCTAAAATCTGTTTTTCTTGCTGAACTTTACTGGCTAAATTAGCATTAGTGATAATATTTCCACAACTGCACTTGAAGAGAATGCTTCGAAGTGCTTCGTTTTCTTGTTCAGCTTTTTCGACTTTTTCTTTAAGTGCATTGATTTTTTGTTTGACTTTATCCATATTTCTTTAATCTACCTCCTCAACAATAATAGGATGATCTCCTTCCAGGATTTCATAAATATCTTCTCTGTTGTTATCAATTTGTTTAACTAATAAAAAATTTGGAATATTATCAAGTGGAGCATCTCTTAACACTTGTTGTGCTTTTTCCCAATTTACAATTCTATACTTAATTTCATTAGTTTCCCTTACATCTTTCAAGACTTCTTCAAAACTAACTTCATGGGGAATGACAATATTTCCTCTATAAGAAACACCAGCCTCATAAATTCTAGCTAATCGGAATTCATGTTCTTTATTCATTTCTATACAATTTCGACAAATTCGTTTTACTTTCTCCTTAATTCCCTGAAACTCTTCCTTTCTCAGGCTTAATTCTTGTTTTAATTTCTGTAATTCAATCATAATCTAACTCCCACTAATAATTCACAAAATAAGCAATAGGGCCAAGGCAATTCAGAACAATCCTCGATAAAAAGGTTCTTGTTCTCGGTAATAGTTAAATGGTTTAGCGGCTTGTTCTTGGGCTTTACCACTGTATTCATTTCATTTCTGGCTAGCTTGGTTTTCTAATTCTTCAGTTTTTTTAGCAATAGGGTCTTTTACATAATAGTTTCATTGCTCAGAAGCTCATTCTTTTACTGTGTCTTTAATTCCCATAATTCTCTCCTTTGATTTGTTGTTTAATGTTTAAAAATTTTTTCATATTAATTATTGGTATTTGGGCTGGTTTGAATGGCTGGACTTGAACTAGAAGAGCCGGCTATAAAATCACTAATTATGTCAATTTTTTTGCCATAAATTACTCTTATTTCATCATGAACAACCCTTTTTGATAAATAAGAAAAAACTTTGTCTTTTCAAGAGTATGCTAATAAATAGGGACTAGAAAAATTACTGAATTGAACAACATCTTCTGAATTGACATTTAATAACTTTATTTTAATATTACGTTTTTCTTTTCTAAATAATTTCATTGATATGTCTAGATTACGCCAAAACACAATAAAATCGTTCTTAGTTTGCTGTAAATCTCAGACGAGTTCTTCATCGACAGGTCAATCACTTAAATCAATAAATAGGAGTTTTTTAAATTGTCTTAAACTAAGGCTTCTAAGTTCTTCTTGGTTGCTTACTTTAATCCATAAACAAGGAGCAAGTTCAACAAGATTATTTAATCAGTCTATTTCAGTGAGTAATTGGCTTATTTTAGTTCTTAGTGAACTTGATTTATTTCTAATCCTTTCAAATTCATTTCTTCTAGTTTGTAATTCTTGTCTTAGTTGTTCTAACATGTTATTTATTCTTGCGGCTTATTAACCAAATTCCTCCTCCCGCTACTAAAAGAATTGTTCCTAGTAATCAAGGATTAATTGGTTCTTTATTAGTAGTGGTTGCTTTTCCTGGTTCTGGTTCACTTTCCGGTTTAACTTTACCACTTTTCAAAGCTTTTTGGTATTCACCTTTTCAGAACTCTACTTTTTTATTAGTTTTAGTTAATTCTTCAGCGTGGCTTTGGTGCGTTTGCTGATAAGAAGTGATTTCTTTTTTAGCAGTGGTTAATTCTGTTTCTAACTTCTTTTTTAGACTAGTAAGATTTCAAGACTTATTAGTATCTATTCCTTGCTCTTGGGCTCATTGAGCTACTTGATTTCATTGCTGGGTTAAGAGGGAAATTTGCTTATCACTTAAATTAATTTGGGTCTGGGCAGATTTAAGGTCAGGTTTAGACTGGGCTTGCTCTAATTTAGTTTCTAATTCTTTAATCCGATTCTGGGCTTTCTGAGTTAATTCAGTGTTCTTTTGTTGGGCTAGGGCTAAGTTTTCATTAGTTTTTTTTAAATCATTGCGAGTTTGGCTCAGTTCAGTGCTTAATTTGGTTTTTTCTTGACTGATTTGTTGTAATTGTTTGGCTTGTTGGTCTAGTTCTTGCTTAACTTTCACAATTTTTCTAGCAAAGATAGCGAAGCAGAAAAAGAACAATTAAAGCGAGAGGATAAAACTGACAAATGGTGTAAATGTTACCAATCTAATAAGAATTACAGCAGCAAAAGTGATTTTCAAAGACCGAGCAAAAATAATTATTTACCCTGAATTTTAAGTGGAATTATAGTATTTATAATGATAGGTTTGTTGATATGGTATTTTACCAAAGGAAAGGAGGATAAATAATGGAAAAATGTAGTAAATGCGGAAAAGAAATGGATGATTTGGAAGTTAAGTTAGAGGGTTGTCATAAGGACGGAAAATTATTTTGTAAAAAATGTTTTGAGGAAAAAACTCCTCCTAAAAAAGATGAAGAAAACGATGATGACGCAATTTCGCCCTCGGGTGAGGATGTTGAAAAAAGAGGGAGATCAAAATCTGATTCGGATCATAGGGATAATCTTCCTAGGTCTTGACCTTGAATAATTTGCGGAATTTTAGGATTAGTGTTAATTGGAGTTATTATTTGATTAGTTAAAAGGAGAAAAAAAGAATAATGTCTGATAATTATGTAGAATGTTTAAGTTGTGGTAATAGAAAAGAGATAAAGAATATTAAAGAATTGTATTTTGGCATAGGTGCTTGCGTTGAATGCGGGAGCAAACATATCAAACTCGAAACAGAAAAATTTAGTTTAATATTGATAGAGTGTAAAAAATGCTTCAAGTTTAAGGATATTAAAATAACAAAAAATCTTATTGGTTATGACGAAAAGTTAGCCAAAGAAACAACAAGGAGAGAATGAATAGAAGAAGGAACTTTGTGCTCTTGTTCTAATTCTCCCCTCTGGTGAATACTAGGAATTGGAGCAGTAGTTATTATCGCCGCCAGTTTAATTGGTTATTTTTGGTGGAAAAAAGCAAAGAAAGATGAATAATATTGTTGACAAATTTAATTTGTTGAAGTAATTTTACTGCTACTTTATGGAATTAAGAGACATTGACAAAACTAAAAAGAAAAGCAATGTGCTAAAATTTTATTATAATAATTAAGAGTAATATGCTTCAATATTTCTATCCTCAATGATTAGGTAAAACTCGCTATCCAAAATATACCATGAACTTTTTTCTTTGGGTTCCTTTAATTATTTTTTTTATTTGCCGATTTTTTTATTTTCGAAAGTTTTATTTTTCTACCAAAAAAGATTTTGCTTTTTCCTTTATTAAGTGAACTTTATCGAGTTATATTTTCTTAACCATAGGATTTTTGTATTTTCCTTTTCATAACATTGATAAATTTCCTAGCGGGAGGAGATATTGGTTAAGAGAAATTTCTCCAAAAATTTATGATTCTATTTCCTACAATCGTGTTCCTTGGCTAACTTATGCTCTTTTTCTTTTATATTTCCTTTGTAAGTGGCAAGCTGGAAAGTATCGCAAAAAAGCAATATTACAGTCCCAAAGCGGAGAAATTAATATGGTAAATATTGAAAAAGATTTAACTAAAATAAAATTAGTTGGTACTGGTTTTTTCTGCTTGTGATTTTGGCTTCTTTACTGTAATACTTGTGTTGGTTGGTATTTTCCTTTTGGTTGACAATAATTTATTGCTTTGATTTGTATATTAAATCTAATACTTTATTAATATATTTGTATTTACCTTCCTCTAAATATCTTTTGCTAAAATCAATAATTTGGTTAATAAAAGCAGGAATAAAAATCTCTTCGGTAAAAAGTATTTCATAAGTAGCATAAATTAACACTGCCTTTTCCAGAGGAAGCAAGCGAGAAAAATTTCAGCCTTCTTTTAATTTACTTTCAATTTGGGTAATTAGATATTTTTCCTTTTCACAGCAAGATAAAAACCAAGCAATTTTGGCTTTTTGCTTTTCAGTTTGGGCTTGACTTTTGGCTGACTCTAATCAACTTAAATCACCCAGAAGGTAATATTTATAAAACAAAGCAATTTTTTGTTTATCAAGAAAAAAAGAAGCGCAAGACATCAAGACCTTATTTTATTTTTTTAAAACAAATACTAAAAATGTTGACAAAAACCACAAAGCGAAGATTCTTTTTTGAGGCGGTTCAGAAAAAATTCAGTTAGTTAATCATAAAAAAAATAACTCTTTTTCTAACTTTAAAAAATATTATAAAACATTACTATGGGGATATGCCTGAGTGTGGTTGAAAGGCACAGTTTCGAAAACTGTTGGGGACGTTGTCCCACGGGGGTTCAAATCCCTCTATCTCCGCCAGATTTTTTTTGTTCATATTTATGTTCTTTTCTGAATCTCCCAAGAAGTTATTACTAAGAAAACGAGAATTTTCGCAGTTATTTTTACCAATAATTCTGCTTCATTAAACGAACTAAGGACATAAAATTATAATTATACAATAATGACGCGAGCCAAAAACACACCAGTCACTAGAGAGAGACGAAAAAAAATCTTAAAACAAGCCAAGGGTTTTTATGGCTCTAAACACAAATTATTCAAAACAGCCAAAGAGCAATTAATGCATGCTTGGGAAGATGCTTATATAGGAAGAAAACAAAGAAAAAGGTTTTTCCATCGCATATGAATTTTGCGCTTGAATATTTTTTGTCGAGCAAGAGGATTAAAATATTCTTCTTTAATACGTTCACTCAAATTAGCAAAAATTGAATTAGATCCTAAGCAATTATCAGAAATGGCTATTCATCAACCAGAATTGCTTAATAAAATAATTGATACCTCAATAAAATAAGAACTAATTCTAGTGAATATGAGAAAAAGCACTTCTCGTAGCAATATTTAAACTTCAATAGAATTAGAGCATTTAAAGCATTTAACTGACAAAGGTCTTTTCAGTTGATTTTTGAGTTTTAGTTTCAATTGACTTTTTGATTTCATATTTATTTTTTTCTTTAGTCTAGTTACTAATTTTTTATTTTATGGCTTCTAAATAATCTTTGACTGAGTTGGTGAGTTTTTTACAATCTGCTTTATCTTTAACAGTAACTATTCAATTGAATTGTTTTTGATAACCACCTTTTTCTTTATTTATCTCTCAAATATTGTTAGTAATTTCTGTTTCTCTTATTCTTTTTAAATATGCTTTTATTTTCTTTTCCTTTATCCGTAAACAAAAAGATAAAAAAGATTTTTTTTCTTTGTGATGATAAGCAAAAAATGTGAATTTGTTTTTTACCGGTTGGCTAGCTTCTCCGATTATTGATTTGTCAAGTGAACAAATGTGACTATCAATTTCTCTAGCCATTTCCTTTGTTTGTTCATCTGCCTTATTTTCTGCTAAAAACTGTTCTAGATTTGGCTTTACATTTTCCTTTTCTCTACTCTCTCCCGCACGCTCGGGTATGTGAGAGAGTGTTTTTTTAGTTTTGATAGTGGCAGGTTTCTGCGACCCTCGCTTAGATTTGCTTCCTATCTTTTTTTCTTTTCATTCTTCTTTTGGAATTTGAATGATCAAACTTTTTGATTTCATTCCTAATAGCCCTTGTCATTTGTCTCGGTTATCTTTATTAAGCAAATCCAAGTAAACAAAATAATTTTCTTGGTCTTCGTATCTTTTAATCTCCAACAAAATAAGGTTTTCTTCTTTTCTTTTGTCAGCATTAGTTTTAAGATTATTGAAGTTATAATAGGTTGTAGTGTCAACTACACAAATAAGTAACATTCTTTTCCAAAAATTTCCTATTGCGTTTCCTTTGCTAGATCAATTATTTTTGTCTTTGGTTATTTTTTTAAACTTGTTTTCCAAATGCTCATAATTATGTTTGTCAAGATTTATTACAGTTTGTTTATAGTCAGTTATTTGCCCTATTGGTTCTCTACTAGAATTCTTGCATTTATACTCTAAAAATACCGCTCGAAGTTCATCATTGTTATCTTTTTTTTTCAGAGCCAAAGCATCTACTCTTTCTTCTCTTTTTTCATGGATGACGCGGGGTTTTCATTCATTTTCAAATGTTTGAGTTTCGAAAAAACTACTTCTAAATACTCAGTGAAAAAGTCTCTTATTTCTTCTTCTATTTCGAAATCTTTCTTTAAAAATGGCTTGATTTTATTCATCCTATCCCTTCTCTCCGCCTTTCTTTTTCCTCATCACTAACCAAATAACTAAGCCAATAATTCCTGCTAAAATAACTCCTCTGCCAATTATTCAAGGTCAATAATTCTTTTTCTCTGATTTGTTTTGAATTAATTCAGTTAATTCTTCAAAAGTTATCTTACTTTTGCCTTGACTTTGTAAATAACTCTTAATTGGTTTTAATTCTTGGTTATTACTTAAAGAATAAGTTTCTTTTTTTCCATCATTGTAAGTTATTAATAAGTCTTCTCCTTTTAATTCAACTTGTTTTATATTATTGTCTTGAAAGAATTGCCGAATTTGTTCCAATTCAGGACTGGATTCTGATTTGCTCTCTCTCTCCTTGTGTTAGGTTGATTGCTACTATTTATTCTTATAATTTCATAATTAGGCTTTTTAGTTTTTAATAGTCGAGTTAGTTCGTTTCAAAAGTTTCTTTGTGTGCCACCCATATCCACGTAACTCACTCCTTTTACTTCACCATCTTTGGTAACTATTCCTATTTCGTCATTTTTGTAGTAAATTCTCTGATATTCCATGCTTTCCATTCATTGTTGAATTAATTCTTCTAAAGTATTAACTAAAGCAGGGTTTTTATTTAATTCTTCATGGGTATCAAAACTAATATTTTGCATACTTACGCACGCAGGATTGTGTCTTAATGCTTCTACGGAAAACGGATCAAATTTCTTGTCGCAAGTTTCTTCTTTACAGGCGGTTCAAATATTACGCATTATAAGTTGGTCGTTGCCAGTTGTCATGCCATCTCTACTCCCAATGTATGTCTCTACTTCTTTAATAGTATCATGTCCTTCTTTTAATTGTTTATAAGTTTCTTGGTTTTTATTTCAACAGTTAGAACAGATTTCTTTGGATCTAACTGCTCCCCCTTGATTTTTAACTAGTCAATAATACTTAAACTTTTGATTGACTGGGAAATCTACTTGACACTCACTACACTCTTTATTTTCACTCATATTATTTCCCTTCTCCTTTCTCTAAACCAAAATTAATACACTTAGTATTAGGGCAAAAGAAAAATCTATCAGTTGCTTCTTGGCTTGCTTTTTCTCTTATTGTTTGAAAATCTTTTTGACAACTTTTACAGCATTTTCTTAAATAAGCGTTTCTTTCTATTTCTTGTAGTTCAGTTAATCTCTCGGCGGAAACTTCACTAAATAAAAGCATGAATTTTTGCTTATGTTCCTTTAAATTCTCCTTAGGTGTCAAAGCCGGCATAAAACTTACTGGAGAAACACAATTAATTTTTCTTATTGTCTTAATTATTAAAGATAAATCAGCATTAATTTCTTGGCTAGTTAGTTTTTGAAAATAACTTGACAAAGTTAATGCTAATGACAATAGCCTTTTTTGTTCTTTTAGGTTCTTTGCTTTATTAGTTGCTATAAACAATTGTCCCACTTGTTCATTATTGCTTTCAATGGTTAGCAATACTAATTCTTTGTTTATGATTTCATTCATACATTATATTTTTAATAATTTTTGATTAAAATTTCATCTGTTTATTCTTTCTATTTTAAACCCTTTACAAGTTCTTTTCAATTTTGTAATTTTTTAGTTCTTTCACTTCATAAAGAGTTCACAGAAAAGCCTCGATATCTTGGGTTAGTTATTGGTGTTCGGTTCCGTGTTCTTGACCGAAATTAAGTTTATAATTAGTCATAAGACAGTGGGCTAATTCGTGGGCGATAGCGTTGATTAACTTCTGAAAACCAAAGAGTTCGGCAAAGTTGGGAATATTACTCTTTAATCCTGCTAAACAGTAAGCAAACAAAATGTTTAAGTGAATTTCTTTGGTGTAAATGATTAAGTTTCCTGTTTCTTTTTCCCTAGTCTAGTTCTGCCGTGTCAGTTATAACTTTTGAAATCCACCGAATTTAACCACCGCGGAGTGCAAGGAGTAAATGTTGCTGTGTTTCTTAATAAGAATATCCTGATAAGCTTGGTAAACAGAATTAATCAGATGTTCGAAATAAGTTTCCATGGCTATTTGCTGGGATTTTGGCTTTTGCTGATATCTTTACCGCTACAAATTACTTCCACGCTAAAACTACCTTTCTCTTCGGGAGTTGTTTCTGCTCTTTCTGTTGTTGGGATGAACTTCCCCAGTTTTTTATTTTCGGCATTTGTTAGCCGTTTGTCCAGTTAAGGACTATCCAGTCTTCTCATCATATCTTTTCTTATACAAATTAAGTAAAACAATTAAAACTTTCAATATGAAAATGATCGTTGAAATACCAAAAGGTAGTTCTGATAAATATGAATATAATCCAATTACCAAGAAATTAGAACTAGATAGAATTTTATCAGTGGCTATGTATTATCCGGAAAAGTATGGTTTTGTTCCCGAAACATTAGCTTTAGATGGAGACGAATTAGATGTTGTTTGTTTAACTGAAAAAACTTCCTCCTCAAAGGATTATGCCAAGATTCAATATGCTGAGGTGCGAGTTATTGGAATTTTAAAAATGATTGACGACGGAGAGCAAGACGATAAATTATTAGCAGTAGATAACAATGAACCTGAATTAGACTATATTCAGAAGTTAGAAGATGTTCCTGAAGAAAGAAAGAAAAAAATTATCCATTTTTTCTCCCACTACAAAGATTTAGAAAATAAAAAAGTAGAAGTAATGGGATTTAAAGGTAAAAAAGAAGCCGAAGAAATTTTAAAAAAATGCCAAAAACTCTATAAGGAAAATAATAAAAACAAATAACAAACTTTATTGTTTCAACTCATTAAAAAAATATTCGCCTTAATTTTAATGTTATGGTCGGAACAGCAGGAATCGAACCTGCACTGCCTGAGCCCAGGTCAGGAGTCTTACCACTCGACTATGTTCCGTCTATATTTAAAATTTATATCAACGCAAAAATTTTCTTAAGCATTGAATACGAGGGCTAATTTTGTTTTTTTCGCATTCTTGAGAAGTAAGTTGAGCGTAAGTTTTCTTTAGTTGTGGAAAATAAAAAATAGGATCAAAGCCAAAATCATTTTTACCCATAAACTTTTTCGAGACCACGCCTTTTGCTGAAGAAACAAAAATTTTTTCAATCTTTTTTTGGAGATCAACATAAGCCAAAACCGAAACAAAAATACATTTGCGGTTTTTCTTCTCTTTCATGGCGGCTAAAATTAATTGGTTAAATTGCTTATTCGTTAAGTTTCCTTTGGCTCGTTTGGTATAAATTCCTGGTCAATTATGAAAAGCAGTTAAACAAAGTCCGCTGTCTTCTCCTAAACAAGGTTGCTTGGTAATTTTGGCTAATGTTCTGGCTTTAATTAAAGCATTTTCGGCAAAAGAATTACCATTTTCAACTATTTCAAATTCTTTTTTTAAGTCACGGAAAGTTTTAACCGTTCAGCCCAGAGGATGAAGGATTTCCTTAAATTCTTGTTCTTTATCTTGATTATTAGTAGCAATTCACAAAATTTTTGGACTGAGTAAATTCATAAATTAATTAATAATTTTAATCGTTTTTGTTGTGTTCTGATAGTAAATGGTGTTAAAATAATTAATATGGAAAAAATGGAAGCAAATAAAGAGTTCATTTTTGATAACTTTCAATCACTACTTAGAGAATGCAAAAGTTTAAAAAGAAAATTAGAAGAAGACAATTACAAAGAAAGAACAAAATTTTATTCTTGGACAAAAAAGAGGAAAAAATTAGAATTAACTGAAGATTATTGTTATGGTATAGAACTCGACCATTTTGATAAAAAAGAATTAAAACAGATAATCCAACTTATTTGTAATGAGATACTGAAATTAATTCGTCCTCCGTGTAAAAGGAAATATGCTCAAAGATTGATTTGTGATTTCAGTTTATCTTCAGACGATTTAACTTGAGAAAAATTAAATTCGGTTTCCAGTTCTCAATCATTACCAATAGAAGAAAAAAATCGATGTGCCACCTGTGCTAAAAAATTTAGTTGGTGAGGGTTTTTTAGTAAAGATATTGATAAGCAAGGCAATCAGTTTTGTTCACGAAGTTGTCGCGAAGAGTTTAATGATTTATTTTGCGATAGTTGTAAAAAAAAAATCTTTGATACTCCTTATTACATAGATAAAGATAAAGAAGAAGGAGTAATCTGCTTTGATTGTGTTAATACTAAATGCTTAGGATGTCGCAAATATATCCCCCGTTCTCCAGATTACTTTCAAAAACTTTTACCTGGCCTCCAAGGAGAAAAAAATAAAAGTGGCGACTCCGCCGGAAATTATCTTCCTCTTTGTAAATCTTGTCAGGCCAAGAAAATTAATCACCAAGCAGAGGAAGAAGAATAAAAGATATCAATTTATATTCTATAACTTTTTAAAATTAAAGAGATTATAACAGTGATTATTTGGCTTTTGCTGCTGCTTTTTCTTGGGCTTTTTTTTGTCTTTGGTGAAATTTTTCTGCTCTTCCTACTCTTATTTTGGCTAAACTTTCTCCTTTGTAAGCAGGATTGCATTCTGCACAAGTGGCAATTTCTTTATTTTTCTGAGAAGTAGACCAATTTTGATATTCTGTTTGGCAAGAAATACAATGATAATTTATTAAATAAAGGGGACTGTGGAGATTTTTCTTCATATTATTATTTTTTCTTCTTTTGGAAAAAAAATATTACTGCTGCGGAGCCTGCTAGCAATAAAACACCAATTCCAGCAGCAGCAATTAGTTTAGAGTTTGGTTTATTATTGTTAGTTGGAGTTGTTGACTTAATTTTTTCAATTTTATTTTGGTTAATTGTTTGAGTTGCTAATTTTTGGACAAAATTGGCTACTTGCTGGGAAGTTTCTAGCTTTTCAAGTTTATTTTCTCAATCTGAACTTAAATTAGCGAAAGTTTTGCTGGTTTTTTGTAATTGCTTTATTTCTTGTTTAACAGTTTCTTTGGCCTTTTTGAGCGGTTGCTTGCTGATTAATTTAGCAATATTTTGAATAAGAACTTCTTCATTAGTCTCTTGATTATCTTTTCAATTTTTTTGTTTATTTATGTCTTCTGAATTAGCATAATCTTTTAATTTTTCAACTACTTCTTGAATTTGTTCAGGATTAGCCTGGTCATTTTCTAGTATTTCCTGACCAGTTTTTACAATATTTTCTAATTCTGGATTATTTTTATCTGAAAAGGAAGCAGGCTTTTCGGGTTTTTCGCTGCTGGAAATTGGTTTATCATCTGGTGATTCGGGAGAAACAGAAGAAGAATCAGTAGAGGCAGAAGAAGTACTAGGATAATAACTTCCACCACCAAAAGAAGAAGATCCTGCTGAACCTCCACTTCCAATGCTAGAACTTGGTGAAGAAGGAGTTTCTGGTGAACTAGAACCAGAACTATTGCTGTTTCCATTTGAAGTAGAATTTTCACTTGTCGTTGAAGAAGATCGAGGAACATCATTTTGTTGTGATGAAGAGGGGGGGGCCTGTGAGGAAGTGTTAGTAAATGAAGCATTAGCACTGGAATAACTTCCTCCACTATTAGATTGATAACTAGAAGAAGAGAAAGAAAAAGGAGGAGTGTGTTGTTGTTGTTGTTGTTGTTGTTGCGTAATTTCCTTATTAATTAATCCGATCAAGACGTTTCGCTGTACTATAACTTCATTACGAGTAGTTTTGTCATGTAAATTAGTTTTTCACGTATAAGGAGGAATTAAGCCTTGATTTAAAACCTGTTCTATGGTTTGGTTGTTGATTTTGCTTGTCAAGGAACCAACTTTAAGAATTCAATAATCTTCAACTTCTTTAATTACCTCATTTTGTAAATCAACAATTTTCTTTTTTTTTTGAAGACTGTCATAAACAGACGAATTTTGAGCCAAATTGTCGTCCCAAGCCTTTTTTTTAGCACTACCAGAAGGAGAACTGCCAAAAGTTTTTAATACATCAATGGCATTTTGAATTTCCTCAGCAGTCTTTAATTTTCCGTTGCTAGCCTCATCGATAATTTTTTTTAATTCTTCTTTGGCTATTCTTTCTTGATTATTATGATATTGATTATTGTTTTTTCATCAATCGTTAACGCATTCCTGGGAACAAAATCTTGCATTCCTTCCTGCTTCTTTTACTGGAATTCGGCTACCAGGTCAGCATTTTTTCGGGCATTGGTGACAAGTAAGAAATTTGCTATGACAATCAAAACAAGCATATTTTTCTTCCCTTCTTTTCTTTCTCATCCTCGTGGGGTCTTTCTTTTGCTGACAAATATAGCAGGTTTTTCACTTAGAACTATCTCCTGAACTTCCTCCTGCTCCACTTGAACTAGATCCAGTTTTTCCATTCACTCTAAGATACTCGTTTAAGCATCTCTCGTGGCAAAAATAAAGATAGCCATTTTTCTTTGCTCGGTCTTTTCAGAGACCAACTCCATTAAGGGGGATTTTTTCATTTGCTTCTGGCTGATGATTAAAACAGGCAACTCTCCCTTTAACACCCATAAAACCATTGTCATATTTTTTTCTTTTTTCATTATCAAATAAAATTTGATAAGCATCCTTGACAAGCCTTAATTCTTCTGTTTTTTCCAAAATTCTTTTATCAGTTAAGTGTTTAGTAGGAATTTTGTTACGTTTTGAATCCAATACAAAATTGCCAAATCTGTCTTTTTCATACTCATAGGAATCAATTCTGATTCTTATTTCTACTTCTTGTTCAACTTCTAAATGGTTAAAATTTTTTCCTTCTTTCTTTCATTCTTCTTTTATTTCTTTTTTTATTAACATGGGAATTATAACTCGAAGTTCATTATCTAATTTTGCAGAAAGTTCCCGTCCTTTTACTAAAATAGTTCTTCTCGGAGAATTTTCTGGCAATCCTAAAATTCCGTAACAATCAATACCAAAATCAATACCATCTAATGAATTTGTGTTAACCAAAGAAATTACTCTTATATTGTTACTATGGCAGTCTTTACACCTTCTCGGCTTAATTCTATTTGTTTCTCGTTCTCTTTCGCCTTCAAAATCAGCATCATAATTTCCTTTTATGAATACTTCATAACTCCGATTACAGTCATTACATTTAACTTCAAATCTAAATTCTTCTTGTCGAAACATATTAATCCCTCCCCTCCTTAAATATTGACAAAATATCCTGCTCCTTTTTGAGTCCTATTTTTTTTGCTATAATAATCTCTCTCTCTCTCTCTCTCTCTCTTGGGCTAAATGTGTTAAATAAAAATTCGTTTTTTGCTCTTTTTTCTATCATCATATTTATTATTTATATTATAAGTTTTATAGTCACCATTATAAATTTAATTAAATAAGCATTTTTTTACTCCTCTTAAAACTAAATTAACACATTCTATTCTTTGGGGAAATTGGGACAAATCGTTAAAAACTTCTATTTGCGAACAGTTATTTAACTGATAATTTTGCTTTTGGAGCATTTTTTCCATATTTTCAATTTCGGTTTTTACTAATTCCATTTTTTTATTTTCCATTCAGTGGCAGAGAATATTAGTTGCTGCGACTGTTAAGCAACAGGCTTGTTGTTCGCTAGCAAAAAAAGCCAGTTCAACAAAATTATTTTTTTGCTGAATAAGTAAATGAATTGTATCTCCGCAACCAGTATTTAAACTAAAAAAAGTGTGAAAAGGAACTTTTAAGTTATTACTAATTTCTTTTAATTTAACCAAAGAAACTTCATGAGTGGGATTGCTAAAATTTTCGAGAATTATCTGACGTTTTTTTTCTTTGTCAAAAGATAAATTAGACATAAGGAATTTTTGCTGGTTTTATTTGCTAATTTATAAGGAAAAAGTTAAAAACAATAATATAAATATGTCAAGCGAAAAAAGAAAAGCCCAATTACAGAAAATCAAGGAAAAGTTAAATAATCCTAATATTTCTTTATTAGAAGCAGGAAATTTAAGTCGTGAATTCTTAATGGTTTACGCTAATAATCCAGCCAAAAGCCAAGATGAGTTTGAAAAAGAAGAATTTTTTTTGCAGGATGAAATTGACACCAAAACTTCAAAAATATATTTTGATTATATTGACCAATGAGAGAAAAAACAAGTTAGTCCTAACGAACAAGAATTAAAGTTTCTTGACCTTCTAATTAAGAGTATTCCTGCTATTCGTGCATTTGCGGAACAAGCAAAAGAAAACATGAATAAGGCTAAACAATTGAGTGAAGAAGAAAAAAAAACGATTATTGAATCAATTAAAAAAAAAGAAGAAAGTTGAAAAAAATACCAACCTATTCTCAGACAACTTATTGAGCAAGCAGAGAGAGAGAGAGTGAAGAGGAGGAAAAAAATCCGACTGATTCTTCAAAAGAAGAGCAAATTTCTCCAACTTCCAAATCCGCTAAAACTTCCTCTACCGGTTCAGATAGCGGAAACGATAAAAACAAAACTCCTTGGCATATAATCATTCCAGTAGGAATATTAGCAATCGGGTTAATCGGTGGTCTGGTAGCATTTTTAATTTGGCGTAAGAAAAGTGATAAAAAGCCAGAAGCAAAAAAATAAATTTAGGCAACTTGACATTGAGGGCAAAAAAAAGTGCTTCTTTCTTTCGGTTTTTTTTTATTTATTTTTTCTTTGTTAATTTCTTTTTGTTCTTTTATTAATTTTCTAATTAAACTTCCACATTTATTAGGACAAGGCTTACCTTTTCGGTTATAGACTTTTAGTTTATTCTGATAAGAACCTTCTTTACCTAAAGGATTAACAAAATCAAACTCTGAAGTTCCTTCTGAATTTAAGGCTTCTTTTAAAATTTTTTGGGCTGAGTGGATTATATTGTCTACCTCTAGTTTAGTAAGTTGGTTAGTTCTTTTTAAAGGGTGAATTTTAGTGTCAAAAAGTATTTCTGAAGCGTAAATATTACCAATTCCGCTAACAATATTTTGTTCTAATAAAGCAGTTTTAATTGGGACTTTGCGTTTTTGATAATATTCAAAAAGCAGTTTAGTATCTACTTTTTCCTCAAGCAAATCAGTTCCAATAATTTTGTAAGGCTCTGATTCCTTATAATCATCAAAAGTTTGTAGAATAAAACCTCCAAATCGGCGGGCATCACAGTAAGTTAATTTCGTTGTTTTTTTACTATCATCTAAGTAAAAAGTTAAGACCCTTGACTCGTCAGTATTGTGCTTCTCAAACAAATCCTTTTGCTCTTGTTTCGAAGCAGGATCAAGTATTTTTTCCTCTATAAAATACTTTCCGGTCATTCCTAAATGACTAACTAACGCGTGGGTTTTAATTTTTTCTTGGTTAGTAAGAATAAAAAATAAATATTTACCTTTTCTGTCTATTTCATGGATAGTTTTACCTATTAATGCATTAATAAATTCTTCTTCACTGATTTTTTTAATCAAACTCTTTCGCTCTTTTGTTTTGTCTTCTGGCTTATAAATTTCTATTTCACGGATAGTTTTTCCAATTATTTCAGTCCTTAATATTTGGCGAACAGTTCCCACTTCGGGTAATTCAGGCATTATTAAATTTTTAGTTTGTTTTCTTTTTCCTGTTTAAATTAATTTTAAATAATTAGAGAAAATGCTAAAAATATTTTCTGATAAGTTTTTATAAATACTTGGTGAATCCTGGGGGATTTGAACCCCCGACCTTCCGTTTATGAGACGGGCGCTCTAACCAACTAAGCTAAGGATTCATTAAGATAATAAAATTTTAACAGTATTTTTCTCGCCAGAAGCAGTTTGCAAAATAAAAAATTTCTGGATTGACAAAGTGGATTTTTCGTCTCAAGTTTAATTCAACAGTAATAACAAATATTTTTTAAAAACAAGGGAAAAACACAAAAATATTAATATGCTTAAAAAAAAATCTTCTGAAGAAAATCCTGAAATTGATATCCAACAGCAAATCCAAAAAATTATTGAAAACACTAAAAAAGAATTCGGTGAAAAATCAGTTAGCACTTTAGAAGAAAGTGGTTTAGGTGGTCGAAAAATCTTGTCAACTGGAAGTCTTTTGTTGGATAAGATAATAGAAGCAGGCGGCTATATCTATGGAACTATTATAGAAATATTCGGTCAGCCTGGCGTGGGAAAATCTACTTTGGCTCTCCATGCGATAAGTGAATGTCAAAAACAAGGAAAAATAGCCGCTTATATAGACTTAGAGAATAAATTAGGAAAAAATAATGAATATGCTGCGAACATTGGTGTAAACGCTAAGGAATTAATTAAATTCAACTCCTTAGGCGGAGAAGAAGTTTTTAGATTCATTAATAAGAACATTGAAGAAGGAGTAAGTTTATTTGTAGTAGATTCAGTAGCAGCTTTGATACCTGAGGCTAATTTAAAAGAGGGTGCTGAATCACAAGGAGTTGCTTCCAAAGCACGGTTAATTTCCGAAAGATTACCAATCACTAATTTAAAAATGCGCGACAAGGACGTAATTTTAATATTCATCAATCAAATAAGAGAAGACTTTTCGAGCAGTTTCTTTGGCCCCAAGTTAACTACTCCAGGCGGTTGAAGTTTAGAACATCATGTTAGTTTGCGGATTATGCTGAGACCCAGAGAAAGAATCCAAAAAGATACCGAGTATATTGGAATAAAAACCCAGGCTAATATAATCAAAAATAGTTTTGGCTCTCTTAAAAAAAAAGCTGCCGACTTGGAAATTATTTTTGGACAAGGCATTCAAAAGGAGCGAGAAATTATTGACTTAGCAGTTGAAAAAGATATAATTCAAAAAAGTGGCAATTGATACTCTTATAAAGAAAAAAAAATAGGTAATGGTCGAGAATCAGTAATCGATTATTTGATTAAAAATCCTCTTGTTTTTTCAGAAATCGAGCAAATGACTTTTCCCTCTCTTTCTGACAATGCTTAAATAAACAATCAAATCCACATTAAACTTTAAAAATGAATAATATAGTAATAAACAAAATGTCCCCGCCAAAAGAAAACCAAAAACAAAAGATTAATTTTTGAACTTTATACGAAAAATTCAAGTTTAAAGTAATTAGGAATTTTCTCCTTGCCACAATTTTAACAGTACTTTCGGTTTTTTTAATGCTAATTATTGATAACCTTGTTTCGAAAAAGAAAATAGTTGATGATAATTATTCCTTATTATTGCCTAAGATACTCCGAGGATGTTTTACTTCCTTGACCAAAGAAAAATTTATTCTTTTAGGGATAATTTTGGTTTTCCTTTATGCTCTCACTTTTTATTTTTCTAGTTTATGAGAAGAAGAATTAAGAGTCCAAGGTGGTCATTATGTCAAAAATCACTTACTAGATAAATTTAGACAATTGCCTTTTGAAGAAAGAGAGAAAAGAAGCAAAGAAATTAATATCCTGGTTGAGTTTGATTCAGGCGAAATTGGCTATACTTGGGAACACTTGCCTAATCATGTTTATCATAGCCTCCTCACTATCATTTTGCTAATTTCACTGCGCTGGGGAAAATTTAGCAAGATGGATAACAAAATGACCTTTTTTTCTTGCTTTTGGCTGCTTTTAATCAATATAGTTAGTTATTTTTTTACCCGCTTAGTTTTAAGAAATGAAAAGAAATATAAAAAAGAGTTAACCAAAGAATGAACCGTAATTAATAAAGAAACCGAAAAAGCTAATTTGATTGAAAGTATGGGCTTAACTCCCCAATACCGAGATAAGCAAATAAAAGTCAGCCATACAAATGAAAAATTAGTGCTTTCTTTTAATCGCACCAAATCATTAAACAAAACTATTCCTGTCCATTGGTTAGCAGAAATGTTTCCTTATCTTTTATTGTTTATAGTCGGAACATTTTCAGAAGCGGGTCAAAATATTTTACCAATGTGATGGATTTTTGAGAATTTCCAGGAAATATTTAAATGTTTTTGGGAATATGGTGAATATGCCTCTTCTTTAAACAGAGTCAATCGTTTTCTCTCTCTCCCAGAAAAAAATGATAACCTTCAAGGAACAATTTTTCCAAAGGAAGTGGTAATCAAAGCAATTAATTTTGAAGAAGTAAGTTTTAAATACCAAGACAGTTCAGAATGAATTCTTGAAAATTATACTCATTCTTTCACCAAAGGAGAAGTTAAGCTCCTGCTTGGAGAAAATGGCATCGGCAAAAGCACCATTCTTTATTTAATTTTAGGAGTAATTAAACCTCAAAAAGGGCAAGTAATGGTTGAATGCCAAGACGGACAAATTTATAATCTCTACCAAGATATTAATTTAAGGCATTGACGAGAAAACAATGTGGCTTATGCTTCTCATGACAACTTAATTGAAACTGGTTCTACCGGACAAAGACAATTGGCTAATATTAATAATCTTTTTATTACTAGAAACCAAGCAGTTGTTTTTCTGTTAGACGAAACTGATAATGCTCTAGACCAAGAAAAGCAAAAAGAGTTTGAAAGAAAACTAAAAGATTTGGCTCGGGATAAATTAGTAATCTATACCAAACATTAAGTAAAATTAATATATGCCGAAGATAAAGATAAAATCAAGAAAAGCCTTCTCTAAAAGATTTGCCAAAAAAACTGCGAATGGCAAATTAAAAAGAGGAAAATCCAATACTTCTCATTTATTTGGCAATAAAACTAGCAGACAAAGAAAAAGTTCTCGAAAAGTTGCTTTTTTAAGTGAAAGCGATTTAAAGCGAGCCCGAAAAATGATTAACCATAAAAGTACTTAAAACTTCGCTCATCATTGGCTAAGTTTCTTTAAAACTTATTATAGAATGCTTGCCCGCTCGAAAAAAAGGATTATAATTAGTTTAACCTTTTTGCTCCACTCATTAGGGATTTTAGTAGCCTTTTTTAAAACTCAAAATAATCTGCCTTTTCACTTGCCTTTCCATCTGCTTCGTTTTTTTACTTGGTGGTCGGTTCATTCTTCCATCTTGGCTCTTTTAGCAATAGTAGCAATTATTTGAGAAGAAAAAAAAAAGACTTCTTCGTGGTTATCCCAGTTCATTCCTTTTTTGTCAGTTATTTTTAATTTAACTACTTTCTTGTTTTGCCTCTTTAATTTATTTTTTGGTGCTTTGGGACGAAAACATTCTTCTTTTCTTTTAAACTTAAATTCAATTCTTTGGCACTTAGTTGCCCCTCCTTTAACTATTTATTGCTTTTATGCGTGAGCCAGAATAGATATTTTGAAAAAAAAGCTAGCCAGAAGTATCTTATGTTCTTTTATTTGGCCTGTTTTTTACTTTATTTATGTTTACTTTCTTTCCCGATTTAATTTTGGTGACGGAAACAAATTAGGTCTTTACCTGAAAAAATATCCTTACCCAATTTTCCAATGACTTGTTAAAAAAAATTCTTTGTTATTTTTTCTTTGATTACCGCTTGCTTTTCTTATTGTTTTGCTCTTTTCTTTTTTAATAATTTGAACAAAATCACTTTTTGAGAAAAAATCTAAAACTGCTTTAAAGTAAATTGCGATTAAAATTTTCTACAATTTCTAATTCTCCTAGTTCTTTAGCAATCTGATAATCAATATCGCGAATTTTAACGCTCACAAATTTTTATTTTTCTTTCGTAGGGATAAATTTTAAACGCTCGAATAATAAGAAGAAACAACAGAATTATTGCCACGGCTCAGAAAATTCATCCCCATACTTTATCCCAAATGCTTTCTTTTTTTATCCATTCGCTACCTATATATGTTATTCCTGTGGTAGCCATCGGTCATAGCCAAGCATTATCTACTAAACTATGATATTGAAAGTAATAATGATTTTTTCTTTTTTCTCAATAACCTTTCTTTTGTAATAATTCAGAAAGTTTTTGTTTGTCAACATACATTCATAAAGAAATTTTTATTGGATGAAAATGACGAGTTGTAAATTCTTTGTTGGCTGCTAGTAAATTTTATTTTTTGCCAGAGTTATTTTTTTCTATTAGCATAAATTCAATTAGAGTTTTTACCATTATTCCAGTTCCTCGTTTAGTTTTAGTTTTTCAGGCTGTTCCGGCAATATCACAGTGAATAAATGGCAATTTTTCTACAAATTCTTGTAAAAAAGCGGCTCCATTGGAAGCACCCATATAGCGGCTACTACTAATATTACTAATGTCCGCAATGGAAGTGTTTTCTTTTAGGGCTTTGGTATTTTCTGGAATTATTGGTAATTCTCAGTATCTTTCTTGCGATTTAGCAAATGCTTGTCGAAATTCTCGATAAAATTTGCGGTCATTAGTCAAAACACCGGTTAAATTTTCTCCTAATGCTGCTACTACTGCTCCAGTCAAGGTAGCCACAGTAATGATTTTGGTGGCTTTTTCTTCACGAATGGCATAAGTAATCCCATCAGCCAAAACTAAACGACCTTCCGCATCAGTATTATTAATTTCCACTGTTTTACCATTCATTGATTTTACTACGGATTCCGTAAGGGTAGCGTGTCCTCCGATAGCATTTTCCGTTAAGCAAGCCACCGCTACCACATTTATTTTTGGGCTTTTTTGAATTAAACCGAAAAAAGAAGCACAAACTGCTGCGGCTCCGGACATATCAAATTTCATGCATTGTAAATGCTGAGAAGACTTTAAATCATAGCCGCCACTATCAAAAGTGATGCCTTTTCCTATTAATCCCAGAACATTTTTTTTATTATTTTTATCACCAAAATAACGCAAAATTACCACTCTTGGTTCGTGATGGCTACCGGCATTGACTGCTAACAACAATCCCATTTTGTTTTTCTCGATTTTTTTTTTATCCAAAATTTCTACTTCAACTTGGTCTAATCGACCAGACAAAATTTTTTGCGTTTCTCGGACTTTTTTGGCAACGGCTAATTTATTTTTGCTTTCTGTGATTTGTATAACTTTTCCGGAAAGTTCTTCGTGGTAAGAAGTGCTAAATATTTTTTTTACCATCTCAGCAAATTCTTTAGCATGTAATTCATTAGGAGGTATATCTTGCAAACCACGAGCAAAATTAACTGCTGCTAACTTAATAAATGAATTCATTCAAATATCTCAGGCTTGCTTGTTAGTAGTTATTAAATGATAATCAACAATTTTTAGTTTTTTTTTATCAGTTTTGTAAGTAGCAGACGAATAACCACCAAATAAAGTTCCTTCAATAATGGCTTGTAAAATTATTTCTTCTTTCAAGTTAGGAGTAACAAAGGACTTGACATCGATATTAAGATTTCTTTCGTTTTCTTGGGAAAAATTGACAAAAAAATTATAGATTTTATGGAAATTATAGTCCTCGGCTTGCTTGTTTAAATAAAGATAATAAGTTTCTTCTTCGGAAATAAGGGTAAGTTTACTATCTTTTTTTTCCACCAGAGAAGGAAATTTTTCTTTTTCTGTAATTGCTTTTAGGGTTAACAAATCTTTTTGTTTCTTATCTTGGATATGTAAAAAACTAGTCATATACATATTTTTATTTGTTTCGCTTTGTTTATATGAAAAAAGTATGAATGAAAACAATCAATTATGAGAAGACAAACAACTAAGAAACGATAAAAAAACTAGTATTATAATTCATGGATAAAAATGACAACAAAAACGCTTCTTTGCTACCTAATGAGGAAGTAGAGAATTTTAAGAAAAATTTTCTCCAACAATGCCAAAAAAAACTTTCCCGAGCAGAAAGTGAAAAATTGTGAGGGCAAATTATCAATAGCAGTGCTTATACTTTTAATAAATCTCATGCCGTGGCTTACAGTTATCTAAGTTATTATTTTGCTTTTCTGAAAGCGAATTATTTTACTTCTTTAATTACCTATTTTCTCAATAGTTATGTAAATTCTTCTGAAAAAACTTTGGCTTATCTTCGAGAAGCCATTTTTTTTGGTTTTGTTCCTCATAGTCCTGATATCAACTTTTCTGAAATTCAATGAAGCCAAAGAGGTAAAATTTTACAGATGGGTTTTGCTAATTTGGAAAACTCTCAGCCGGCTTTTTTTGAAGCAATAATTACTGAAAGAAAAAAAAAAGGAAAGTTTCGCGATTGGGAAGATTTTCTTCATCGCACAAGTAATCACTGAAAAAAAATTGAACTCAATGATTTTCAACGTTGAACTGAAACTGGTCTATTTGCCAGTTTGAAAATAAACACCAGCGACTTGCTTGAAAATAGTGAAACTGTTCTTAGTTACTGTCAACTGAAACAAATTTTCCCAAACACCTCTCGATTTTTGCCAACTTTGGACTGAATTCAAAACAAGCAAGACGACCAAAAAGAACTGACTCAGAGTGTATTCCTAAATAGTGACATAAATAAGAAAGAATGAGAAAATTGAGGCATCTACCTTAACTATTTTTCAGTTTGAAAGGAAAAAAAGAAAACTATGCCAATCCAAGCCTTTGCAGAATTTTCTGCTAATTCTAAAAAGCCAGTCGGTCAAGAAACGATCCAAATTTATGCTATTTTGCAAGAATTACAAAAAAAAGGTAATTTTTTTTCTTTAACTTTATTTGACCTGCGTTCAACTTTTAAGTTATTTATTAACACGGAATTTTACCAAAAAAACAAGGAAATTTTAGTTATTCACCAAGCAATAGTTTTTCATTTAGCAATACGAATTGATAACTACAAAATACAAAATATTAAAGTGGTAAAAGTTGAACTGTAAAAGATAAAATAAAATTATTTTATAACTGTTAAAAGCAATCCAAAAATCAAAAAAAACACTAATTTTTCTTTTTTTTAGTTAAGAAGTAAACTACTATTCCAGTCAAACCCAAAGTTCCAATTCCTCCGAAAATCCAAGGTCAGTAATTTTTCTGATTAGATTGAGGATTTTCCATGCTATTCTTTTCTCTGGCTTCTTCTTTATTCAAGTCTTTTATTATTTGGTTTCTGCTTCTTTTTGTTTTCGTTCGGTCTCTTTGTTTTATTTCGTGAACTTCGTTTAGTTTTTGATTAGCCGTTTTTTTGGTATTTACGCCATTAACTAAATCATTTCAGTATTTTTCTAACTCATTTTTAAAGTTTAAAATATTTTTTTTCAAATCAGCATTTCTTATTTCGTCTTTGTCGGTAGTGATAGTTACGTGAATATCTCTACCCGGAGGATAATCATAATGTTCTAAATATTCTGGTTTATTTGAATGTTTTCCTTTTTCTCCTAAATTCACCACAAAATCTCTTTCGTTTTAGTCTAGTCCTACTCAATTATCAAAATCTTTTTTTTGATCTATTGAACTTTTATGCCGATAATAAAATTTTCTTAAATCGTCTTTAATAGTTTCTCAATTGTTAGTTTCTGAACATTCTCAATAAGTTCATTCGTTTCTTATATTTCCATGCTCTTCAGAATACTTTTTAGTGGGTTCCTCTTTATTAGAAAGTATTTTACTGATTTCTGTTTTTAATTCTTCAAAAAGTTTATCAAATTTTTCCGTGTTTTCGGAATTTTTTGCTTCTTCAATGTGAATATCTATTTCCTCGTTTAATCTTATTCCTATTCCTTCGAGTGGTCCAGTTTTTTCGCTAGTATCTTTATTGTAACTTTCTTTGTGATTTAGGCGATATGTGTCATGGCCTACTCTCTCTCTCTCTCTTGAATTTTAGATGTTTTTTTACCTCGGCTAAAAGTTCGTCCAAGTTATTAACTTTAATTTCTTTCATAATAATTACTTTATAATTATATTTTTAACTTAAATGTTTTCAACTTATATTTCTTGTTAATTTATCAATTTCATTTTACTTTTGATTTTTTTCATTTTTTGCTGAGCCAGTTTTTGACAATAATGCCGATTTTTTTCCAATAAATCAGTAATTTTGGCTTGGTAAATGGAGAATTTTTCTTGAATAGTTTGAAGTTTATCACAAACTAATTCTGACAATTTTTCTTTAAATCTGCGATGGTCTAAATCACTTACTTCTTTTTCTGCTTCTTTTACCGTGAGTTTTTTGAGCAAGGCATAAATAAGTAAAAGATTAGAAGTACCAAGTTTATCCTTATTTTCTGGATCATAATAAATTTTTTTTTCTGAATCTGTCACTGCTTTCTTAATTTTATCTCTGATATCTTTAGGTTCATCAAGTAAGGCCAAATAGTCCTTTTCACTTCCACTTTTTGACATTTTTTTTTCTGGGTTTTGGAGACCCATTATTTTGCTTCCTAATTGAGAAAATTCATTAAATATTGGTAATTTTAGCAAGGCGATGCCTTGTTTTGATGCTTGGTGAAAATTATTGAACTTGCGAAAAATATCAGTGGCTAGTTCATAATGCTGCTGTTGGTCTTGACCAACAATTATTAAGTCTGCATCATAAAGAAAAATATCAGCAGCCATTAAAACAGGATAAGAAAACAAGGCCAAATTTCCGGTTTCTTGTTTTCCTTTTTTTTCTTTATATTGGATCATTTTGCTTAATTCGCTTACAGTTACCAAAGGAGATAAAAGTCAAGCCAGTTCCAGGTGCTCTTTAATTTGGGATTGAATGAATATTTTACAGTCCTCTTTCAGACCACAAGAATATAACAAAGCAGCAATTTCCTTAGCCTTTTCTTGATAATTCATTTCTTTTTGGGGAACAGTTAGAGCATGCAAGTCAGCAATCATGATGATTACTTCATATTCTTCTTGTAATATTAAAATGTGCCTGATTACCCCTAAATAATGCCCTAAATGTAAAGTTCCGGTAGCCTGAATACCAGTAAAAAATCGTGGTTTAGTTTGGTTTGTGGACATATATATAATTTATTTTTTTTACAAGAAAAAGACGAAACAGGATAAGTAAAATAAATTATGAAGTTTAATATCAGATAACATACTAAATGCTTAAATAATGAATGTAAAAATTTATACTTAAAAATAATAATAAAACTTCTTAATAAGTTTGAAAAAAAGTAAAAAATGTATTCTTACTCAGTAATTATTCCCAGTTATCGTCTAGATATTGAAAGCCAAGAAGATTTGGTAGAAGAGATAATTCGTATTTATGGTTATGATAATCTTCCCAGTTCCTTACTTTCTTTTCAACAAAAAAAGTTAATTATTAATAAAAACCAAGTTTGTCGTGAATTAATTCGTCAGAAACTAGTTAACCGGGGTTATCAGGAGATTATTACTTATTCCCTAGTTTCCCAAGAAATTAAAAATGATTTTTCCCCTCCAAAAGAAAATGATTTTTACTGATTGTCGACTCCTAAAAGCGAAAGTCATGTTTATTATCGACAAAGCCTTCTCCCTAGCCATTTAAAAACTATTACTTATAATTTAAATCATCAAAATGAGAATCTTTTTTTTTTCGAAATCAGCAAAATTTACTCTCCCAGTGAAAGTGAAGAAGAGATTTTGACTTTAAGCGGAACCGGAAAAATAATTACTAATTCAGTTCATAAGCTAGAACAAGAATACGACTTTTTTTGGCTCAAAGGAATAATAAAAGAGATTTTTCACATTCTAAACATTATTGACAAAGTTAATTTTGTTCCTTCACAAATAAAAGAGTTACATTCTTATCAAAGTGCTGACATTTTTCTAGAACAGGAAAAAACTGGCTTTTTGGGAAAAATACATCCTCAATTAAGCAAAAAACACCAACTAAAACAGCCAGTTTTTGGAGCGCAAATTTCTTTAAGTAAATTGTTTTCTTTTCTGGCAAAAACTAAGCAAAGGAATTATCAAATTATTTCACCTTTTCCGAAAATTGAACAGGACTTATCACTTATTTTGGAAGAAAATATTCTAGTTGGTGAGGTCACAAAGATTATCAAAAAAAATGATTTTCCTTGATTAAAGAATATAAAAGTTTTTGATGCCTATCAAAGCAAAGAAGACAAAGCAAAAAGACAAAAATCTCTGACCTTTCGGTTAATTTTTCAGAGCCAAGAAAGAACTTTAAGAAAATCAGAAATCGCGGAAATTGTAAAAAAAATTATTTTGCAATTAGAAACTTCTCTAAATGCTAAACTAAAAACATAGTAGTTAGTAAGCAAACTTAAATATATCTAGATTCAAGGAATCGAGTAGAAGCATTATGTTTTCCCCATACTCAACTTTTTGTTCAGAAATGTTAAAAGTATTTGGTAAAAAATTAAAATAATGAAACCAAAAACTTATAAACTTAGGGAAATTTGTGAGATTAAGGCTCACCCAGGAGGATGAAATATAAAAGAAAGTAGCAATCCAATCCATTGAAAAAATGGGACAATTCCTTTTTATCAAATTAAAGATATTCAAGCAGGAAATTTAAATCCTGATAAAAAATTAACTATTGAAGCAGTTAATGAATGAAAATTGCCTCTAACTACCGAAAACTCTTTGCTTTTATCTGCTATTGGCACTATTGGCAAAGTTTTTTACCCGCGAAAAGAAAAATGCGCTTTTGCCAGCACTATTATTTGCTTAGAACCTAATCCCGATTTAGTTGAACCTAATTATTTACATTATTTGCTTCAAAGTCAAGAAAAAGAAATAAAAAATTTAGCAGTGGGAAGCACTATTCCTATGTTAACAAAAACAGTTATTTCGACCTTTCTTCTTCCTCTCCCCCCTCTCTCCCAACAACAAAAAATCCTTCAAAGTTTTCAAATTGTTTATAATTCTATTTACAAAACCGAAGTTCAGTATCAAGATACTCTGTTAAAGATATTACAAAAACATTTAGAGATAGGAGATTTATTATTTTTGAAGTATAGGGATAGTGAAATTAGGATTAAGGATAAGTTTAAGTTAGTAGCAGGGAAAACTCCACCAAGTAGCAGTTCTCCACTCCAAAAAAACAAAGTTCCTTTAGAAGTAGTGCGTGAGTCCCTTCATTTACGTGCTAAAACTAATTATTTTTTAATCATTTTTCGTCTCCGTCATAGTATTAACAAAGCCATTCATGATTTTTTTTACCAAGAAGAATTTTATTATATTTCGACTCCAATTATTACGAGTAATGATACCGAAGGAGCCGGAGAAACTTTTAATATTGCTACTGACAAAAAAGAATTTTTTTTTTCTAAGCCGGCTAAACTAACCGTTAGCGGACAATTACAAGCCGAGGCCTTAGCCCAAGGATTAGGCAGGGTATACACTTTTTCTCCTTGTTTTCGAGCCGAAAATTCTCATACGACCCGACACTTAGCCGAATTCTGAATGGTCGAACCCGAAATGATTTTTGCTGATTTAGAAACAATAATTAACTTAGCAGAGAAAATGATAAAATATGTAATAAATTTTGTTCTTGATAATAACAGTGCTGAATTAGAATATTTAGAAAACTACGATAAGGAAAATAAAAAGGAAATAATTAACAAAATAAAAAAAATTTCCCGGACTAGTTTTAGATTTAAAAAAATTAGTTATAACGAATGTATTAGAATATTAGAAAAAAATAAAAAGACTTTTGCTTTTGACAACATTGAATGAGGAATGGATTTACAATCCGAACACGAGAAATATTTATGTCAACACTTTGACAATAGCCCAGTTTTTATTACTGATTATCCAGCCAGTTTAAAAGCTTTTTACATGAAAAATAACTCGGATGGAAAAACAGTTGCTTGTTTTGATTTATTATTTCCCCGTGTTGGTGAAATGGTTGGAGGCAGCGTTCGTGAAAGTAATCACCAAGTCCTAAAAGATAAAGCCCAAAAAACTGGTTTAGATATAAATAATTTAAGTTGATATTTTGATTTAAGAAAATGTGGCTATGCTCCAAGTGGTGGTTTTGGTTTAGGTTTGGAAAGATTATTAATGTTTTTAACTGACACGGAGAACATTCGCGACGTAATTCCTTTTCCTCGTTATTCTCAACATTTAGAATGCTAGAAAAAGTTGAGAAATTGGAAAGTGAAAGGGTTCTTATACAAGGATATAATTATATTTTTAAAACAACCCACCAATAAACAAAATTATTATTTTTTTTAGCAAAAATTTTTCTTTCTTGGTAAAAATCACACCAAAAAATTCTCACAAATTTTCCCTCTTTCGCGCGCGCATATTCATTATTTAGAAAAAAACCAGTAAATTTATAAATTTGGTTCACCAAATTATTATAAAAAAAATTTTGGGTGTAAAAACTTATATATTATGAAAAACGACAAATTTATATCGGTAACACCGAAGACATATGAAGTAAAATATGTAGAAAATGAAAACAAACAATCAGGTTTATCACCAGCAGCAAGAGCCAAAGTGATTAATCGCAGTGGTAGTAATTATTTAAGTGAGAGAGCAACTGTAAATAATCCTAGTTATGGACCAGGGAATGAGGATGAGATTAAAGGCAAAGGTCAACACTTAATCAATTACCTTAATGATAAATGTGGACATGATGAATTTTTAGTTGAGGAGATGACCGATCTGCTTTCGGAGGAGGTGATGAAATGCATCACGGATATATATAATTACACAACTTCGGCTGGGTCAAGATTCGGAGCAGGTGGCATAATAGCAGATGCGAAATATGATGGTTCAGTATATAAATATGAAGAAGCTGATGGTAGTAATATTAGAATCGCGAATGGTTCACTTGGAGCTGAGGCTGGTGCAGGGTCAGGTGGTGTTACTGCCAAAGCTAGAGCAGGTGTAGATTTGATAAATGCTAGCAAAGAGATAGACGGAGGAAGAGTTAATGCTAGGGTCGGAATTAATGCTGACACAGGCGGGTCAGTTGGTCCTGGTGGTGTAGAAGCTAAATTCCTGGGTTTCGGAGTTAGTGTTGGTAAAAAAACCGGGTTAAGTTCGCCATTTGGAGAAGTATCGGTTGAATCTGATGATTGTGTTATTCAATAATACCATAAAAATCTTTTAGAAATTATAAAGGAGATATGAGCCCATCACTTATATTAGTTAGTATTCTTTTTTCTTTCATCTTTTTCGTTATAATTTTCACTTATTATTACATTTACAAAATACTAACTGCTAAATGTCCTAAATGTTCGCAAAAACCAAAAGTAAGTTTCTGAAAGGTATGAAAATTTGGAGCCATGCCATGGAGTAGAGTAAGTTTATTTTGTAAAAATTGTCATAAAAAGATTAAAATAAAGTAATGAAAAACTGAGAAAAAAATTATTGGGGAATAGTTCTTGGCTTACTTCTATTTCATTAAGTAAAGAAGGAGTAAAATACACTAAAATCGTTAACAACCAAACTACTATTACTTATATTAGCCGTGGAAAAGCCCTCGCTTATTTTATTCCGATTTGGCTTGGTTTTTTTGGTTTAATTTGGTTAATTGCCAAAGCCACCACGGGAGGGTTTTCTAAAAAATAAATCTCTTGTGTTTTGTACCAAAGCATAGGAATTTTATCAATATTACTCGGGCATAAGAGCATTAGAACCACCACTTTCAATAATTAAATGATATCTTTCCAGGTATTCTAATTGCTCTAAATGATTTTTGTTAAGGACGTTTACTAACTCTTCTTTTCAGTTGCTAATTTGCCCTTTTTGCTGTCGGTAATCAATAATTCTACGAGCATAAATTTCTCCAACGCCCGTAATGGCCAAAAAAGGGATTAAAATTTGCCCGTTAATTATTTGAAAATTTTTAGTTTCAGACTTATTAAAATCAAGTCCTAAACGAAAATCTAAGTGTTTTTTTTTCATTTCTAAAATAATTTTCAAAGTGTAAAGTAATTCTTTTTCTTTGGTTGTTAGTTTTCATTCGCGCAAGCCATAACTAGGAATATTTACCTTACCCTTAACTCGCTTTTTTTCTGCTTCATTCAAATTTAAATGTGGCAACGACTTTCCTAAAAGTAGATTTTTACTTTGTTCAGTACAATTCTCTATTTGCGTAATAATTTTTTGCTTAGTAGTTTGGAGAACAGTGCTAATTTCTGCTTTTTTTTGGGCTAAATATTCGTCTTTGTTGGCTTTGTTTCCGTTAATTCCTTTAACTAATTCTTGTAATACTTTAACAATCGAGAGCAATTCCTTTTCACTATTTTTAGCCTTTCCAATGGTTTCTAGAAGTTTTTCTAAGCGAAAATTAATACTTTCTGGGTCAAAAGTCATTAACCAAATGTCGTGAACTGCTACATGATAGGTTAAAAGAACCGAATAAAATTCTTGGGGGTGATAAACTTTGTAATAAGCAGTCCTTCAAGCAGTAGTAGTATAAGCAATAGCGTGGGGTTTAGGAAAAATATATTGAATTTTGCTTAAAATATTGTAATATTTTTCTCCTGAGGTTAATTCTTTACTGGTTTTTTTTGCTTCTTGGATTTCTTTTAATAGCGATTTTGATTTTAATGGTAATAATTTAGTCGCAAAATCAATGGTTTCAATAATTTCCTTTCTCTGCCTAATCAATCGCTCTACTTGGTCAATTTCCTGATTTGGCTCAAAGATCAGTTCTTTGATTTGGTATTTTTGTTCAATTTCTTTTAGCAGTTTTTGTGCCTCGCTGTTTTGGTTATTTTCCTGCAGTGATTGATGAGTTTTTTGGATAATTTTCAACAAATAATTGATTTTTTGTTGATTTTTTTTTTCTATTTCAGAAACTTCTGGCATTAATTAATTTTTCTTTTTTTTTTTTGGTTAGAACCTTTCCTTACATAAATTCCTTGGTAAACATTCAGTCAGTAAATATTTCCTTTAAATTTCTTAGTTTTTGTTTTATTCAAATTAATTCTCTTCTAATTTTTATAAATTTAAACTAATAGTTTTTGTCCGCTAACCTTTTTATAAAGATACTCCGTAACAAAAGGAATAAAAGGATAAAAGTATGCTAATATTTGTTGATAAACATAAAGCAAAGTTTTTTTTGTTGCTAGGCTCCAAGTAGTTATTTTTATTAACTCTAAATAATCATTACTTAATTTTTGTCAAGTAAAATCAATTAATTTTTTGGCTAAAAGGCTGGTTTCTAATTTTTCACTATGTTTAAAGTAGGCTTTTTTTAATTTTTCTAATTCAGTTAAAATTCAAGTGTTAATTATTTTTAATTCTTTATTATTTTCCTTATTTAGTTCAGTTTCTAATTCAGTAATTTCAATTATTTTTAATTCTTTTTCCTCTAATTTCAAAAGTAGAAAATTACCAATGCTTCAAAGTTTTTGAATAAAATTATAAGCACCTTTAATTTTGCTTTCTTCAAAAATTAAGTCAGAGCCAAGAATATTATTTTCTAAAAGAAATAAACGCAAACTATCAGTGCCATATTTTTCAATTATTTCTTCGGGTTCAACACCATTACCCAAAGACTTTGACATTTTGCGTCCTTGACTATCGCGAATTAAACCATGAAGGTAAACATTTTGAAAACTTGGCTGATTAGTGAAATAATAACTTAAAAGTATCATTTTTAAGACTCAAAAAAATAAAATATCATAACCAGTAACTAAATGAGTAATGGGAAAATATTGTGGATTAGGAAAAGGAAATTTTTGTCCTTGGTTAATAATAGTTAGCGGTCATAATCCGCTGGAAAATCAAGTATCCAAGACATCTTTTTCGGGTTCTCATTCATTAACCGACGATGGTGAATTTTCGCCAACATAAATTTCCCCAGTTTTTTTATGATACCAAACGGGTATTTGGTGACCTCACCATAATTGCCGAGAAATACACCATTCGTGAGTTTTTTCTTTTCATTCTTTAATAACTTGTTGAAAACGGGAAGGGTAAAAATTAATTTTGCTTAAAAAATCAGGGTTTTTGGCTTCTATTTTTTTAATTAATTGTGGTAAATCACAAAATCATTGAGTAGAAAGCAGAGGTTCCACTGGAACACCTGTTCGCTGGGAAACTGCTAAATTAGTTTGGTAAGTTTCAACTTTTAAGCAAATATTTTTTTCCTGTAACTCTTTTACTAATTCTTGGCGAATTGATTGAGGTTTTTGTCCTTGTCATTTTCCGGCTAATTCATTTAAATTTCCTTTCTTATCATAGCAACTAATTAAAGGTAAATTATATTTTTTGCCTAATTCATAATCAAAAAAATCGTGTCCGGGGGTGCATTTTAAGACGCCGGTGCCAAAATCAATAATTATTTTTTCATCCGCCAAAACAGGAATAATTTTTTTCGTTACTGGGTGCTGAACTTCCTGACCAATATATTTTTGATATCTTTGGTCTTGGGGATTGACAAACAAAGCCACATCCGCAAAAACAGTCTCGGGACGACTAGTAGCAACTAATAAATAACTATTCTCTGGCTTTTCTTCTTCACCATTTAACATTTTTAAGTAATCTGATTTATTAGAAGAAAAAAATCATCACTGGGCACAAAGTACTGCTCCTTGCGAAGTTTTATCCATGAATTTAATATCCAGTGTTTTTTCAGGTTCTTTAATTTTCACTTCCCCAGAGTATTCGTTAGTTCAATAAGCATATCCTTTTAGTTGTTTAGTTTGCTGTTTAGTTTTTATTCATAGGTCATCAGAGAGAAAAATTCTTTCTTTAACTTTTTTTAATTTTTCAACTACTAAATTAGTTTCTTCAAAAACTTCTCTTTTTGCCGCTTGTAAGGGAGTTTCGCCTTCTTCTATTTTACCTCCCGGAAATATCCAACCTCATTTCTTTTCTTTTAGCATTAATATTTTTCCTTCTTTGTTTTGGATAATTACTCTAACAAAAGAAATTTCATAATTAGTATTTTTTTCTTGATTTGTTTGCGGATTATCATCGCTATTTAGCAGAGGATATTTTAAATAATATAATTTGCTTTCGCTAGGTTTGTGTTCTACTTCAATATCCGAAATAACACTTTTTAATTGGGGGTCTCAATTAACTAGTTTCTTGTCACGATAAATTAAACCATCATTGTATAACTGGATAAAAGCCTGTTTCACTTGGTCTTGAATGTTTGAATCCAAAGTAAATTTAACATTTTCATAATTAACGAATAATCCTAACTTCTCCCACTGTTGAAAAAAGACTTTTTTAGTTTGGGGATATCAAGTATTTAAGGTATAATTTTTTTTTTGTTCGGTAGTTTGAAGGTTAGAAATATTTAAAGATTCAATTTTTTTTTGAGTAGCAATTCCGGCATGGTCTATACCAGAAATTCAATAAATCAGTTGACCCTTTAAGTAAAAATAACGCACTAAAAAATCTTGGGGAATCAAATCTAAACAATGTCCTAAATGTAAATTACCGGTAATATTTGGTGGAGGCATTAAAAGCGAAGCAGAGAAGTTGTTACTTTTAGCAATTATTTCTTTTCAATAACTATAATTTTCTGGTTTTTCTGTGAAATCAAAATGATATTTGGTTGATAATTTATTCATTAGTGAATTTATTTATTTTTTTAGGCAAAAACTATGATTCAACTAGAATATTTACATTTTGCTACAGAAACAAAAATTACTATATGGATAAGAATTAGCAAACTAGCGAAAAACAGAATAGTCAATAAAATTTAATTTTTCTAAAAAATGCCCGCTTGGCTCAGCGGTTAGAGTGTCCGGCTGTTAACCGGAAGGTCGGAGGTTCGAATCCTCCAGTGGGCGCCAATAAAGTTTTTCATTATGAACCAAAATCAACCAAAAAGTAACAAAGTTTTATGGTGAATTATAGGAGGAATATTATTTCTGGTCGTTAGTTTATTGATTATTTACACAGTAATTCAGACCAATAAAGCCAAAGAAACTTCCTTTAATCAAAAACCAACAGAAAGCAACAATAAGCCAGGACAAACAGGCAATTCATCAACCACTTCTAAAGAAGAATTAGAAAAATATTTGCTAGAAAAAAGATTAGATTTGCAAAAATATTTTGTTTTTTGTTTACAAAAAGAAGTAAAGCCAGGTAAAGTGGCAATTACTAACCAAGTTAATGCTAATAACGGGAGAAATATAGTTCCATCATTGTCTAATCATTTAAGTAAATTGATAGGAGAAAGGAAAGATTGAATTATTTTTTCAGGAAAATATACCAATGAAACTTCGGAAGAATGAAATAAAGACAAATTAGACCAGAAAATTAAAAATGGTGAAGAATGGTATATCATATTTGATAAAAGTCAAATTAACAGCGAAACCTGTAATTATTTCTCAAAATTAGCCGGAATAGGCGGGACAACTTTTCCTACTGGTATTGTTCTTGCTGTTGAAGCCGAACCAGAAGTTCAAATTAAAAAAACAAAAAAAGAAACCTTAGATTTTCTTAAAAAAAATGATCCTATTCTCCAAGAGAAGTTTTAAAGTTAAAGTTTATCATTGCTCTGTGGTTCCTGTTAAAAGATTAAAATTTATTTAAATGCCCTCTAAAAAATTCAAGTATTATTCTCTTTTAATTTCTATCTTTTTCTTGCATTTATTTTCCATAATTGTTTGTGGGTTTAATGATGTAGCCAGACAATTAGCCAAGCCGAATGCGAATAAATACTTTGCTAATTTAAAAAGTGTTAGTTATTGAGCCTGGTTTTTTACTTGATGGTCTGCTTGGACTTCCTTAATTACCTTCTTTTGAGTTGTTTATCGATTAATTAAAAAAAATAATGCTTCTTATTGAACTCAATTTTTTGACTTAAATGTAGTAATTCTTAATCTATCCAGCGGAATTGTTTTTACTGCGGGTTGGATTTTAAATATGATTACTGGTGGAAAAAGAAATCTTCTAACTAATATTCCCAAGGGAGGACTAGAAAGTTTGCGAAAAATACCAATCGGACTATTAGGATTAAATGCCAAACAAGGCTGGATAATTTATAATTTGACTTGGCATGTTCTTGCCCCTTGTTTAGTAATTTATTTTTTTTGAAAATTTAGCGCTACCAATTTGTTAAAAGAAAATTTAAAGACTGCTCTTTTTACTTCTCTTTTAAATCCTACTATTTATTTTACTTACATTTTTTTACGCCCGATAATTGATTATCAAAATAGTTATCATTTTAAAGCAAAATCCTATGATTATCCTCATGATTATCCTTTTTCCTTTTTTAATCGCTGTGTCGGAAAGCCTACTTGAAAAGGAGATACTTATCAAAGCACTTTACTAAAACAAATTTTTTGAATAATTTTAGTGCTTGGTGTTATTTATCTTGCTTATTCTTTACTGGTTTACTGTTTAATTAAATGGAAAAGTTCAGCAAAAATAGGAAAATTGACTTTTAACGAAAAGAAAATTTAAAGACAGAATTTTTAATCATAAAAATATTAATGAAAAAATTGATTAATAAAGGTTTTTAATGAGAAGGTGGAGAAGAAAAGTTAATTACTAAATTAGGGAAAGTAAATGCGAAAATTAATAGTATTTACAGGGAAAAAGTTAAATTAGTAGTTTAAAAATAACTTATAAAAAATGACACAAAACGGAAGCAAATTATCAGGCAAATTAGAATTAAATTGAGTTAACAAAAATAAAACTTTAATTGTTAAAGACTATGGCAAAGGTCAATATGAATGAGTAAACCAAAATGATTATCGTGTTTCCGAAGTTAGATTATTTAAAGAAATAGAAAAATTTGGGAAAAACTCCTCTGATAATTTAATAATTTGCGGGGATAGTTTAAATGCTCTAACTAGTTTAAGTAAAATCCCAGAATACAGAAAAAAGTATGTGAATAAAGTCAAGTTAATTTATATTGACCCACCTTTTAATACCGGACAAATGTTTACTAATTATGATGACCAATTAGAGCATTCAGTTTGATTGACTATGATGCGAGATAGAGTGCTAAAAGCCTATGAATTATTAAGTGATGATGGTTCTTTATGAGTTCATTTAAAAATTTAAAAAAATAATTATTTTAGCACTATAATTCTTTTAAAATCTTAATATGGTAAATGAAAGAATTACGGAAGGAATTATAAGAGAACAATTGAGGAAAGCAGGCTACTTCAAATCAGTTTACAATGATATTTCTGACATTGAAATTTACGAACAAAAAACTAGTGAGGGAATATTAGAAAATCTGCTCGACAAAGCCAGCAAAAACAAGATGGGAAAAGACAAGGGCTATCCTGACTTTATTGTTTTTTTACGACAATACGACATTGTTATTATTATTGAGTGTAAAGCCGATAGAAGAAAACATTACAGCCAGAATTTAGATAAAGCAAAGGAATATGCTGTTGATGGAGCAATCTGATATTCCCAGTTTTTTTCTGTTAGATATAATACAATTGCTATTGGTGTTTCGGGCCAAAATCAAGAAGAATTAAGGATCACAAAATATTTCTACAAAAAAGAAAAATCGCTAGCAAAAAAAGAATCTGATGAATCTGATGAAGAAAAAACGAACAATAAAGAAAAACAAAGCAAAATACCCACTCCTTTTAAAATTAGGGGACAAGATAAAGAAATAGAATCGCCCAAGGAAGTTTATCAATATTGATTATATGAAGAGAAACTAGAAAAAATTGATGATTTTGAGAAAATATCAAGTAATTTACATAAACAGTTACATGCGGCGAATGTTTCTCAATACCAAAAATCAATAATCATAGCAGTTATTTTGTTAAGTCTAACAGATAGAGATTTTCGACAAACCTATCAAGGCATTTCCTCAGAAGAAACAATTGCTACTTCTTTGTTTAATTCGATGGTTAAAGTATTAGAAGAAGCCGAGGTGCCAACCAAAAATGTTAAGACAATAGAAAATAATTCTTTATTTTTGCTCGACCACGCCATTGTTAAAAAAAATTCTCCTTATAAGTTGTCCTATTTTATCAAGCAATTAGATGAAAAAGTTTTTAAATACATGAAGGGCGATTATAAGGAAATTTATACCGATGAACTAGGTTATTTCTATAACGAATTTTTAAAATATACAGGCGGGGGAGATGGTCGCGGACTTGGTATAGTATTAACTCCCTTTCATATTTGTGAATTATTCGCAGAATTGGCCGGTGTAAACAAAAAAAGCCGAGTGATTGACATTTGTGCGGGCACCGGCGGCTTTTTAGTCGCCGCTTTAAAAAAAATGCTTAGTTTTCTTCCTTTACAAAAAGAAGTTCAGTCAATTAAGAAGAACAACATTATTGGTTTCGAGTTGAGTCCTAGTATATATCCTTTGCTTATCGCTAATATGATTATTAGAAATGATGGAAAAAGTAATTGTTTAAATACCGACTGTTTTTCCTTCACTAGTCAAGAAATATACGAAAAATATAAACCTAACACCGGACTGCTTAATCCCCCTTACGCAGTAAGAAAAAAAGAGTTAGAATTTGTTCTCCATATGTTGGATTCCTTAGAACCACGAGGAATAGGAATTGCAATTGTTAATGTTTCTTGTTGCAAAGATGAAAATGATTTAGATTTAAGAAAAGAAGTGTTATCCCGTCATCAATTATTAGGAGTTATGTCAATGAAAAATAATTTATTTAGAAGAAGTTCGGGGGTTAATACTAATATACTGATTTTTAGAGCCCATTCTAAACATAAAGAAAAAACATTTATGGCTTTATGAAAAGACGATGGATTAATCGATAAAAAGGGTTCAGTAGGTTGAAAAGACGAAGAAGGCAGTTGAGAAGAAATAAAGAAAAAATGAGTGGACCAATTTAATAATAAAGAAATAATTTCGGGAAAAAGTAATCTTGTCTACTTAAAAGAAAATGACATATGGATTGCGGAAAATCATATGATTAACAACTTTGATAGTTTTACTCCTAATTTATTAGCAAAACATATTTATTCAACCATTAAGCAAATCTTCAAATCTGAGGGAAAAATTAATTTTAACCAACTTAAAGAAATTCCTCACCGAGAGATAGAAGACAAATTTCCTTTTGACATTAAAAAAGAATGAAAAGAAGTGAGAATTAGTAACCTTTTTGAATTTTACCATTTTAATTCCATACCAAAAAAAATAAGGAAGAGTGGAAAGATACCTTTCATTGGAGCCAGCAAAAATAATAACGGCATAAGTGAATATATTCTTCCCGTAAAAGGATACAACATTATTGATTATAAGTGTATTACTTTTGGAGCACAAGGAAATGTAGGAGTAGCAAATAGTTTTTATCAAGTGAATCCTTTCATACCTTCTTCAACTATTTGAGTATTAAAGCCTAAATTCGAGATTAATAATCATAATGGTTCGTTTCTAGCAGCAATGTTGGAGACTGAAAAATTTAGGTATAATTTTGGAAACAGTGTTAAGTTAGAAAATTTGAAATCTACTTCTATTTTCCTTCCTTTCAACGGAAAAAATAAGAGTGTTGACTGACAAAAAATAGAAGAAATAGTCAAAAAAATAGATAAAGCGGAATTACTCAATATTAAAGTTACTAATTAAAACGAGCAACAAAAATTATTTACAAAACTACTATAGAGTTAAGAAAACCGGATATTTTTAGTTTAGAATTCAATATTTTTTTTATTAAGGCTTTTTTCAAATGAGAAAAGAGCAAAGAAAAATTGGAGAATTTGGAAAAAAAAGAAAGAGAATTAAGAAAAAGGCTGGAAGCAAAAAATAAAGAAGCAAATTGTTTGAAAAAAGATGTTGAAGAATTTTTAGAATTATTGAAAAAAATTGATAAACAAAGAGACGAGGTTCTTTTTTTAGCAAAAGATTTCAAGGAAATAGCCCATGATTTTCATAAGGCACACAAAGAAATTTACGAACTCTACTTAAATACTAAAACTCAACATAGGGAATATATAGAAAGAATGATAAAAAGTTTCAAAAAATTTTGGGAAACTTGTTGCGAAATTGTTTGTAATGATTGTTTAACTAAATTTGAATTTATTTTAAAAAATAGGGAACATTTAGGCGAAACAAAAAAATTAACTTAAAAACACTTATAAATTCTTAATTCTCTTATACTCGGCATAAGCATAAAGAAAGAACAAAATCAAAATAATAGATAAAACTTGATTAAAATATCTTCAAAACCTCTCTCAAAATCTATTATTTTTTTCTTCTTTTTCTTTAAGGTCTATCGAAGCAATTTCTATTGACGCATTTTATCCTCTACTTTCACTAAACAAATGACAAATTCGCTTCATATAGTTAAAACTTCTTCGCTTCCTTTTCCCAATGCTGGTATTGATGCTGCTTTTAATTTTAACAGAGTCTAGACGAATAAGAATATTTTTTTGTAAGCCATGTCAAGCAATTTCCCTTTGTTGACAAGTTTTTTTGTCAGGTCAAACAGTTTTAGTTTTTCGATTTCTTTTATCTTCTTTCTTTTCTTGTAGTTCTAATTTACGAATTTTTTGAATAATTTCTTCTAAATATTTGGAAAGTTGCTCTAACTCCATAAATTTTAATTTTTAACAATTTATTAGGATGTGAGCGTATATTTTAAAAAATCTTTTTATAATGTTAAACCAAAATATCCTAGACAACATTTCCAAAAAACTAGAACTACGCCAACCAAACAAAGAAGCAGTTCAAACACTTTTAAACCATTATTATAAACCTGAAAAATTATCTGAATATATTCTCTCGGTAGCTACGGGAGTAGGAAAAACTTATATAATTGCGGCTATTTTAAACTATTTAGCCGAAGCGGAAAAGATAACTAATTTTTTGATAGTGGCTCCGGGAAAAATAATTCGAGAAAAGACCATTAATAATTTTTCTCTAAATAAACCTAATTCTTTGGCTGACAAACTAACCTCTATTAAGCCACCATATTATTGATATCAAAAATTTTCATACTGTTAAAACTACTGACAAAAATTCAGTTAAATTATTTATTTTCACAGTTCAATCTTTAACTTAGAAAAATTAGTTTTTTTGATGAAATTTAAAATTATTTTTGCATTTTCGCTTGGTAAAATAGAGGTTGTGTCTATTTCTAAATCATAATTGGGAATGTTTTTTTCAACTTCTTTTGTGCCTCTAACCAAGCCAATAAATCTATCTCCGCGAACTTTTTCCCTTAATAGAGCCGCTTCTAAATCACATTTAACTTTTATCATAATAAATGGGCTGTTAACATGAGAAAATTCCTGCTGATAGAAGGTAAATATTTCTTTTTTTCAAATAACTTCATCAATAATCAAAGAATAGCCTTTTTGGGCTAAATTACTTCAACATTTTATTATATCTTTGTGTAATTTTTTTGCTTTCGCACCATCTTTAATTTTTATTACGGGATTTCCTTTTTTGTCCTTTTCCTCGATATGAAAAAATCATGCTTTTTTTAACTCGGGGGGATTTTCTGTATTTACTGAAACAAATTTTTCGTCAATTCAATAATTAACCAAATGGTCGATAGAAAAATAAAGAAAAGGAATTTCTGATTGCCTCATTATTTCGCGAGCAATTGAGGATTTACCCACTGACGAACCACCATTGAGAAATATTATCATTATTCCTATTTTTTAAAATTCTATTATTTTATTATTAGCGTTAGCCTTATAGCCCTCAATCATTTTCTTTTTTAATTCTTCTTTATTTCTTTCTTGCTCCTTAGTCAATTTCTCAATTATTGCTTCATCAACAAAGCGACTAATTTTCCGGCTCCCAGTTAATTTTCGTAATTGGTTATAAGTATCTTCTTGCAGATAAACATTTACGCTTCTTCCAGCCATATATAATATTTTACTTATGTAGGTAGGGAGAACAGCAGAACTAAAAACTAGTATATGCTATGTAGTAAATGTCGCGAAAATATTCCAGGAGGGAAAGAAATACAAATTGAGGGGACAATAATTTGTAAGGAGTGTGTTTCGGTTGTTGAAAAAGAAAATAAAGAAAAAGTTATTGCTAGATGCTGAAATTGCAATCAATTTGTTCATAAAGGAGAGTTAATTAGTGAGAGTATTAGAAATAATTCTAAAAACTTTTCAAAATGATTTTCAGTTGGAATATCTACTTTTCAAAATGCGAAAGAGCCCGCTCTAAATTCAGAAACTATCTAAAGCATATAAGGAAAGATATAAAAACATGGCATACATTAAAAAGGAAATTGACTGTCAAAGAAAAAGATTTTATTCATAATATTGCTGCAAAAATCCAGAGAGAGAGAGAGAGAGAGAGTAAAATATACTTATAGGCAAAAAACCATGGTTAAACTTAAAGGCTCTCATACGCGTGTAAATATCTTGTAAACTTATATATGAGGTAAATAATATGAAAAGAAACAAAAATGATTCTACGAAAGAAGTTGGTGGTGATAATAGTTGATGAAGTTATTGTAATCTTTTTACTTCGGCAATAGAAGCAGGAGGAGGCGGAGTAGACCAATGGAGAACAAGAGAAATGAAAATGAGTAGTCCAGAAGCAGCACAAAAAACCAGAGTAGCACTTGCTAATGAAGAATACAATGGTAAAAAAATAATTGTATTAAATGGATGAGGTCTTGACACGGACAATGCCAAAGTTAAAAAACGAAAAACCATTAGAATTATAGACGAAAATTTATCAATATGGAGAAATAGAAATGAATTTACTTTAATTGATGAAGACATAAGCATTTAGTTAATGGAAATCAATCAGGTTAGGGATAGTTATAGGTGTTTCGAGGAAATCATAAACAAAAAAAAATGTCCCCAATGCCAAAATCCCTTAAAATATCGTTGGCTGACTCAAGAAGAACAAGAAAAATTAACTTTTGATGTTCCTGACCCAAAATTTAGAAACGGTTCGGAGTTAAGCCAAATAGAAATTTATTTTTGTTCCAACTGTGCTTGGCAACATCCTAGTTTAATTTGTAAAGATAAATTTGTTGATATTCCTCTTGCCGAGGAAAAAAAATACCAAAAAGAGCGAAATTTAGTGGAAAAAATTGTTGCTGTTTTGCTGCCTAATCAACCAATTAAAATTAGGTTCATCAAGAACAACAAAAGTCAGCAAACAGCAACTAATCTATTAAATCATCCACAAAGAGGAAAAAGTGTTTATTGTATTTGCTTTTCTATTGAGCATCTTGTTCAAGCAGAAAAAACTTGACCAGGAATTTTTTGTGATGTTTTAGTTCATGAATTAGCTCATGCTAGTCCAGAGGTATTTAAAAATCCGCAACATAATTCGAACGAGCATCACCTTAATTGCTCTTGTGGATTATCCTACCATCCAGGAGAAGGGCATGACAAAATCTGACATGATAAATATGATGAATTTAGAGAAAGAATTAAAAATGAAAATTTGGCGGCTGATTCGGAATATATTGCAATGGGTAAAGAATTTACACAAAAGAGAAGACAAAGTGAAGAAGAAAAATCAAAAAATTCTACTGATAATGCTTGAAAAAAGCCTGGCACTTATGTCGTTCTTGGACTTATTATTTCTAGTTTAGTTTTTGTGATTTATTATTTAGTGAGCAAAAAAAAAGTAACAAAAAATCCTAAATCTTTATAAAACTTATTTACATATTTTAAAATAAAATAATATGCTTCCTAATTTAACACTTTTAGAGCAAATTAATCATAAAATAAAAAATACTCCTAACCGACAGGGAGAATATAAAAAACCCACTCACTATGGCTTATTTTTGCTTTGCCACCAAGCAGGTTTAAGAGTATCAGAAGCAATAAACTTTAATTTAGCCAGCAAAAATAAGCAAGGATTATACCAAATCAAAAGTAAGGGCAATAAAAAGCGTTATGTCTATATTTCGCCACAGATTATTAATGAATTAAAAGTAAATAACTGAAAGTCTAATAGCACTAATCGCTTTAATTTTTACCATTTCCTAAAAAGCATTAAGCAAAAAGTAAACTTACCAGCGAATACCGAATTAACTCCGCACATTCTCTGCTGTGCTTTTGCTACTTTTCTTATCATTGCCACTATTGTCTAAACTTTTAGAACATCAAGAATTAGAGTCATGACTATACTAAATGAATACCTACCATGGCAACGATAGTGAAAAAATATTATATGACAAATGGCGACAATTTGGGCTCATTTTATGTTCCACATTTAAATGTTCAAACTAATTCCAACCTTTCTTTTTCTTTAATTAAAACATTTGAACTTGTTGATTGAGCAATAAAAAATCATGGTGAATATTTAGCAATTGCTGACTATTATCCTTATGAATTCTTGCGTTTCTATAATTCATGTAAAGAAAGAAAAATTAAGCCAGTAATTGGAATTAAAGTGATTACTAAAATTGATGAAAAGCAATGTTTAGCAGCAATTTATCCCCAAAATAGCACTGCCTATAAGGAATTAATTAAAAAATTCTTTAATGCTAACAGTCCTTCGGACCGAATTTTTTCGCTTGAAGACGTGCTTTCTTGCCAAAAGAATTGTCTACTAGTTTTTTCAGTTCATAATTTAAAAGACATTATTTATTTTTCTCGGCAGTCATTTTTCTTAGCCAAGGAAAAAGCAAATTCCCAATTTTATCTTGGTTTCGACTTTTATATCAAAGATCCCAAAAAAGAATTGCCTGCTCATGTTTTGCCTCACTTATTGCCTTTTTTCGCAGTTAAAACCCTTGTCCAAGAAGATGTTCCAACTTTGGAATCCCTGTCTAAAACTTCGCTTATTCAGTCTTTCTTACCAATAGACACTCGCCAAAAATTTATTTCTTACCTCAATGAAAAGGATTTTTTTCCTTTTTGTACTAATGACAAGTTATTTTACGGAATTCTCCTTGCTCGGTTAAAAGATTTCCTTCACCGAATTGAATTGAAATTTTCTTTTAGCAGCAAGTCGGTTGTCAACAAAAACGACTTTACGGAGTTAAAGGCTCGTTGCGAACAAGCATTATTTTACTTAACTAAATCTTCACGTGAGAAATATGAAATAAGGTTAGAAAAAGAATTACAAGTTATCAATAAATTAGGTTACACTCGTTATTTTCTTATTTTTAGCGATATTATCAATGACTTACGTCAGCAAAATATTATTGTTGGTCCGGGAAGGGGGAGTGCCGTTTCTTCTTTGGTCGCCTATCTTTTGGGAATTACCAAAATTGACCCTTTGGAGTATGATCTTTTTTTTGAAAGATTTTTAAATGAAAAAAGAAAATCACCGCCAGATATCGACATTGACATTGAAAATCAAAAAGAAGTAATCAATTATTTACAAAATAAGTATGGTCGGGACCAAATTGCTCGGGTAGCCACTCGCCAAAAAGTAGGTTGAAAAAAAGCCCTCCAAGAAAGTGCTAAAGTTATTAATTATGGCAAAAGAAGACCAATTATTGACGAAAACCAACTAAAAGAATTAATGAGTTGTGTAAAAGATGAAGTTCTAAAAGAAGGCTTAAAAACTAATGCCTTGAAAACTAAATTTTCTACTCTCTTCGTTTTAGCAGGAAAAATTAAAGACTTTTATTTCAATAGTTCTCTTCACGCTTCTGGTTTTGTTATTTCGGAAAACAAAAAAAAGCCTTTAACGCAATTGCTTCCACTCCAACCAGACAAAGATTGCCTAATAAGTTATTATTCAGAAAAAGAGTTAAATTTCCTCGGTCTAAAAAAATATGATTTTCTCAATTTAACTAGTTTAGGAACCTTACAGGAAATTAAAAAGATTTTGGGTAAAGAACAATTGCCAAAGTGTAATCTACAGGACAAAAATGCTTGAAAATTATTAAGTAATGGTTTGGTTAGTGGCATTCCCCAACTTGATACTGTTTCTTTTCGGGAATTAATTAACTTCTTCCAACCACAAACTTTTGCGGACTTGGTGCTAATTTTAGCCCTTAATCGTCCCGGAGCCAGGAAGAATATTGAAATCATTCGAGAACGAAAATTAAAAAACCAAAGAGAAACATTTTCTTCACCAGAACTTAACCAAATTCTCGCCGAAACTTATGGCTCGTTGGTTTTTGAAGAACAAATTAGTCAAATTTTTGCTTTTATTTTTGATTGTTCTTTTGCCGAAGCAGAAATTTATAGACGTAATTTAACTGGTATTAACAAAAAAAGTTTGTAACCCAAAATGGAAAAATATACTGAGAATGTTGTTTTATTAAAAATTATGTTGGTTCAACTTTAGTTATTTTAACTCATGTATATGGTTGACGATGACCTCTTTTTACTTTATAGCGTTTTTTGGCTTTGCGCTTGAAAACAATAATTTTTTTGGCTTTGCTAAGTTCCTTTACTACTTCTGAAACTACTCGCACATTGAGACAAGGCTGACCAAATTCTCCTCTATAAACCAAAACTTTGTCAAAGACAATTTCATCTCCCGATCCTTTATCTTTCTGATAGTCAATTGAGAGAACTTTATTAATAATTGGTTCTTGACCTTCTATTGTGTATTTTCGTCCTTTTATTTCTAATACTGTATGCATATTTAAATTTTACTGTTTGTCATATACTTTTCCAAAATTGAATTTTCTTCCGCATTTGTCGCAGGTGTAAAATTTTGTTTCTTTCAGGACATCAATAATCAAACGTTTCATCTACATACTCAAAATTAGTATTTTCAAATTGAATATTCTCAATCATATCAATATCTTTATAATTTACTACTAAAATTTTTACCGAGAGGATCGAAAAATTCGCAAGTATTAGAATAAATCTTTTCTGCTACTTCCTCGAGTTCCATTTTTTTAATTTCTGCAAGTTTTTTCAATGTATGAATTATATTTTGAGGATAATTAATTTTCCCCCGCAAAGGCTCAGGAGATAAATAAGGAGCATCAGTTTCAACAACCATTTTTTCCAAAGGTATTTTTTCTATTACTTCTCTTCATTTCTCCCTTCATTTAGCATTTTTGTAAGTAATATTGCCCGCAAAAGAGATATAAAATCCTAAATCTATAAACTTTTGGGCTATTTCTCAGGTTCCGGTAAAACAATGAAGGATACCTTTTTCTATCCCTACTTCTTTTACTATTTCATAAGCATCATTAAAAGCCTCTATAAATTTATCTTTGTCTTCTTCATCCTTTTTTGTTTCTTCTCCCCTAATATGTAATAAAACTGGTAAATTATATTTTTTGGCTAGTTCTAATTGCTTTTTAAATCAATATTTTTGCGTCTCTTGAGGAGTAAAAGCACGGTAGTAGTCTAAACCAATTTCTCCAATGGCAATAATTTTTTTATTAGTTAATTGTTTTTCTATTCACTGGAAGTTTTCTTCCTTTAAGTCTTCTTTACTGTTAGGGTGTAAGCCAAGCGCACCAAATAAATTAGAAAATTCTTTTAATTGAACAAGCAGCAGTTTATTAGTCAGCATGTCCTGACCAGTATTAAGAATATATTTTACTCCTGCCTTTTCGGCTTCACTAATGATTTTGCTAACGTTGTAGTTTTGATATTCTTTATCGGCCAAATGGCAGTGGGTGTCGAAAATAATCACAGGCATTGATGAATTTTTAACAATTTTTAAAATCATTTGTTAATGCGAAGACATTTTTTAGCAAAAATTTTTTCTTACTTGGGTCAAAATCATCCAAATTTTCAGCAAAAACATTCACCTTAAAATCTCCCTCTTTCGTGCGCGCATATTCATTATTTAGAAAAAAACCAGTAAATTTATAAATTTGGTTCACCAAATTATTATAAAAAAAATTTTGGGTGTAAAAACTTATATATTATGACAAAAAATAATAAAGATTTGAAAATAATAGATAAAAAATTCACGGCACCGCCTGTGCCAAAAACGGAAACTAGGATTGTTTTAGAACAACAAGATTTATACCCTGATTTAGATTATGAGGATATTAATAGCCATAAGGGTTATGGACCTTGTTTGGAATCTAATTGTTCCCATACTCCTTCTCAGTTGAGAACACAAGCAAGAGAACTTGAACGACAAGCGAGGGAACTTGACCAAAAAGCTCGACAGAAGAAAAATGCTCGACAAAATTCTTTTTATTTAAGGTTAAGTCTTGAAGGCGATTATTGATTTTATGCCAGATATTCAGGTTCAAGTGTAGGAGGCGAAGTTTCTTGTTGAACAAAGAAAGGTAGTGAATGATATGCGAAACTATGTGTTTGTGCAATGTTGATGAAGCAAGAAGTACACTTGCTGCTTTGGATTCTTTTGAAATAACTGTTGGGGGAAAGACAGGGTGGTATCGTTCAACAAAAGGAAGTTTCGGTCTTGCTCATATGGGTTCCCAGAAACGCCATGAAGGTGCTACGAATATGCTTAGAAAATATATAGAAAGATACGAAAGAGGGGAAAATATTTATGACATTGCCGTAGCGAGTCCAGAATCTTTTGGTACATCATTTCATTATAGTGGAATTGAATAAATTACAGAATGAAACCTCTACGCCTTAAACGAAATCATGACAAGGAACGTGCTAAACAAAAAGTAAAAAGAATTGAATTTTTTTGATAGTAGTGTCTTCTGTCATTTGCGGACTTTTTATTATTTGGCTCCTTTTCTTTTGTTTTAAAAGAAAGTAGCAACCCTCCTCCCCCAAAAATATTAATCAAAAAATCCACTCACTATGGCTTATTTTTGCTTTGCTACCAAGCAGGACTACGAGTATCAGAAGCAATAAACTTTAATTTAGCCGGCAAAAATAAGCAAATTTAGCCTTAAACTATAAAGGAACAAATAAAGGTTCTTTTAGCGGTTTTATTTTTTTGCCTGCTATCAATTGAAAATCTTTGATGTTTTCTCAATTACAATCGCTATATTCTAAATTTAAATATTCAAAAATAATTTGGCTAATGTTAGGAGCAATAGGGGTCAAGAAAAAAGCGATTATTCTAATGCCATTTCTCAAATAATTAAGAGTTAAATTTAATAGTTCTATTTCTTTATTAGCAAATAAATTTCACGGAGCAAGATCTTGAATTAGTTTATTACTAGCATTCAATAAATTTTCAATTTCCTGAAAAGCACCAGTCAACTGGTAGTTATCCATTTTTTGTTGGTAATTTTTAATAACTGTTAAGCAAGTTTGATAATAATTTCGTAAATAAATATTTTCTGTTTCAGAAAAATTTGGAACAACGCCGTTTTTATACCACCATTCAATTATTTTTCCTTTTCCTATTCGTTGGCAAAGATTACCTAAATTATGAATAAAAAAGTCTTGATAAAATTCTTTTAATAATTTTTTGCTAAAAATTCCATCTTGTAAAAAGTTAATTTTGGCAATAAAGTAAGTTCTTAAAAGATCTTGGGGGTATTTTTCTAATAATTCTAGTGGGTCAACAACATTACCTTTACTTTTGCTAGCTTTTTCTCCTTTGGGATCCATCAGTAAACCATGAGCAATAATTTTATCTGGTAAACGTTTGCCAAGAGCAAAAAGAATAACCGGTCAATAAAGAGCATGAAACCTAACAATGTCTTTTCCTATTAAATGAATAATTTCACTATTTTCATTAGCGAACATTTTTTCTCCTTTTTCAGAGTTTAAATAATTACAAAGGGCTTCAAATCAAACATAAATAATTATTTTAGGCTTATCAGGAACATAAATTCCTAATTTAATATCACTTCGGGTAATACATAAATCCTGAATCTTATCTTTTTGGAGAAAATTAGCAAAAAGTTCTTTTCTTGCTGCAGCAGGGATTAGAAAATCAGGATTTTTTTGGTAATAATCTAATAATTGTTGGTAATATTGAGAAACTTTTAAAAAATAAGCCGGTTCTTCTAGTATTTTGGTCTCCGAATGACAATTAGGACAAACTTTTTCTTTTACATAATCTTCGCAAGCAATACAATAATTACCCTGATATTTGCCCAGATAAATAGTGCTTTGTTTAAGTAATTGTTGAAAAATCTTTTGAACTTTTTCTTTATGAAAAAGAGAACTAGTGCGATAAAAAAAATCGTATTCAATGCCTAATTTTTGCCATAATTTTTTAAATAATTCAACATTCTTATCCACTAATTCTTGGGGGCTGATACCTAATGACAACGCTTTTTTTTCAATTTTTTCTCCGTGGTCATCACTACCGGTTTGAAAATATACTTTATAGTTTTTACTTTTTTTGTAACGAGCAATAATATCAGCAATAGTGGCGTTATAAGCGTGACCTAAATGTAATTTATCATTAGGATAGAATATCGGAGTAGTAAGGTAAAAACTTTTTTGTTCCATTAAGTAAATTTGACCCTAATTATCCATTAATTTGCTTTTTTTGATTTTTTTGCGTCAAATAATCAAACCTACTCCAACTAACATTACCAAATATTTTTATATAGACAAAAGGAACGGTAAAAAAATTCTGATTATTAAAAAATTAATTATAATGCGACCAATTATTATCCAAAAGGAAAAAACAGTTCGGGAAATCCAGACTAATCTCCAAAATGCAAAAGCAGTTATCTTTTATAATTTTCACAATATAGACAATGAAAATCTCTTTATTCTAAGAAAAGACTTAAAAAAAGCAGGTGGTTTTTGAAAAGTTTACAAAAATACTTTAGTTAAAAGAGCACTATCTAGTAAAAAGGATTTAGAATTACAGCAAGCAAATGCTTTAATTTTTTGCCAAAAAGACGAATACCAGCCTCTAAAAATCTTAAATAAATTTGACCAGGAAAATTTTGAAAAGAGCAAAATTAAAGGCGGTTGATATGAAGAAGATTATGTTCCTGGACAAACCTTAACCGAATGAGCCAAATTACCAAGCAAGCCAGAATTATTACAAACTCTTTGCTATTATCTTCAATGACATTTGCGAAAAATAACTTATTTACTAGGGGAAATTCAAAAAAAGAAAGAGAAACAAAGTTAAATAAAAAAGTTAAAACTAGGAAAGGTTTAAGCAACTAGTCGAAATTATAAAAAGCATTAAAATTAAGCCATTCAGCCGTGTTTAATGATGAGTATTCTTTATTTGCTGGTGAAACTAACTTTCTTTTTGGCTGAATCGTCGTGTCACTGAATAATTAACTGCTTTCTTGAATAAAAACTACCTTTTAGAGCCTTAGTTCTTGTTTTCAGAATATCTCCTATACTTCTTTTGAAAACTATTTCATTGTTTTTCATTAAATTGGTTTTTGTGCATGGCTATTCACTGTTCAGTTAAAGATTGAATCTGCTGTAAATTCTCTTGAATAGTTTGGCTAAGTTCGGCTGAATAGCCAAGATTTTGAAGTTTTTTTAAATTAGTGAAAAATTGATTAATCAAGGCTTTAATTTGTTGAGGAGGTGAAACAATTTGGGTTTTGCTGATCTGACTTGTCTTGCCATTTAATCAATAATATAAAGCCCCAATTCCGACTGCGGTGCCAGCCACTCCCAAAGTGACAGGGAGAACGGTTTTTCATTCGCTAGTTTTTTGTTGCGTAGTAAAAGAAGTATTATTTAAATTAGCCTTTTTAAGAGTTTTTTTCTCGGCAATATGAGCCGCTACTTGTTGTTGATAAGTTGCTAACTCGGTCAGAGGTTTTTGGTGAACTTCCTTGGCAAAATGGGAAAATGAACTATCTAAATCATAAACTTTTAATTCAGAGCCAAGTAAACTATTCAAATTATTAATCACCGCTCTTCTAGTTTGCCATAAAATGTCATTTTGGATTTCTTTTTTAAGTTCAGGAATTTTCTCAATAGGAGTATTTTCAATCACTTCTTTTCACTCTTGACCCTGAATTTTTTGCGGTTCAATATTTTCTTCAATTTGTCGGGCAATATCTAAGTGATTAAGTTGGATTTCTTGGATAGTTTTAGTTTGAATAACTTGGGTTAGTTTTTCCTCTAATTGAGTTTGATATTCGTAATAAACTTGCTTTTTGGCTGGGTCTTTTTCTTCAAAAAGGGCAGTGATTTTCTTTTCAGCAGTTTCTAATGGAGGAATTTGTTGGCTTTCAATGGCTTTTTGGGCTTGATTTAAAATGTTTTTAATAATTTCTACTGGAGATTTGGGAGCCATAAAGTTTTCGGCTATAACTGTTCCTCCACCGGAATAATCACCACCACCGGGAGCCGAAAAAGTAGCAGTGGTAGTTTCGGCTGTAAAACTGGAACTGCTTTGACTGGTATTTTCAGTTTGATTAGTGGTTTTTTCTTCGGTAGTGTGAGAAGAGTAAGAATTTGTTGACTCAGAAGAAGCAGAGAAGTTGCTATTTGGAGTATATTCATTTTGTCTGCTCCTTTCTCGTTCAGTTCTTTCTCGGGCCAAACGTTCGGCTTCTTGCTCTTGTCTTTCTTGTTCTCTTCTTTCACTTTCAGTTTGTTCTTGCCTTTGCCTTTCTTGTTCGGTTTGCTCTTGTCGTTGATTATCTTCTTCGGCTTCATGGTTAGAACTTTCTTGTTGAGTTGCTGCTTCGGCGACTTTGGCTTGGTCGATTAAAGTTTTTAACTCTTCAATAATTTTAGCAATTTCTTTTCCGGTAGTTTGGCTTTTAATTTGTTCTTTTCAGTCGGCTCCTAAAATTTCTTCACAACTCTTTTCATTAATTTTTCCCTCAGAATTGGCTTTAAGTTCTCAATATTGCTCGATATGAGAAATGGCTATCAATTGTTTCTCGGTAATTTCTAACTCATCGCTAAATAGTACTTTGTCTATCATTAGGAACGTAGCGAAGAGTTTTAAATATTGAAAAAAAGCGGCTTGTTGGCTTTTTTCCGAGTTTCCTTCATAATGGTAATCATTGGGAGTTAATCCTCCTCTTTCTTCTCCTTGTGATTTAGTTGGATGTTTTCACTCTTCATAGTTGGTATTTCGTCCACGATATTGTGGCTTTTTCTTGGGTTCTGAATGAGGTTGTTGATTTTGGTCATTAGTTAAGCCTATTTTTCTTAATTTTTCTAGTATTTCAGTGCTGTTGGAGTTTAATAAACTAGCCAAACGTTCCACGAGGGCGTTATTTAACTTAAATTGCGGGTATTTTTCTATTCTTAATTTGTACTCTTCATAATAGTTAGCAATTATTTTAAATATCTCTTCTGCTTGGGCGTCATTATTTTTATCAGGGTGTCATTGTAGAGTTAGATTACGTCAAACTTTGCTTATTTTTTTTAGGTCATTACCAGGCTGTTTAGGATTAATTGGTGGGTTGTTTATAATTAACGGTTCTTGTGGTTCATCATTAACAGTTTCGAGAGTGGTTAAAATATTCTTGGGGTTTGCTTTTTCCGGTTGAGGAGTAGGATAATTTTGCTCTGGTGGTCAATCATTAGCCCCGCATTGGTTTATGAAAGGATTAGAGAAATTAGGCAGACAAATATCAGAATTTAAGCCCTTTGTTTCAGGTAAAGCAGGTTGGTTTACTGGATTTTGTTGATATTGATTAACTAAATAATAAGTTCCAAGTAAAAAGAAAGTAGTGGCTGTTTTTGGATTTCTTCCCGCTCATTTTGCTGTTTTTAAAGCATAATTGAGGGGAGTGCTGACTAGTTTTTTTCCTTTATTAATTGCTTGTGATAAATAACTAGGTTGGGGTTTGGAATTTTCATTATTTTCTTCTGGTTGGATATTTATAATTACTTCTTCGGGTCGGATTTGTTGGCTTTCTTGGTTATTTTGTTTTTCCAAAGCATCATAAAATATTTCTTGTGGCTCTTCTGTTTCTTCTTGGGCGTCTTCTCACACTTCATTTCCGTTATCAGAAAAGTCTTCTTCATTCTGGCTTTCTAAGCATTGTTGTTCATTTCTTAACTGTGATAAAGGGATATAAATTTCACTTTCGGAATCACTGGTTTCGTCCTCACTATAAATTTCTTCTCTTTCGTTACTTTTTTTGTCAATATCAATGAAAACAGAATTAGTAGGAGTATCAACGTCTCAACCTGAAAAATAACCAGAATCTTCTCTCAAAACAATGTTTTCATCGTTTTCTGTTTCTGAGCCTGATAAAATTTCTTCATCNTAAAATATTCTTGGGGTTTGCTTTTTCCGGTTGAGGAGTAGGATAATTTTGCTCTGGTGGTCAATCATTAGCCCCGCATTGGTTTATGAAAGGATTAGAGAAATTAGGCAGACAAATATCAGAATTTAAGCCCTTTGTTTCAGGTAAAGCAGGTTGGTTTACTGGATTTTGTTGATATTGATTAACTAAATAATAAGTTCCAAGTAAAAAGAAAGTAGTGGCTGTTTTTGGATTTCTTCCCGCTCATTTTGCTGTTTTTAAAGCATAATTGAGGGGAGTGCTGACTAGTTTTTTTCCTTTATTAATTGCTTGTGATAAATAACTAGGTTGGGGTTTGGAATTTTCATTATTTTCTTCTGGTTGGATATTTATAATTACTTCTTCGGGTCGGATTTGTTGGCTTTCTTGGTTATTTTGTTTTTCCAAAGCATCATAAAATATTTCTTGTGGCTCTTCTGTTTCTTCTTGGGCGTCTTCTCATTCACTTTCATTATCAGTTTCGTTTTCATTATTTTCTGATAAATTATTTTGTTCCGTAGGAGAATTTAAGATATTTAATAAACTTGCTTTGCGTTCTTCTTCTTCTTCTTCAATGGCTTGGGTCGTTTCATTTACTAACTCATCTTCCCGAGTTTGTATTTTATCCCCTGTTAGGTCAGTTTCAATGCCAATCTCTTTAACTTCAACCTCTTTATCCTTGGTTCTCAGACTATTTTCTTTCTCCCGAATCTTATCGTTGTCTATATCTCTCTCTTCGTTAGCATCTATTCCTATTGTTTGTCCTGAGACAACAGGTTTGGAAATATGAATTAGGTCAGTTGGGGTTTGTTGATTAACTATTTTAGCATCTTCTTCTGCATCTTCGTTATCAGAAGACTCTTTATAAATAATAGCAGTTGGAGAACTTTCTACAAGAGTATCAACATTTCATTGTTTTTCTTGTTCACTGTCTTCTTCTAAAAGGCTTTCATCATAATCATCTCTAAATTGTTCTTTTGTGGTTTGTTTGTTAGTTAAATTTTGGTCATATTCGTAATCACCGTAACCATAAGGATTTTTAAATTTGACTTTAGGAAAGTAATCACCTTTATCTTTGTATTTTGCTTGCCCTTGGAGGTCGGCAATTTGCTCTTTAAAATCATCCTGTTCGTTTTCTTGATAGCCCGAATCACCTTGGCGAAATTGTCTTAATTTGGCTTGTAAATCATTTTTTTCTTGGATTAGTCGTTTATTTTCTTCTCCTAAATCCTGAATAGTGTCATTTAATTTTTGTATTTTTTCGGGTTTAGCTATGCGTAATAAGTCTTCGGTATCTTCTTTGTAAGTTTCCGTGGCATTTACTTTTTCTTTTAATGAGCGGTATTTATCTCTTTTGACAAAAGGGAATATACTACGAACTTTTTTTCCTAAGGTAGATTTTTTTTTGGTTTTTTCTGTCGCAGGAGGAATGACTTCATTTTCTTCATCAGAAGAATTGTTTTCTTCTTGGTTAGTTTTGGTTAAAATGACTTTTGATTTGCCTTTGTTTTATCGGCTGGAACTAGGTTCAGATTGAATTCCTCTCTTCTTTCTCTCTCTCTCTCTCTATTATTAAAGGGTTATCTGAAATTACTTCTTTTGGCTCTAATTGAATTGCTAAATTCGCTATTTTTCTCTCTAATTCTTGGTTTTCGTCTTTTTTTTGGCGGTAAGTTGACCGTTTAACTGTTTTGAAGATTTTGCTAGCATTTTTGGTGCTTTTCTGGGGGTTCATAAACTTAATTTTGTTTTTCTCCTTTTAACATACCAAATTTAGTGTGTGTGTGTGTGTGTGTGTTTAGAAAACTTTGATTTGATGTTCATAATATCCTTTATATATATTTTTACTGAAATCTAATTCATTATACTAAAAACCCTCTCAAGAAAGTTGAAAAATCATTTAACCCGAGACCCTTATAATGAAGGAAAGCCTCTCGTTGGTAATTGAAGAGGTCAATGGAGTTTTCGCTTCAGTAGTTAATAAATCTGATAGTTCTTGTTGTCAACAAAAAAGTAAATTTTTAGGAGTAGTAAAAAATAATAATAATGTTAAATCTGTTAGAAACCAAAAAAATTAATTTGAAAGATTTTGAAAACATTTGAATAGTTGACTTTCTCCTCCTATTAATAAAAAATATTCGTTCTTTTCGGCAAAAACAAGATATTAAAAATCAAGTTGAAGTTTATGGTGAATTAACCCAAGAATGAAAAGAGAAAATGGATAATTCGTTTGATTTTAATCAATTTTTAATCCCATTAGCAAAAAGTAAAATTGATTTTAACTTACCTGAAACCGAAAAAAAAGAATTATTTTATATTATTGACCTTAAACCTTTTGGAATTTTAAAAATTCGCAGACAAAAAACTGATTTAAAAAAAGAACTTCAAGAAAAATTAAACTATTTTCAAGCCGAACATGAACGAGCCCAAAACTTATTAAGTAATGAAAAATTTGTTAAAAAGGCTCCTGCTGAATTGGTAGAAAAAGAAAAAAAGAAATTAAGTTATTTTGCGGAACAAAAGAAAAAAGTTTTAGAACAATTGGAACCAAAAAATAATTAATAACCATGCTAAAAAGGACCAAAAAAATAATTTTTTTATGCGGCGGAATAGTTATTTTTGTCATTGTGATTTGTTTATTAGCATTTTCTAGCAAAAAGACTGAAAATGGTTCAAAAGTTCAGCATCAGGAAAAATCTCCTAACAAACCAATCGTTCCTTCAACTGAACCACTTGACAATGTTCCAGCCGAAAGAGAAGACATTAATTCGCAATTAACCCTAGAAGAGCGAAAAGAAAGCAAAAAACTTACTTCTGCCGAAGAAAAAACAATTATCAAAAGTTTAGCAACCCAAGTCAACATTGATAAAGAAAAATCTTATTTTGATTATAAATGAGGCTTTGGTATGGTGCCAGGCAATTGGGAAATATTTGATGACCAAGATCAAGCACTTTATTTATTTACTGATAAGGGCAAGTTTTTCGTTAAAATCAATAACTACTCTGACTTATCCCGCTTTGAGTATGAAAAAGAATCTATGCTTGTTATTAATGAAGCGGTTTCTGATTTTGCTCCTCGTCCACTTTGCTTAGGAAATTTACCGAATGGAGGAAAGTTTTTAGTAGTTAATTTTATTGAAGCCCGATGACGTGACAGGTTGTTAGTTGAAAATCAAAAAAAACTAGCCAAAACATTAAGCCAACTTCATCAAAAGAAATCACCCAACAGCAAATTTGGTTTTCATGCCGGAAAAAATAATCAATGAAAAGATAATTGAGCAACATTTTTTTTAGAAAATCGCTGACAACCACTTTGAGAAAGATTTTTACAAAAGTATCCGCACGAAACAGAAATGATAAAATGAGGAGAAATTATTAGCACCCAAGTTATTCCTGACTTGCTAGGTAATTTACAGATAGAGCCAGTTTTAATTCACGGTAATTTAGATTTTGACAGTTGAGACATTAGCTCGCAAACTAATCAACCCTGAGTTTTTGATACCCATTCTTATTACGGGCATAACGAAATGGATTTATCACTGATGCATTATTATTGACCCCCAGGAAAAATTCCTGGTGTTAAGGGACCTGAGGGCGAATTTTTTGAGACGGAGTTTATAGCAGAATACCAAAAACATAATCCTCTGCCACCGGGTTTTGAGAAAAGAAAACTTTTGTATCAATTATATCATTATCTTCACCGAAACATTGTCATTTCAGACCCTAACCGAAAATGAAAAAAAAAAAGCCTTAATAATGATGAAAAAATTGGCTTCAAAAATCAAAACAACCTAGCGAACCAAGAGATTTAGCAATTTTGTTCCTAAAGTTAAACAACTTGTTTTTAATATGGCCTAACTAGCAACTAATTGTTAAGGAAATGACTTACAAGAAAGCGAACCATCTTCATTTCTGGTATACATTCGGCTTTTTTTTGTTCCGTCAAAGTAAATGCCATGCCTGGCATTAAGTATTCGCATAGCAGGAATTAATTGATGCTTAATTGCTGATTCAATCTCCCGAGAATTATTTTTTACTTCCACCACTGCAAAAAATTTGCCATTTTTTTTAACAGTCAAGTCTACACGTAAAGAATTATGACCATCTCGTCCAATACGAATAACATGCTCAAACCCAATTTGTTCTTTTTCGTAGCCTCTGTTCAAAAATCACTTGACCAGTTTAATTGTTCAATATTCTTCGCTGTATCGACCATCGGCGGCGTATTTTCCTCTTTTTAGTCTTCCACGAATTGGACAAACGAGGACATTACCGAGCAATTTTTTCTCCCGAGTTTCTGCTTCTTTGCTGAGTCAACTAATCAGAACAATTAACAAAATAAGGGCAATTAAAACGATTAAAATTACCCATCAGTAATTAATAAAAAAATTCTTTAATTTTTCTGCTATTTCATCTAATTTGCTCATTGTATATTTAATATTTTAGCAAAAAAGTTGTTTTTGTTTAATCTAGGCAATTATCAATTTCTCTAATCTATTTGTTAATATTTTTGCTTATAAAATTCAATAACTTTTTCTTGGTCGGCAACTGGAATGGGTGTTTTTCTCATTTTTTCTTTGTGAAATACTAAAAAAATTTCTTCAACAGGTTCGTTAAAGTTTGTCAAACTGTATATTCTTATTATTTTGTTACCTTTTTTCTTTCTTCCTTTTTAACCAAAATTATCATTAAAACAGTAATAAACAATACCAGTCCACCTGTTACTCAAGGGAAAACTTTCTGAAATCATGGTTTTTGACTAGCGACTACTTGTAAGTAATCAGCTCGTTCAGTAATATCTATTCCGCATTGGTCACAATAAAGCCGATAAATTTCCTTAAAGTGTTCTTTGCTGCACATTTTTTTATTACTATCTCGACACTGATAATAACCTTTTTTTTCGGTGATTTCTCTTTGGCAACCAGGATAAAAGCATTTATGTCCTTGAAGTTGAGCAGGAGACTTATCTTTTTCTACTATTTGATTGCCACAAGAAAGACAAAAATACTGGCACTGAAAAAAATCTTTTACTACTCCTTGAACGTCTGTTTCTCCCTCAAATCAACAAAGAGTGTTTTTGGCTATTAATTTTTGACAATTACCACATGACTTTTCGTTTTGGTGGTTAATTATTCTCGCAAATCTTTTCATAGTCAATATTTTGGTGCCCGCGAAAGGAATTAAACCTTCTACACCTCGGTTAAAAGCCGAACGCTCTATCGATGAGCTACGCGGGCATTTGTACAATAAATTTTTTAGTTTCTTTACATTAATTCGTTTAATATAAATAATTTTTTTTGCATAATTAATTTTTAATGTTTTCGCATTCGTTTAATTTTTCAATTTCTTTACGAGCATTAAGATATTTTATTATCCCTATTGTTGTAAAAATTAAAGCACTTATCCAAATTAGAGCATAAAGAATTAATAATAACAAATAATGTTCTATGCAAAACTTACGAATTTTCTCTAATAATTCGCTTTTTTCAATAGCATTATTGTTGATGTGAACATCACTACCAGAGTATTTTATTGTTTGTATCCACATAACAGACCAAAATAAGCAATTATAAGTAAGCACTAAATCCAATTATAATGCCTTAAATAATTAACTTCAACGACTTATATTTTTCAATTATTAATAGCTTTTTTTGCTTATCTTCCATATTAGTCATTTTTATCAAGTTTAATAACTAAAAGAGAAACACCAACAATGTTTTTTCAGGCTTAAAAAAAATAGTAATGATTAAGGTGTTTTACCGATTGCATGAAAATAAGAAACAATTTAAATATATCAAAATTCAGGGTCATGCTAACTCGGCTCCCAAAGGAAAAGATTTAGTTTGTGCAGGAATTTCAGCAATTGTTAACGGAGTTATTAATTTTTTACAAGAAAATTATGCTGAATTTTGCCAAATTTCTGTTTTGCCTGCTGAGATAATTATTAATTGTTCTGCATCAAATAATAAAAATCTTCAATTATGCTTGCAAATGTTTTTTTTTCAGTTAAAAAATGTTGCCTTGTCTTATCCACAGTATTTTCAATTCTTTGAAAAAAGCGGTAATTTGGGCAATTTTTAAAGAGTATTTTGTGTGTGTATGTGTATGTGCTTCACAGAGTATAGGGTTAGATAATATTAAAAAATGGTTTCTTTTTAGATAAGAAAGATAATTTTTTTGTTTAAAATTAACTTTATATATGATTAGAGAACAAGTAATTAAACAATATGTTTTAAGCAAAAAGAGTCAAGAGCAAGAAGAAAAAACGAGAATTTATACTTTTTATGTTCATCCTAAGGCTAATAAATTCCAGATTAAACAAGCAATAAGAAATATTTATAAAGTCAAAGTAAAAAAAATCAGAACTTGTCGGGAAAAGCCAGTAAAGCAAAAAGTTAGTCTGTTACGCAAATTTCCGGGAAAATTTTATACTAAATTACGCAAAAAAGCCTTTATTCAACTAGTTTCTGGCTACAAACTAGGATAAAGTAAAAAATGATGGGTGACGTTAATCAATATTATATTTATTGCTAAAATTTTAATATGTCAAGTGAAGAGAGAAAAACAAAATTGCAGGAAATTAAGGAAAAGTTAGAAAAATGGAATTCTTCTTTACCAGAAATGAAAAAATTTATAGATAAAGGAACTGATGAATTAAGAGAAAATTTAGTCAAAACACAAGAAACTCCTTCCCAGGAAGAAAATGAATTATATAAAGAAATTAAGGAAATTGAAAGAGCAAAAAAACTTGACTTTATCGATAACTGGGAAAAAGGCAAACTTCAGCCTAATGAAGAAGATATTGATTTTCTGGAAGAAGATATATTATTAAATAATTGACGAAATCTTATCTCGGTAAGAAATATTAAAAAAAGCGAAGAATATGAAAGAGATGAAGAAGCCAAAAAAAGTGTTGATGCTTGGGAAGAAGATTTTGCAAATCTTAAACCTTATTGAGAAAAAGTTTTGTCCCTCAAGTCCCAATATTATCTAGATAAAAAAAAAACATCTTCATCTTCCAACACTTCACCTACAAATTCAAAAACTCTTCCTTGAACTCTCGCTATTATTTTTGGGATAACCACAATTATATCGGCTGGAATAGCCATTTATTTTTTTTTACAACAAAGAAAAATAAGAAAATTTAAAACTTAAAAATGGATAATACTAGACTTCTTGAAAACACTAATCTCTGCTATTTATCTTTGGTTAAAATTCAAGAATGAATGAAAGAAAATAATCTTTGAGAAAAGAATTTTATTGAAACCAAAAAACAATGACAAAAAGAGTTAAAGAATAATCTTTTTTTTGTTGATACAAAATTATTAGTAATTGAAAAAGACATAATTTTGCTCCAAGTGGAAGACGAAAATGTTCGAGAATATTTAACTAAAACTTACCAAATCCAAGAACAAACAATTTGCCAAAAACTCTTTGGAGAAAATAAACATCTCATTCTTTTAACCGAACAACAATGACAAGAAACAAAAGAGAAAGTTAAAGAAAAGCAAGAAAATTGTTTTATTCTTTTAAAAGATGAAGAAAGCATTAAAAGTAACTTAACTAAATGATTAAAGAAAAATAATTAATGCTTAAAATTTATAGTATATGAAAAGTAAAAATTCAATAGTATGAAAAAGCTCTCTCTCTCTCTCTCTCTCTCTCTCTCTCTCTCTGTAGATAAAAAACAAAAAATTTTTCTTTTAAACAAAAATCAAATAAGAAAAGGAGGAAGATATTAAAATGTTGGCAGACTTATTTGCGTTGGGTGCCTTTGTTATAATCATCTTTTTAATTTTTTGATTTTTAGCTCTTGGACTTTGGATTTGGCAAATGGTTCGTTTGTCCGGACAAGAAAATAAGACTAATTTATGAATCATTCTTGCTGTTGGATTAATGTCTAATTTCTTTGGTTTTTTTGTAGGCTGATTTCTCTGATGATTAGCACTCCCTATTGGTATGATTGGAGGAACTTTTATTACTGGTATTGTTGGTCTTTTCTTGGGAAGAAATGAAGAGAAAAAGCAAGAAACAGAAAAATATTTTTGGTGCGGTATTTGTAATATCAAATACAAAGAAGAATTTTTAGGTGGTGAAACTGCTCATGAAGGAAAAATCTGCCGTTCCTGTTTAGTGAAAAAACAGAGAGGAGAAACAAATACTTTTAATGGAAGCCAACAGCCACACCCAACTGCTCCAATTTCCCAACCAGTAAATGCTAACATTTATCAGCAACCTGAATATAGAAAAAAAAATGATAGCAACAGCGAAAAAAGAATATTGTCACGAGAATTAAGCCGCAAGCAAAGAAAAAGAAACAATTATCTTACTCAATTTATTATTAATCTGGCAGTTTTACAATGATTACTACCTCTAATTGCTGTTCTTATTTTTTGATTACAACTTAAAGAGCAAATGAAAGTTCAAGCCATGAATAATCACAGTTTAGGATTGGCTACGGATTAAGGAAAACCGTTTCACTAATTCCTAAAGAAATTTTATAATTGAAGACTCAAAATACAGATACCACCAGTATTATAAAGTTATTTAGAATAAACTTTTTATCCTATAATACTTGCTTTTTTGCTTTCATTAGGCTTTTGAATTTACAATTTAGTTAGATTTTTTGGTCTCAATGGAGAAGTTAATCAATTACAAGCAGAAATAAAAGAAATAGAGCATTAATTATGAAGTATAATGAATATCGAAAAAATGGTTCAAGCAAATGAAAAGCCGTTATTATTACTTTTACGATAATTGGAGTTTTATTGTTTGGCGGTATAATTTGATTCGCAGTTAAAAATAAAAAAAGTAGTAGTCCTAACCAGGCAAATCTTGGCGAGCAGCAAAATCAGCAAACACAAAAAGCTGTTTTACAATTAGCCAGCAACCTTTTAGGCAATACTAATAATCTTAACCAATTAACTAAAAAGCCAAGCGGAGATGCTAAAACTATTCAAGAAATTGAAGAAGAATTTTTAATTAGTGCTCTTGGCTCTGGTCATTACCCGACAAACAATATTAACGAGAAACTTCCACCAGAAATTATAGAAAGAATTTGATGAGAATTAAGACCATGAATTGAAGAATATTTGCGAGACTTAAATAAGTCAATTTTAGAGCATGCCCGAGAGAAATTTCGGCGGGATGTTGAAAACTGGCTAAAATGACAACAAAAAGAATATAATCGGCAATTAGAAGAATATTGAAAAAGAGTTCAAGAATTAAAAAAAATTGAGGACTTAATCCGTGAATACCAAAAAATTCGGGAGCAAGAATTATTAGATAAAATTAGCAGAAAAACAGAGTTGCGAAAAAAAGGTTATGTTGATAGAGATATTGAAAAATTGCGAGAATGAAATTTACTTACTCCCGACCAAGAAATACCAGACTTAAATGCTGAAACAAGAATAGGAGCAACAAATATTTTATGAGTTAGCGGTTCAGAACGAAATAAAACTGGTGGTTCTAGTGATTTAATAATTTTTTTGAAGCCAAAAACAGGAAAGAGTCCACGAACGGAAATTAATATTGATATAAAAAATAACTCACGACAAGCCATTAATTTTTCCATAAGAATAGAAGGAAGCCACCCTCAAAAAGGTTATAAATTTAAAGAATATTATGAACAAATTGTCCGCGATTTTTTAAGCGAAATAGGGAAATTTGATAATGACGTTTATGTTTTGATTAGACAAAGTGGTCCAGCAAGCGGAGATTCAGCAGGAATAGCCTTTTATTTAGCACTTTATAGTTTAGTCAATCGAGTGCCTTTGCCAAAGAATTTAGGTTCAACTGGGACTGTTGAAGGTAAAAAAACGGGACCAATCGGAGGTTTAAAGACCAAGATAGAGTGAAATGTAGAAAAAGAAAAACCAATTAACATTTTCATTCTTTCAGAAGCAAATTTAAATAAGCAAGGATATCAAAAGATCAATCCAGGAATGGTAACAGGCGAGCCAGAAGAAAATTGATTTGAAAATTTTCCTTCTTCTCTTAAAGAAAAACCTCATCAAGTTCACTTTATATTAACGAAAGATCAAATTGAAATAGCCCTACACGAAATATTAAAAGAACCTGATAAAAAAATAGTTCATAGTTGCTGAAGCAGCGAAGTTCAAAATAAGAAATCGCAAAAAGAACCTAGCCCAAAAAATATGGAAATTCAGGCTACTCCCGAACAACTTTTAGCCTTTATGTTTGATTCTGGATTTTGTGGAATTAGTAGAAATGAAGAAAGCAAAAATCAAAAAGACGAAAGAGGAAATATCACTATTCCGTTTGCTTCTTCTGAAACTGAATCATTACAAAACATACTATCAATTGAATTTAGTAAAATAAAAGCATTTGAAAAAGTTAAAAACCTCTACAATGAATACAAACAGAAACTTAATTCTAACTCAGATGCAGATGAATGATATCAAAACGAATTAGCCAAGTTAGAAAGTCAAAATGGCAATGAAGAAAACCAAGAACAGATCAGTGAACTTCAGGAAAAAATTGACAGATTAAAAGCAGAAGCAGCAACAAAGAGAGAAGTTGCCGAACAATCTAAAATCAACGAACAATCAATAGTAAAAATTGAAAAAGAAATTGAAGGCTATAAACAAGCAAAATCCAATGAAGAGGTGATTTTAGAAAATATTAACCAAAAAATAGAAGAAAACCAGCGGAATCCAAACCAAAATCCTGACCCAAACCTCGAAACAGAAAAACAAGAAATAATTAAAAGAATAGACGAAATAAACGAAAAAATTTCGTCTAGTGAAGCAGAAATCGCTAATTTGCGACAAAATAAATCTGATAAAGAGTTAATTAAAGAAGTTGAAGAATTAGAGGCTCAAACTAGGAACTTAGAAGAAGAACTACAAAAATTATTAAGAAAGCACAAATTATCTAATTCTCAAAATAGAGAATTAGAGACCAAAAGAAGAGAACTAGAACAAGAATATCAAATTCGCAAAAATTTAGATCAAGATAAAGAACAAATATACCGTGAATACGAAAACAAATTTAAAGAAATTGCTGCTCCCTTAGTTAATTTGTTCCCTGACATTTCCAGCAAACTAACCAATTTAGGTTATAAAAAGTTAATGATTCAATGAAAATTAGGAGAAAAATTTGGTCGTATTCATTTAACTTCCTTCGAATCTTCAGTAATTTTTAAAGCAATAAAAGATTAAGAGTATTTTAATTTCTTTCTAGCAATTTTTATCATCAAGAGAGAGCAAAAGAGACAACTTAAAAAGGCTAAAAATTAGTTAAAAAAAGCATAATTATAAACAAATATTAAAACAAAAAAAATAAACATTAAAAAAAGATAAATGGCTTGTAATTGCTTAGTTAATTTAGTAAAACCAGTATTTTTATAAATTTGCTCCTCGCTTTCTTGGGAAGGGGAAAAATCACTTTGTTCGCCAAAAAAAAAAGAAAGGGCAAATGACGCCAAGCCAACTAGTCAGATTAAAATTAATAAAAAAACTCGCATATAATTTATTTTACCAAAAAACCAACAAGAATGTCAACTTTCAAAATTGAAATTGCTATAATTTTTCATCAAGATAATTCGGAGTGCCAGTTAAGGAACAACTGCCATCAATGTTTTTGGGAAAAGCAATAACTTCTTTTAAACTTTTGAGATTAAGGACTATTGCTAACAAACGGTCAATTCCTAAACCAAATCCTCCGTGCGGAGGGGCAGCAAATTCTAGGGCTTGTAAAAAATAGCCAAAATATTTTTTTTGTTTTTGTTGGTCGTAGCCCAAAATTGTGAAAACTTTTTCCTGTAATTCTCGTTGGTAAATCCTCAAACTACCGCTTAAAACTTCTTCTCCGTTACAAACTAAATCAAAAGCCTCACAAATTACTTTTTCTGGCTTAATTTTATTATTTAATAAAGGTTTAATGTATTTTTTTTGGGGAATTGTGAAAGGATGACGAAAAATTTCGTATTTTTTAGTTTCTTCATTGTATTCAAAAAGCGGTCAATCAGTTATCCACAAAAAATTTAATTCATCTTTCTTAGTCGGATTACGCAAATCAGGCTTATCAGTGCCGTATTTTTTTATTACTTGTTGGTAAGTTAGAATAGGAAAAGGAGTTTTTAACTGGTAATTAAGGGTTTTTTTTAAGACATATTTTAAAAGTTTTTCCGTCAAAATCATTATTTTTTTTGTCGAGGTAAAACTCATTTCTAAATCTAATTGCGAAAATTCAATTTGTCTATTGCTGCGAGCATCTTCATTACGAAAACTTTTATCAATTTGGTAATGTCTAGCAAAGCCGCTCATCATTAATAACTGCTTAAAAATTTGGGGAGATTGGGGTAAAGTATAATATCTTTGTTTTCCCAAAGAGGAAGGAACCACAAAACACTTGGCTCCTTCGGGAGAATTTTGGGCTAAAATCGGGGTTTCTACTTCAATAAATCCTTGTTTGTATAAATAATTTCTAATTTGGTGAAGAAAATGGTGCCTAATAATTAAAGGTCTTTTACTCACATTGCGTCGTAAATCTAAATAACGATAGCGAAAACGGTTATCTTCATTAATATTTGCTTCATCTTTAATTTCAAAAGGCAAAGGTTTGGTTTGGTTAATTATTTGATACTTTTCTAAATTTATTTCAATTTCTTTTTTTTGTTGCTGCGACGGCTCGATATTTTTTTTTGGTTGCTTTATTTGGACTGTGCCTCAAATACTAAGTAAATCCTCGGAATTGACTTCCTTTTGGAAATCTTTGATTAGTTTTTTTTCCTTTGTAATTACTTGAATTTTTCCATAAGCATCGTGTAAACTAAAAAATAAAATTCCTCCTTTGTTAATAATTCCCCTCACCCAACCATTTAAGATTGTTTTTTTGCCTAATTTTTTGGAAATTAATTGAGAATAATTATAATTGTGAAACATTTACTTAAAATTTTAGTGAGAAATTGTTAACTTAATCAATTTGCGTTTTTCAACATTTTTTTCGTAAAAAAAATTAGAGATAAATTTTTTAATGTTTAAATTTAACTTTTACTAATCTATTTTTACTTTAAAAAGAAACCAAATTTTATTAATAAAAATCTCATCATGATGGTGTTCCTTTTTTTCCTTTTATTCTAATTAATTCTTGAATGAATTTAAGCATTTCTTTTTGTTGTAGTCCTTGGGATCGGTTATATTCAAATGTATTTCTTATTGCCTTTTTAAAATCATCTTTAGTGATGGCTTTTTCTCCTCGGGCAGTAGCAATAGCAGGAGCCTCTTTGTAAATTATCTTTTTGATATCGGCTCCGACAAATAATGGGCGAGGAGGGGCTTCGTCTTCATCAAACACTTTTTTTGGTGTTCTCTTTCCAGTTTTGTCGTCATAATCATATCCTGCGGTTCCCGCAGCAAGTTCATTTGGGTCTATCTCATATTCTTTAGTTTCAGTAATTTCTTTAAAAATATAATCGGTGAATTCTTTGGTAAATGCTGCTTTGCTTTTATTACCAAAAAAAACTGGTCAATTTTTACAATCCTCGCAAAATTTATCAAGAGTAACTGTAATAATGTCTTTAAGTTCTTTTTTTTCGGGAAAACTAATTAATAACTTTTTACCAAATCTTTCAGAACGAAAGAGGGCTAAATCAATTTGTTCGGCTTTGTTAGTGGCTGCTACAATAACAATACCAGGAAACTTTTTTTTGTCAATGCCGTCCATAATGGTATTTCATTCGGTGCATTTTTGCCTGCTATTTTCGTCATCAGTCATTTTCTCAAACTCATCAATGAGTAAAATGCAAGGGTCGCCTTTGGTTTCTTTAACCACTCCATTGAGAAACATGTGAATTTTTTCTTCTCTTTCCCGACGGTCTTTGCCAGAAAATTGTCCTCCTGTGGCGTAAGCAAAGAAAGCTCCTGAATCTTTGGCCGCTGCTTGGGCCAACAAAGTTTTTCCTGTGCCGGGTGGACCGTAAAGGAGAACATGTTCAGGTTCAACCGGAAAGTCTTTGTTTTGCCTCTTTCTTTTAATTAAGTTCACATTGTCTTTCATTCTTTCTTTAGCTACTTTTAAGCCACCAATTTGGTTTCAGGTAGTATCAATATCTCCGGAATTGACAATATATTTTTTTCTTTCTTCAGCCTCTTTTTGGGCTTTTTCTTCTTCTTGGGCTTGTCTTCTTTGCCGATCATTTTCTCCCGAAAGAACATCTCCAATTGCGGTTTCAGGAAAAGCCTTTCCTTTTAAATATCTATTTAAAAAAAATCCTCCACAAGCCACTACCAACACTGCTGCTAAAATCTTTTGCCAAGTCAGGAAAGTTTTCTCTCGAAAGTAAATGTTAGTGCTAGGCAAATGGTCTTTAAATTTATTTCCGACTAAATATTCTTGTAAATTTTGCCGATGGGAATGAATCACAAAAGCAATTTGCTTGCTACTTTGCTTATTTTGTAAAGAAATTATTCCTTGGCAAGTAACATAAGCCGAATTGCGAAAACCAGTAATTTCTAGGCTATCTACTTTCTTTACCGAATAATTATTTTTGCCATCAACTGAATAAACTTTCTCTTGAAAAATTTTATCTTGTTGGCTAGCCGGAATATTAATAGTGGTTAATCATTCTACTAACTTACCCGAGAGATAGAAGTAGAGACCAATGATAGCGAGAAAACAACCAATTGTCAAAAGATTATACAACAAATCATTAACGTTTTTTGTGTTTCAATCTCGAATATAAGTTTTAAAAACTTGGGCAGGAGTTTGTTTGCCAAAAATATACTCTGACTTCCAGATTAGCCAAGCCAGAAAGCCACAACCCACATAGCACAATAATTTTATTAATCTTACTATTCAAATATTGCCAAATAGAGTTATTTTAGCTTTATTAATCTGCTCTTGGAAGTTCATATAAGTATATTTTAATGCAAACATAACTACCAGTTTGAATTTCCATGATCCAAAAATCCTCATGGACGCATTAACTAAAATAAAACAAGTAAAAAAAGAAAACTTACGCCAATTCCTCCGTAAAGTCCGCCGTGTTTTCAAGCCCCAACACTGAAAATGAGCCGTCATAGCTGAACTTCAGAAAAATGGACACTGACACAAGACTTAACTTTTGCTGATGAATGTGCTAATTATTTAGTGTGATATACTTCTTCTGGGTGAGGAATAGAGAGTGAAGTAGCACAAATCAAGCCTTTTATTAGCCAAATTACTGAACTAGAAAATAATATCCAAATTCTCCAAGGAGACAAGCAAAAAGATGGCTACAATTGTGGAGTTTATTTAGTTAAATATATTGAAGAGATATTGGAGACTGGAAAGTTAGAGTTGAAAAGGAAATACATCGCTAAACAGTGTCAAGAATTTAGATGAGAATGAAAACAAAAAATCGGGGAGGTAAAGTGATGTAAATGGGATTAAAACTGCCTCTAAACTAGGCTTATTTATTAAAATCTATATATGAACAGATTAAGCACGATTAGGACTAAACAAGAATTCTTGCAGCAATTGAGAACCAAAATTAGGAATCAAGAAATCAGCGAAAAAGAAGTAATCTCACTTTTGGGAGAAAAGAAAACAAACTCTCTCAAACAAACTAACAAATGTCGTTTTTGTGGTCAAAGTCTTATCCTTCAAGAATCGAAAGAAAGCAAAAAAGCCAACCACCAGACANATCCAAAAATCCTCATGGACGCATTAACTAAAATAAAACAAGTAAAAAAAGAAAACTTACGCCAATTCCTCCGTAAAGTCCGCCGTGTTTTCAAGCCCCAACACTGAAAATGAGCCGTCATAGCTGAACTTCAGAAAAATGGACACTGACACAAGACTTAACTTTTGCTGATGAATGTGCTAATTATTTAGTGTGATATACTTCTTCTGGGTGAGGAATAGAGAGTGAAGTAGCACAAATCAAGCCTTTTATTAGCCAAATTACTGAACTAGAAAATAATATCCAAATTCTCCAAGGAGACAAGCAAAAAGATGGCTACAATTGTGGAGTTTATTTAGTTAAATATATTGAAGAGATATTGGAGACTGGAAAGTTAGAGTTGAAAAGGAAATACATCGCTAAACAGTGTCAAGAATTTAGATGAGAATGAAAACAAAAAATCGGGGAGGTAAAGTGATGTAAATGGGATTAAAACTGCCTCTAAACTAGGCTTATTTATTAAAATCTATATATGAACAGATTAAGCACGATTAGGACTAAACAAGAATTCTTGCAGCAATTGAGAACCAAAATTAGGAATCAAGAAATCAGCGAAAAAGAAGTAATCTCACTTTTGGGAGAAAAGAAAACAAACTCTCTCAAACAAACTAACAAATGTCGTTTTTGTGGTCAAAGTCTTATCCTTCAAGAATCGAAAGAAAGCAAAAAAGCCAACCACCAGACAACTTGAGATAAAGAATTTGCTAAACTACCTAAACAAGAACAAAAAGAAATTCGTGAAATGGAAAAAGTAATGAATGCCTTTGACAAAGCAAGAATTAAACACTAAAATGTTTTTAGATAAGAAAAATAACTTAGCAAACAATTGTCCGGATTGTAAAGCCAAATTTACTCCTAATAAAGGTGCGGCTTGCCTTGTTTCCTGCCCCGCTAAAAAGCTAGAAGTTAAGCACCAAAAATTAGTAGCAAAGATGTTAGTTCATTGTCTCCCGAAGCAAAAAATAAGTTGAGAATGTCCGCAAAACTTATCAGCCAAAACCCTGTTAAGCGATGGTTGAGGTTGAACTGATGACATTCAGAAAATAATCTATATTCCTTGGTATACTTTGAGAAGTAAAACTGAATTCTTTGATACTATTTCTCATGAAGTCGGGCATATTAAAGCCTATCAAAAAAAATTCTCTTTAGGCGAAAGGAGTATTCTGAAAAAACTCGCTTCACTTTACGAAAAAAGAGAACAGGCAAGTTTCAACAATAAGATTGTCAAAAGTATTTTTCTAAGTCGACAATTAAATGTTTATCGAAAGAAGAATCAGAAGTTAATCGACAAATATAACCAATGAGGTGATGGACATGATCATAATCCTTGATATCAAGAATATTGTCAAATTTTTAAGAAACTAATTAATTCTTCTTATTCTCAATATGCTTATGGTAATAAAAAGCCTCGTTCCCATGGCTTTGATAATTATGGGAGAGGTAAATATAGACCAAAGATTAAAATAAACTAGTTATTATATGTCGCGCACTCTCAGCAAATCTATGAAAAGAAAAAGTAAAAAAGGAGTCAGTTGAGCCCAATCAGGTCGTAACCAAAAACTAATTTCCCAAGCCAAATCTTTGGAAAAAGAGTTAGCAGAATTGTGTTAACCATTTTCTTTCTAAGTGGTCTGTTGATAGGCTATTTCTTAATTGCTTTGCTAGATAACTTACCTGCCCTTTTATTTACTTTGTAATTAACCATTCATTAAAAATATTACTGAACTAGAAAATAATATCCAAATTCTCCAAGGAGACAAGCAAAAAGATGGCTACAATTGTGGAGTTTATTTAGTTAAATATATTGAAGAGATATTGGAGACTGGAAAGTTAGAGTTGAAAAGGAAATACATCGCTAAACAGTGTCAAGAATTTAGATGAGAATGAAAACAAAAAATCGGGGAGGTAAAGTGATGTAAATGGAATTAAATTCTAAAATTATTATATAAGATTATGCCAATAAATAAGAATATCAGCCCGATTCTTGCCATTAAGCGAACACCGAAATCACTAATTATCAAAAGCAATATCCAAGAAATCAAGAAAATTTGTGAAAAAAAAGGAATAGATTATGAAATCCACCAAGAAGCAAAGCCTAAATTTAAGATTAGTGATGAGGAACTAAAAGAAGCTTACCAAAAACTAGCCAAAAGCAAAAATTACGAAAAAGAAATGAGAGAATGAGATGCTATTGAAGAAGACGAATAAGCCAAGAGTAATTAAATATCGCTCGGTTTACTGAGTGAAATTAGGAAAAACTTTTGGCACGGAAATCTATAAAACTCGTCCTTGTGCAGTAATGAGTAATGATTGACAAAACATTATTGGCAAAAGAGTAGTTGTTGTTCCTCTTACTACTGCTCCCATGCCCAGCGTTCCTTTTCATATTTCTATTGAATTTGACGGAAAAGAAGCCAAAATATTGCCGGAACAAATTCGTTCGGTTGATAAGAAGCGAATTGGTAAGAAAATAGGAGAATTACCTGAAGAGATAATGATTGAAATAGAGGAAATGCTTCGTATTTTGCTTAACTTTCATAAATAAACTAATCATCACCCTAATACTTAATTTATGGTTCTCTAATGCCTATTTTTGCCCTTTTATTCCTTGTCCTCTTGTCACCACAATTTTCTAAAAAACTATGAATAAAATCTTATTGAAATCTAAGTTAACGTGTCTCGGTTCATTTTACATTCTCTCTTTGAAATAAAGCCAGTCTCTTATGCTAAAATCATCTAATTAGTTAAAAATAATAAAATTTAAAAAAAAAACCAATAATACTCACTGCCTAGTTAAGCAAGTAAAATATGATATTATGGCAGGACGCAACGCAAACATCTATTTTCCTGAAAAAACTTATCAAAAACTTCGTCAAGTAGCCGGAACTAAAATCAGCCGTTTTGTTAATGAAGCAGTGGAGGAAAAAATTAAACAAGTAAAACAACAAAAAAAAGAGCAATTAAGACAAGAACTTATTAAAGATTATCAAGCAGTAGCTAAAAGCCAAAAAAGACGCCAAGAAGACCTAATTTGAGACGAAACTAGCAATGATGGGCTATAAAAAGATGAAAGAACCAAAAAGCAAGCCCTCCTAACAATCTCCTTATCCTTTTCCTCATTACGGAGAAATTTATTTGGTTTATTTTAATCCTCGTAAGGGGTCGGCAAACTTCGTCCTGCTCTGGTAGTTAGCAATGATATTCAAAATGAATACGACCATCATGTTATTGTGTTTCCTTTATCAGATGAGGATTGAGAAAGTTTATCACCGGTAAAAAACTTGGAAATACTAATTAAGGCTAATTCTGCTAATGGTTTAGCCAAAGACAGCAAGATTTTACTTAATCGCTTGCGAGCCATTGATAAGAAACTACGCTTACGAGGTTATTGTGGAGCAGCCAGTAAAGAGATAATGGAAAAAGTAAACCAAGGATTAGAGTTAATTTTAAATATTAAAAAAGTGTTGTAAAATTCTTTTATTTTAAGCACGGAGCAACAAAATTTCCCTTTACTGGCCCCCCTGTATTTTTTAAAATTTTCGGTCTTTTAGGAATAGGAGTTTACTCCTCTTCTTCTGAAACTTGTTTTTTCTTGGTTAGTTGGCTAATAATTATTCCAATTAAAATAATGGCTGTAAGTATACCAAAAATAATGGCTACTTTAGCCCAAGTAGGTTGTTTTTGTCATCAGCTTTTTGGTGCTTGGTCTTGGGTTTGTGAACTTTCTTTTTCTAGTTTTTCTAAATGTTGAATAGCCTCATTTACTTCCTTTTTAAGGCTTTCCAGTTGAGTAACTAAACTGCTGCTTTGGATTTGGTTTAATTCCTCTTGAAGGGTTTTAGCAGGTTCGTTGTATTTTTCTTTACCCTTGGCTTGGTTTACTTTTTTTAATATTTCTTTAATTTTTTCTAAGTTAGCGTCTTTATCTTTTCCAGATTGAATATTAGTAGCCTCGTTTTCTTTAACAATTTTATCTACTGTGCTTGGGCTAACATTTTTTCATTCTTCTTCTTTAATTTCTTCTCCTGAAGAATCAGTTGGAACATCTTCTTTTCCTCCGGGGGTTTTTTCTTCTGGACCAATAGGTTTTTTACCATCTTCCTTACCACCAGGAGGAGTTTTTCCAGAGTCATCACCTTCGCCACTATCGGGATCTCCATTGTCAGGATAAGGACCACCTGGTAAACCAGGACCAGGAGGAGCAGAACCTTCTTTGGCTTTTTCTGTATTAATCAATTCTTTTAAGCGATCACGCTCGGCATTAATAGCAGTTTCACTGTCTTTTTTGCGGATTTCTTCTTCTCAGCTGCCTAATACTTGTTTTTGGTCTTGACCATTGATTTTGCCAGTTTCAGAGCCAGCTTTTTCTTTTCAGTGGTCTTTAACTGCTTGAATAGCCTCATTAATAACTTTGTTTAGATCTAGAGGAGACGGATTTTCTTCCTTGCGACGAGCTTCTTTAACAGCACTTATTGCTTGGCTTTCACGACTATCTAATTCATTTTTATCTTGAGCATCACGAAGTCAACTTTCTCAATTACTTTGCCCTAATTCAGCATTTAATCCACTATCACTAACCGGAGGTGATTTTTGCATTTCATCTCTTATTCTTTGGATAATACCATTATAATCTAGTTCAGTTTGTTGTGGTGGTACATAAGTGGCTCGAGCACGGTGGGCTTGGTCTAAATCATCTTTTCTTCTCTCGTGAGGTTTAACATTATTAGTTGTTTGTCCATAAGAAGTATAAGTAAAGTCTTTATCTGCTGGACGAAGACCAGTAATTCTACCTCCTTGTTGACCAGCATTTCCAACATCGCCGTTATTATTTCTTAAATCTCTTCAACCATTAGCTCAAGCTTGGTCTGCTTCACTATCATGAACCCCAGGACGAACTGGACTTAAACCACTATCTTTTCAGCCACTACGAATTGGTCTTGGTGGTGCGTCATTTGCGTCATCAAGAGCATCAGCATTATTACCATTAGGACTAGTAAAGAAAACATTTCAAACTAACTGTTCAGCAACATTAAATAGTTTAAGGGCTAAACCAGAGCGATCGTGGGTTAATCCGGTATTTACTTCGTTTCAGGCCAAATTTTTGGCTTGAATGTCAACGTTATTTCGTCGTGGATCTCTTCCGGCAGTTACTAGGTCGGCAGCCTCTTTAAACTCTTTGAGAGCTTGGTATTGGTCATCAGCAACGTTGTTAACTGCTGCATTAAGTTGCGCTTGGGTTCTATTAGTTCAGTCGTTCGCTGCATCTCCCCCTTGGATTTAACTGCTGGTTGATACCAGCAATTCCCGAAGCCCCTTTAATTTCTCGTAAATGAGCTAATAACACCGCAGCCGCGTGTTTAGATTCAGCAGTAATTAAACCAGCCCGATTGATTATGGCTTCTTCAGCAGGGTCTAAATTGACTCCGTTAGTGCCGGTATCTGCTCAATTTCCTTGTCCGTCGTTGGAAAGCGGGTTAACTGCTAAGGATTTAGCTTGCACAAAGCCTCACAAACCGCCGGCCGCTGAGTTAGCTTCATTAGTTAAGTCAAAGCGAGTGCCATCCCCGATATCAAAAGCGTTGGCCCGAGTTCCATCATCAGCGTGAGTATTGTTATGAACATTTTCGTGTTCTATTCCTAAGTTGTAAAGTAAGCCCGCGGCTTTTTTGCTGAGGTCTTTGGCATCGTAAGCAGTAATTACTCCGGCTCCAGCAGTTTCTCCTACTCGATCGTTAGCAGTGTAGTTGCGATCCACCCGGTTGCCTTTGAACCGAATATCCCGAAAGTCTTTGAGATTTGTTGTGGCGTGCATTCTTGTTGCCCGATTTAACACTTTATTTGCTAATCCTTCTACTCTCGTTGTGTGAAGTGTATTAAAATCATCATGGTTAGCTCGGGTTCAAACTTTACCCTTGTGACTGTTTGGATTATCTCTGTAAGCTTGTTCAAATTCTTGTAAAACTGCTAATTGGTCGGCGTTGACAGTGCCATCGGCAATTGCCGTATCAATAGCCGTTTGGTCTTTAGTGAATCAATTATTTCTTGCTTCATTTAATAAATAGTTGTTGCCTGTGTTCGCTCCTTTAATGGCTCGTAAAGTGGATAACAACACTGCTGCGTTGTGTTTGGCTTCTGCGGTATCGAGAGCATCATCACTAATAAAAGTTTGCTCTTCAGCAGTTAAAGCAATTTGACTATCAACCCAAGTGTTTAATAAAAAAAGATTGCCGACAACACCAGTATAAGCACTAAGAGGGTTATAAGTAAGAGAAGAATGTTCCACAACGTCTTTTAATCATGGTTCTGTTCTTACATCAGGATTAGCAGTATCTGTTGCTGCTGTGGTGGTGTTTGCTAAAACCGTTATCATAGCACGACCGACTCCTGAATTATAAAGCAGACCAGCCGCATATCCAGTAATTTGTAAATCAGCATTACCATCATCACCCATCCTGTAACTATCAATAACATCATCGGCAACTGTTCTTGCTACTAAATTGCCTGTAATTGCTGTTTTACGAAAGCCCCATCTAAATGCTTGAGTGATTTTATTATTTCCTAATGCTTTTCGTGTACCTTCATCATTGATTCTACGAAAAAAAGTTCATCAATCAGCCTCACTATTTACCACTTGTTGGAAAAAATCATCATTATTTGCTAAAACTCTTTTGGCGGCTTTTCCTTCCTGAATTAAGCGAGTATAGAGAGCTATTTCTTCTCAAATCAAGCCTAGTTTGGTTTTTAAATCCTCTAAGGTGTTATCAATTGTTCAGTTATGAAAAATTGGTTGAAAATCACCACAAATTTTTCCCATGGTATAACTACGAATATTGAAGTAATTATTAAAGTTAGGGTTGTCAGGGTCAGCATCATCGTAAAAATCTCCTCGGTTGTCAATTGAGTTTCTTCGGATATCATTAGGGTCAAATAATACTCCTGCAAGTAAAGTATGAATAGCTTCATCACCACGATTAACTACCTTAGTAGCATCTTCAAAAAAATTAAAAAGGAAATATAAATCCGCGACGCTTGTCATATTATTTATACAATTTCTTACCAAGTTTTTATCACGGTCTAAGTTAATTCCATAATTGTTTACCATTTTGTTGGCACCATCATCTAATCTACTGGTTATGAAATTATTTTTTGCGTGAGTTAAAAATGCTGGGTCAGTGGCGAGATTGTTTAATGCATCTTGCAAATTTGTAGCATTGCCAGGTTGAAAAGCATTCCGTGCACTTAATGCAGTATTAAGAGCATCAATTTTTTTAGTAGTTTCTTCATTAAGTCCATATTGTTTTGCCCTTGCTCTACTTCTAAGTCATTTAAGGGAACTTCTTCCTGTATCTACACCATCAAAAGAAAACCTTACTCATTCGTTAACTGCTTCTTTTATTTCTTTTTCATTGTTACTTTTAATACTTGCTTGAACTGCTTCAAAGATAGTATTTTTAGCATAATCACCAAAACTTTCTAATAATCCTCTGTGGGTACCACCTTCAATACGATGAATGAATCTTTTCGCTGCATCACCTCTGTGTTCATCTAATTTAATTACCATGTCTTTATTTTTAACTTTTTCAACTTTAATTATATTATCTATTTTAATCTCACTTCTATTTATTGAAGAATCGTCTTCATTGAATTCTATTTCAACTTGCTCTCTCTCTCTCTCTCTCTCTCTCTTGTTGTAAAGGAGGTGCTTTATGAATAGTGAGCAAATAAATGTTATTCTCAATGATTGCTTTGCTAAACTAGAGCAAATAAGTCAAAAAGAAAAAAAACAGTTAACTATACAAAGTTATCAAAACCTTAAAAAAATTCAGAAAAAAGCTCGAAAGCTAACTACAACTTGATTGAAAGAAGACGACGAAAAGGCTCAAATTGAGGCAAGAATAGATAATTTACAACAACTTTTATCAGAAACAGAAAAAACATTTCCTGAACAAATAAGAATAAGAGCAAATTGGCTAGATAAAAACAAGAAAAGAAAAATAGTTCCCTTTTGTCATCATGATCAAGTTTATTGGCCACGAGATAAAGGAGAACATCCATGTTGCCTCGACTGCGGTGATAATAAAAGCAGGAGTTTCTTACATAATCTACAATTTAATTATCACCGAATAAATATTAAAGATTGACTAGGTTATCGCGGGCTTGACACTCGTGAGCTTAAAGAAACTAGATATCAATTTGGTAAACTAAGTAAAGCAGAATATACTAACGTAGAACAAGTACAAGAAGCTTATCTAGAAATAGAAGAAGAATTAAGCCAAATAGCTAATGAAAAAAACTTAGATCGTTCAGGAATAGTGGCTGATGGCGATAGATGTAAAGATAGGAAAACTAAGCAATTAAGAGAGAGAGAGAGAGAGAGAGAGAGAGCAAATTTGCCCTCAATGCAATCAATCTTTAACTAATCAAAAAGTTATTTGATATAATGAAACAGTTAACAATGGCAAAGAATTCTGTTCAGAAATTTGCTGCAATACCTATTATGAACAACAACCAGTAGAACTTGACAATGACGATAATTCATTACTAGCTCAAGACATTCGAGAACTCCGTCAAAAAATCCAAAAATTAGAAGCTAATCCTCGACCTGATAACCCTGAATGGCAAAATTATCTAGACTTTCATAAGAAAAGACTGACTGAATTAGAGAATGAACTTAAACAAATTAGTAGTAGTTCTGCTCATAATAATTATTCAAATCCTAATAAGCCACGTAATAAGCCATCAACAAACTCAAGCAATCCTTCGCCAGTTAAAAACAAATCTTCTTCTAATTCAGCAAACAATTCAAATCAAGGCATTAATTTTCAACTCAACCAATTCTTTTCCCAGGCTAAGCAACAAATCATCCAAATCTATGGAGAGAATTCCAAAGAATACCAAGAGTTATTAGAACAAGAGAAGTTATTATCTCATACCTCCCCGGAAGAGCAACAACAATTCCTCAACTTAGCCCGAGAACTGAGTCCGCTCCAAAGCAAAATAACTTTTAACCCTGAAACTAAAACCATGGATTTATCTAAACTTAATGCCAAAGAACAAGTCAAGTATGCTAGAATAACCCAAGAAATCAGTGAATTATTAACTAAATTGAAGCAAGAACAAGCCAAGCAAGAACAAAAATCTAATAATCTTAAACTAGTTTTATGGATAGGAGGCAGTTTTATATTAGGTGCTGGTTTGGTTGGTTTGATTGTTTGGTTAGTGATGAGGAAAAGAAAAGTTTAATATCTTCTATCATCTTTAATGGCAACTTGCCATACAACATAAATAGCTAAGCAGATCAGGATATTTTCTAGAGTAAGAAAAGCCATAATGCCTTTTTTGTCTCCGTCATCGGAACCTTTACCGACAGAAGTGATATTTTTGTTGTTATCTTTAATTCTATTATTAAGGTCTTTTATTTTGTCAGCAATTTCTTTTTTTTCATTTCTTATATTGCCAAGTTCTTCTTCAAGAACGACAACTTTTCTTCTTCATTTAGTTCTTTCTTCCTCAGAAAGAGAAGAGTCATTGGCTTTGTTTTTGGCATGCTCTAACTCTTTTTCTTTTTGTTTTTCTTCGGTGTCTAGTTCTTCATGCCTGTTTTTCAACTCATTAATTTCAGTATGAAGTTTCTCATTATCTTTCTTCAAAGTCTCAATAGTTTGACCTCTGATTTCAAGGTCCTTGGTTTGATTTTTAGTTTTGGTTTCTTCTTGATCTAATTTGCTACCAATAAGGTTTCCAGCAATAGCTCCTCCTCCGCTGGCTACAAGCAAAGGCACTACTACTGCATAAGCTGTTCCTCCAGTCATAATGACACAAGCAGCACCAATAGCACAACCAGCACAAGTGCAAAGTGTTTGCCAAAGTCCCATTATTTGGTGACTCCTTTCGTATTTTTTTCTTTCATATTTAGTTCTTTTTTTAGTAAAGCAAGTTGGTTGGTAAATTCTTTTAATTGTAAGTGATATTGACCAATTAAATTGGCTCAGGATTTAAGGGAAGCTTTGGTGTTTTGGATTAGGGATTTAATTTGGATTATTTTTTGGTTTAATTGTTCAATTTCTTTGTTGTTTTTAGTCATAATTTTTTTTGTTTTTGTGAAGTTAATGGGCTAAGGGCTTCAGTATCTCCTCCTTCCTCGGTCGCTGTTTAAGTGTTCTCCTATGGAAGTGAGGAGAATAGAAATTTCATTAGAAAAGTTGTCTATACTAGTAGACATGGCATTTTGACCCACATCTATTGAATCTCTGATTTCGGTGATAGTATCATTCATTTCATTTAATCTAGCATCAATAGCTTTACAGATATCCTTGCTGAGTTTGTTGGTAGTAAGTTTTAGGGTTGAATCCACGGTGGCTAATACTTCTTCTAGTTTCGGATTACGGGGATTGATAAACTCACCTTCAAAAGCTTCTAATTGCTTGCTATCATAAAGATGCCAAAAGAACTCAAAGAATTCGCCTCATTTAATTTTTACTTTTTTGTCTTTTGGTTCATTATCATCATCTTCTTGTTCCTCGATGTTTTCTTCGTCTCTTTCAGGTTCATATTCAGCACCAGGATTATTGTTAATAAACTTATTTCAAAATTCTTTTCTAGGATTGGTGGCACCATCTTTTTCTTTGCCAAGGAAATCCCGGTCAAAGATAATTTTGTTAAATCGATTAACCCACTTATTATCTTCAGCATTCAAAGTCTTATTTTTTGTTCAATGCTCAGGAAACTGGTGACTAATGCCTGCTTGCTCAGCGTANTGGCTAATACTTCTTCTAGTTTCGGATTACGGGGATTGATAAACTCACCTTCAAAAGCTTCTAATTGCTTGCTATCATAAAGATGCCAAAAGAACTCAAAGAATTCGCCTCATTTAATTTTTACTTTTTTGTCTTTTGGTTCATTATCATCATCTTCTTGTTCCTCGATGTTTTCTTCGTCTCTTTCAGGTTCATATTCAGCACCAGGATTATTGTTAATAAACTTATTTCAAAATTCTTTTCTAGGATTGGTGGCACCATCTTTTTCTTTGCCAAGGAAATCCCGGTCAAAGATAATTTTGTTAAATCGATTAACCCACTTATTATCTTCAGCATTCAAAGTCTTATTTTTTGTTCAATGCTCAGGAAACTGGTGACTAATGCCTGCTTGCTCAGCGTAATAGGTAAATGTTTCTAAAGTTCAACTAAAATCAAGAGGATTGCTTAATCTTCCTGACTGATAAACGGCTTGATTAACATTATCTAAATGGTTAGTAGCCGCAATTCACAAGTTTTTACTTTCTTCTTTTTTGTTATCACTACCCATGCATTCTTTTAGAAAAGTTAATTGTGAAGAGGCATCTTTTGGCGGTAAAAGGTGAGTTGTGCATATTTGGTCGGCTTCATCAAGAAAAAGAATGTAACGAACTTCGCCATCTTCTTCTCTTCCAAAGTTAAAATTGTCTGCCAAATCGTGAGTTATAGTGCTAATAGTGTAAATAAACTTTATCAAAAGACTAACGCCCGCTTCATTATCGGGTTTTCTAGGAGTTAAACTTGAACCTTGAATCACTACTAATGGGTATCTGTCGGCTTCATAAGCCATTTTTTCCGCCATTACTGATTTACCAGTTCGTGGTGCTCCGTAAAATAAAGCATTGTTGTCTAAATTGCTCGGATCTCGAGGGTTGAATGTTCCTCTTGCAGGGTCAGGCTTAACTTTATTTTCTCATTCTTCGATTAAAGGGCTAAATTTATAATCTTTTACTTGTTCTTCAAGAGTAAGTTCACCATGACCATTGGCTTTGGCGAGTTTTTTTTCCTCTTCGGATAAGTCATTTCAGAGAGATGGTGGAAATTGTATCCTGTAAATGCCATTAATATCAAAACTTGGTGGTTCTTCTCCAAGCATCTTAGACATTTTGGTTCAAGCATTTTCAAAACTTTGTCTGTTTCTTATTAGCCATCTATCGGCTCAATTGTGTATTTGCCTTCTCCAGTGAAGACCTTGTCTTTTAAATCTTTCTTGCTCAATTAATCCAACTGCCTTATTTTTAACTTCATCAAGTTCTCTTAGAGAAGTTTTTTCAATCTTTTCTGTGCATTGCTCAATAATCTTTTTGATTTCTGGTAATTCTAGTTCTGTTTCAGTGCAGGCTGCTTTTACGAACTTAACTGCCTCTTCTTTTAACTTTCTTGGCTTATCTCTTTCCTCTTCTTCCAGCTCCTCTGCCTTTTTGTCAATTGCTTTAAGAATTTTTTCACCAAAAACTTTTACTTGTGATGGCAAAAAAAGACTATTTAAATGTTCTTCTCAATTTTCTTTTTCTTCTCATAAAGATTTGTCCAGTTTCTCAGGATAAACTTTAAAGTTTTCTTTAAATGCTTCTTCAATTTCTTGCTTAACGCGGCTTCTTTCTTGCGGTAAGTAGCCTAGAAAGTAGTAAGCAATTCCACCAATTAAAAGCAAAGCAATTAGCATAGTGGCTTGCTTTTGTTTTTTCTTGTTTTTGGTTTCAGCAAGTTTTTGCTGTTCTTGTTCGTCAAATTCTTCGTAATACATGGTTTTATTCTCTTAATTTCTTTAAAAGTTCAACTCTTTTCAATACTCTTTCTTCCATAGCTGCTTCAACTCGTTCTTTACGGCGTAAAACTTCGGTAGGGTCTTCTTGTTTAGTGAGGTAATAGATGACAAAAACTAGGAGAGCAAGAATTCCAATTAGAATCAAGCCGCGTTGTCAGGGTTCTAGGTTAGTGTAATGAGGAGTGAAATTATCTCATAATTCTCCGGCTTTTTGTTCTAGTTTTTGGGTTTGTTCACCAAGCTTTTGTTTGATTTCTTCAGTGTCAATATCAAGGTTAAATTGTTTAGTCATAAGTTTTAATAATAATCATCATAGCTACTAGGTCTGGGTTGGCTATTGCTTTGGTTCACGAGGAGGAAAAGGACTACTAGAGCTACTACAGCAAAAATAATTAATTGTTGGTTAGACTGAGCGTCATCGTCTTTTTTTCTTTTGTTTTTTGGAGGTTTTTTATTATTTCTGTCAGGGTCATCACTATCGTTGTCGTCACCAAAAGGATTGTTAGGGTCTTTGGGGTCTTTATTTCGACCGCTTCCGCCTTCTCCGTTGCCATTGCCACCACTTCCTGAACCATCTCTACCGCCTTTTTCAATTGCTCTTCGCATTGCTTCAATCATGTCGGAGACATACTTGCTGGGGTCAAATCTGAATTTATTAGAATGTGCCTTATGTTCTGCGTATTTTTGTTGGAGTAATTTGCCGTCGTTTTCAATTTCTTCTAAAAGGGCGGCTTTTTCAGATGGACTGATATTTGGATCCATAGCTTTTCGCTTATTTTCTTCCATTCTTGCTTTTATTTCGTTTATCTCTAATTCAAGTTGTCTCAATTCCTCNACTCTTTTCAATACTCTTTCTTCCATAGCTGCTTCAACTCGTTCTTTACGGCGTAAAACTTCGGTAGGGTCTTCTTGTTTAGTGAGGTAATAGATGACAAAAACTAGGAGAGCAAGAATTCCAATTAGAATCAAGCCGCGTTGTCAGGGTTCTAGGTTAGTGTAATGAGGAGTGAAATTATCTCATAATTCTCCGGCTTTTTGTTCTAGTTTTTGGGTTTGTTCACCAAGCTTTTGTTTGATTTCTTCAGTGTCAATATCAAGGTTAAATTGTTTAGTCATAAGTTTTAATAATAATCATCATAGCTACTAGGTCTGGGTTGGCTATTGCTTTGGTTCACGAGGAGGAAAAGGACTACTAGAGCTACTACAGCAAAAATAATTAATTGTTGGTTAGACTGAGCGTCATCGTCTTTTTTTCTTTTGTTTTTTGGAGGTTTTTTATTATTTCTGTCAGGGTCATCACTATCGTTGTCGTCACCAAAAGGATTGTTAGGGTCTTTGGGGTCTTTATTTCGACCGCTTCCGCCTTCTCCGTTGCCATTGCCACCACTTCCTGAACCATCTCTACCGCCTTTTTCAATTGCTCTTCGCATTGCTTCAATCATGTCGGAGACATACTTGCTGGGGTCAAATCTGAATTTATTAGAATGTGCCTTATGTTCTGCGTATTTTTGTTGGAGTAATTTGCCGTCGTTTTCAATTTCTTCTAAAAGGGCGGCTTTTTCAGATGGACTGATATTTGGATCCATAGCTTTTCGCTTATTTTCTTCCATTCTTGCTTTTATTTCGTTTATCTCTAATTCAAGTTGTCTCAATTCCTCAACTCATTTATAAGTTTCTTTTTCCAATAAGGATTTTACTTTTTCTATTTCTCCCTTATTTTTCTTGATTACTTTTTCTACATGTTTATCCATGGCTTCTTCGCTTCAAATAATACAGATACCAAACATAGAACTGTGAGCACCGATATGAGGTCTTAAGCCATTAATAGCTTCTTCACATCTTCTGACAAAATCATTCTTTTTAGAATTGAACTCTACTTCACTAGTGCATTGTTTTAAGACGTCTTTGATGTTTCCTAAACTTTCGATATTGGCAAATCCTCTCGCTAAAGTCTCACAGTCTTCATGTAAATTATGAAAGGCACCATAATTACAGTGTCCACCAGTTCAATAACCAGCATCACCAGAAGCTTTGCTTTTAGGACGGGTTCTTCCTGCTCTGCTAAAAAGTCTTTCTATTTCTTGGACACTATATCCTTTCATTATCTCATTGCTCCTTTCCTCATTCCTTCATCTTTTTCCAACCTGCTTCACTTCCATAGCATTCATACTAAAACAATCACTACCGGTAAAAAAAATACCCCAAACTAACCCCACATAACAATTCTTTCCATCATACTTTTTCTTTAAAATCTCTAATCATGCTTTCCTCCTTTAATAATCTTCCCTAAAAAGCCAAAAAAAGTCCAACCAATAAATCCTACTAATCAGAAAGTTAGGCCAGTAATAATTCCAATCACCATTCACCCACTCATTATCCATGTCTCCTTTCAATCATTCTTTCTCATTCCCCTAACTTCTTTCACTGAAATAACTTTTTGATTTAACCCTTGACAGCTATTCTGTAAATCTTTAAATTCCGGTAAGGTATTAATTTCAGCAGTTATTCCCGCCTCTAAAACCTTAATTAATTTAGTTAAATCAGCTTGATTATTAGCATTAATGGTTCATTTTCAAGTTAAATTACTCCTAGAACCACCTCATTCACTATTGTCTTTCATGGCTGCTGATACTGAAAATTGGTCAACAGCATCACTGGCAAAGACTATTTTGCTTTTACAGAGAGGTGAATTATTTTCATAAACAAGCAAGTAGCAGCTAAGCAAACTCATTTCAAATTTAACTGTTGCTGAGGGAATTCCTCGGTTAGTTATTAAACTTGCTTGTTTTTCTTCATCCCAGGTTAGTGAGGCTAATAATCTTGTAATATCTCCTGAATCACGAAAATATTTAAGTTTCCTAACTAACTCCCTGAGAGAGAATGGTTTTTTTATGGTCATAGTTTTTATAAACTCCTCCCTAATTCTTGAAACTCTTTAATAAGTTTCTCTAGTATTTTTTCATTTTCTGAGTTTTCTTTCATTTGGATTTCTAGTTTTCTATTGCTTTCAGCTAACTTTTGGTTAGTTTCAGTGATAGTTTGGGTATTGGTGGCTAATTTAGTTTTAATTTTGGTTTGGAGTGTGCTTCACTCTGTGGCTAATTGTTGTAATTTTTCTTTTAAGTTCATATTATTTGATTTCTTGGTTTAGTTTTTGCATAGAGGCTATTAGGTTAGTGAGGGTATTTTCAAGGTCTTGGTCAGGGCTAAAAGGCTGGTTATCAGTTTGTGTTTCTTTATCATTAGTAGGCTTTTGGGCAGGCTTTAATTGGCTTTCTAACTTTTTTTTAAGCATAGTTAAGTTTCAAGATTTATTAGTGTTTATTCCTTGCTCTTGGGCTCAATTGGCAACTTGATTTCATTGTTGGGTTAAGAGGGAAATTTGTTTATCACTTAAATTAGTTTGGGTTTGGATAGATTTAAGGACAGGTTGGGAACTTTTAGGAATAGTTTTTGGGTGTTCTTGTTTTTGACTGAAATAATAGACTATTAGGATTAAAAGAATAGCAATTATTAAGATTTTATTCATAGATTAGTTGGCTTTTAGGGAATTAAAGGGTAAAAGGACAAGTTAACAGGACAGTAAGGCAAATAAGAAGTAAAGCAAAAGGGAAAATATGAATATTTTTAGTGATAAAAGCGATAAGCAATAAGGATATAATTTATTAATAATTAGCCGGCAAAGGATGGACTTCTCGGCGGATTTGTTTTTCTTGGCTTTCTAAATAATCTTTTCAGCATTCTCTTTCATATTTGTGCTGTAAATTAAGCCAAAAGTCCATTCCGTTTGGTCCCATATTGAAGTAGATACCTAAGCGGTAAGCAGTATCAGGCGTGATACCTCGTCTTTCTTGACAAATCTCATTAACTCTTTTAGTGGAAACATTGATGCTGCGAGCTAATTCGGCTTGGCTAAGTTTAAGAGGAACCAAAAATTCTTCTCTTAATATCTCTCCGGGGTGAATGGGCGGTAATTTCTTAGTTTTTTTCATATCTTTATTATCTTTTTTCATCATGATAGTCAACTACTTCCACTTCATAGGCATTTCCTTTTTATCAAATGAAGCAAATGCGGTATTGTTTATTGATCCGAATGCTGTGCTGACCTTGTCTTTTTCCTTTTAATCTTTCTAAACGATTGTGAGGAACTGTGGTTAAAACTCTTAAATCAAGAGCAGCATCCAACATTTCTAACTTTCGGCTAAGCACTTTTTCAATATTCTTTAACTTTAAGAGAGGTTTTCTTTCGTAAAAGAATTGTTCTAAGTCTTTTTGCCAACGGTGGAAAGTTTTAATCATTATGATTATGGATATCTTCAATCCATATTATATTTTTAAGCATTAGTCTCATTTACACCATTTCTCACCCCCTATTTTACTTTTTCACTCTCATCTAAACTCTTGGCAATCACTGGAAGTATACTTTTTCTTTAATTCTAGTTTGCCAGTTTCTAGTAGTTCTAGAATACAGAAAATTAAATAAACTCCACAGTTATAGCCGTCTTGTTGTTTGTCTCCTTGGAGAATTTGGATATTATTTTCTAATTCAGTAATCTGGCTAATGAAAGGCTTTAATTGCTTTACTTCACTTTCTATTCCTTTGCCTGAGGAGGTGTAATAAACTTGATAATTAGAGCATTCCTCAGCAAAAGTTAAGTCTTGTAAAATAAACAGTCCTCAGTGATCACCACTGACTCGCAAAGGAAACAGGGTATATTCGGCTTTATTTCACTCTAATTCTTGGAGGAATTCAGGCAAATCTCATTCCTGTTGGTCTTTAGCTCTTTGGAAAGCATTATAGATATTAGCGATATCGGTGCGGAGTGTGAATTGTTTTTGCTTAGTTAAAGCTTCCTGTATTCTTGGGTGATTGCTTAAAATAAACTCTAAATTATCATCAGTAAGTCAGCCATGGTCAGTTTCATTAGTTGGCTTAGAAACAGGCAAATTAATTCATTCTTTTAAGGGCTGGCTAATTAATTCCTTAAAACCATCTAAGCTTTTTAGGTTCCAGAGAATTTGTAAGTATTCATAGCGAGGTTTGTTTTCAGTTTCTAAGGTGTTGATTGCTTGGGTTATTTTGGCTTTTTGTTGCGGGTTAGTGAAAGTAGTTTGCCAGATTTCTAGGGAGGTGAGGATTTTTTGGCGATAGTGTTCATCAGGATTAAGGGATTGTTCAGTGATATTTTGGGCAGGTTCTAGGGCTTCTGGTTCATAAGTAGTAGCAGGGCAATGGATAAATTCAGGGTCTGGGATTGAAATATCAGAAGGAAAGTTAATTATGGGCGAGTGAGGAGGAGAGGGCGAGTTAGTAGGTGGGATACTGGACTTTTTAGGGTTAGTGATGGGCAGGATTGGCTTAATAACAGGTTTTTTTTGAGTAATAATAGGTCGGGGAGGCTTAGTTTCTTGGTTTAGATAATAAATCACTAGGGCAAGGATAATTAAAAGAATTAAAATCTGGGCTTTTGTCATACTAACTCATTAGGAAATAGAGCACTATCAGGGCAATAATCACATAAATTCAGAGGTTTTTATTAGTGGGATACTTAGCTTCTAATTGTTCTTGCAAAACTTGCTTTTCTTGCTGAACTCTGGTTAATTCTTTTTGAAGATTTTGGAAAGCATCGCCTTCTACTGAGGCTGATTCTAGTTTAGTAATTCATTCAGTGAGTTTAGTGATTTCTTGCTGGGCTGTGTCTAATTTAGTTTGGAGGTCAGTATTGCGTTCTTGGATTAGGGCATAGGATGCTTGTTTTTTGGTTAGTTCTTGGTCTTTTTGGTTTAAGGTGGTTTGGTAGGAAGTTTGGTTTTGTTGGCTTTGATTTTCAGTGTTGGTGAGTTGGTTTTTGGTGTCTTCTAAGTTTTTTTCAGTAGATTTTAAGGTGTCTCGTAAATAGTCAGCAGATTGCTTGAATTTATCTTTTTCTTGGTTGAGTTCTTGGATATTGGTTTCTAATTTTTGCTTTTCTTTCTCTCATTCATTAAGGGCTTCTTGTCGTTCTTTTAAAAGCCTTTCCTCAGCGGCTTTTTTCTCTTTTTCTAGGTCTTTTAGCTGCTTTTCCAAAGCAGTTTTTTGCTCTTGTAATTGTTTTTCTGTTTCAGTTTTAGTTTTTAGGTTAGTTTCTAACTGAGCAACTTTTTCAGTTAATTCTTTTTTCTCTTTTTGGCTGGTATTAGTTAACTGAGTAATCTCCTGGCGCAAATTAGTAATAGTTTGCTCACTATTAGTGTGTAAATTGGTTAATTCACCCTGTAATCTTTCTTTTTCTTGCTGGGTAGCTTTTTTCAGTTGAGTAATTTGCTGATTTAAGTTGATAATAGCCCGATTAAGGATAGTTTCAGTTTGGTTTCTGGCTTCTTGTAAGCGAGTTAATTGCTCTTGTTTAGCGGTGATTTGTTGTTCCTTATGGAGAATTTGTTGTTGATAATTAGCTTCTTTGGTTTCTTGCTCAGTAATCTTGGCTTCTAGAGTTTGGATTTTTTCTAAGAGTTCTATTTCTTTACGGAGATATTTAGTGGGCTGGCGGGTATTATCTCGCACATTGGCTAATTCTTGTTTTTTACGCTGGATTTTAGTGTTTAAGGGTTCACTGGGGTCGCTAGTAGTTTCATTTCAAGAACCGGGCATACTATTTCTTTCTGATTCTAATTCAGCTAACTGAGCTTTTAATTGGGCTATTTCTTGCTTATACTTATCTAAAAAAGTAAAAATGCCTAAATTAGGACATGCCACCGTTACAACTCCATTTAATTTAACACAATTGCTAAAATCAGCCAAAGTTAAATCAGGACAATCTCGTAATTGTAAACGAATTAGTTTAGTTAACTTTTCAGCTTTAATAGCAGTTATTTTTTGTGGTTGATAACTAGCACCCATTAAGACCAATTTTTCTAAATTAGAGAAGTCGTTGAGGTCAACTTCTCCTTCCAGAATAATTTCGTTAAAGTTTTCTTCTTCTTCTCGGGTAAGAACCATTGGCAAGCCACTTCTTCTATTTGTTATGTATAAAATCTTTACTTGCTCTCTACTTTCCCGAGTAGGAAACTTTTCATTTAATTATTGTTGGGCGTTTATCATAATTGCCTTCTGTTTTGTGTGCTTTTGTAGACAATCATAGCAAAGATTTTTGTAATCAAGCCCAGAGTAGATTTGTGTTCCCGCTTCTTTTTGGCATTGGCTACACTTCATATTTTCCTCCTTTTGCTCTCTCTCTCTCTCTCTGGTCTACTTCTTGTTTTCACTTTTGGGCTACTGTTTGGGTATAAATCCAACCTTTTTCGGCAAAATCATCCTTTCCTTCAACAAAAGCGTCAAATCGATTTTTTATTAACGGAAACACATCAGTTCATCTTAATCCGTCTTGTCTTTCCGGTTTTTCTTCTAATCACTGTTTAAACTCCTCAAAGTTATATTTAGTCATAATATTTTTCCTTTCGGGTTAATCAGGTGGCTAGTAAATAAACTGCGGCGAGTAAAAACACTGGTCCTCAGTCTCACCAAGAATTAGTTTCTTTAATGCTCTCGGTATTATTTATCCTTAGTTCTGCGGCTCTTTGGTAATCTTTTACTTGCTGATTTAGGTCTTGATTTTGCTGTTGAGTTTGGTTTAATTTATTCCTTAATTGCTTGTTTTCAGTTTCTTGGCGAGTAATTTCTTGGGTGGCATCTTTGACAGTTTCTTTTAATTCTTGCTGTAGTTCAGCGATACGAACATTAGGCGCTTTTTTTAAGTTATCAATTTGTTTCTGGGCTAAGGTTAATCAATCCTGATTTACCGAATCTAACTGTTGCTCTTTTTGGTCTAATTCAGCAATGGCTTTTTGGAGATTAGTGAGATAGTTTTGTGCGGTTTGCTGACTAAAAACTAATTCTTGCTTTAATTGCTCTATTTGCTTAGCTAAATTAGGCTGTTTTAGGGCAGGTTGCGAAGCAGTTCTTTTTAAGGGAATAGATTCAGGAGCCGCCGGAATATCCGACAGAGATTTGCTTCTCTTTAAATGTGAAGGCTTAATTCCCGGCTTTACTTTTTCTTTTAATTCTTTTTGGTGGGCTTGTTTAGTCATGGTCTTTGGGTTTTAATTCATTAATTTGTTCTTGTAAATGGTCAAGATCTTCTTTTCAGGGCTTAGTTTCAGGAGGTTTAGGAGCATTAGTGTTCTGGTTTCGGTAATAAAGGTAAATTACTAGCAAAGCAAGCAAGATTATCAGGATAATAGTCATATTATTTTCGGGTTTGTTTTAAATAGCAAAATCAGCAAATATCAATTAGAGGGCTAGGGAAGACATATTTCTTTTGGCAAAAGAGGCAATTAGGCATTAGCAGTTTTTTCTAGTTTTTCTATTTTGGCTTTAAGGGCATCAAGTTGTTTTTGTTCTGAACCGTTTTTCTTTTCTAAACTGGCTGTTCTAGCACTAAGTTTAAGATTATAACCGAAAAACATGGCTAATAAAAAAGTGATAACCCCAAAAGCTCCTCAGGCAATTTGCAAAGCTAATTTGCCATTCTGGGCGGCTAATTCACAGCAATCAATCATGTTCTATTTAGACCTAATAAATTCGCTTAAACCTTTGCCTAATTGTTCATAGCCGTCTTTAATTTTCCGGGCCGCTTTAGCTCGGGCTTGGGACATTTTAGCATTAAGGGCTAGGGCATTAGTTTTACATTCATGGGCTACTTGAGTGATTTTTTTAGGTTTGATTCCTTTTTGGCAGCAAGCAGACATGCATTGGAAGTAAGCGGCGGGGTTTTTGGTTGGTTTGGCTCTAACTAGGGCAGTGGAGACTTTTTTGGTGATTTTCTTTTTTACTGCCTGGCGAGCAGTTTTAGGTTTAGTTTTTTTTATTTGGGGCATATTATTCTTTCAATTCTTGTAAACTGGTGTTCTCGAAGTTCGGATAATCACTTAATCAATCAGCTAAAGCTTTGACTACTAAGTCAAAATAAGCACAAACTAAGTCTTGGCTGACGTATTCCATGTCCGTTTCAGTTCAACTTTGGTGGGTTATTTTTTTTTGGTACTCTTCATTATCAGCATAAGAATTAGGCAATTCTTCTCTTAAAAGCACACAGTAATCAATATCTTTTTCAGGGTCAAAGACTTCCGGAGTGGCAGAAATAGGAAGCGTTTTTTCAATTAAGTTAGCAATTAGGGATTTAGAGTGTTCTGCAACTTCTTTTCAGAAGATTTCTTTGGGAGTAAGTTTAGGACTAGGGCGAGAAACAGAGTTTTTAATTGTTTTGTTAGACTTTTTAACCATGGGCATAATTAATCTTTCTTAATTCATTTAGTGTAAGCTCAGGTTAAGGCTAAACCGGCAATAATACCGAGGGCTAAGTAAGTTATTTTTGATTCTTTTATTTTTGTTGGGAACATAATTTTTTTCTTTTAGTGCCTTTTGAGGATTAGCACAAAAATCCTTTGCGTTGGAGACTGTTGAGCAGGAAACGAGTGTCTTTTTTTAAATAGCGTTCAGTAGTTTGAAACTGGGAGTGACCAAGGAGTTGCTGAATGGCAGGAGGTTCAAGGTGAAAATCATAATGGAGAATGGAAGCAAAAGAACGACGGAGAGTGTGGGGAGTAATCTTTCAGGACAGGTTTAATTCTTGGGACTGCTTTTGGAGATATTTTCAAACTGCCATCCTTGAAATAGACTTCCACTTATCTTTTTCTGGGTCAGATTTAGCTTTCTTGGCAATATAAGGGTGATTAAGTAAATTGAATACTAAACGCTGTTTGTTTCCTTTTCCCCGAACTAGAAAGGCTTGTTTATCTTCTACGGGAATAGTTTGCCAAGGGAAATTAATGGCTTCACTGACCCGAAGACCAAGAAATCCCATTAAAAGGACACACTCTAAAAGTTTATCATGGCGATAGGAAAGGTGAATTGAAGAAGGAGTTTGGCACAGGGCTTGTAATTGGGTAAGAGTTAAGACATTTTCTTGAACTCTTTTTTTGGAAAAGGAGTCAAAAGTGATTGTTTGAGATTGTTTTTTAGGAAAGGGTAGCATAGATTTTTTGTTTTTGTAAACTTGGCAATTAGGGCTTTTGTAAACTTAGGGCTAATTTAAGGGCTATCTAGGGAAAGTAAGTTGACAAAATACCAGATTAGGTAAACTGGGGAGACGGATAACGAGCAAACCGATATGCAGATTCAAAATAATTTTACGTCCATAAACATTGCTTGACAAGGCTAGTTTTTTACTCCCCAGCAAGAAGGGCAGGAAGTATTGATGAATGATTAAAAGTTGGCTGGGAAAAAGCTAACTAGGGAGCTTATATGATAAAAAAAGCATTAGCGTTATAGGATCTAGTTTTTATCTCCCAGCAATTCTAACGCACAGTTTGAATCTTAAAAGGCAACAGAGTTAGGGAAGTATTCAGTAAGGTTTCTACTGTTTGTTGGATTAGGAAACCGCAAGCAACTGCTAGTAAACTACAGAAAATTAGGCTACCAGTAGACATTATCAATCTCCTCCTAAATAATGGTTCAATTGTCTAAACTGTCCTGCTCCAGTGTGAACTCAATGACGGATATAAAATCCAGCCACTAAGCAAATGGCGAATCAGATAAAGTATTTACTCATTAGTATTCTTGTTCGTTTTCTTCTTCGTAAGTGTGGCGGGAAGTAATTGGGGCTTTTTTTTTGCTTTTATAAAAGGCTATAGCATAAGGGATTAATAATCCTGCTGCTATGCCTAAGGCTAAGTATTTAAGGTTTTTCATAGTTGATTAGGATTCATTGGTTAGTTTCTTGGTAAGTGAGATTAGAAGGCTTTTGCTGATTTAATTCATAATTTCAATAAGCATTACCGGCTTGAATTAAGACTTGCTTAGTGGGTTCAGCGTATTTAGGAATAATGGTTAATTCCGGTTTAATAAAACTAGCAAGAGAGGCAGTGCGAGAGGTTATAGTTAAGCCCATTACGGCTCATTTTAGTATTTGATATTTATTCATAGTTTTTAGTTATTTGGAACAAGGTACACAGGAAAGGGTTTGTCTGCTTCCGCTATCTGCACATTGGTTCTTGCGGCAGTAATTCGGTTAAGAAATAGATAAACAGTGACCAACACTAAGCCTGCTAGCGCAATGTTTTTGCTTGTTAATCAGGAAGTGAGAGGGTTAGAGACTAGTTCGGATTGCTTAAAGGTAATAGTTCCTTCTTTGATTCTTTGATCAAGTTCTTCAAGTAATTCTTGGTTAGTGAGTTGATTCATGGTTATTTGGTTTTTGGTAAAATAGGTTGTGGACACGGTTAAATCCGCATTTGGGATAAGGAGACTTGGGATTAGTTTTCACTAACGGACAGGCTTGATGTTGGATAATGAAGCTAGGGAGGATGATTAGGAAATTGGATTGAGTTAGGTCTTGTTGAGTGATAGTTTGTTGGCAGTTAATACAGGTAACTTTAATTGAGAAGGTAAAGGTGAATTGCATGTTATTTATGCTCTATAAGGGAAGCAATAGGGAAAAAAAGATTTTATTTGTGAATAATTGGAATGGGCTGTAAATTAGTTAATTCTTTAATTTTTGGCAAAGTTCAAAGGTAAATCTCTAATTGTTTAGTGAGCATCTGGTGGCGTTCGTTATGTTGGTCTTCGAGATAAGGATATTTTGGATCATAATCTAATAAAAGGCAATGGGCAATCTCGTGAGCAATAGTGCGAACAAAATAAGGAAAAGTGAACTCTTCAACTGTTTCCACATCCATTAAGTGTAAGGCATATTTGTAATTAAAATGGACAGTTTTGGTGATGATTTCAGTATTTCCTACCTTTTCTCGGGTTGGCCTGGTGCGTCCTTTTCAATTATAACTCATTTCTCAGCCACCAAACTTGATGTAAGAAGAAGCATTAGGGAGAGGAGAAAGGAAGAAAAAGACCACAGCACGACAATTCTGATAAACTTTATTGATGGTATGTTCAAAAAAATCTTGGAGCATTAGTTTCTTTTACTTTTTCTTTTTGGTAAATAGTGTGGTTCGCCGATATCTTCTTGAGTACAATTAATTTCACTTATTCACTGATGAGAAGGAGCCTTTTTTTTTGGTGATTTTTTAATATCCTTTTTTAAGTCTTCGGTGAAGTCTTTTCATCATTTTTTATCTAAGGGATTTTGAGTGCTGGTTATTCGTGCTGGCATAATAGTAAACTATACTATAATTTTACTTATTATTCATAAGTTTCTGACTAAATTCTTGGGGTCTTAAACTCACTACATAAGGCACTAAATAACCCACTAAACTACCTAGTACTAAGTATTTTCACTGAATACCCTTGGGATTATCTTGCCAAAAGTAGGCTAGGGCTAAAAGCAGAAACACTGCTAAAAGGATGGCAATAATAACTTGCTGAGTGTTGGCTCCCCGGGCAAAGTTTTCTTTTAAGAGTTCTTTATATTCTGTGCTTTTGGTTTCTATGGTGGGTTTGATTTTTTCATCATAAAAGTTGCTTAAAGCACCTTTGAAATCAGGCATTCAATCATTTCAGGCGAGCATTATTTAGTTTCCTCTCTTTTTATGTAATGGTAAACAAATATTCCCACTAGGGCAGTGGCTATGAGAGCATAAGTGATTAATTGGATAGTTTCAGAATGCTGGGGAGCCAAGGATTTTAAACTACTGGCTAATTCATTAAGATTGCTAGGCACTGTTAGCGTTGGTTGGTTCTGAATTATTGGCATAATTTTCTTTTATTTCTGGAGGCTGTTCTGGAGTTGCTTGCTGGTTCTGCAATTGTTGGGCTTTGGCTTGTCTTTCTTGAAACTTAGCAGCTTTATCAGTTGCGTTAGCAGAATTAGGATTTAAAGGCTTGTTTTCTTGGGCATAAGGAGTTCAATGAGGTTCTGGTTTATAGTTAGGCTTAGGGATGGGCTTGTTTTCAATAGGCTTTTCTTTGGCTTCTTTGTCGTTTTCATACATCTCCCTAAATTTCCAGTAAACTGTTCCTCTTTTATCTAAGCGTTCAGTGCCGACAAATTTTTGTTCAGCAACTTTAAGAATGTAAATGGTTTTGCCATCTTTAATGTCTTTTCAGAGCAGGATGCGCATTTTATTAGGGTCAATATGGTGACATTGGCAGGTAGCATTAGAGAGGAGTTGAGGCTTTTCTTGGAGGAGTTGTTGTAATGCTTTAGTGATTAGTTCTTCGTTGGCTTGATGGATTAGTTCAGGATTATTCATAGTAGTTTAGAGGAGTTTAAGGACAGGTGGCAAGTTTTTAAAGTTTTCTAATCTTCTTTCTTTTGGAAAAGTTTACCAGTTACTTTTTGGATTAAGCCGGAGTTATAGATAAAGTATCCGACGGCTAATCCCAGAGCAAACATGGCTAGTTTACCAGTGGCTCAAGATTTTAGAGTTGATTCTTCGTTATTCATGGTTTTTTAGTTTTGAGGTCAATAAAGGGTAGGTTAAGCTTTAATTTTTTGGATAATCATTCAAGCTCAGGTAGCATAGATGGCAACTGCGGCAATGACAACGGTAGCATTAACAAAAGCTTCTTTATTTCTTTTGCTTCCTTGCTCTCGGGTTCATTCATAGGATTCGCGGTCAATGTATTTACTTTTTAAGTTGGTTTGGTTTTCAATATTTGGCATATTTTATTTTTCTTTTAAGTGTTTTTCAATTTGGTTCAGGGTGGCTTGGATAGCTTGTAAACAGGCTAAAGTTTGTTGTTGAGTTTGAGTGAACTCATCAATTTTAGTGATTAAAGGTTGGGTGTTAAGGTTGAACATATTAGTAGGTTTCTTCTTCAGTAGGTAAGCGAGGGCTAGGGTTATTGTATTCAATGGCTTTGTGTTCTTTGGAATGAGTTAAACGTAAAGACTGAATATTTTGGACTTGGGAAATAAGGTTAGTGAATTGCTGGGAAGCATTGTTTTCTAAGCCTTCTAATTTAGTTCAGAGTTGTTGCTGATGATTTAGGACTTGGGTGAGACTGAATTGAATTTGCTGTAAAGAACTCTGGATTTCACCAATAGTGCCAGTCATTTGCGGGATTTTTTGTCCGGTCATGGCTTCTAAAGCAAAAGGGATTCAAGGAACTATTTGCATTAAGGAAGGAGGCAAGGAGAATAAGCCTTTTTGGGGTTGCGGCTGGGCTTGTTCATTAAACTGACTTTGGCTTTGCGTGCTTTGGAATTGAGCTTGATTATCAGTAAACTGACTATTTTGGTTAAAGCTATTTTGCTGCGGTTGCTGAGCAAAGTTATTATTAAGTTTTGGCATATTATTGGGCTAGTTTAATTACTGAATCAGCCGCAAATAATAAGCCACCAATGGTGGATAAGTGAGCAATACCTTTTTGAAGCGAAGGAGAAGTCTTAATTTTAGGGATAAAATATCACAGTGCTAGGAGAACCAAAGCAATTAGCAATAAAACATGTCTTTTTTCTCATTTTCATTTAGCAGAGTATGGGCTGGTTTGAGAAGAAGTTGCTTTTTCTTGTTGGTTTAACATATTTAGCGATTATACTTTTTTTCTAAGGCTTGATTGAGGGCTGATTTTAACTTGCTACTAGGAGTGAATTTAAAGCGATAAAAGACATAAGCTTCACCACGAGGCTTTTTTAAATAACTAGTCATTTGACCTTCAGTCTTTTTTAGAGAACCAAAGGAACCTAGTGTTCCGATTTGGACAGTTTCATTAGTTTTGGCTTTTACTAGGCGGGTAAATAAATCTTGGGTGACAAGGGAATAGGCTTCTTTTATTTCAGATTGAGTGTAATTCGTTTTTGTTGGCATATGGGTAAATATAGCAATTAATTTGTCGACCAATCAATTTCTATAGTTTTCTTTTTAGAGATTGGGTGATTTTGCTGATTAAAAAAATCGTTGGTATATTAGTTGATATATCAGCTGGTATACCAACGGTAAATTATGACAAATTTTTTAGAGACTTGGAGGGTTTTTTGACAATTTTTTTTCTTGTGATTGAGAAACAAGCAACTTGTGGGTTTTTGTTAAAGAGTGTTTGACTTATAGGCTTTTCTTTTTATAAAGAGAGACTATTCTCTGATACTCTTTAACTTATAGAAACTAGTTTGGTTATTCTCCACATATTAGAGAATTCTTTTCTGTTTCTTTCAGACGTTAACTCCAACTCTTAAACGCTTCGTAAGTAAACTTACTACGCTATTATACTCTTGCCAAAATAATATACTAGCGTATATTTAAAAGGTAAAAAAGGCTGGAACTAGGCTAAAATAGGGCGAATTTGGAGGCTGTTCTTTCCCTGTGTTTTTAAAAATTGCATTAAAAGAAAAAGACTGTTCTTTCTCTAGGTAAACCTAATCACTAAAATAAAAAAGTAAGGACTTTGATGGGTCTTCCGTTCTCAACTTATTCATACTATCACCTAATCACAGAACTATGGCTGAACCAAGTTGTTTTCAGTTCCGGGAGTTCTCGGTCTACTTAAACTAGATTATTGGCAGATTAAGTAGTTTCAAAGACTTTGCTATTCTGAGAATAACTGTTCTGAGGGTAATTATTCCCTCAAAGGAACCAGCAATGGATTAATAGACAATAAAAACTTCTACTCATGTTTTTTTGTTTTGCTGGCTCCAATCAGGGAGTAATTAAAAGGAGAGTTTACATATTTCCTCGAAAGGCATTATTTACCTTCTCCTTTCACTTGTTCTCATTTCTGTGTTTGCTTGTTTCACTCTCAGAGATTAGTTATTAAAGGAGGAGTTTTTTTGCCCGCACAAAGATAACAGATAGCTCCTAGAGGATTGATTAATAAGAGTCCTTTTAAGTGGTCTTTGGGGCCAATTATTTGCCAAAAATCACGACAAATTTGGCATTCAATTCTAAGGTTAAGCATTATCCTTGACCTCCTTTCAAGCGGTAATAATGAGCTTCTTGTTTGTGCTTTTCATCTTTACACTGTTCATTAAGCACTACTAAATATTCCCCACAAGTTGAACAGAAACCTTTAGCAAAATCTTTTTTCTCTTCTTGCTCTAATTGTTGNATCACTAAAATAAAAAAGTAAGGACTTTGATGGGTCTTCCGTTCTCAACTTATTCATACTATCACCTAATCACAGAACTATGGCTGAACCAAGTTGTTTTCAGTTCCGGGAGTTCTCGGTCTACTTAAACTAGATTATTGGCAGATTAAGTAGTTTCAAAGACTTTGCTATTCTGAGAATAACTGTTCTGAGGGTAATTATTCCCTCAAAGGAACCAGCAATGGATTAATAGACAATAAAAACTTCTACTCATGTTTTTTTGTTTTGCTGGCTCCAATCAGGGAGTAATTAAAAGGAGAGTTTACATATTTCCTCGAAAGGCATTATTTACCTTCTCCTTTCACTTGTTCTCATTTCTGTGTTTGCTTGTTTCACTCTCAGAGATTAGTTATTAAAGGAGGAGTTTTTTTGCCCGCACAAAGATAACAGATAGCTCCTAGAGGATTGATTAATAAGAGTCCTTTTAAGTGGTCTTTGGGGCCAATTATTTGCCAAAAATCACGACAAATTTGGCATTCAATTCTAAGGTTAAGCATTATCCTTGACCTCCTTTCAAGCGGTAATAATGAGCTTCTTGTTTGTGCTTTTCATCTTTACACTGTTCATTAAGCACTACTAAATATTCCCCACAAGTTGAACAGAAACCTTTAGCAAAATCTTTTTTCTCTTCTTGCTCTAATTGTTGGTTAAAACAGGCTCAAGAGCAATAGTAAACAGTATTGATAACTTTCCTGCCCTTGGGGTTTTCTTTAACATTTCCGATATAGACTTCTTTCAGGATTTGTCCGTGTTTACCTTGAAACTGATTTTCTTTAATTCATTCATTTACTGGAGGCTTGACTTTTAGGCTTTGACAGACTAAGCATTGTTTTTTATTCATGTTTATTCCTCCACTTTCCATTAATTTTCTCTACTTCATCTTGGGTTGTGAAGGTGAAGGTTGTGGGGCATTCTTTTGAGAGGTCTTTCCGGTAGTAAGTGATTTGCGGCAAAGTTAAATCTTTTCAACTTAAATCCGGAGTTAAAGCATCTGAACTTTGGTCTAGTTTAGCAAATACTCTGATTTTTTTCTTATGGGTAGTGAAAGATATTCAACCATTTTCTAACTTAAATCCTTGGCTGCCAAAGCTGCCTTGGAATTGTCGGTCTTCGGTGATTTCGTGTCAGTACTCTCCCTGTTGGTATGCTAGGGTATTATTTAAGTAGTGATATTTAAAATGAGGATACTTGGGCTGACAAGGGGCAGTAGACTTTTGATATTTACTCATTTTCTCCTGTTTCCTTCCAATCCACTAAATAATAACTCCCTTGGTAATTGCGGCAAGAGAAAAGATATTTTTTGCCTATATAACTGTCTGATTCTAAGGCTTTTCAAACGGTTATTTTGATTTTGTTTTTAAAAGCAAAGATTTTTTGGGGATGAATATAGCCTTCTAACTTTACTTTTAACTGGTAATAGTGCTGAGCATATTCGGGATTTTTACGTTGGTTTTTCTTTTGAATAGTTCCCGTGAATTTGTAGAGATATTGCGTGCGTTTTTTAGTCATTAGAGCTGTTTCTCCTCACAATTAGGGCAAGATTTGGCTTTTTTTCAGGGTTGAAAGAAGTCCTTTCAGCCTAATCATTGGTGGCATTTGGGGCAATGGTTGTATTTAAACATCTTGCCCTCCTCAGTTTAAAGGTGATTTGCCTTTCTTGATTTGTTTAGTTTGGCAAGAATGGCAAGTATAAATGAAATAGTTATTGCCATTTAGGTGAAACCGGTCATCTATTCATGCTCGACCACAGCCATTAGAGAGGGGTGGTTGGATTTGCTTTGGTCTGATGGCTAGAAAACTAAGAGGGCTTTGGTTAGTTTCCATTATAGTTGTTTCCTTTCAATGGTTCTATTTCTCTGGATAATTAAGGCTTGCTTAGTGAACTTTTTGATAAGTTTTTTATAGTGTTTTTGGTTAAGAACTAAATTACGAGAATTTTGCTGTTTAACGGGAATATTATCAAGCTGTGCTTCTAGAGCTTTTAGTTGGTTTTGGTGTTTTCTTTCTAGGTTAAATGGTGCTGATTGAAGAGGCTTTTTAACTGATTTGGGTTTAAATAAGCCTTTAATTAAGGTTAAAAAGTTAATCATAATCCTCCTCTTCTTGGCTTTCTCAGTCATCCATTAGAGAACACAATCCTTCTTCATGTAAAGGTTGACCAAATTCATCGCTCTTGCCCTTGATTTCTTGGTCTTGGAGGAGCTTTAGGGCTTCTTTAAGGTTTTCGGTGAGATTGTAAAGGGTATCACTATCTCAGGTATCAGAGTCATTGGAGTCTATGACTTGGGCTTCAATTATGCTGTCTAATAGTTTGCTTAATTTATCAAGCTTTTTTTCAATTTGTCTTTGGAGTTTTTTATTCATGGTGAACTTCCTTAGGTTTTAGAGAGTGTTTTCTCTGATAGTGTTTTTCTATAGTTTGATTATTTTTGGTTGCAAAAGAACAGCCATAAAAACAAGGGATTTGTGGTTTAATTAGAACACAGATTTTACATTTTCTTGGGGGTTGGTTTTTGAATTTAATTCACCCGGAGCCATCTCCGCACTCTGGACACTGATTTTGTGCGTATCTGCTGCCATTTATAGCACAATTACGGCAATAATCATAATTATCCTTTTGGTAGCAGGTGAAACTATCGTCACAAGCAGTGCATATTTTTTTTATTCTTTTAGGCATTTTTTGCCTCCTTATTTATTGCTTGGTTAAGCATGTTTTTTAATCCTTCACAACGAGTGGGTTCACAAGCAGAGTGGGAGTTTATTACTCTATTCATTACTTTTATCCATCTTTTGAATAGTATTTTAAGCAATGTTCTAAATACTTAGTCAAGTCTTTTTGGTTTAAAATTTCTATTCCTTGCTTTAAAAATATATCTAACTCTTCAAAAGTTCGTGGTTGATACTTTTCAATGTGCTGTCGAAGGAAATTGAAACACAACTCAACTGGGTTCAATTGAGGAGTATACGGTGGAAGATAAAGTGGTATAATCGCTTTACTTCTCAACAGTTCTTTAATCGTGACTAGACCTAAATCTAAGCAGGATTGTCTAGCCCGATGAACTGGCACATTATCCATTATCAGATAATGTTCTCTATCTGGTGGAAGCCTGAGGTTAACAATAAAGTCGTGAAATCTTTGGGTTTCCAATCCACCTTCAAATAGTTCATAGCTAATTATTCCTTGTTCTTTTACAATCTGAATACAAAGGACAAATGTTATGTTAGAGCCTTTATTGCCAGGTCGATGAGAAATAGCTCGTGAGCCTTTGTAAGAATAGCCTCTTCTAGGAGCCTCATTCAGATGGAAAGACATCTCATCTAAAGCAAAAATAAAAGAATTTGAAGGCAGAGACTTGACTTTCTTTTTAAATAATTCGATTTCTTCTATTTTTGGCTTTTGTTCTGAGTATTGATAAGCAACTTTCTTATAAGTAACTTCTTCCCTTTTCAAAAATCGAGAAATAGTAGGTTGGCTTATCTTCAATCCTAATTGCTGACAAATATAGTTAGCCATTGCCTGCTGGTTTTTAGTATTGTTTTCTTTAATAAAATCAAGTAGTAGTTTCTTTATTTCCTTATCAATCTTAGACTTTCGTCCTGATTTTTTCTTTAAACCATTATTCTTTCTTCACCTTTGAAGAGTTCTTTCGCTAACTTGGCAAAAGTTAACAACTTCTTGTTGGGTTGACAAACCCTTTTGTGGTGATGATTTACACCTTACTATATAAAACTTTTCTTTACTCATATAATTATATTTTACGCTCTATTTAGTTTTAACGATAAAAAAAACAAGTCAATTTAATCAAATTTTCTCTTTCTGCTTATAAAATAAGAATATAAGATAATTATTGAAAATCTATTTTTGTCTTATATTAAGCGAGGATAATAACCTAATTTAAAATAAAAGAATGCTACCAAGGTTCATTATCCTCATTTTTAGGACTAACTAAGAAACTAGAATATATGGTTGGAAGCAAAAGTGACCATACATCTAAACCTAGTTAGTCATGTATACCGACCAAGCAAATGGGGTAGATAGAACCAATCAAAGAACTACACGCCCAAGAGTGGTCGGTATATATTATTTTTAACGTTTCATAAAGTTCCTTATGAAAAATTGATAACAATATTCCTCATGTAAGTTAGTAATTTATTACTAACTTTTTTTCTTTTTGCTTACAAAATAAAACACTAAGCTGCCAACAATAGCACTTGCTATTAATCCACCACCAATTATTCAAGGCAAATAGTTCTTCTTTGTTTGTTGTTCTTGACTACCACTCAATAAAGCATCTAGTTCACCTTTGCCGTATTTATCCTCAAAAGTTTTCATTGCTTTTTCTTCACTACTTTTAGCTAATTCATAAAATAAGTTAGCCGTTTCCTTTTCTTCCTCATATAGTTCTTTATCAGTGACTAGCACAGTAGTCTTTTTCTCTAATTTTTTGCTAAGTGCTATTAGAATTAAGATTTCTTTTTCAGAATATTTTTTTTCTATTTCTGCTTTGCTTACACTAGATTTATCATCAACAGATAAAGTCAACGATACAGGGAATAACTTAGTTTTCTTAGCTAAAAATTTAGCAATTGTAAGTTTAGGTTTTGGTGAACTAGATTTTGTCTTTGTTGTATTAGGATGCTTACATTCACCAAANTATAATTCTGAACCTTTTAAGCCTTCTCATTTAAAATGAATTTCTTTTTTACAATCATTACAAAGTTTATCATATTTTTTGCTACCAGTTCAATAACCACCTAAGTTTGTTTCACCACATTTACTACAAATAGCATCTTTGTTTGTATCTTCATCCTCAAAAGTGGCAGAATTATTTTGTTTAGTTTGGTTTCTTTCAGATAACTTTCATATGCTTTTATCTGCTAGTTCTTTATGATATTTATAATTACAACTTGGTGAACAAAATGTTATTCTTAGTTCAAAATCTATAGCTCAACCTTTTTTCATCTCAGGTCATTCTCTTTTGCCACAGTAACCACAATCTTGTTGGTGATTTCTTTTAAATTCCTCAGCACAAGAACAATTTTTATCACTGAAAATATGAACCTCTTTCTTGAAATTACCATAAGGGTCATAATACTCATACCTTATTGTTCTGTAAAGATAAGCATTTTCACTTTCAACTCAGCAGGATATATCACATTTTTCACAAATATGTTTGCGTCTGTTTAAGTTAGGGTTATTTCTGTTTGGGTTTGGCTTATTCATGTTTTTTCTAAACTTCTCAAAGCAATCATCACAAAGTTTTTCTTGAGGTCCAGGACCAACAAGGTCTGATAGTTTATTTAACTTGTTAGTTTCTTTTTTACACATATCACATTTGGGATTTGTGGGCTTTGGTTGTTCTTTGGGTTTTTCATCAATAGTGTTTTCAGGTTTTTGTTCTTTTTCTAATGCTTTAATTTTATGTTCAATTTCAGACAAAAAACAGCCTGCTTGGCGACCATGTTGTTGCTTTCCTCTTAATGCCTTTTCTAATTCAGGAGTTGCTTTTTGATATTCATCTAAATTACTTTCTAAAAGTTCTTTAAATGCTATTAGTTCTTCTTTACTTAAACCTTGCTTGATATTTTGTCTATTTTGTGTATCAAGATATTTATCTAGTTTCCTTTCTAATTCAGCAACCTTATTTTCATCAACTTTTAGTTTCTTATAACAATCTTCACAGACATAAAGTTTTTTTTTATCCTTAATTACTTGTTTAATTTTACCATCTGTTCCTACACAAGATTTAGTTTTACACTCTTGGCATTTTAATAATTCTTGAAGACATGGGTCACAGAGATTACCATCTCAAATTTTTTCTCCTTCTATACTTAAACCAGCATGTTGGGCTTCATTTATCTGGCATCTACTACATTTAGGATTGTCATTATTTCCATCACTGGAATTTTGATTATTCCTATTAGAATTGTTGTTATTGCGAGAATTGTTGCGGTCTTCAAACCAAACTACTCTCTCTCTCTCTCTCTTGCTGTGCTAATCATACTCATATTTTTTCCATATATAAAATTTTAGTATTGTTCTTAGGAATTGTCTTATCTTTTGTCTTAGGAATCATCCCTAGAATTGTCTATGAATAATGTAATTTCCAAGTTATAAAAACATAAATAATAGTATAAAAAAACTATATGGAACGAAAATGATATAAGAAGTTTTCTAAAAACAAAGAACCTTCTGAGTTGTCTAAATTAGTAAGTAAAAGAGGACTTCCTAAACCTTTAAAAGTTAAGTGCTTTCAGTGTAAAAAAACTTTTTTTATTAAATATGTGGTAGTTAGCAAAGGATATAGCAAAAAAAACAATTGAGAATACTGAACTAATCCTGAAGCTGATAATCTTGAGTTTTGAAAAGATAAAGAAGCTAGGAAGAAAGACAATCAAGTATGCGATGCCTGTCTTTTAGCCCTTTATTACAATAAAGAATTATTTTGAGAAACTATTAAAGATCCAAAGAAAAAACAAAGAATGAGAACCTATGTATATACTGGAACAATTTCAGAATAAAAACGACGCTTAATTTGAATAATGTAGTAAGTGCTTATTGATGATTCCTTTGATTTTGAATATGATGTCTCAATCCTGCTGTTGTTTTCAATGCCTATAATCTTCTTGGATTTGTTGGCTGTGAGTTAAACAATAAAATCCTGTTGCTATTATTTGGTTGGGACAAATTAAGCATTTTTCATTTAGCCGTTGAGGGTCGTGGTCGGCCAACACCCCGTTTTGGTTTATTTCTTGTTCTGTTTCTTTCATAATTATTTGCTTGGCATAATTTTGGTCAGTTTATGCCGAAACTGTTGGTTGCCTTCATAGCTATTAAGCAGTATTCCAGGCAAGCAGGCAACCAGGAGGGCACAAATTGTAGTTTGTGGAGGATTCTTTTGTTTTAGCAAAAGGTTCCTCAGCAGATTACTCTGGATAGTCAGAAACGCCTAACCAGTAGCTTCATCCTTAAACTCACCTGGGATAAAATGTGCTTTATAGCATAGCTCCTCCTTGTTCATTTTTTCAGGGAATGTGATAATTTAGGTTTCAGTGATTTAGGTAAGCATTACGGCTTTGGATAGGATTAGAGAAGCGGTTATCTTGGAAATTTTGTTTTTCTTCAATGTCAAGAAACTCTTGGGCTTGGTTATCAAGGTTGAGGACGAATTCTTTGATTAGAGGGGCAGTTTCTTTGCTGAATTGGAAGTGGAGAACCGGCTTTTTTTGGAAATGGTTGTAACCTAATTGGTCGCATTTAGTGCTTGTTTTTGGCACTTGGGTTTGTTCGAGAGGGAGATTAGCAAAAGTGGTTTTTTTACAGAGGAGCAAAAGGCTGGAAATTAGGTATTCTTGGAAATCAATCGGGGCTATTTTGATTGCTGGTTTGCGACGAAAGGCTAAGTTTTCTTTGAGTTTGGTTTCCTGGACTAGTTTTATTAGTGGTTGAGTATTTAAAGCATGATAGCCTAAACGATAACTTTTCTTAATGATTAAGGGCTTGGCGCAGTGTCCGATTAGGGTTTCATTAGTGCGATAATAATAGGTGTTATCTTTTCTGCGAAAGATATGCTGATTATGAGCCAAGAATTGTCCGGTTAGTTGGTCGCGTTTTGAGCCGTTGATTAGAATGGCTTCTCGGGTTTCATACTCGTAGAGGTTTTTGAAGAAACGATAAGTTTTATGTTTGGCTGTTAATCCGTGTTGCTGGTAGAGGTTACGGAGATGGAAACTTTTAGAGAGATATTTGGCTAAATATTGGCTAATTGTTCTCCTTCCTGTGCTGCGACTTTCTACTCGGCCTCAGGGTCATAACTTGCTGATATAAGCCCGACAGTTCCAGCAAGATTTAAAGTTTTTGGTGAGAGTGCAGTTATGAGCATAAGGAACGATGGGCGTGGAGAGGAAATGAAAGTGTCAATGACCATTCTTTTGGAGTTCAGCAATTACTGCTCATTTTCAGTGGCTTGGTTTGAATACGCGGCGTACTTTTCTTAAAAACTGGCTTAAAACTTTGGAAGCAAGGGGTCAATTACTGGCAGTTTCTGAGGAGGTTTTCAGGATTTTAATCTTTAAAGGCTCGGCAGCAGGGTCAACAGTTTTAACTCATTTAGTTAATCAAGGCAATTTACTTTTGAGTGGTGCTCAACAGCTATCTTTTTGCGACCAATTGGTAGTGAAAGAATACAGGTTATCCTGGGTGGTATTGAAAGTTAAAGTGAGGAAAAGAAGTGGACGGGTTTCCGCTGTGCCTTCAAAATTAGCTTCAATTTTGTCTTTAAAAATGGTGTGTAAGCGTTTTTCTTTGCTGGAAAAGAGAGCAAAGTAGTGGCAGTTTTGAGCATCTTTTCGGCAATCAGAAGGCAAAGTTTCTTGGGGTTTAAGTGATGCTGGTTTAGTGGGCTTGTTTTTATCTTTTAAATAGAAACTTTTAGCACTATTTTTAGATATACTTACATATGTGCGTTGGGTGCTTGGGATTTGCTTAAAAGAGAGGGTAAGGACATTGAAATCTCGGTGGTCGCTGATTAGAAATTGGCGTAAGTTTTCTTTTTTTACTTGTTTTATTTTAGTTAATGCGTCCATGAGGATTTTTGGATCATGGAAATTCAAACTGGTAGTTATGTTTGCATTAAATAACACAACTTCCTAAATCAGCATCAGCAAGCCTATATAATAATTTTAGTATACACTCTCTAAACTATTTATTTTTTTGTTTCCATTACCTCTTTTTATTTAAAAATAAATAATTATGAATAGTAATGATCAAGAAATAAACCGAATTAAAGAAATATTAAATAATCCTAATTTAGCTAAACCAAACAAAATAATTTTAGAAAAAAGATTAAAAGAGTTGGAACAAAATAATCATGACTAAAATCTTTGCTGTTTCTTGCCCTAAGTGTGAAACAGAAACTCCTCTTTCTAGTAAAAATAAAGAAACTTTAAAAGAAATGAAAGTAGAATGTAATAAGTGTGATTGAGCAGGAATAGCCTAGGAAGGAATTATTAAAGAGAAATCTTTTGAAGAATGATTTTAAAAATTAAGTATTATGAGAGTTAGTGAAAATTTAAGAGAAGAAAAACAAGAACAACATAATCTACCTAAAAAAGAAATGGTTAGAAAAACATTAAAAAAAATGATTGAGTTATTAGAGAAAGAAGCCCCTATTTCTCAAAAATATCCTTTTTGTGCTACTTCTCACATTCAATATTACAGCCATTTAAGGACAAATTGTCTAAAAAAATATGAAGAACTCTATACTTTAAAATGCTTTGATATTCGACAAAAAAAACTATTAGAATATTTAAAAGAAGGTTTAAATAGAATGCCCCAAGAAGAAGCAGAATATAACCGACAATTATCTCTGTTAGCTTGTCAAACTATATTAAAACGAGAAGAAAAAAACGAAGTATTAAAATGTTAGGCTATATCAAGTGTCCCAAATGTCAAGAAATCAATCCTTTATATACTCCTTATCCTAAATGTTATCAGTGTGGGCATACTCAATATATTGATAAAAACAAAACAGAACAAGAAACTCAAAGCAAAGTAAAAGAAATGGTCAAATATTTAATACCTACTGGCACACCATTAGTAGACTTTCCCGAAAGCAGTATAAATCCCATAACTAACGAAAGCAATGCAGGTTGAAGTTGTAATATAATTAGCGGAGGGATTTCTACTAATACTATTTCTATTCCTCGAAATACTCTTTATATGTCAAGGAAAATAATTGTTGATACCACGGCTCATGAATCGGCTCACATTCTAACTTGGGATGAAGACATAGCTCATGGTCCTCGTCATGAAAAACAGACTGAAAAATTTGTTGGCAAGTTGAATAATAGGTTTGGCTCTTGAATTAACCAGCCAAATCCTAATGTTAAATACTTAAAAAATTATTATAAAAAACACCCTGAATATAGTTTAGAAGAAAGTGATTTATTATTTGACCCCTATGAAGACTAATCTTCAGTATCTTTACCTTTATAGCCTTCTTTTCAATTCATAATCATTTCTTTCACTTCCTCAGGCAACTTCCTCTCTTCCTTTTCACTAACTCCTAAAAATACTTGGTCATGTTTTCACTTCAAAGCCTGTAATCATTCATTAAAACTCTCTCAATCACTAAAATCACTCCCCACTTCCATTTCTAAAACTAAAAATATCATTTTACCACAATGATTACACTTTTTATAAATTCTCATAGTTTCCTCCTAAATTTCTCACAGGCTTACTACCCCATCAATACTCATCAGGTCAATCATTAACAAAATAATCACCTGTGTCAGCATTCGTTCCTGTGATAATTTCTTTAACCTTCTTTTCTTGACCAAATTCATCTTTAACAGTTCTTTCTTCAATCCCAATTCTTTTAGTAAGGGTTAAAGTTCTTGTTTTGCCATTTAGATTATAAGATAGTCGGATAACTCCATTTTCATCTTTCAAATATTTTTCTACGGGAGTTTCGTATAAATCGTCATACTCTTCTAATTTCTCTAAATAACCTGTTTGTTTATCTACTTCCAAAACCTCTAAAAATCTCACAGTAGCAGCTACATTATTAATCCCTCCTCTAATTCCTCAGGTTTCAGTTATACACATTTCAATAAATCTATCAGTGATTTTATTTAGCAAGTGTCCTAACTTAAACCTTCTCAACTCTTTCTTAAATCTGCTTCTTAAAATGCCTTTTCTTTGTTCCCAAGTTAAAAGTTCAATATTGATTGGTAATCCTCTATCTCGAACGAATTGAGGCACTTTATCTAAATAGTTAGCAGTCAATAACATCTGACACTGACTTAAATCTAACCTAAAATTAAAGTATTTATCCATAAAAGAAAAGTTCATTTCTCTATCGGTCATTTTACCAATCACATTCATTACATCATCTCGGCTACACTTTTCAAACTCATCTAATAAGATAATAGGGGCTCGGCTTCTTTGAGGTTTATTTTTGGTTAATTTGGGGTCTTTGCCTGTCCTTTGTCTTTCTTGGTTTTCTTCTTCTCAATCTTTAATATCTTCTTCCAATTTTTCTATCCTTTCTTCTTCTCATTCGGTTAAGTTTTCTTCGGGTCGTTCTTGTCGGTTGCCGTTCTCATCTACATAAGTTTTTATTTCTTGGATTTCTAGTTGTAAGTCTTGGATAGTAATTTCTGCTAAAATGCTTCTCTCGACAAAGGCTTCCATAACTTTTCCGTAGTTGGCAGATTGTAAAGTAGCTCGTTTGCCTTCTAATTCTCCTCCATCGTCCATACCTCCGACATTTATCATTTGGATAGGTCTTTTGTAAGCTTTGGCTAGATTTCGAGTTATTTCTGATTTACCTGTTCCAGGTGGTCCTAGCAAGTAAGGAAAGACTTGAAAAGGAGTAATTCCTAAACTTCTTTCTCGGTGAAAGACTTTTAAGTTTTCTCACATTTGAGACTTAAACTCCTTAAAGCCTATTACTTCGGCTTCTAAGGTATCTCCAATGTTTATGTCCATTCTTTTTTTGTTGGCTTTGGCTATCTCGATATTTTCAGCATCTACCACATATTCTTTTCAGTCATAATCAGGGCTTCCCATAATACTTTCAAAGACACTCACGGCAGGAACATAAGGACTTCGGTAAAAAGCATCTAAAAGAGTTTCACAAAGTTCTAAACGGGCTTGGTCAGTCTCATCTTTATTGGGCTTTTTTTCAATTCTTTTCTTATTTCGGTAGATTTGCTCTAAATACCAAGTAGGCATACAAGGCTTTTCTTTTTCTCTTCAGAGTTCATTTCATTCATCCTCGGAAATATCTTGGTCTGGGTCTTTTTGGGGTTTTTCTTTCTTTTTCTTGGGTTCTTGCTCCTCTATTAGTTGCTGTCGGGTAATGTAATCATATTGAAAGGTGTTAGAATTAAACCTAAACTCTCCTTGGGGTAAATAGAAAGAGTGGAAAAGATAAGAAAAATCAGTAAGGTCATCCATATTAGTTTCTACTAGTGAGAAAGAAGGCATAATCCTTGCTAATTGTTGATAAAAAACAGGTTGTTCTTGAGTAGTGATAGTTTTATCTATTTTGCCGTATTCAGTGTTTTTGCTGTCTTCTTTGGTTTTGTCGGTTTTATGAGAAGTATCTTTATTTCTTCCTCGACCTGTTCTTTTAGTTCAGTTGGGATTGATTATTTTATTGGGCTTGCCATCTTCACCTAAAACAGGGTTGCCTTNATTTTTCTATCCTTTCTTCTTCTCATTCGGTTAAGTTTTCTTCGGGTCGTTCTTGTCGGTTGCCGTTCTCATCTACATAAGTTTTTATTTCTTGGATTTCTAGTTGTAAGTCTTGGATAGTAATTTCTGCTAAAATGCTTCTCTCGACAAAGGCTTCCATAACTTTTCCGTAGTTGGCAGATTGTAAAGTAGCTCGTTTGCCTTCTAATTCTCCTCCATCGTCCATACCTCCGACATTTATCATTTGGATAGGTCTTTTGTAAGCTTTGGCTAGATTTCGAGTTATTTCTGATTTACCTGTTCCAGGTGGTCCTAGCAAGTAAGGAAAGACTTGAAAAGGAGTAATTCCTAAACTTCTTTCTCGGTGAAAGACTTTTAAGTTTTCTCACATTTGAGACTTAAACTCCTTAAAGCCTATTACTTCGGCTTCTAAGGTATCTCCAATGTTTATGTCCATTCTTTTTTTGTTGGCTTTGGCTATCTCGATATTTTCAGCATCTACCACATATTCTTTTCAGTCATAATCAGGGCTTCCCATAATACTTTCAAAGACACTCACGGCAGGAACATAAGGACTTCGGTAAAAAGCATCTAAAAGAGTTTCACAAAGTTCTAAACGGGCTTGGTCAGTCTCATCTTTATTGGGCTTTTTTTCAATTCTTTTCTTATTTCGGTAGATTTGCTCTAAATACCAAGTAGGCATACAAGGCTTTTCTTTTTCTCTTCAGAGTTCATTTCATTCATCCTCGGAAATATCTTGGTCTGGGTCTTTTTGGGGTTTTTCTTTCTTTTTCTTGGGTTCTTGCTCCTCTATTAGTTGCTGTCGGGTAATGTAATCATATTGAAAGGTGTTAGAATTAAACCTAAACTCTCCTTGGGGTAAATAGAAAGAGTGGAAAAGATAAGAAAAATCAGTAAGGTCATCCATATTAGTTTCTACTAGTGAGAAAGAAGGCATAATCCTTGCTAATTGTTGATAAAAAACAGGTTGTTCTTGAGTAGTGATAGTTTTATCTATTTTGCCGTATTCAGTGTTTTTGCTGTCTTCTTTGGTTTTGTCGGTTTTATGAGAAGTATCTTTATTTCTTCCTCGACCTGTTCTTTTAGTTCAGTTGGGATTGATTATTTTATTGGGCTTGCCATCTTCACCTAAAACAGGGTTGCCTTCTTTATCTTTCTCTATTCCGATGTATCCTGTATCAATATTAGCTTCTACACCTAGTCAATCAGCTCTATCTTGGATATGTCCGTAATCTCCATGAATAAGGTCAATTGTGCTGTAAGGCTTTTCTTTGTTAGTTATTCTTTGACTATCTCTTCGGTCTTCTCTATCGAAAGTGTTGTGAGTAGTAGTTCGGTCTCAATCTCCTGTTAAGCTTCGGTTAGCATCATATCACTTAGTTCTATCGTCTTGAGTGTATTCAGTAGTTTTAATGTCAATTAACTTGCTCATTTCTAATTTGAGGTGTTCAAAGATGTTGTTTCATAGTCTTTCTCTTTTTTTAAAAGTAAAGAATTTGCTAGCCATGCCACTTCATAATTTACTGAAAAATACTTCAGGTTGGTTATAGTGGGGGTTTAATTTCCATCTATCATAAACACAGTAGGAGTAAAAGGAGAAGTTAGTGTCATCTTCACTGCTAGAAAGTATTTTTTCCACACAATTTAAGGCTTCTTGGTGGAATTCCTCGAAAGTAGGGAATTGGTGGTAGATGGTTTTTTGTTGGATATCTAATTCTTGGTTTACCATATTTTCCTCCTTTGGTTAGTGGGACAATAACAATCAAACTCATTGCCTTAATAAGTGTCTCTTCCTTCACTGGTAAGAGGGCAATAGTAGTCAGCTTTGATGGCTCGGTAGGTTAAGCAATCTTGGCAGATTAAGGAGATTTCTCTTGGGTCATGATTAGGAAGGTTTTTGATATGACGAGGTTTTAAAGAAGTTTCAGGTTTGAGTTGGTGGCAAAATTGACAGGGTTTAGTTGGTTCAGTTTTGGTTTCTTTTTGGGTTTCGATAGTTAATTCTTTACCTGTGGCTTGGATAGTTTCTTTAAGCATTTCTTCCATACAATCAGGACAGTATTTATTTCCTTGCTTGTCAATTAGTCTTATGAATTCTTGATTTCATTCTTGTTGGCAATCAGAGCAAGTGAAGGTTTTTGTTTCTGGTTGGTTTAGGGGTTTGGCTTTTTTTAAGAGTTGGTTTTGTTTTTCTAATTCTCTTATTCTTTGGTTGGCTTCTATGAGGGCTTTTTCAGCTTCTTGGCTGAGGGTTTGGGACTTTGGTTTTGTTTCTAGTTCTTTTATTCTTTCTTCAGCATTGAATAACTCAGCAGAAGTTTTAGAGAGATTTAACAAGTGAGATTGAGCTGTTTTGCTCCAATAGTTTACTTGTTGCTGTAAGTCTTTTAGATTGTTGGCTGGTTTGCTGGGCTTGGTAGGTTTTAAGAGAGGACTGTCTGGGGGAGTAGGATATTGGACAATAGGGGAGGGTGAATTGTTAGTTTTTATTGGTTTCAAAGGTAGTGTTGGTGGGGGAGTTAGTAATTGATTAGTTTGGACTGGTCCCAATACGGGACTGTCTGGGGGAGTAGCTAATTGTTGGTTGAATTGGCTGTTCTTTTTCTGTTTTTTCAGGTCACTAGGCTTCACTCCCAACTTTACCTTCCTTTTTAATTCCTCAGCTAATTGTTGCTTAGTCATATTTACCTCCTAACTTCTTTTCTAACTTTCCAATTTCCTCTTTTAATCTTTCAATTTCAGCTAATTCTTTGCCGTTCTTTTTCTCTAATATGTCGGTTCGTTTGCTTAATTCAACACTTTTTTCTTTGAGTTTTAGGGAATAGTTGAAAAACATGGCTAACATGGCTAGTAAAACTCCACACAGAGTTAAGCAAAGGTAAAATAAAGGTAGACAGTTATTCATACTAACCTCCTATCCTTCCAAATTTAAAGTTATAGTTGCCTTTGCCTTCTTCAAATATTCGGTTGTATTCTCTAATAGACTTCCATAACAACCGATAGATTTTCTTTTCTTGGGCATCAAAATTAGCCTGTGAACTAAACACTTCACTAACACTTGCCCTCTCTTCCTTATTCTCCAAAGTATCATGCCTAATCCCATAAGCTCTCTCCATATTAGTTCACACAAAAGCAAACTGACTTCGATATTTCTCTTCATGAAACTCCTTAGGTTCATAGAATTCAGTTTTGATTTGGTGAGGAGCTATTCCTAATTTTCCTTTATCTCCCTCTTGAGATTTAGGTAAACACATAAAAAAGAATGGTTTCTTGCTAAATGATTTCATAATAAGACTAACATCAGCATCATCGGGTCACTGAGGGAGAGTGACCATGATACCTTTTTCATTCATAAAGATTTCTTTTTCCATTTGGGTTAGGATATTTACTAGTCTTTTGGTTCAGAAAGACAAGCCTTTTAGGATGGGTGTGGCTTCTTTGTTAAACTTAAAGATTACTCATTTAGTTAGGTCTTTGCTTTGGTAGGTTAGATTAGAGTTTTCCAGTAAAGTAAACTCATAAGAAATAACAGGTTCAATTGGTTCACTTCCTTTCTCCCCTTCTACTTTTTCTTTTAAAAGAGTTTGTTGGATGAGCTTAGGAATGGCTAATAGTTTTTGCTTGCCTACTTCGATAATGGCAATTTTTCCTCTTTCAATGGCTTCTTCAATGATTTCATCAAAATACTCCAATAAAGTTCCCTCACCAGTCAAATGAGCATTACCTACTAAGCAATTTAGGAGGTATTTTTTGGTAAGATTAGTAAAGGTTTCGTAATTACTCTCCACCTGTGATAAATCAAACATTTCTTTTTTAATAGTTCCATTTCAGTCATTCATAATTATTCCCTCTCTTTCCTTTCTTTATCTTTTTGTTTTTGTTTCTCTTTTTGTTCTCTCCTTGCCTTTTCTTTTTCTCTAACTCGGGCTTCTCTTTCTTTCCTATCTCGTTCTTTTTTGTCTTTTTCTCATTGCTGGTCTCGTTGTTTTTTCTCTTTTTCAGCCTGTAATTCTCGTTCTCGTTGTTTTTCCTTTTCAGTTTCTTTCTCTTGCTCTCGTTCCCGTTCTTTTTCTCTTTCAAGTTCCCGTTCAAGTTCTCTTTCTTTTTCTTGCTCTTTTTCCCGTTCTGCTTCACGTTCTTTTTCTTTTTCAAATTCTCTTTCGGCTTCACCTTGGCTTTCTTTAATATCAGTTTCTTTATCCTCTCAATCTTTTTCTTCAAGTTCTTGGTCAAATTCTTTTAATTTTTCAGCTTGTTCAGGATCAGTTTCACCAATATTAGAGTTAAATTGAGTATTATCATCAGTTCATTCGGGTTCTTCAAACTCTCTTTCCTTATATTCCTTTTCTCTTTCGGCAACTATTCCTTCAATAACAAATCGTCGATTATAAGTTCCGTCAGTGCTTTCTTTAAGTCAAGTAATAAGGTTAGTAGTAGCATCTCCTAAAATTAAAGTAAAGCCATTAATTTCTTTTCCCTCATCAGGGAAAGCTTGTAGTCCTTTACAATGTCAGTAAATATTATACTTTCCTCGGGGAATATCATAATCTTTTTCAAATGATAATCCCGACTTTAAATCTCAACCTGTGGAAGTAGAAGCAGTCATTCCTCCATTAGTAGAATTAGCATTCATATCATCAGCACACAATTCAGAAAAGTAATCTTTATTTGGGTCATTCATAGGAAAAATTCCCATATGTCCTGAACTTCCATATCACTTATATCCTCTGCTACTGTGTTCGGTTATTCTAGTAGCACCTCAATTAGGAGCTCCAATCATACTACACACTCAAGTAGCCGAATTAGCAGGAATTTCTCTATCTTTTTCTTTCTTTTCTTCACCTGGCACATACTCAACATCTTCCTGACCTGGGACAGTTCCTGAATTAAAAGTATCTCCGTGAGTAAAAGATTGTAAACCTTTATATTTTGGTCTTCATGGCTTAAATATTTCTTCTAAGTCGTCATAAAAGAAAGTTCCTGCTCCCAAAGCATTAGTTAAAGTATTATTGATATCATACATTAAATCAACATCACCTTGCCATTTTCCTACTTTTATACATTGCTTAAAAGCACTAAATCGACACTGAATGTTTTGAATAGGTGATTTGTTATTGTTATTGGCAAGATTATTATATAACACTTCGGAGTGTTCGAACCTAATCATAAACGGATTAGCTACACATCGATTAGCAAACTCTCAAAAGTCATAAGAAAAATCAACAGTGCTAGCATAGAAAATTGAAGGGTCTAAAACAAAATCTTGTCCTTTTCTTCCCGTGCTTTTTTTCTTTCGGTCAGTTTGAGCTTCTTTTTCTGGTTTGTCATCGTTCTGTTGCCTGCCTCCTTCAGGATTGATATTTAAAGCATCAGCATATTTGTCGGCTGTAATTAATCCTCCAATAGAAGCTCCTCCTTCACCTTTTCCCATATCTTTTATAGCTTGCTCAATTTTTTCTAAGGCTTCAGGTATCTTATCACCACTATCATCAGTGAAAGCTTTTCCTGCTCCTGTGGCTTCACTGCTTCCTCCAGNTTCATATCATCAGCACACAATTCAGAAAAGTAATCTTTATTTGGGTCATTCATAGGAAAAATTCCCATATGTCCTGAACTTCCATATCACTTATATCCTCTGCTACTGTGTTCGGTTATTCTAGTAGCACCTCAATTAGGAGCTCCAATCATACTACACACTCAAGTAGCCGAATTAGCAGGAATTTCTCTATCTTTTTCTTTCTTTTCTTCACCTGGCACATACTCAACATCTTCCTGACCTGGGACAGTTCCTGAATTAAAAGTATCTCCGTGAGTAAAAGATTGTAAACCTTTATATTTTGGTCTTCATGGCTTAAATATTTCTTCTAAGTCGTCATAAAAGAAAGTTCCTGCTCCCAAAGCATTAGTTAAAGTATTATTGATATCATACATTAAATCAACATCACCTTGCCATTTTCCTACTTTTATACATTGCTTAAAAGCACTAAATCGACACTGAATGTTTTGAATAGGTGATTTGTTATTGTTATTGGCAAGATTATTATATAACACTTCGGAGTGTTCGAACCTAATCATAAACGGATTAGCTACACATCGATTAGCAAACTCTCAAAAGTCATAAGAAAAATCAACAGTGCTAGCATAGAAAATTGAAGGGTCTAAAACAAAATCTTGTCCTTTTCTTCCCGTGCTTTTTTTCTTTCGGTCAGTTTGAGCTTCTTTTTCTGGTTTGTCATCGTTCTGTTGCCTGCCTCCTTCAGGATTGATATTTAAAGCATCAGCATATTTGTCGGCTGTAATTAATCCTCCAATAGAAGCTCCTCCTTCACCTTTTCCCATATCTTTTATAGCTTGCTCAATTTTTTCTAAGGCTTCAGGTATCTTATCACCACTATCATCAGTGAAAGCTTTTCCTGCTCCTGTGGCTTCACTGCTTCCTCCAGTAAAGAAAGCCATTGCTCCTCTAGCTAAACCTTTAATAGCTTTGCCTCCCATTTTACCCAATCACCTAGCTCCTTTTTTTAAAGTATCTCCAACAATCGAACCTACTACTGAATTAAGCAAAGAAATATCTTGAATAGAACCTTTTACTTTCAACTCTCATTTGTAGAAAATGTCCCCACTTTCAAAACAATAGAGAATACCACTAATGCTACTTCTAATTAGTATTCGATAACCTAATTGAAATCCTGAACCTTTTCTTTTCACTAATAAATGCTTTAAATTAGCTGTGAATAATAATTTCTTCTGAAAATAAAACTGTCCTGAGGAGTGATTTAGCAAATGAGGTTGTTCATGATAACATTTAGGAATTTCTTCTCAAAAGTAGTTTTGATTACTTTCAGGAAATCTCCTCGGAGAAGCACAGGCGATACCTTCAACCAACTGTCCACTTTCATTTTTAGCTTCATGATTAACATCCACGATAAAAAGCAAAGATGGCACCTTAGCATTGGTTAACATGTCTTGGCTATCTCCTTTTTTTCATTTCTTTAGCTTTAAATTAGAAGGCACAGCACAAACTAAGGGATAATCATGTCCTCCTTTCTCTCCTGCTTGACAATCAGGATTTTTGTTTTTACAAGCTTTACATTCATCAGCAGTAATAGTAACAATAGTTATATCTTGCTTGTCAGGTTTCAATAATTTTTCATAAGAAAGAGGAAAAACGGTATAAAGCAACTTAAAATCAGGTTGTCATTGGGCTGGTTTGCCTTGGGTTTGATAACCAACCGACACAGCTCTTTTTTCTCGTAAATCTCCACAGAAATCATAACAATTATTACAAGCTGGACACTGATAAGCAGGAGTATTTTAGTCTCCTGTTTCATCTTTTCAGTCTTCGTCTTGAGGTCAGTGTTCAGTTCGGTCTTTGATTATTTTACCTTCTTTATTCAAATGGTCGTTGTTAATTTGAGAAGTAGTAATCTGAGCTTGACCTTTGGAATTCATCATATCTCCGTAATTAGCTCAGATAGGGTCTTTGGTGACAGTGAGTTGGCAAAGCAAACTCCGATTATCAATGTAATCTCAGCTAGTTATTCAGTAAAGATTAGGGTATTCTATTCCTTTTCGATTAGCTTTTTCATTTCTTTTTTTGGTATCTTCAGATAGAGTATTCCGACCATAGAAAAGGACTATTCGAGGGTCAGAAAAGTCATATTGTCCTCGGTTTTGGAAGATGATAGTCATTTGATTGTTCTTGTTTCTTAATATGTAATGAGGAATACTTTCTAGAGTGCTTCAAGTTTCTTCCAAGAATTCTTTTTTGATTTCGATAAATTTATCAGGAGTAGGTAAGAACTTATAGTTAGGTTGTCATCATTTCCATTTAGAATAAATAACTAGATTTCGGTAGTTGGAATTAATTTCTTTGGTAATTGTTCCTCCTTTATCAGGTTTTTCAATGATGGGTTTCTCTCAATGTTTAGAACGGGTGAAAATATCCTTTGGTGATATTTTATTCTCATTAGTAGTTTGTAAGACTTTTTTATTTACTTGGTTCATTACTTACCTTCTCCTTTCACTAAGACTTCATCTGAAACAAATCACTTTCCCTTAGTAGCTCCCAATAATTCTTGTGGTTTTCTTTTCGTTCTTAAATCTACCACAGCTTTTTGTTGGGCATTGAAGTTCACAGCTAATCTTCCTTTACCAAACACTCCAAAAAACAAACAGGTATCATCAAACTTGGTAGATAATCCTGATAAATCTAATTCTTGTTTATTTTCTCCTACCGAATAGAATAAATAATAAAGTTTAGTTTGGTGTTGTTTAATCACTTTTAAAGCCTGTTCAGAAGGAGTTTCAAAAAAACTTAAAGCATCAGTTTTTTGGTAAATACTTAATAATTCTTTCATTTCTTTTACTCCTTTTTCTAAATTAGGATAAGTGTCAAAACCTACTTTTTTGAGAAAGTTAACTTCAGCTTTTTCTAATTTAGCTTTTTCTTGCTGGGCTTTTTTTATTTCTGTTTCAGCTCAATTTTTTCAGTAAATTCAGTGGGTGGTTCCTGTGGCTTTACCTTGAATGAATTGTTGCTTAATGTGGTTTTTTTGATTTTCTTTTTCGGCTAGTAAGTTATTGGCTTGCTGAATTAAGTCAGTTTTTTCTTGTTCTAATTCGTTTATTTCCGTTTGTAAGTCATTTATTTTAAGGTCTTTTTTGTGGCTTTTTTTGACTATCTCTTTAACTGTTTTGCCATTTAGAATAGTTCTAGCCTGAGCAAAATCATCAAAACCACATTCATTAAAAAAATCATATAAAGTTGCTAAAGTATCTTGGGCTTCTTTTAATTTATCTTCTAAATCTTTATGAGGTTTGCCTTTGCCTGCTTCTAAAACTTTAATTCTTTTTTCTAAGTGTTTAGTATAAGTTGGCTTAGTAAGAACTTGGTTATACTCTCTGGCTTTATTTAGCCAGTCATTAGCAAAATTTGGGTCATAGTTCATTTAGTCATACCTCCTAGGGCTTTTTCTTTCAAGCCAAAACATTGAAAGCAGTTATGAAGCCTCCATGGATTACGGGGTTTAAGAAAAATCATTGATTACCATTTTCAGGTTCTTCTTTAAAACGAAAGCCTTTGTTGTTTTTTCTTCTTCGGTAAAGCTGTAAACATCTTTCGTCAAAGACTAGCATGCCGTAGCCATTAGGTAAAGTGTCTTCCATAATGTTCTCTGAACCAAATCTTTTTTCTAGGTCTAGGGCTTGGAAATTAACATTTTCTTTATAGCCTCCAATGTCGATAGTGTTTTTAACCGAGCTGTCTAAAAGACAAATCATTCTTTTATAAGACCTGATTTTAGTTTCCATGGGTTCATAGCCTTTGGTTTTGTCGTCAGGATCTTTTTGGTAGCCTTTATTGAATTCTTTTGACCTTTTTTTTAGGGCAGAGGAGCCATCAAAAAGTTCTTTTAAGATTTGGATGGGGTCTTCTCAGAAAGTGTCTTCCATTTCTTTTAAATTACCTTTNGAGAGAGAGAGAGAGAGAGAGAGAGAGAGAGAGAGAGAGAGAGAGAGGAATTTATTGGATAAAAATAAACCAAGGAGTTAATTTATGAGTAAGTTAAATTGTTTAAAATGTAGCAAGTGATTTGATGAAGAAAACTTAATTATCATCCCAAAAGGAAGTTATTGTGAGGATTGTTATTATGAGAGCATTGGGTAAGGTTTTTGTTCTTAGCGTTCCAGTTAGAAAACACCTCTCTAAGTCTCGTGTTTTACAAGACCTAGCAGGCTTAACAAATAAACATGACACGATAAGGTATATAAGCAAAAACAGCATTGAAAGAGAACAAAATCTCTTATAAAAGACTATGAATAAACAAGATAAAAGATATCAAAGATTACAACCCGTCTTTAATCATCTAGCTAAAACTAAAATAATTATCTGAGGTAGAGCATCAGGCAAATCCTACTCTACTAAATACCGAGCCTTAACTGAAATAGAAAACCAACAAAAAGAATTCATCTGATTACGGAGACAGTTTGATAGTATTAGAACAGGTTCCCTAGAAAGCTGAAAAAGAGTAATTGCTAATTATTGCTTAGATAACAAAGTTCCAGAAAAAGATATTGAATTAGTTTGAGATGCTATCACCCGAGGAGTGAAATATAAAAACACCATGAAATGTTTTATGGTTGAACTATTCTCTTCTTATAAGAGTAGAGAAAACTACACCCAAACCATCTCTGAAATAATCTTTGATGAAGCCATAATTAATCCCAAAACTGGAGAAAGTTATTTAGATGATGAAGAGGGAAAAATAAAAGAGTTAATTGGCTCAGCATGAAGAGATAGAAGCCAACCAGCACCCAAATTAACTTATATTGCTAATCCTTATGAGAGATTTCGTCCTTTTATGGCTAGTTTTTTGCCAGTCATTCGTAAACAACTAACTACCTTAAAGAAAAGAGTATTTTCTAATGAAGTGGTAAACTTGGAAAATGAACAAGGAGAATTATTATCACTCTATAAACCCACTTCTTGCCAAAAAGAAAATGAGTGTAAATGTATAGATGAAAATTGTGTAGAAGTTTGGAATGGTTTTTTTGCCAAAGAAGAAGATTTAAAGATTACCGAGTTTATCAATGGTTCTATTCCTAAGTATGTTTTTATGAATTGTATTCTTTACCAAGCCAAGAAAGGTTTTTTATTCTTTTGCCATAAAGAAAATAAAGAAATCAGCAATAAAGAAGAAATCAAAAATATCCCTGAATGATATGTCAATAATGAAGGGAGATTAAAAAGTAAGCAAGTTTATAAAGTTCCTGTGGAGGAAGATTGTTTGAAAGAGGATTTACTGTATTGGTGAGAAAGTGGTAAGTTATTTTTCTGTGCTGATGGGAGCAGAGAGGTGATAATGGAGTTTATGGAAAAGGGTAAAATTACTAAAAGATAATTTACCAAGTTCTTTTTTAGGAACAGAAAAAGCTCACTTGTAGGTTCTTTAAATATCTCTATGAAAGGAAATAAATAACTAAAAAGCTTTATTTATCTTCTTTCTTTTTTCTCATTACTAATCAAATCACTAGACCAATAATTCCTGCTAAAATTATTCCACTGCCAATAATTCAAGGTCAGTAGTTTTTTTTTGATTGAATTTGGTTTAATTCTGTCAAACTAACAGACTTTTTACCTTGACTTTGTAAGTAAGATTTAATTTGTTTTAATTCTTTACTATTAGCTGAAATAGTTTTAGTTTGATTGTCATTATAAGTGATTAATAAGTCATCACCATTAAGTTCAATAGATTTAATTTTGTTGTCTTTTAAATACTGCTTGATTTCGTTTTGTTCGAAGTTTCTTTGATTTTCCCTTTCTCTATTTAAAGAACAATCACATCAAGCATTAGCTTCTTGAAAAATTTTTTTAGATATTTTTCTCTGCTTTTCACCAGCTTCAACTGAAAGATTGTGATATTTAACATCAGCTACCTTTCGACAACCTTCACACTCTTCAACAGTAAAATGAATGTTTTTATATTTAGCTTCAACATTTTTACTTCCACAGGAACTACAAAATTCATCTTCGGAAACATGACTAATAACCCCACAATTTAAACATTTTTGCTGACCTTCTTTAATTTCCTTTTCAACTTTATTTTTTATTTTTGGGTCATTGCTAACTCAATCTCAAATACCATTGCCATCTCTTTGGCATAATCTAAAATGTTCATTATTAACACATAAAGAACATCAGTCTTTGCCGATTTCCTCTTTAGTTTTTTTATTGACAATTTTCATAATGCCTATTGGACACTCTGTTTTGTTACATTTTGGACAAGGTCGGAAATTATTCTCTCTCTCTCTCTCTCTCTCTCTCTCTCTATGTTGTCATCATTATCATTTTTGTTCATATAATAATAATTTTAGTATACAATCACTAAACCATAAAATTAATCATTATGAAAGAAATAATTATCATCAAAGAAAATATTCCTAAAATCAAACAAATATTAGACCAAAAACACTGTCCTTATGAAATCCACTACCAAGAAAACCAAACTGAAATTACTGACCAAGAACTAGAAACAGCTTATCGAGAAGCTTGAAGTAATCCTCAACGAATGGCTGAATTTAAAAAATGAGAAGAGTTAGCTTTGGATAGTTGAAAGAAAAGAGAAAATAAAGAAAATAAGTAATGGCTCAATTAGTCTTTCGACGTGGTGATATCCATTGAGTAGAATTTCCTAAAAAAGAATTAGGGAAAGAAATTCACACTATTCAAGAAGAACATCCAGCAATCATTATCTCTAATGATAAGCAAAATCAATTCAGTTCGGTAATCACTGTCTTGCCGATTACTTCCCAATTAGATAAGGCTTATCCTTTTGAAGTTCTTATCCAATTAAAAAAACCTAGTAAAATTCTTATTGACCAGATTACTACTATTGATAAAGTATATGTCAAAAGGAGAATTACTTCTTTAACCGAAAAAGAACTTATGACTGTAGAAAAGTGTTTACATCTTACTTTGGCTTTGAAGGGTTAGTTTTTGTTCTCTGATACTTCTTTCTCATTTCCCTCTTTCTTTTCTTCTTAGGAACTCTATTAATATTACGCTTCGTAAGGTAAACCTTACTATGCTTATTATAAAGAACTCACTCTTATAAAAAGAAAATTAAATAAAAGAAAAAGGAGAAAATGGCTGACCTAAAAAGATTTTTATTTATTTTATAAATAAGTGTCATTAGTCTAGTTCAGTATACAGCACAGTATACAATCAATAACAAAATTATTCTCTCCCTGTATCTTTCCAGCAAGATTTTAAACTATTCTACTCTTGGTAAAATCTTGCCTAACTAATCATAATGGGGTGAAGTCTTTTTCGTTAATCCAGTTGGTTGAGGTGAGTCAAGTTCCTGGTAATCATCCCTTCACTAAGCCTGCTTACTTTTAATTAGTCTTTGGTTTTCCTCATCTGTTGGATTGCCAAAGAACTAACGGCATTACCTTAGTTATTCAAGGAATTCCCTGCTAAAAATAGATGGCTTGTTATTCTAAGAATAACGGGAATTGGTGGGAGTTTTTGGGTTTAGCCCAATTTCTCCCATTAGTTAGTAAATGGTCATTCTCTTTTCTTAAACTTCACTCAATAAATTCAGAAGATTAGTAAAGCATCTTTTTCATGGTCATTAAGTTCTCTATCTTTAAAATATCATACTCCTTTGGGTCTTCCTGTTTTACCTTGAATTTGCTTAAAAGATAATCCAGCAATCTTTCTCTCCTTAGCCTCTGCTTTTCACCTGTTCATATACTGATTACTGATGGGAACAAATTCAATTCCTAACTCTTGACTTATCCATTCAATTATTCCTGTTAACTTAATCAAGTCTAAAAAATGATAATTATGTCTTGATTTTTCCCATAAAGAAGAGACTTCACAGACAATTAAGTTAACTTGCTCTTTTTTGGCTAATTCTTGAATGTTTTTAGCTTGGTTTAGATAGTTTTTGTCCGTGTAGCTAATGATTTTTCAGTTAGTTCAGTTCTCAAAGAGAAATATGCCTGTTGTAGAGGTGCCACTAGGGTCTAATGCTAGTATTTTCATAGGTTTATTGTTTTTCATGTTGTTTATTTGGGGATTTTCTGCCCTCTCCCTTTCTCCTTATAATTCTTGGTTGTAGTTTCTTTAATGGGACTTCTTGTTTTCTTTTTAGCATGGGTTAATTTAAAACCACTATTTAAATTTGAAACTAGAATTTTAGTCAAAGACTAGAAATTCGTTAAGCAAATTTATTAGGTGATTTCTTCTTAATCCCCATTAAAAGAAGTCCAAGAAGCAAGAAAAAGAAAATTGCCAGAGTAAAGCGAGAAAGGTGAAGGGTCGGAAGTTAGTTGGTTTTTTTGTTTTTTACGAAGTAAAGATTTTTATTAAGGTGGTTGTTGGGTTCGGATGATTTTATTTTGTCCTTGGTAGATGGTTCAGTGTTTTACTAGACAGACATAATTATTGAGGGCTATTTGTTTTTCACTACAAAAAGCATAGTCGGTTTCTTTAATTCCTTTCTGGATACAAGAATAGCAGTAGGGTTTCTTAGCTGTATAATAATCAGTTCAGAGTTTAATTGTCTCAACCTCACTTTTGGGTTGGGACATTTCTTTTTCTGTCTCAACCTTTTCTTTTGCCTCAACCTGTCTCAACCCAATATTTTCTAATTTGGTTGTCTCAACCCGTTCAGGTGTCTCAACCTCCACTTGTCCTAACCTACTCAATCGACGTCTTTTGCTTCTTTGTTGATTTAACTTGGCTTTGTTGGCTTCATAATAAGCCTTTAATTGTTCTTTGCTGTATGGCATAACTAATAACTTACTTGGCAACTAGGACAAATACTATTTCCTTGCCTCACCTCCTTTAATTCTCCTTTTCATTTTCTAAACTTTTTATATTTGGTTAGCTTTCGTCCACAGCCACACTTAAACTCTTTGAGAGGTAATCAGTAATATTTATTTCAATAAAGATATTTAGTTCCTTTAATAGTTCGGTATTGTTTAAGCATGTTTCTTACCTCACCTTCCGTTAATTTTCTCTACCTGGTCTTTGTCTTCAAAAGTGAAGATTAGGGGACGTTGCTTAGGTAAATATTTTCGATAATAAATAGCAGGTTCAGGATTTAAAAAGTCATTTCCCTCTAAACTTTCTTTCTTAGCAAAGATTTTTATTTGCTTTTCATAGAGAGTGAAAGATATTCAACCATTATCTAACTGAAAGCCTTGACTGCCAAAGCTTCCTTGAAATTCTTCAATTATTTCATATCAATATTCTCCTTTCTGATAAGCAAGAGTGTTATTTAGGTAGTCAAATTTAAATTTAAGCATACTGACCTCCTACTCTCCTGCTTATCTCGGTCAATAATTCTTTCGTAGAATAATCTTTTAAGGATTTACTAAAATGCCTCGGACTTTCTTCAAATATTCTACTATAATCCTGATAAAGTGTTTCATGGTCATTATGAATATAACCCATGGTAGTATCTGAACTACTATGACCTAATTGTTTTTGGATTGTTTCTAATCTTCCACCTTTATTATAAAGATTAGTAGCTAAACTTCTCCTGAATGTATGAGGAGTAATATTCTTAATAATTCCTGCTTTCTCTACCTTTCTTTTAATCATTATTCTAATTCAAGTTTCGGTGAATTTCTTATTACGGGAAGTTAAGAAAAGATAATCTTTTGAATAAGGTTGAAAATATTTAATTAGAAAATTGGGTAAGAATACATAACGGACTTTATTACCTTTTCCGTGAATTCTTAAAGAATTTTCTTGTCAGTGGTGGTGTTGGATATTGGTCAATTCTTTTACTCTTAAACCTGAATAAAAGAGAAAGTCTAATATGAGATTGTTTCTTTGGTATTGTCATTCGTGCTTTTCAAAACGAATTGCTTTGAGTTTTTGGAGTTCTTTCTCGTTGATGGTAGTGTAGAATTTCTTTTGCACAGTAGGAATAACTCGACAAATTTTCTTTCATTCTATCTCTTTTTTTTGAAATTTAGCATAACTAGCTAAAGCAATTTTTTGATTTCTTAAAGTAGAAGGTTCATATTTTTTTTGATTTGCTTGGAGAAATTGGATGATTTGTCCAGTGGTTAGTTGGTTGTCATATTGCTTAATAGTTCAAGTATAATTACGGATAGTTTCAAGGGAAATATGCTGATTTTGTAGTCAGAGTTGGTATGGAGTTAGGTTCATGTTATTTCTTTGTCTCCTGTTCCTTGACACAAGAACTTGGGGAATTATTCTTTAATTCCTCTTTTCTTTCTAATTCTTCTCTACAGTCGCTACAAACTCATTGTTTAGCAATATTTACGGAACCTAATTTAAGAATATGTTGAAATTCAGCTTTATTTTGGCAATTAGGAGTTTGACATTTAGTCATGGCTTACCTCCTTGAGTTTCAATTCTTTCCAGTTCACTAATCGATAAAGTCCTTTATAATTATGGCAAAAAAAGAGGTATCTTTTGTCGTAATAATTGCTTTCTTCTAAGTCTTTTCAGATTTTTTCACTAACTAGGGAATTTTTGAAGACAAATATTTTGTTTACTTGGGGTTTATTTTCACAAATAATTTCTAACTTATAAAAAAATTCATCTAATCTTTGACTTCTTTCTTGGGCTTTTTGTTTAGCTTTTTGGCTAGGTTTTTTTGTTCTTTTTTCTTGGATAGTGCCAATGAGTTCGTAGAGGTATTGTTGTCTTTTAGCCATTAATTTTCTCTCCTTTCACAAGATGGACAGAGGTTTTTAAATATCCTTTTGAGGGGCTTTTCTCTTTTACACTTTCAGCAATCTTTATTAAAGAGCCAGTAAGTTAAGCAAAATAAACCGAGAGTGTTGAGGATAGTTAGGGTAAGGATTAACATGTTGACCTCCTTTTTTGTTTGATTTCCTTTAAGAGTTGGTGAATTAATCTCCGATATCTTTTGTAATTAATTCTTTTGAATTTGGTTGTGGGATTGATGATTTCTAACTTAATTACTTCGATTTTTGGTTTTTTAATTATTGGCTTAGGTCTAAATCAGTTGGTTAGTTTGGTTCAAAGGTTATTCATGGTGAACCTCCTTGGCTTCGGGCATTTCTTTGAGTTCTTCTGTGTAGTCGTCAGGTTCTAAATCAGGACAATTATAATAATCATTAATTGTTTCACTGGTGATTAGTTTATGAGTGATATCTCTAATGTTTACTCCTAATCAGTGTCAATTTTTTTTGAGGGGTTTAAATTCTATGTCATTGGAGATGTCCCATCAAAAGGAGAAGTTATCCTCTTTGAGGTCTTGTTCTGTGAAGGGTTGACTACATTGGGAACAATCTAACTCCCTTAGGTAGTTATGGATATTTATGTCTCGGTAGTTGGTGGAGGATCCCATGTTAATTACCTCCCTCCTTATTTTGGTAAACTTTAATTCTTCTTTCAGTGTCTTCTAATTCAGAGGCCATTCTTTCTAAGTAACTTTCCGGGGTGAAATTAGTGTGTTTTAATAACTCTTGCTGATAGTTGGCATACCGAGCATTTTTGGTTAAAAGATAAGCTTGGAGGTATTGGGAGCCAAGTTTGCTTATTTTCTCTAATTTCTCTAAGGCTCTATTTTTACTAAAAAGAAAGTCAGTTTTTTGTTGCCATTCTTGTTTTTGTTCAAGGGTGAAAGAAAGGAGGGGTTGAATTTGTTTACGGAGAGATTGGATGGTTAATTCTGGTGGACCAGTGATTATTTTAAAATCTGAACAGGTAAAAGATGGTCTGCTGTCGTTACTTTTGGCTCACTGTCCTTTTAATTCTGCTTGGCTTCCCTTCTTGATATCTGGTTTTGCTTGTTTTTTTCAAATGACAGGTATTTCTTGTTCTTGATTAGGAAACTTGAAAAAGCCGTAATAGAAAGGTTCGGTTTTGGTTTCTCTGGTTTCTATACGGGAGGTTAGAATTCCTTGAATTATTTGTTGGTCTTTAAAGCCATCAACTGGGCTGTTTTTAATTGTATTTTGTTTTTGGGCAGGTCTTGCCATTTCTACGGTTTTCATAGCTTCTTTGGATTATAGACCAAGTGCTAAATTATGATTAGAGAGTTATGTTTTCATTAAATAAAATAATTAGTACAACAACGAAATAAGAATTGAGAAAAGAAGTTAAATCTTTTTCATACTAAAGAACACTATTCTCAGTATTCAATTTTTTTGGGTCTTGGTTTTGTTCGAGTTTAGGCTAGGAATTCTTGATTAACTAAGGTAATTAAAGTTTTTGTGTAATTTTACGCGTTTTTTTGTCAAAAAGAAAGGATTTTTCGAATTTGATTCTCTTTAAAAAAATATAGATATAATGCCAAAATTGATAATTGCTAATCTTTCGCAAAAGGTTTATAATTTATGTTCGCAAATACCTAAGGGTCGGGTTTCTACTTATAAACTAATTGCTATTGCCTTAAGTGGCAGTGCTTCTTATGCCCGAACAATTGGCAAAATTTTAAGCAAATGTGAATGCGAATCAAAGTTAAATTCTTTGGATTCTCTTTGCGAACGTGTTCACTGCTATCGTGTTATAAATTCTAATTTCTCGCTTGGCGGCTTTACTCCTAATGGAGGAAAAAGCAATGGAAAAGAGATAAAGAGAAAAAAACTAGCCAGTGAGAGGGTGTTTTTTGACAAACAAGACTATTTACTAAGAAATTTGCGAAAGAAAGTTATTTTTAATGACTTTCATGAATAAAAAATTTTCTGAAAAAAGCAAAAGATATTCTTACAATGATTGTTGAAATTATGCTTTTCAGAGAAAAAAAATTTCAGTTGAAGCCAAAAGACAAAAAGAAATTATTAGCATTTGCCAAACTATTCCTGCCGAATTTTGGTTAAACTTCTCTAATAAAATTTTAACTTCAACTAATTATCGCCAAATTTGTCAAAAAATTCAACAGTACCAAAAAAATACCTCGCTGGCTTACTTAAATAAAGAAACTTATTTTTATAATTTACCTTTTAAAATTGAAAAAGGAGTGTTTATTCCCCAAAAAGATACGGAAATACTGCTCGAAAAAACTGTTGAATTAATTAACCAGTATTGAAAAAAATCAAAAAGGATAAAAATATTGGATATTGGCACTGGTTGTGGCAATTTAGCAATTTGTTTAGCCAAAATTAGCCCTCAGTGGCAAATAACTGCTATCGATATCAGCAAAAAAGCCTTAAAAGTGGCACAGAAAAATGTTCAATTGCACCAAGCAAAGAATGTTAAAATAAAAAAAAGCAACTTATTCCACGAACTAGTTAAAAATAAAAAAACTGTTAACCAGCAGCAAACCGAAAGGTATAATATAATTATTACCAATCCTCCTTATATTAGTGAAAGGGAATATAAAAAACTTCATTTTTCCACCAAACAACAACCAAAAAAAGCCCTGGTGGCCAAAAATGATGGTTATTGATTTTATGAAAAAATTATCCAGCAAGTTCAGCAACACTTAACTAAAAAATTTCTCCTAATCATGGAAGTTGGCCATCAACAAAAAGAAAAAGTTTTAAAAATTTTAATAAGAAAACTTCCCCAAGCAAAAGTAAAGGTTTTTCTTGATTTAGCCGGTAAAGAAAGAGTGATTGCGGCTTACAAGGTTTGGTAGCTCAGTCGGTAAGAGCGTCTGACTGAAGATCAGAAGGTCGGCAGTTCAATTCTGCCCCAAACCACCATAAAAAAATACAAAAAGTTGTATAAAATATATGTATATGAACAAATCGATAGGTATAAATGAATTAATAGAAAGAACGATTAAAAGCGTAAAAGAGAAAGATAAAGAATTAAGTAAACAGTTGCCAGGGGCTTGAAAAAGTTTTGTGGCTTCGGGAAAAGTTCTCGTGAAAGTAATTGAAGAGCATTTTTTTTTAGTTATCAAGGATGCTTTAAATAAGGGTGAAGAAGTAGCGATTAAAAACTTTTTTACTATCAGCCGACAAACAACGAAATCAAAAGGTAGCAAACGTTGTGATAAACACGAAAGAGAAATTGAAGGTTTTCGTCGTACAAACAAAGGCAAGGGTATCCAGGCTTACGCCAAATCAGAAGTATTTAAAAAAATAGTTAGAGACACTAGAAATTGCAGTAGTTGTAAAGCAAAAAAACAACAAATAGCAAAGTTAGCCAAACCAACTACTAGGGTAACTTTTAAAACCAGCAAAAATTTCTGAACTGTTAGCAAAACAGTTCGGAAAGGAAAATAAAGGCAAAATCGCCTTTGTGGATGTAGTTAAATGGTAGAATTGCAGACTTCCATTCTGCAGATGGGGGTTCGATTCCCCTCATCCACTCCATTTTTTGCTAATTAATTATGCGTTGTGAAGCAGAGCCTTTTCGCCTTTCTTTACACTAATAACTATTTTTTTTCAGATAACTCTTTAATTTTTTCTTGAAATTCTTCCTCATTTTCTCTGTCTAGGGAGTTATCAACTTCATCTAGCAGAAATATTAAGGATTTTATTTGAAGAAAGTAAATTTCAAATTGTTCTAAAAAAAAGATTAGTAAAAAAAGGGATATAAGTGGCTAGCAAGAAGCAACCTAACAAGGGAAATCAAAAATTTTTTCAGAGTTTAATTTTTGGTTGGTGATTAGTGTGCTTTTTGCTTTTATTATTTGCTCTTTTGGGAGGTAGGAACTCATTGGATAACTTATTTTTTTGATGGGAAATTATTTTGCTGATATTCATGAGTTAGTTATAAAAATTTTTATATGAACCACGAAAATAGAGCCTATCCTGAAACCTATATAAACCGCCTAAATAGCTTGATTGATAGTCGTTTTAGCCATCTTTGCTCTATTCAAAAAAACTTTCGTTTGTCTTTACAAGGAATATCCCGCTTAGTCATGCTGGACCGCTACTCCCAAAAAGATAAAGAGTTGAAATCTCTTCAGATAGGAGATGTAGTTCTCACTACCATTAAATATGACCCAAAATTTCCCAGTAAAGGAATTGGCAAAATAGTTGATAAATTTACTGATAATAGTATTGTTTTTTGAGTTATTGAAATCGAAGCAGAATTTGAAAATAATATTGACCCTAATCTCTTATACCAAAAAAATGGACCAAGACAAATAATTAAACAGACTTTTGAAATTGAAAAGCCACTGGAACTATTTTGAGAACAAATTGCTTGGAGGGTAGGTAATGCTATTGCTAAACCAGAGGAAAATAATGATTTAAAGGCTAAATATAGTTCTGAATTTGAAAAACAAATTAGAGAATTTAAGATTATTCCAGCGGGAAGAATACTTTATGGAGCCGGAAGTGGAAGCAATGTCACTTTCTTTAACTGCTATGTTATGCCTTATATCAAGGACTCAATCAAAGGAATTATTGGCGAACACGAGGCCCAAGTAGCCGAAATTATGAGAAGAGGCGGAGGAGTAGGAAGCAATGGCAGCACTTTAAGACCCAAAGGTTTCTTTGCTAAAAATGTTCAAGGAAAATCAAGCGGAGCAATTTCGTGACTAAACCATCTTTCTTCACTAACTAATTTAATCGAACAAGGCGGCTCTCGTCGAGGTGCCCAAATGATTATGTTAGCTGATTGACACCCTGACATTGTTGAATTCGTAGTTTCCAAAATCCAAAACCCCGATGTTTTACTTTTGTTATTGAAAAACACTAAGGATGAACTAATTAAAAGAGAAATTAATAATAAATTAGAAAAGAAGGGAGAAAGTTACCACGTTCGAGACCCTGACTTTTTAACCGGAGCAAATATTTCGATTTGTATTTCAGATAAGTTTATGGAAGCAGTGAAAAATGACCAAGAATGAGATTTAGTTTTTCCTGACTTAGACAACTATTCTGAAAAAGAACAAGAAATATATGACCAAGAATGACACCAAATAGGAGACGCTTATGAATGGGAAAGAAAAAATAAATTACCAATAAAAAAATGCTACACCATTAGAGCCCAAGAATTATGAAACTTAATTATTTCTTGTGCTACTTATTCTGCTGAACCAGGAATATTTTTCCTCGACCGAGCAAACTATTTTACTAATGCTCGGGGGTATAATCAGAAAGTGGTGGCTACTAATCCATGTGGTGAACAACCTTTGCCACCTTATTCAGTTTGTAATTTAAGTGCTATTAATTTAGTCTCTTTTGTAAATAAAGAAAATTCCGAAATTTTGTGGAATGAATTAAAAGAAACAGTAAAGATTTGCATCAGATTTCAGGATAATGTAATAGATACTACCTACTACTTTTTAAAAGAAAATACCGAGCAAGCCAAAGGAGAAAGGAGAATTGGCATGGGAGTAATGGGACTTCATGACTTTTTAATTTATGCCGGTTATAAATATGGTTCATCGGAAGCCAATTTAATTGTGGACAAGTTATTCGAAACTATTTGTTTAACTGCTTATGAAACCTCCATAGAACTTGCCAAAGAAAAAGGTCCTTTTCCTTTCCTTATCGATAAAGATGTTTTTGTAGAAAATTCGGGATTTATCCAAACTTTACCAATAGACATTCAAGATAAAATCAAAAAGCATGGTTTGCGCAATTCTCATTTATTGACCGTTGCTCCGACGGGCAGCACGGGGACTCTTGTAGGCGTTTCCACGGGTTTAGAACCTTATTTTGCTTTTTCTCATTACCGTTCGGGAAGGTTAGGAAAATGAATTAAAGTGGATTATCCAATAGTTAATGAATGGTTAAAATACCATCCAGAATATAATTCGGATAAATTACCAAATATCTTTGTTTCGACTATGGAGTTAACTCCTGAAGAACACGTTAACACTCAATGTATTATTCAACGTTGGATAGATAGTTCAATTTCTAAAACTGTTAACGCCCCAAAAGGTTATAGCATTGAACAGGTAAAAGAAATCTACAAAATGTTGTATGAAAAAGGAGCCAAAGGCGGAACCGTTTATGTAGATGGCAGTCGGGATTTTCAAGTGCTTAGTTTAGAGAAAAATGATAATTGCTTTGAAGACTTAAAAAATGAAGATAAATGTCATACTTGTGGAGAAGGAAAATTGGTTTTGGCTAATGGCTGCTATACTTGCAATAACTGTCAACTTCAAGATAAATGTGATATTTAAAGCCACAATGTTTTGTGTTGCTTTTTATCCTTCCATATTAAGAATTATAATAAGCAAAAAACAGACAAAAACCAATAACGAATTAGGCAACAATTCTGACTACTTATATAACATAATAAAAACTAATATGAAGCCAAAAATTGTGATATGTCACCAAAAGATTATCTAATAATGTAATATGAATAACGAAGAGAAAAAACCTGTTAATGAAAGAATAAATGTCGGTTGAGAGAAATTTAAACTTATTGTTCCTTATGTTATTTCTTTGCTTTTTTCCCTTGAAAAATAAAAAGATTATGTTTTTTGGTTTGGCTTTCTTTATACTTTTTTCAGTGTTTTTATTGTTAACTTCTAGTAAATTTGTAGGATTAGTTTTTTATGTTTATTATTTGCCGGTTTATTTTGTGTTTTTTGTTTTTTATTTATATTTGCTAGATAAAGAGAGAAAATAAAACTAACTATGCAAAATACTAGATTTTTATTAGTTTTGTTTTTTTTTACCACTTTTGCTAATTTTCTTAATTGGTTGGTTTTTTGTTTATTGAAAATTTTTTCAAAGGCAAGAAGCAAAAAAATGTATTAAAAATATATTATGGCTACAGAAGCACAAATTCAAAAAGCAAAAAAGACACCAAAGTTTAAGACAAGGAAACGTAATCGTTGTTTTGAGTGTGGCAGAGCTAGAGATTTTCGTCGCAAATTTCGTCTTTGTGGGCGTGATGTTCGTCGCTGAGTTTGCAATGGTTGAATACCAGGCTTTGCAAAAATTTCTTGGTAGATAAAATTATGTTGACTGACCCTATTGCTGATATGTTTACTTGTTTACGAAATGCTAACTTGCGACAAAAACGTGCTGTTAGTTTTCCCTATTCCCGCTTTAAACTAGACATTTGTAAAAAATTAGAAGAAAATAATTATTTAACAGAGCATTGAGTAGATGAAAATAAAAGAATAATTAAAGTAAAAATTAAATATTTCAATAAAGATAGTTTGCTTCACGAAGTTAAAAGAATTTCTAAGCCTTCTCAACAAATTTATCTAAGTTTATCCCAAGTTAAAAAAAAATGCTTAGGGAGAAGAACTTATTTAATTTCCACTTCTCAAGGTTTACTAACTCACCACGAAGCCTTGGTTAAAAAAATTGGAGGAGAATTAATTGGTTTTATTAGTTAATTATGACAATTGTTAATCGTATTTTAGTTATTCCTGAAAATGTTCAGGTGATTATTAAAGAAAAAGAGCAAAAAATTGAAGTTAGTGGTCCTCGAGGTAAATTGGAATTGAAAATTTTTTCGGAGGTCAAAATAGTTCAAGAAGAAAACAAAGTTTTCACTAAAAAAATAGACACAAAAAGAAGTTCAGTAGCAAAAAAGGCACAGGCCCTAACTGGGACTATGAATTCTTTAATTTACAATGCTTTAGAAGGAGTAAAAAATGGACACTCTGAACCATTGGTTATCAAAGGAACTGGCTACAAAGTGCTAGTAAAGGCAAAAAAATTAGAATTTTCCTTAGGCAAATCGCATACTGATAAATTAGTTATCCCTGAGGATTTAGAAGTAAATTGTCCTGATAATACGCAAATAATTGTTCAAGGAATAAACAAAGAAAAAGTCGGTCAGTTCGCAGCCCAAATGAGAAAACTCCGCCCTCATCGTCCTTATAAACTAAAAGGAATTTACTACAAAGAAGAAAAAGTTAAATTGAAAGCAGGAAAAACGCTTAACAAGTAAAAATTAATATTATGACTGCTTTAAATGATGGAGCCATCACCAAAGGAATTAAATTATGAAACTAATTGATAAACAGAGAAAAAGAAAACAAAGAAAATTTAGAAGTGGGCTAATAAAAGGAAACTTAACAAGGCTCCGAGTAGTGTTGTCTAAAACTAATCGTTATTTAATCGCTCAAGCAATTAATGATGAAAAAGGACACACACTGATTTACTGCAGCACTGCCGACTTAAACGAGAAAGCAAAAGAATCTCAATGTCGAAAAAGCAAGGAATGAGCGAAAAAATTAGGACAAGAAATGACCAATAAGTTAAAAGAGGAAAAAATAAAAAAAATTGTTTTTGACCGCAATGGTTATCCTTATATTACCAAAAAAATTTATACAAAAGATCTGGCTCGAGGAGACATTAAATTAGTTAAAGAAAGCAGCGGAAAAATCCATGCTTTTTGTGAAATAATGCGACAAGGAGGAATTGAATTTTAGAAAAATATGGATAATGAAAAAAATGATTTGGTTGGACAAATATCAAGGAGAAACAGGAACTATAAACAAAGGCAAAGAAGGGAACCAAAAGAACCCGTAGAGAAAATAATTTTGGCAGTCAATCCAGTTGATAAGGTAACCAAAGGAGGAAGACAACGAAGATTTACAGCCCTTGTTTTAGTAAAAAAAGAAAAAAGCGTTGCTTTTGGCTATGCCCGAGGCAAAGATGTATTTACTGCTATTAAGACAGCCACAGACAAGGCTGTTAAAGCCATTCACTTTACTGCTATTAAGACAGCCACAGACAAGGCTGTTAAAGCCATTCACTTTGCTGAAACACCACGCACCATTCCTTATGATTTTAAGGTAAAATTCTGTGCTACAAAAATTCTCTTTCGCCCTGCTCCGCCGGGAAGCGGAATTATTGCCGGTGGAGTAATTAACTCGATTTTCAAATACCTAGGAATCAAGGATGTGAGTGCTAAAATTATTAATTCTAATAATAAATTAAATGTGGTTAAATGCACCTTTAAAGCTCTTAATAAAATTGCGAAAAGGAGGAACAATTAATAATGAACACGAAAGAATATTTAATCAAAACCAAAACTAAAAACAAAAAAAATTGGCGAGGGAGCAAGACTCACGGGCGTGGCACCAAGGGACAAAAAGCCCGCAAAAGTGGTCGAGTGCGTCCGGGATTTGAAGGAGGTCAAACTCCTATTTATCGCCGTGTGCCCAAGCGAGGAGCTTTTTTTCACCCAAAAAAAGAACTTATTATCGTTAACCTTGCTCGTTTGGAAAAAGACCACAAAATTTTGCCTAATCAAACACTTGATTTTTCTCAAAGCAAAAAACCAGTAAAAATTTTGGGAACCGGGGAACTTACTAAGAACTTGATTATCCAAGCAGCAGCTTTTTCCCAAGTCGCACAAAAGAAAATTATCCAAGCCGGTGGTCAAGTCAAAATAGTTAAATAAACATGAAAAAGAAAATAAGCCAAAGAAAAAAAATTTTCTCCTTTACCTTTGTCAAAGCTTTACTTTGTACTCTCCTTGGCTTAACTTTTTATATTATTGGTAAGAAAGTAATTCCTTTTCCAGAAAAATGAATGGGAGCCACGGACCATCGTAGTTTGTTTTTTTTGGGAATTTCTATTCATTTAAGTGTTAGTTGAATTATTAGCATGTTTTTTATGTTCCTTGACCAAGAAAAATACGGGGAAAAAATTAAAAAATGAAGCGACCGCCTCAATAAAATTTTTACTTTTCTAGGCTTTGTTATTGTTGGCTTAACTAGTTATTGAAAATCAGTTAATGACAGTATGGGAAAGATTGCTTTATTAACTTTGATTTTACTGATAATTAATTGCCTAATTAATGCTTTAATACAATGAATGAACAAATACGGAGTTTGTAACGGATTTAGTTTGTTACTTTTTGTGGAATTCTTGCCCATTAAGTGAATTTCGGAAACTCTTTGACCGAGTTTACAAGGAAAAAGTGGTAATTGAGACAATGCTGGTTTGTGGCAACAGCCTTGATTTTGCATGCTCTTAATTTTAGCAATTACTATTTTTTTTATTTGAATTATTAATCTAAAATGAGAAGTGCCGGTTGAAAGCAATGCTAATCATTTTACTAATAACCCACTGGTAAAAAAACACCGTTCTAAGTTGGGCTTTCGGATGAGTTTTAGTTTTATGCATCTCTATCAACTAGCACAAATTTTAGGCTGATTTTTTATTGGAATTAAACTAACGGGAAAATGAGGAGGAGCAAATCACCCTGAGCCGAGCAGCAATCCTTTTGTAAGGATAGTTCAAAAATGGCAGTGAGTAAATAGTGATTATCGCAACCCCCAAAATTTAAGTCGCCAGTCGATAGTTTGAGAAGGAGGAAAAGAAGGTGCTGGCGAAAGTTTTTTTCTCTTAAACAATAAAAAAAGGTTATTTGGTAACTTATTTCAATGAATTGGAGGCTGAAAAGGAGTAATTGTTCTCGCTCTGTTATTATTAATTCTTTTTCGTTGGTTTGCTGTTTGACTTGGGATTCGTAAAATGAACCTAAAAACCAAAAAAATTAGTGATGAATTAAAAAAAAGAGGTGTTTATGTTAACCATCTTTCTTCTGGTAAATGAACCCGAGAATTATTAAAAAAAATAGTTAATCGCTTGGTTTTCTTTTGGTTTTGTATAATTTTACTTTTCAATATTGTTTTTGACCAAATTTTTGCTAATTTAGAAAAAAAAGAAGTATATAATGTAAGAGAAGCAGGCAAAGTAATTCCCGGGGCTTCCGAACAGCCTGGCCAATTTTTCCCCCGCTTTTTAGATTGGTTTGGTAGTGTTGGTATCGGCATTGACCTCTACCGACAAATCAGAACTAAATACAAATATAGTCAGAGAAATTAGAGAGAAAAGATTAAAAATTAAATAAACCATATGACTGAAAAGCAATCATTATTAGCCAGAAAAAAAAGCAAAATTGTTTTACTGTTAATTAATCCAATATTCAATTATATTACTTGAAAAGAAGAGCCAAAAATTTATTATTATTCTCTCCATAACCTTATTGTTGACCGCAAGGAAAAATTAATGGCTTGAAAAGAGCAGAAAAGTAATGATTTAATTTCCTTAATGGAAAAAATAAATAATTTAGCAATTTCTAGCAATGAAAAACTTAGAAAAATTTTAGAAATCCAAGAAAGCAAACTTATCTTCATTAACTATCCACGGAGCAAAGAAGACTTACAAGAATTAGAAAAATGAATACGTTTTGCCGACCAAAATCCACCAACTTTACTTTTGGTTCATTTTACTGAAAAAACGAAAGAAATTTTTGCTGAACTAAAAAATACAAGTATTATTTGTCCCCTCTGTGAAAGATCTTGAAAAAAAGAACTAACCATTAAAGCGGGAACTTTTCTTTGTCCTGCTGATGAAATATCTTTTTCCCAAAACGAAATAGAAAAGTTTAACGAACACCTGTTCACTGACCACACAAAAAAAAACATTGAAATAATTGAATATGGCAAAAAAAATAAATACAAAATACTTCAACGAGAATTATCACTCCCGACTGATTTTGAATCCGAAATTCTCCAAAAATCTTTGCAAGAGCAAATCAATAAAATTTAGGCAATAATATACAATTTTACACTAAACAATTTAAAAAAGTTATTTTATTTCTCTCTTTCTTCTAATTGGTGGAGTGCTTAACAAAACTTTTAGCATTTGGTCAAAATCCGTTTCTTGCTCTTTGCTGTCCATTGCTTCTAAATCAATAAAAGGTAAGTCTCTTTCAGGATGATATTTTTCCTTCATTAGCCTTGTAAATTTGTTTCAGCTTTTTGAAATTGAAGCCAGTGTTTCTACTGAATAAATTGTCTTTTTCAAATTTTCTTTACCAGTTGGAGTTAATGATTGATTTAGTCGATTGTAAACATTTTCTTCTTTTTTAGAGGCTTTTACTTTTAATTCATCTGAAATAAATGAGTTCTCTGGCATATTTTTATAAATCAATTCATTAGTTGACCAACCAATAAATCTAGGTCTTTTTTTTATGTTTTCAGCCGTAAAAGGTATATTTCAAAGTCTAAATATTTCCTTATAAAAATCAGTTTGAAAAGTTTTTTGTCATTTCAAGATTTCATCAGAAACAAATGTCTTCAATATTGTTTGTAATTCGGTTTTTTCTCTTTCGTGTTGGTAACCTGTGGCTTCATCAATTAAAGCGATAATTCCTACTTTGGCGAATGCTCTGACTAACATTTCACACTGTTCAGCAATTATCTTTTCTCTGTCTGTTGATAGTTTACCTTGCTTTCTTGCTTCTAAAAAAGCATCACATATATCTAACAATATAGTTGCTTCATAGCCGTTAATTTTCCTTTCCCCATCATAACAAATAATTGGGTCAAAATGGATGGAGACTTTGCCTTTATAAATAAGAGGTTTAAGTGATTTTTGCTTTCCGTTTTTATCGACCATTTTTAAAGCATTTTTCATATCTTGGCTTGACAAAACCCTAGTTCCATCTTCTAAAACAAAACAAGATAAATTAATTCCTGCTAGATTTATTTCACCCTTTTGTTTTATTCGATTTTTACTCATATTTAACTGATTAATTCCCTATAAGTCATTTTTTTTCCTATGGTAGATAAAAGTGCTAAATCAAATCTTTCTTGTTCACTGTAATCTCTAGTGTTATAGCGAAAAGTAAACTCTTTTACATAACTTTGTGAGTGTTTTCTGCTTATATAGTGATAAGTGCCGTAGGTCATTCTTTTTAAGTGAGACCAAGCATTTTCTATCCTGTTAGTAGTAGCTTCGCCATTCACATACTGTTTAGCACGGTGGTTAACTATTTTATGATTGTATCATTTACCTAAATTCTTATAAGCCAACCACTCATCAGACGAGACATTGCTTCCCTCTTTGATATTGGCTCTAACTATTGGTTCAAGAGTTCTTTTTCTAGTATTAGGAACTACTTGGCAAATTAGGTTGCCATCTAGTTCAATTGCTCCCCAAACTGGGATTTTATCTTTTCAGTTTCTGCCCTGGGTTTTAGGAGCTTTTTTGTCTCAATGTCTGTTTGAATTTGAGCCACCGATGAATGTTTCATCAACTTCTGTCGAACCTTTTAGAACAGTTTTATAAGCAGGACAATCAAAAGCACGGCGTAAACGATGTAATAAAAATCAAGCCGACTTTTGGGTGATTCCAATGTCTCTTACTAATTGGTGCGAGGAAACTCCCTTTTTACCAGATGAAAGTTTAGATAAAGCTCAAAATCATTTTCATAGTGGCAGTTTAGTATTATCAAATATTGTTCCAGTTTTGACAGTGAAATATTGGTTAGTATTCTTACATTTGTATTTTCCATCTTTACATTTATAAACTTTGGAAGTTGGGTCAAAAGGAGAGATTATAATTCCTCTCCAAATAATCCTTTCTAAATGTTTGATACACTTTTTTTCGGTTGGAAAGGCTTTTTGTAGGTCGGCTACGCTTTTGTATTTAACTGTTTTTCGTAAACTTTGACGAAGTTCATTTAGATAACGAGACTCGTGCTTCATAAAGTTAGGTAGTTTTGTCAACTTTCTTATTTTTCATTGCTAATCAAACAACTAAACCAATAACTATTCCTCCTCCGACTACTATTCCGCCAATAATCAAAGGCAAATTTGATTTTTTAGGATTATTCCTAGTTTGCGAAGAGCTAATTAAAGAGTTTAATTTTTGCTGTAATTGTTGAGTAGTAGTCAAGGAACTTTGAAGATTGTTGATTGGACTGTTAAGATTGCTAATGGCGGTTTGTTTTTGTTGCGAAGTTAGTTGAGGATTAGCATTAGTCTTTTGAACTATATTTTGCTGTAAATTCTGGGCTACTTTGCTAATTACACTTTGGAGATTATTAAGTACCTGCTGTTGTTCCTGAACTAATTGTGGGTCAGGTTGTCCTTGAAAATTAGGACAATCATAAAGCTCATGGTATTTTAAATGGCTTCAAGTATAAGTTTTATTACAGTGTGGACAGGTCGTCGAAGTTTGATTTTGATTATTTCCTGTGATATGATTAACTACCGAAGCATGAGATTTCATAACAGGGCTATTGTTGGTTGCGGAAGTAAAAGAACTGCTAATACTAATTTCAACCTTTTTTAAGGCTTGTTCAGGGTTATCTCGAACTAACGGAATATACCAATCAAAAGTTTCGCTTTCTGCTGGTTTAGTATTGGAGAGTTCAGGTTCTTCCCTAGTTGAAAAATGCTCTCTCTCTCTCTCTCTCTCTCTCTCTCTCTCTCTCTCTCTCTCTTGCTTGATTGCTTACATGCTCTTGTTTTTCCAGTTCTTCAATTTTTTTCTTTACTTCTAACCAGTAGCAGTAAGGTTGGCGAATGCCATCTGTTCCTTCGGATTTTAAGGCTTCTTCGATTTCAGGCGTGCCTCTTTTTCAACCTAACCATTTGCCGCCGTTAGTTGGAGATGGTTCTCCAGTCATATTGTCTTCTAGCAATTTCTTAAATGCTGATAATTGTTCTTTGGTTAGTTTTTCTTTGATTTTCCCAAATACTTTCTTGCCAGCTACATGATAATCATCGTAATCTTCAAGGTATTTTTCTAATTCCTTTCTCAATTCACGAGATTTTTGAACACTTTGCTTAACTTCTTGGATTTTTTGATAACAAGTTTCGCAAGTTCTAACTATTGAACCATCACTTTTAGTAGTTTGCTTGATTTCTAGGGTTTTAATCTCTTGCTTACATTCTTGGCAAGTCGTTTCTTCTTTACAACAGGTATCACAAAGAATTAAAACTGTTTTTTCTCCCTTATTTTTATCATTAATCTCAAGTTGAGTTGTTGCTTTGGCTCCGCATTTTTGACACTTACTCATAATATTCTGCTATCTTTGATTTCAATGATTCAATTAGTCCTTTTATATTGCCTTTGATTACTTTTACAAGGTTTGCGAAAAACCATAATCAACTTTCAGCGTGCTGTGGACAAAGATACTTTCCATTAATGTTTAGTAATGCTGTTTTATCTATTGAAAATCAGAAGTGGCGAAAATCCTCACATTTTTTAGATTTTTCCTTATACACAGTTGCTTCGAACCTTCCTACTTCTCCATTTCATCTTTCGTATTCAATGATATCATTAAATAACTCGTTGTTTTTTAATTTTTTATCTTTTGACTCTGTCATAATAACTTATTATATTATTTTTACAACCCAAAGAACTTTCAGGGTTGAATTATGATAGAAAATTAAATACGATTTGAATTTAAGTAAGCAGACAGTATCCTTTTTTTCTTAATGTCAAATTCTAAATATTCAGACCTTTCATCTCTTATAGCACGGAGGCAAGAATTACAGATTTTGTTCCTAGATTTTTTGCCAATTCAGTATTCCCAATTTGAAAGTTTGCTATGACTTTGAGTGGCGTTATTTCACTTAATTCAGAACCCTTGATGGCATTTAAAACACATTGCCTTAATCGGTAAGCCTTTCTTACTTTTAGAACGATAAATAATTTCGGCTAATAATTCTTCATCAGTAAATTTTTTTAATTCTTTATTTTTCGTTTTCATATTTAGTTGGTGTAAAATTGTATATTATTGCCAAAATTTAAATAAGATGGAACCTCAGGAATTGGCAAAAATGCGAAAAGTAGGTCAAGCATTAGTTGACATTTTAAAAACTTTAAAAAAAGAAATAAGAATTGGTATGACTGGCCAAGGTTTAGCACAACGAGCTCAACAGTTAATGAAAAAAAACAAAGTCAAATCTTCAATCAAAGGCTATTTAGGATTTCCCGCGGCAATTTGTGTTTCTTTAAATAATGAATTAACTCATGGAATTCCGGACCATCGCCCATTTAAAGAAGGAGACTTAGTATCATTTGACGTAGCTTGTCATCGCAAGGATGAAAAAGGCATTGCTTACCATGCTGACGCTGCAATGACTGTTTTGCTCAGCGAAGGAAAAGAAAAAAACGATGAAGAAAAAAAAAAATTAATCTCGGTTACCAAAAATGCTCTCCAAAAAGTTATTGAAAATATCAAGCCTAATATTACTACTACTCAAGATATTGGAAAAATAATTGAAGATTATNATGTCAAATTCTAAATATTCAGACCTTTCATCTCTTATAGCACGGAGGCAAGAATTACAGATTTTGTTCCTAGATTTTTTGCCAATTCAGTATTCCCAATTTGAAAGTTTGCTATGACTTTGAGTGGCGTTATTTCACTTAATTCAGAACCCTTGATGGCATTTAAAACACATTGCCTTAATCGGTAAGCCTTTCTTACTTTTAGAACGATAAATAATTTCGGCTAATAATTCTTCATCAGTAAATTTTTTTAATTCTTTATTTTTCGTTTTCATATTTAGTTGGTGTAAAATTGTATATTATTGCCATAGTTTATTATACTTCCTCTGGTTCAGGAGTAGAAAGAGAAGTAGAACAAATCAAACCGCTTATTACTCAATTAGCAAACCAAAATGTTGCTAATAATATCCAAATAATCCACGGTGCTAAACAAAATAATGATTATGATTGTGGAGTTTATTTAGTTAAGTATATCCAAGAACTCTTAGAAACTGGCAATTTAGCCTTAAATAGAAGCATTACCGAGCAAGATTGTCAAGTTTTTCGTCAAGAGTGAAAACAAAAAATTGGCGAAAATGAATGGTGTAAACGGGACATAATTAGCGATAATGATATTCGTGGAGACCAACCTCAGTTAAGTTGAAAAGAATTTCATAAATGATTACAAAGAGCAATTATTATCCAAGGAGAAGGAGAAAGAGTGAAGTTAAAAGTAGAACAACAGGTTAATTATTCTAATCTAAGCGAAAATGCCTTAAATCGATTTATAGATAGTTTAGAAGCCACTTTGGATAAGGATAATTCTTTTTACTTGTTTCCAACTTATAGCGGAGAGAAAAGTTTTGAAGAATTGTTTAATCCTGATAAAATATTTTGCGGAAAAAAGACTGATAAAAAGAAGATTGGAGGAGCAAGTTATAGCGAATTGAAGAAATTATTTTTAAATTGAAAGGAAAGTTCAAGAGTTTCCCAAGAAATTCCTCAATCTCGCCAAGAAGTTCAAGCAGATTCTAATCAAGCAGAAGAACCAAAAGATGCAAAATCCACTCCTGAATTTATTAAACATTTAAAAACCTTATACGAAAATTGCTCAGTTTATTTTGACATTCAAGAAAAAAGGATAGTAATCAAACATCAACGCACCAAAGAAGAGCGGGAAGAAGAAATTAAATATACTGGTGAATTTAAGCAGATACGAGTTAGATACCAAGAATTACGTAGTTTAGGAAAAACTGATTTGCCGGAACTTCCTACTAGCAGCGAAGAATTTTATGATGATGCTGCTTATCAGCCCGAAGAAGCCCGTTTTCAGTGGTTAGTTACTAAATTAGATGAATGGGAAACTCAGCAAAATAAAAAAGTAGAAAAGGTAAATTCTTTAATTGAGTTCTTGGAATGAACAACGGCAGAAGAAGAAAGACTAGCCAAAGAGGCTTATAATGAAGCGTCTAGAGAAAACTTTATCGGCTTAATTAAACAGTTTCACGAATACCAACGGCAAGCCGAAGAGGAAGAAAAGAGATTAACGCCAGAAGAAAAAGAATTCCGGAATAAAAAAATGGATTTGCTGAACCAATTGGCTTCTAAGGAATCAGAAATAGCTAATTATCAAAGAAAAATCCAACAGTTAACTGGTAATCCAAATGAAAAAGCCCAAGAGTTGGTTAGTGTGTATGAGAAATTAGTCGTGTTCTTTGAAGAAGAAATAGAAACAATTGGCTTAATGCTACAAAAGTTAGAAAACGCAAAAGAAAGAGCCAAATTAATAAAAAGAAATGAAGAACTTCTTGCGGGGGCGAGAAATCGGCAAAAAGTCCGTAATGTTCTCTTAGTTGGCCGCACGGGCAGCGGAAAATCTACTTTGGGAAATGTTTTGGTGAATAAAAACGGACAATTTGAAGAAGTTTTTAAAGAAAGTGATGGTAGTATTAGCGAAACTAAACATATTCAGACTGAAAAATTTACGATTGATATAAGCAAAGACAAAGACGAACAAATCCATTATTTGGTAATTGACACTGCTGGCTTTGGAGACACACAACTAGAAACTAAGGATATTCTTCAATTATTAAAAGGATTAGTGCCAATTATTAAAAAAGACGGAATTAACCAAATATTTTTGGTAAATAATGGTAGATTTAAGGAAGAGATTGATATCTATCGTATATTGGAAGAAGTTCTTTTTGATAAAAACGCTACTAATTATACTACTATTGTAAGGACAAAATTCCCTCGATTTAATGATGACCAGGCTCGTGAAGAGGATAAAAGGCAATTACAAGCCGAAAACGACGAAATTGCTAGAATTTTGCGAACCAGCAAGATAATTTATGTTGATAATCCACCATTAGAAGGTCGAGCCAGAGAATTAAATAAAGAAACTCGGGAAATGTCTCGTAAAAGATTGTTAACTCATTTAGGGGGTTGCGAGGATAATTATAAGTCGACTAATTTAGAAAGTTTAAGTGCCAGAATTGATAATTATATGACTCAAGAACAAAAACTAAACCAAGAAATAACTGAGAAAGAGCAACAAATAAAAGAGCGTGAAGCCGAATTACAAAAAGAAGTCCAAAACATTCAAGAACAAAAAGCTCGTGATTTAAGAATTACCGGCAGAAATTTTGAAAGACAAGTCCAAGAATTACAAAGCCAAAGTGAGAAAAAAGTTCAAACAATTCGGCAAGAAATCGAGGAAGTTAACCAAAAGCAATTAAGTCAATCCCGGGAAGCTCATAATCAGGCTTTAAACCAAATAAATAATGCTTGTCAAAATAATTTAAGCCAAATTCGTAACAGTTTTAATAACGTCCAAGTTGGTAAGCCAGTTTGCCGTTATGGTCATGATAATAATATCCAAGTTTATAATAAAGCAGGAGTATTAATTCCTGGTTATCAATCTGATTTTATTGGACACATTTATTGTCCTACTTGTGGCACTAATGACTATAATTATATTCTCCGTGATGCCACTACTTACACGTTAGAAGAATGAAGTCGGAAATCAGCCGAGCAAGCGGCAGAAAGAAGGCGAATAATGGAAGAGGAGATTAGGGAACAAGAACGAGAAAGGCAGGAAATGATTGAAAGGATAAGGCAAGCAAAAAACAGTCGAGATGCTACTTTCCAAAGAGAATTAGACCAGCAAAGGGAATACCAAGAAAGTTTACTTTCTCAGCATTTAAGTAATAATGAGACTTATTTGCGAAGCCAAAGGCGGAATTTAGAAGAACAAATCAATTCCAGTGCTAGTTCTCGGGAAACTAATCTAAGAAACCAAAGTCAGCAGCAAATTAGTAGTTGACAGGCACAAATCCAGCAATCCGAGCAAACAAGACGTGATTTGCTTAATGGTTGTAAGCAAAGTTAGGAATTAAAAAAAAGTAACAAAAAATCCTAATCTTTATAAAATCTTATATATTTTAAAATAAAATATTATGCTTCCTAGTTTACCACTTTTAGAACAGATTAGCAGCAAAATTCAGAACACTCCTAACCGACAGGGAGAATACAAAAAACCTACTCACTATGGCTTATTTTTGCTTTTTTAGCCTTAAACTATAAAGGAGGAAATAAAGGCTCTTTTAAAAATTTTATTTTTTTACCTGCTATCAATTGAAAATTTTTGATGTTTTCCCAATTACAATCATCAGGGCTTAAATTTAGATATTCAAAAATAACTTTACTACTGCTAGGAGCAATAGGAGTCAAGAGAAAAGCAATTATTCTAATGCCATTTCTCAAATAATTAAGAGTTAAATTTAATAATTTCGTTTTTTTATTAGCAAATAAGTTTCAAGGAGCAAGTTCTTGAATTAGTTTATTGCTAGCATTCAATAAATTCTCAATTTCCTGAAAAGCACTAGTTAATTGGTAGTTATCCATTTTTTGTTGGTAATTTTCAATAACTGTTAAGCAGGTTTGATAATAATTTCACAAATAAACGTTTTTTGTTTCAGCAAAGTTAGGAACAATACCGTTTTCATATAATTCAATTATTTTTCCTTTTCCTACTCGTTGGCAAAGATTGCCTAAGTTATTAATAAAAAAATCCCGGTAAAATTCTTTTAATAAATCTTCATTAAAATTTCCATCTTGTAAAAAACTGATTTTAGCGATAAAATAAGTTCTTAAAAGGTCTTGGGGATATTTTTCTAATAACTTTAGGGGGTCAACAACATTGCCTTTACTTTTGCTGGCTTTTTCTCCTTTAGGGTCCAACAGCAAACCATGGGCAATAACTTTATCTGGCAAGCGTCTACCAAGAGCAAAAAGAATAACCGGCCAATAAAGAGCATGAAACCTCACAATGTCTTTTCCTATTAAGTGAATGATTTCGCTATCTTCATTAGCAAACATTTTCTCTCCTTTTTCAGAATTTAAATAATTACACAAAGCTTCAAATCAAACATAGATAATCATTTTAGACTCGTCAGGAACCGGAATTCCTCATTTAATATCACTTCTGGTAATGCATAAGTCCTGAATCTTATCTTTTTGGAGAAAATTAGCAAAAAGTTCTTTTTTGGCCGCAGTAGGAATTAGAAAATCAGGATTTTTTTGATAATAATCTAATAATTGTTGGTAATATTGAGAAACTTTCAAAAAATAAGCCGGTTCTTCCAGTATTTTGGTCTCTGAATGACAATTAGGACAAACTTTTTCTTTTACATAGTCTTCACAAGCAATACAATAATTACCCTGATATTTGCCAAGGTAAATAGTGCTTTGTTTAAATAATTGTTGAAAAATATTTTGAACTTTTTCTTTATGAGAAAGAGAACTAGTACGGTAAAAAAAATCGTATTCAATTCCTAATTTTTGCCATAATTTTTTAAATAACTCAACATTCTTGTCCACTAATTCTTGGGAGCTGATGCCTAATGACAAGGCTTTTTTTTCAATTTTTTCGCCGTGGTCATCGCTGCCAGTTTGAAAATATACTTGGTAGCCTTTACTTTTTTTGTAGCGAGCAATAATATCAGCAATAGTGGCGTTATAAGCATGACCTAAATGTAATTTATCATTAGGATAGAATATTGGAGTAGTAAGATAAAAACTTTTTTGTTTCATTAAATTATTTTTTTGCTCTTTATTGTATAATTTGCTGAAATTTGGCTTAGAAAGGGTTAAATTAACAGAAGAATAAGAAAAGCAAAAAACATGCGTGTTGTAAAAAATGCTTATATGGTAGTTAATTTAAATATTCAAGACAAGAAACAAAAAAATTTGTTAACCTTAAAAGTAGTTACAGAAAAAGAAAAATTTCCGGAATTAGTGGAAAAAAAAGATGGTAAACTTACCCTTATCTCCGAAGAGAAAATTTATTATCTTTATTTAGATAAGCAAGCAGAGAGTTACAATTTCCATAAAATTTATAATTTTTTTGTTAATTTTTCCCAGGATAATGAAAGAAATCTTAATATTGATGTTAAGTCTTTTGTTACTCCTAGCTTGAAAGAAGAAATAATTTTACAAGCCATTATTGAAGGAACTTTATTTGGTGGTTATTCGTCTGCCACTTACAAAACTGATAAAAAAAAACTGAAATTTATTGACTATTATTTAATAACTGCTAATAATCAAGCTAAGAATATTTGAATGAACTCACTTGCTAAATTAACATCAGTTAATTTTGCTCGCAATTTACAAGACATGCCTCCTAATGAATTACACGCCAAAGAATTTGCCGAGGCAATAAAAAAATTATTTAGAACATCTAATTACAAGGAACTACTGGGAAAAACTATTGTAGAAACCAAAAAACCCACCGTTGCTAAAAAAGCTCGAGAACTACAAAAAAAAAACCCGTTTGGACAAATTGAAGTAGAAATTTTGGATAAAGAAAAAATTGAAGAAAAAAAAATGAACTTATTATTAGCAGTAAATGCTGGTAGTCATCATGAACCAAGAGTAGTAATTTTACGCTATAAAGGAAATCCAAAAAGTAAAGAAGTTTTAGGATTAGTAGGAAAAGGAATAACTTTTGATAGTGGTGGTTATGATTTAAAGCCCTCTCAACATTTACAGTGTATGAAATTTGATATGTCCGGAGCTGCAGCAGTTTGTGCTTCTTTTTTCGGTTTAATTCAGAAAAGCCCGAAAATAAATGTGGTAGCGGTTGCTTGCTTAACTGAAAATGCTATCGGAGGACACGCTACCCTTACGGAATCAGTAGTAAAATCAATGAATGGTAAAACAGTGGAAATTAATAATACTGACGCGGAAGGCCGTTTGGTGCTGGCTGACGGAATTACTTACGCTATTCACGAGGAAAAAGCCACCAAAATCATTACTGTTGCTACCTTAACCGGAGCAGTAGTAGCAGCACTAGGAGAAAATTTAACCGGTGTTTTGACTAATGACCGCAAATTTTACCGAGAATTACGACAAGCTTTTGCTAAATCGCAAGAAAGATATTGAGAATTGCCAATAATTCCAGAGAACACCAAAGCCCTAAAAGAAAACACTTCTATTGCTGATATTAGTAACATTAGCAGCAGCCGCTATATGGGTGCTTCTAACGGAGCCGCTTTTTTACAAGAATTTGTGGAAAAATTACCGTTTATTCATTGTGATATTGCAGGAACTGCCTGAAAAACTAAAACTAAACGGGGAACCGGAGTGATGGTGAAAACTCTAATTGAACTTATGCTAATAGAAAAAGACAACTCTGGAAAAAAGTAAAAATTAAATATGTATATATTCGAAATAAAAGGTCAAGTTGAAATAATAAAAGGCCAAGAATCCATTATTAATAAAGTTCTTTCAATTGACTATCAAAAAAATGAAAAACTAGGAAATAAAATTGTCTCTGACAAAGTTTTAGTTTATGGAGAGGAATTTGGTCAACCTTATCTCAGTAATATGCGAATAATTACCAAAGTAGTGAAAGAACGTAGCAGAGAAAAAAAAATCATTGTTTTTAAAAAAAAGGCTAAAAAACGTTATGAAGTAAAAAGGGGTCATCGCCAACCATATACATGAGTTAAAATAATTGAAGTTGAACGAACATAATTTTAAACTTAAGTAAAACACAGAAAAAAGAATGCTGCCTAATTACAAAGAAAACAATTAGAAATCCAAATCATTATTTTTTACTCATCAAAGTCTTTTAGTGTAATCGTATTTAAGGAAAATTTAGAAAATGAATCTAAGTAAGCAGTATTAATCCTATCAAAACATTTTATATAATTATTGAGAGTTTTTGAAGTTCAGCAATAAAATCACTTGCTGTTTCTTCGTTTGTTTCTACTGCCATTTCTACAGCCCTTTTTGCAATATTTAATAATTCTTTTGATTTGTTGTATGCCTCTTCGCCTTCACGAATAGTAATTTCGATTTGTTCTTTAATTGACTTCTCTAGTATGGGTATTGGTACTTTTTTTGTATCACAAGGGTAAATACATTGTTGCACTGACCCTCTTAAATTTCTTCTTGTTAGCAATTGCCCAATTGAAGAGTTGAGAAACACCAATAAATAATAAGGATTTATTAAGTTTTCTATCGAACGCACAAGTGTTAAGGAGCTTCCGCAAATCGCTCTTATCGATGAGTTATATAAATTAAAGCCTTTCCTACATATGCAGCACCTACTGAATAAATAATGATATCATTTTTACTTAGCAGGTACTTTTTATTTTTTATGACAAATTCGTCCGTTGTATAAGAAGATTCTTGATTATTCCAAAACTTGTCGCTAGGAAAGAACTCGCCAAGGTGTTTCTCGGTAATAATGAATGTCTTTTCTTTAGCCTTGTTTAGCCCAAAAGGAGGATTAGTGGGATGACCGATAAGAGAAGTTAAGTCTTCCAAATTTTTGTATCCACTTTTGTATTCTCTTACTCTTTTAATAATTTCATCAAATTTTGGTTGAAAATATTCGGCATCATATCGCTCAACTTGTTTAATTTCTGAAAATCTTTTAGTAAAAGTCAATTTATTTTCTGGTTGAAATTCATTTAAATCAAGAGCCTTTGCTAGAATCTTTTCTGCCTTGTAATATTGTTGTTTCCTGGCAGCGTTAAGTTTGATAGATAATATCAATGATTTCCTAAATTTTTTTTTAATGCTCGATACAAAACTTCCTTGTTTCGCTTACTTTGGTGTTCATCGTAAAGTTTAGTAAAAATTAACTTAAAAACTTCTTCAAACTCATCAACTCCGGCATTGGCTAAAACCTCATCTTCTAAAGATAGTATAATTTGTTTAAGAGACCTACCTTCATTAGGAATTTTGTCCTTGATAATTAAGTTTTTTAAAGTGTAACGTTCTTTTAAAATATCTGAAAGGCTTTGTTCGGAATTTGGTAAGGCGGTTATTTCTTCAAAGTAATTGGGATTTTTACGATTATATTTTGAAATTTGACTTCCGTTGGTTCAAACTCCAATTGGACAACCTGTAGCGTTACAGTAAGATTTTAACTGCTCTTTTCCAAGTTTTTCATTTGGTTTTTTAACTTCGATTATAATATATTCAACATTAGGTCTATCTTTATCGAAAATTACAATATCGGCTGATTTTTTTTCTCGTCCGAAGTGGATAGAATGTTCTAATTTGATTCTCGATTTTGGGTAATTATAATCCTCCATCAAGGCAACAATGTATAACTGCCTTACTATTTCCTCTGGTTTTAATAAAATTTCTTTATTCCTTATAAGACAAATGACGTAGGGCTTTTTTAAATCTCCTTTTCAAAATATTTTATTTTCTAATTGCTTAACTCTCTCCGGCTCAAAAATATTTAGTCCATAGGGGGTATCTTTAAGGATTTTGTATATTGGGGATTCACTCATATGTTTTTTTGCTGGAATATTCTATAAGTAATTTTATGACCTTTATATATTGATTCCTAATGCTTTTGATAAGGATAATTACTTGCTTTTTAGTGATATTTACCTCATGAGAACATTTATAAACTAAAAAAGTTTATTATTTATCATTTAAAATTTACATTATCAACATGGAAAAAAATAACTTCATCGTTTCTTGTAAAGAGCAAGTGAAAACAAAAGACAAATTAGAAAATATTATCTATCTAGCCAAGGACAATTTTTGAACCGAAGCTCTGCCAACTACTGCTAGTTCAAACTTTTTGGCGGATTTTGTGCCCGGAGAAAATGCTACAGTAATTAAATTACTAACCAAATCAGGAGCAATTTTAAAAGGAAAAACTGCTATGGATGAATTTGCCTGCGGCGGTACAGGTTTATTGGCTAACACTGGAATAATTACTAACCCTCATAATTTTCAACATATTGTCGGTGGTTCTTCCTCTGGCTCTGCCACAGCAGTGGCAAAAGGTTTAGTTTCTTTTGCACTAGGCAGTGATACTGGCGGTTCAGTAAGGCAGCCAGCGGCTTATTGTGGTATAGTTGGTTTTAAGCCTTCTTCAGGATTAGTTTCTCGCTATGGTCTCATTCCCATGGCTTCTTCTTTGGATACTGTGGGGATTTTGGCTAATTCTGTGGCTACTACTGAAAAAGTTTTTTTGGTAATTGCTCAACCTGACCCCAGTGACCTTTTAACTATTGATGCTGAGCAAACCACAACTAAACCAGTTTCTTTTTTTGTTGCCAAGAAAATAACTATTTTAAAAGGAATAGAAAAATTTCTGTCTCCCCAATTTGCCGAATCATATCAAAAAACGATTAACATTTTAAAAAAAAAGAATTATCAAATCAAAGCCATCGAAATTCCTCCTGAAATAAGGGAAAATCTTCAACTTTGCTATTTAATCATTTGTTCGAGTGAACTAGTTAGTCATTTAAATTCTTGCCAAGGAATAACTTACGGGCAAAAAGTAAATAATGCTGAAAATGTTGGGGCAAAAGTATGCCAAATAAGAACTGAATATTTGGGAAAATCTGTACGGCAAAGATTGTTACTTGGCAGTTATTTTCTGCAAAACAAAAAAGATTGTGAAAAGGCTTATCTTTTTCGGCAAAAAGTAAAGAATTGAACCGAAAAGATTTTTCGCAAATATGATTTTTTGCTTTTCCCGAGCCCAAATAGTGAGGCTCCGAAAGTTGAACATAGCAGTTTTTTTTTTACTGGCAGTGAAACGCATTGGAGTGATAATTTACTGCTTTTAGCCAGTTTGGGTGGTTTTCCTAGTTTAAGTTTACCGATTGGTTTTGTGAATGGTCTGCCAATAAGTGTTAATATTAACGCTTCTTACAAGCAAGATAAATTATTGTTTCAATTAGCCAAGTCAATAGAAAAAGAAATTAAGGCTTTCTCATAATAAAATAAAATATGTTTGCAGGTGTAAAGCCATAAAAAACCTAATGAAAAATCAATATTTATCGTAAAAGTTGAGTGACTATGTAGGCGGAGAAGTAAAATATGATTGTCACTTTCGTTACATTATATTACTGATTTTGTTAAAAATAATATATGGATTTGGTAAGATTTTTAGAGAAAACAGCTTTTGGCTTTTTAGCCTGTTTACCTTTGATTCTTACCTTTTGTAATTATTTTACAGTTTTGAGAACAAAGGAACAAAGAAGCAGCAATTTGGGCGTTTTCTTTTTGATTGTCAGCATTGTTTATGGTTTGCTTTGTCTATATTTCTTATGCAAAAATTGAGACAAGATAGTTAACTAAAAAAACATTATAAAGCTGGCTTGGCTGAATGGTAAAGCGCCCGCCTTGTAAGCGGAAGATTGGGGGTTCGATTCCCTCAGCCAGCACCAAAAGAATTAAAATTAAAACTCTGAAAATAATTATTCTCGTTTCAAATTTCCATAATAGGATACAATTTTACATTTTCAACTAAACAAATTAAGAAATTCGGTTGTTTGCCTTTACTCCTCTCGGTTTTGTTCTTTTTTTGGTTTAGAAGTAATTAATTGTCGAATGTTGATAATAGACTGCTCTAAAAAATTTGTCATCATTATCAAACTATCCTGGGCACTAACACTTCCATTAGTAGTAATTGTAAGGATTAAATTTTCTTCTTGCTTATTTAAATCAATAATAGCTGGTTCAGCTCGCCAACTTATTGTTTTGACTGGACAATAATTGCTAGGAAGAAGAATTACATTTTCTTTATCCGAAAGCAAATATTTTTGGTCTGCTTCTTTAATAAATCCCCAATAATAGCGGCAATGTAAAGTAATTTTTAATTCTGAATGTTCTTCAACTGTTGCTAAATAAGTTTCTGGGTTAATTACTTTCAAATCACCTTTTATATCTTTTCCTGTAACTATATAATTTTCTTTGTTTTGGGAATTGTTAATATCAATTTGCAAGGTACAAACTTTTCCTAATTGCGCAAAATCTTTCTCCGGAGATTGAAAAACTAATTTCATAAGGTGAAAAATTAAATAACTCGGGATTTCTTTTATTCCTTTTAATATAGCCTCATTGCCAAATTCACTAGCAATAGTTTTTTCCTTATCACTGATTTTTACTGCAAAAATTGCTCATCCCGGAACTTGGTTTCCTAAACGTTTGAAAGTATTTCCTAAAGTAACTGCTAAGCCATTTTCTAAATGTTCAAAAACGAATTCAGTAATTAGCGGGGATTTAATTGTTTTTTTGATTTCCATAATTGGAAGGGAAAATAATTCTTGATTCATATCTTTATTTACGGGGAGCTTTTCGGGGTCGACAACCATTGAAAGCAAGGGGAGTTTTGTCGAATAATCCTTCTTTTGTGAGACCTGTAGCACCGCGAAACTTTTTGTAGGCCGCATCTCGTCCAACGCCAATTCCCCAAAAAATAATTTTTACTGACGAAATACCGAATTCAGTCAGCCTGGCTAAGGCGACCTCAGCAGCTTTTTCAGCAGCAACAAAAGTAGCCCCTTTAGCATTACGATATCCAGTGGCAGTACGAGAACTAATTTGTTCCAGTTTTTCCCCATTTTCTTTGGTAATAGTGATGATGAGATTGTTGAAACTAGAATGAACATGTAAGCAACCCCGACCGCCCGAAATTTTCTTTATCTTTTTTATTTTTTTACTTTTTTCTAAATTATCTTTTGGCATATTATCCTTGTTTTGGTGCTTTTTTCTTACCCGCCACGGCTACTCGTTGCTTAGTAAAACTAGTAATTCCGCTTGGTCGTGTACGATTGTTATGTCGAGTAGGTTGACCTCGCACTTTTTTACCCATCGAGTGAAGTCGACCTTGTAAACAGTTAATCCGAATTTTTTCTTCAATATTCTGCTTTTTAATTTGTTTTAAATCTCCTTCTACTTCGAATTGCTGAACCTCGTGATTAATTAAGTTAATTTGGTCATCAGTTAAGTCTTTAGTTTTCATTAAAGGGTTGATTTTTAATTTTTCTAAAATTTGTCGAGCACAGGATTTCTTTTTAAATTTTTTACCAATCCCATAAATGCCACTTAAAGCCACACGAATGTTTTTTTGTGCCAAAACATTAACATTACCAATTCGAACCGTCTGAGTCATATATTTATATTTTTATTAACCTTGCCTTTGTTTATGTTTTGGGTTAACTTTACAAATAACCCGCAAAATTCCTTTTCGACGCACAAATTGACAACCTTTTTTACAAATTTTTTCGACAGAACTGCGCACTTTCATATATATTATTTTTAGGATAAAAGACCAATAATTCTTCCCTTTAAGTCTCCCAGAGGAATTTCAACCAAAACTTTGTCTCCTTCCATAATTTTTTTCCACCTTTTATCTTTGCTCTTCAAGCGATTAGCAATATCAGCAGTAACTAAAAGATTATTTTTAGTCAATTGAACTTGAAAGGAATTAACATTGTATTTCTTGACTATTTTTCCTTCTTCTTCTAAAAAAATCGTTTTTTTACTCATCATAATTGGTTAAAACCTCTACTTTTTCTTTGCCTACTCAAATAGTATGTTCAAAATGAGCATTAAATTGATCCTGAGCAGAAAGCACAGTTCAATTATTTGGGGATAGTTTAATTTCAGCATTGCCGATTTGGACTAATGGTTCTACACAAATGGCAGTGTTTTCTCTGATGACTACACTTCTTTCAGAAGGGATTTTATAATTGGGAACAAAGGGGCTTTCGTGCATAAATCTACCAATGCCGTGTCCACCGTATTCTTTTACTGGATGATAACCCTGGCTTTGAACATAATCTTCAATTATTTTTCCAATATCTTGAGTAGTAGTAATATTAGGCTTGATATTTTCAATAACTTTTTGGAGAGCATTTTTGGTAACCGAGATTAATTTTTTTTTTTCTTCATCGTTTTTTTCTTTTCCTTCGCTGAGCAAAACAGTCATTGCAGCGTCAGCATGGTAAGCAATGCCTTTTTCATCCTTGCGATGACAAGCTACGTCAAATGATACTAAGTCTCCTTCTTTAAATGGGCGATGGTCCGGAATTCCATGAGTTAATTCATTATTTAAAGAAACACAAATTGCCGCGGGAAATCCTAAATAGCCTTTGATTGAAGATTTGACTTTGTTTTTTTTCATTAACTGTTGAGCTCGTTGTGCTAAACCTTGGCCAGTCATACCAATTCTTATTTCTTTTTTTAAAGTTTTTAAAATGTCAACTAATGCTTGACCTACTTTTCGCATTTTTGCCAATTCCTGAGGTTCCATCTTATTTAAATTT